>NZ_JBFAXA010000008.1:0-253129 GCF_040689265.1 Streptomyces sp. NPDC052012
ATCAGCAGCTTCGGCGACAGCGGCTTACCGGTGTTCCAGGCCGGGCACTGCGACTGGCAGCGACCGCACTCGGTGCAGGTGGAGAAGTCCAGCAGACCCTTCCAGGAGAACTGCTCGACCTGCGAGACACCGAACACGTCGTCGTCACCCGGGTCGGTGAAGTCGATCGGCTTCCCGCCCGACGTCATCGGCTGCAACGCACCCAGCGCGGTCGAACCGTCCGCGTTCCGCTTGAACCAGATGTTCGGGAAGGCCAGGAAGCGGTGCCACGCGACGCCCATGTTGGTGTTGAGCGAGACCGTGATCATCCAGATCATGGTCGTGCTCAGCTTGATCATCGCGAACAGGTAGACCAGGTTCTGCAGCGTGCCGATGCTCAGGCCCTTCAGGGCCAGCACCAGCGGGTACGAGGCGAAGTACGCCGCCTCGTAGTGGTCCACGTGGTGGATCGCGCCCTCCAGGCCGCGCAGCACGTAGATCGCGAGGCCGATGGTGAGGATGACGTACTCGACGAAGTACGCCTGACCCATCTTCGAGCCGGTGAAGCGCGACTTGCGGCCGGGCCGGGACGGCAGGCTCAGCAGGCGGATGACCATGAGGACGGCGATGCCGAGGGTGGTCATGGCGCCGATGAACTCGATGTACATCTCGTACGGCAGGAAGCCGCCGAGCACCGGAAGGGTCCAGTCGGCCTCGAAGAGCTGGCCGTAGGCGGTGACGATCGTCGGCGGCAGCGTCAGGAAGCCGATCGCCACGAACCAGTGGGCGACGCCGACGATGCCCCAGCGGTTCATGCGGGTGTGTCCGAGGAACTCCCGGACGAGGGTCACACTGCGCTGGTAGGGGTTGTCGGTCCGGGTACCGGCGGGGACCGGCTGGCCCAGCCTGAAGTACCGGACGAACTGACCGATCGCGCGTGCGAGCAGCGCAACGCCGACCACGGTCAGAACCAGCGACACGATGATCGCGGCGAGTTGCATGGGGGCTCCTCGGGCCTGCGAGGCGTTCGTCGGGGGCTCCGCTACGGCTTCCCCAGATTACTAAGCGGTAACTTATGCAGTCTGTTCGAGATTACCCCTATCTTCGGTCGCACTGTAGCCGGGCGTGGGGTGATCTGAGTCGCTGAGGGTCGCCTGACATATCGCTGAGGCTGCCTGGCGTGACGCCGAACGGGGGATCCGGTACGGCGCCGAACGGGGTGTCTGCGATGGCACCTCGCTTCCGATCGTGTTATTCACGCCAAATCCGTACATACGCCCCTAACTTATATCCGTGCTCTACGGGATCGTCGTCGCCACCACCGCCCTGCTGCTCTCCGCCCTCCTCACGGCGGTGCTGCGGGGCCCCGCCCTGCGCCTCGGTGCCGTGGACCGGCGGCGGCAGCGGGCGGTTCCACTGTCCGGGGGAGTCGCCGTCATGCTGGTGACCGGGCTGGTCGCCGGCGTCGGCGACTGGACGGGCGTCGCGCCGCTCGGTTCCGGGGTCGGACGGCTCCTGGTGGCCGGGGTCTGCGTCGGCGCGCTCGGGCTCGCCGTGGACCGCTGGCGGCTGCGCTGGTGGGTGCCCGTCGCCGGTACGGCTCTGGCGGCGGTGCTCGTGGTGCCGTACCCGGAGACCGGTGCGGGCGCCGGGCTGCTCGCCGCGGGGTGGGTGGTGTGCGTCACCGTGGCGTTCCGGGGGCTGGACCACGCCGACGGGCTGGCCGGGGGTGTGGGGGTGGTGACCGCGTTCGGGGTGGCGGCCTGTGCGGCCGTGGAGCTGATGGACGGGGTCGCGGTGCTGCTGAGCGTGCTGGCCGCCGCGCTCACCGGATTCCTCATGCACAACTGGTATCCCGCCCGGGTCGCGCTCGGTGCGGGCGGTGCGCTGTTCGCCGGGTTCGTGCTCGCCTCGGCGGCGGTGTTCGTGCGCGCCGGGCAGGGGGTCGGCACGAGCGCGGGCGTGCTGTTCGCCCTCACCGCCGTGGTGTGCGCGGACGCCGTCCTCGTGGTGCTGTCGCGATGGCTGGCCGGCCGGCCCCTGCCGCGTGGCCGCCCGGACCATCTCGCGCACCGCCTGCGGCGCCTCGGGCTCGCTCCGCGCGCCGTGACCGTACTGCTCGGCATCGGCGCGCTCGCCGGGGTACTCGTCGCCGTGCTCACCCATACGGGCCGCACCTCCGGGGGCGCCGTGCGATGGGTGGCGGCGGTTACGGTGGTGGTGGTGCTTGCCCTGGTGCGGGTACCGGGGCGCGAGGCGTCCGGGAGGTCCGCGGGGACGGCTGTCGGCCGCAGGGCCGAGGCGCCCTCCGGCCGGGTCTCCGGGGAGCCCGCCGGACCGGTGGCCGAGGGGCCGCCGCCGTACGGCAGGGACGGCCGACGGGTGGCGAGAGTCCCGGTGGCCGGAGCCGATACCCGGACTCGATCCGGGGTAGACCGTCCAACCGGGGCCGGTCGTCCCTCTGGGGGTGGACGTCCGTCCGGAGTCGGTGGTCCATCCGGGGCCGGTCGTCCCTCTGGGGGTGGTCGTCCGTCCGGAGTCGGTGGTCCATCCGGGGCCGGTCGTTCCTCCGGGGCCGATCGTCCGTCCGGGGCCGGTCGTCCGTCCGGAGTCGGTGGTCCATCCGGGACCGACCGTCCCTCCGGAGCCGGTCGTCCCTCCGGGAGCGGCCGTCCGTCCGAGGTCGGCCGTCCGTCCGAGGTCGGCCGTCCGCCGGCCACCGCTCCCCGGCCCCGCTCGGTCGCCGACCGGCCGCGCGGACGTCTCCCCGACGTCCCCCGCAGCCGGTCGTCCGAGGAGCCGCCCCCCGCGCGGGCCCAGCGGGCGGCGCAGGCCGCGCGTGAACCCTCGCGCGCACCCAGATTTCGTACCCCATAACCGATCACCGGCCGCATCACCACAGGTCAGACGCCCGTTGCGCGTAAGGAGCAGATAAGAGTTGAGTCTGATCGACTCAGCTCTGTTGACCCTGCGTCGGGCGTCAGGCATGCTTGAGTCCGTTCCACTCAAGTCAGCTGGAGGAATTGAAATGGCACGTGCGGTCGGCATCGACCTGGGCACGACTAACTCCGTCGTCAGCGTTCTGGAGGGCGGCGAGCCCACCGTCATCACCAACGCCGAGGGCGCCAGGACCACGCCTTCCGTCGTCGCCTTCGCCAAGAACGGTGAGGTGCTGGTCGGTGAGGTGGCCAAGCGCCAGGCCGTGACCAACGTCGACAGGACCATCCGGTCGGTCAAGCGCCACATGGGCACCGACTGGAAGATCAACCTGGACGGCAAGGACTTCAACCCGCAGCAGATCAGCGCCTTCGTGCTGCAGAAGCTGAAGCGGGACGCCGAGGCGTACCTGGGCGAGAAGGTGACCGACGCGGTCATCACCGTCCCGGCGTACTTCAACGACGCCGAGCGCCAGGCGACCAAGGAGGCCGGCGAGATCGCCGGTCTGAACGTGCTGCGCATCGTCAACGAGCCGACGGCCGCCGCGCTGGCGTACGGCCTCGACAAGGACGACCAGACCATCCTCGTCTTCGACCTCGGTGGCGGTACCTTCGACGTCTCCCTGCTGGAGATCGGCGACGGTGTCGTCGAGGTGAAGGCCACCAACGGTGACAACCACCTCGGTGGTGACGACTGGGACCAGCGCGTCGTCGACTACCTGGTCAAGCAGTTCCAGTCGGGTCACGGCGTGGACCTGTCCAAGGACAAGATGGCGCTGCAGCGTCTGCGCGAGGCCGCCGAGAAGGCGAAGATCGAGCTGTCGAGCTCCACCGAGACCTCGATCAACCTGCCCTACATCACCGCCTCCGCCGAGGGCCCCCTGCACCTCGACGAGAAGCTGACCCGGGCTCAGTTCCAGCAGCTGACCGCGGACCTGCTCGAGCGCTGCAAGACGCCGTTCCACAACGTCATCAAGGACGCCGGCATCTCCATCAACGAGATCGACCACGTCGTCCTCGTCGGCGGCTCCACCCGTATGCCCGCCGTCGCCGAGCTCGTCAAGGAGCTGACCGGCGGCAAGGAGGCCAACAAGGGTGTGAACCCGGACGAGGTCGTCGCCATCGGCGCCTCGCTCCAGGCCGGTGTCCTCAAGGGCGAGGTCAAGGACGTCCTGCTGCTCGACGTCACCCCGCTGTCCCTCGGCATCGAGACCAAGGGCGGCATCATGACCAAGCTGATCGAGCGCAACACCACGATCCCGACCAAGCGCTCGGAGATCTTCACCACGGCCGAGGACAACCAGCCGTCGGTGCAGATCCAGGTCTACCAGGGCGAGCGCGAGATCGCGGCGTACAACAAGAAGCTCGGCATGTTCGAGCTGACCGGTCTGCCCCCGGCGCCGCGCGGCGTCCCGCAGATCGAGGTCTCCTTCGACATCGACGCCAACGGCATCATGCACGTCACGGCGAAGGACCTCGGCACCGGCAAGGAGCAGAAGATGACCGTCACCGGCGGCTCCTCGCTCCCGAAGGAAGAGGTCGACCGCATGCGTGAGGAGGCCGAGCGCTACGCGGAGGAGGACCACAAGCGCCGCGAGGCCGCCGAGTCCCGCAACCAGGGCGAGCAGCTCGTCTACCAGACCGAGAAGTTCCTCGCGGACAACGAGGACAAGGTCCCCGGCGAGATCAAGTCCGAGGTCGAGGCCGCCGTCGCCGAGCTGAAGGAGAAGCTCAAGGGCGACGACACCGCCGAGATCCGCACCGCCACCGAGAAGGTCGCGGCCGTCTCCCAGAAGCTGGGCCAGGCCATGTACGCCGACGCCCAGGGCGCACAGGCGGCCGGCGGTGCCTCGGCCGGCGCCGGTGCCGGTGAGGCCAAGGCCGACGACGACGTCGTGGACGCCGAGATCGTCGACGACGAGCGGAAGGACGGTGCCGCGTGACGGAGGAGACCCCGGGCTTCGACGAGCAGCAGCCGCAGCAGCCCGACGTCCCCTCCGGCGCCGCTTCCGAAGACGCCGAGCCGAAGGCCGCCCCCACCCCCTCCGCGGAGGAGGGGGCGGCCCCGGCCGGGGACACGGGCCAGAACGCGGCCCTGGTGGCCCAGCTGGACCAGGTGCGCACCGCGCTCGGTGAGCGCACCGCGGACCTGCAGCGCCTCCAGGCCGAGTACCAGAACTACCGCCGCCGGGTCGAGCGCGACCGGATCGCGGTCAAGGAGATCGCCATCGCGAACCTCCTGACCGAGCTCCTGCCCGTGCTCGACGACATCGGCCGCGCGCGGGAGCACGGCGAACTGGTCGGCGGGTTCAAGTCCGTCGCCGAGTCGCTGGAGACGACCGTGGCGAAGATGGGCCTGCAGCAGTTCGGCAAGGAGGGCGAGCCCTTCGACCCGACGATCCACGAGGCCCTGATGCACTCCTACGCCCCGGACGTCACCGAGACGACCTGCGTCGCGATCCTCCAGCCGGGGTATCGCATCGGCGAGCGCACCATCCGCCCCGCGCGGGTGGCCGTCGCCGAACCGCAGCCGGGCGCGCAGACGGTGAAGGCCGCCGAGGAGAGCACCGAGGACAAGGCCGAACCGGCGGAGAACAAGGAGAACGGTGGCCCGGAGGAGGGCTGACGTAATCACCGACGACGGGAAGGAGGGACGTCGGGGATGAGCACCAAGGACTTCATCGAGAAGGACTACTACAAGGTCCTCGGCGTCCCCAAGGACGCCACCGAGGCCGAGATCAAGAAGGCGTACCGGAAGCTCGCCCGCGAGTACCACCCGGACGCCAACAAGGGCAACGCCAAGGCGGAGGAGCGCTTCAAGGAGATCTCCGAGGCGAACGACATCCTCGGGGACCCCAAGAAGCGCAAGGAGTACGACGAGGCCCGCGCGCTGTTCGGCAACGGCGGCTTCCGCCCGGGGCCGGGCGCCGGCGGCGGCTCGTTCAACTTCGACCTCAGCGACCTGTTCGGCGGCCAGGCCGGCGGCCAGGGCGCGGGCGGCGGCTTCGGCGGCGGTCTCGGTGACGTCTTCGGGGGCCTGTTCAACCGTGGCGGCGCGGGCGCGGGGACGCGTACGCAGCCGCGGCGCGGCCAGGACATCGAGTCCGAGGTCACGCTCAGCTTCACCGAGGCGATCGAGGGCGCGACCGTCCCGCTCAGGATGTCCTCCCAGGCGCCCTGCAAGGCCTGTTCGGGCACCGGCGACAAGAACGGCACACCGCGCGTGTGCCCGACCTGCGTCGGCACCGGCCAGGTCGCGCGGGGCAGCGGCGGGGGCTTCTCCCTGACCGACCCGTGCCCGGACTGCAAGGGCCGCGGTCTGATCGCGGAGACCCCGTGCGACATCTGCAAGGGCAGCGGCCGGGCCAAGTCCTCGCGGACGATGCAGGTGCGCATCCCCGCGGGCGTCAGCGACGGCCAGCGGATCCGGCTGCGCGGCAAGGGCGCCCCGGGCGAGCGCGGCGGCCCGGCGGGCGATCTGTACGTCGTCGTGCACGTCGGCGCGCACCCGGTGTTCGGCCGCAAGGGCGACAACCTCACCGTCACCGTGCCGGTGACGTATCCCGAGGCGGCTCTCGGCGGCGAGGTGCGGGTCCCGACGCTGGGCGGGCCGCCGGTGACGCTGAAGCTGCCACCGGGCACGCCCAACGGCCGCACCATGCGCGCCCGGGGCAAGGGCGCGGTCCGCAAGGACGGCACCCGCGGTGATCTGCTGGTCACCGTCGAGGTGAGTGTTCCCAAGGACCTGTCGGGGAAGGCTCGTGACGCGCTCGAGGCGTATCGCGAGGCCACCGCGGGCGAGGACCCGCGGGCGGAGCTGTTCCAGGCCGCGAAGGGAGCTTGATTTCAGATGGACGGCCGTCGACGCAATCCGTATGAACTGACCCAGGACACCCCGGTCTACGTCATTTCGGTGGCGGCCCAGCTCTCCGGCCTGCACCCGCAGACCCTGCGCCAGTACGACCGTCTGGGGCTGGTCTCGCCGGACCGCACCGCCGGGCGGGGCCGGCGCTACTCGGCCCGCGACATCGAACTGCTCCGCCAGGTGCAGCAGTTGTCGCAGGACGAGGGCATCAACCTGGCCGGAATCAAGCGCATCATCGAACTGGAGAACCAGGTCGCCGCGCTCCAGGCCCGTGTGGCCGAACTGGAGGACGCCCTCGACGGCGCGGCGGCGGCGATGCGCCAGCGCGAGGCGGCGGTGCACGCCTCCTACCGCCGTGACCTGGTGCCGTACCAGGAGGTCCAGCAGACCAGCGCGCTGGTGGTGTGGCGGCCGAAGCGGCAGCAGCAGTCGGACTGAGCAGCCGGACAGCGGCGGACGTGACATTCCGGTAAGGGCCCGGGGGCCGGTGTGCGGCCTCCGGGCCCTCACGCGTGCGCGCACACATCAATGAGCGGCGTATGTGCAGGTGTTCGCGGGTCCTTCGCGGGTCGTCCGCGTGTTCCGCACGAGTTCAGCGGAGCGTGCTGTGTCCATCTCGTTAAGTGGTTCCCCTTGACGCCGATGGTGGGTGAAGCGTTGGCTTTTCAGTCACATGGGTCGCACTGCTGTGCCCACGTCCCGAATACGTACCTGAAGTGAGCCCTCGCATGCGTCGTCGTATCGCCATCTCCGTGGCCGCCACCACTGTGTCCGTCATGCTCGCCGGCTGCGGCGTGCTCAACGCGACGGGCAGCAGCGACGACGCGAGCCCGACGAAGGGCAACGACATCACCGTCGGCCTGCTGCTGCCGGAGAAGGCCAACACGCGGTACGACCAGTTCGACTACCCCATCTTCAAGCGCAAGGTGGAGTCGCTCACCAGCGACGAGGGCAAGGTCGTGTACGCCAACGCGGACGCGGACGCGGCCAAGCAGGCGAGCCAGCTCCAGCAGATGATCGAGGACCAGGTCGACGTCATCGTGCTGGACGCGGTCGACTCGCACGGCATCGCGGACGGCGTGAAGAAGGCCAAGGACGCCGGTATCCCGGTCATCGCCTACGACCGGCTGGCCGAGGGTCCGATCGACGCGTACATCTCCTTCGACAACGAACTCGTCGGCGAGGTCCAGGGCCGTTCGCTGCTGGAGGAGCTCGGCGACGGCCTCGACATCACCGACAAGATCGTGATGATGAACGGCTCGCCGACCGACCCGAACGCCAAGCAGTTCAAGGCGGGCGCGCTGTCCGAGCTCAAGGGCAAGGTGACGATCGCCAAGTCCTACGACACCAAGGACTGGAAGCCGGAGAACGCCCAGGCCAACATGACCGAGGCGATCGACGAGGTCGGCGCGGAGAACATCGTCGCGGTCTACGCCGCCAACGACGGCATGGCGGGCGGCGTCATCAAGGCCCTGCAGGCGGCCGGGGTGACCGACCTGCCGCCGGTCACCGGTCAGGACGCCGAACTCGCCGCCGTGCAGCGGATCATCGCGGGTGAGCAGTACATGAGCGTGTACAAGTCCTACCCGCAGGAGGCCGAGGCCGCCGCCGAGATGGCCGTGGCGAAGATCCAGGGCAAGGACATCCAGTTCGACGCGCTGACCCGCGACCGGGTCGACAGCCCCACGAACAAGGACATCCCCTCGCAGCTGGTGCCCGTGGTGGCCCTGACGAAGGACAACATCGAGGACACGGTCGTGGCCGACGACATCTACGAGGTGTCGGACATCTGCACGGCGAAGTACAAGGCGGCGTGCAGCGCGATCGGCCTGAAGTAGCCGTCACGGGGTCGGGGGATCGGGCGGGGAGTCCTCACCCTCCCTTCCCCGTCCGGCCTCGGTGCAGGGCTGCGGCGGCGGCCCTGTTCGAAATCCCCCGATGACCGGCAATCCCACCAGCGCGTGGTCGGAAAACACCCCCAGCTTGTTGCAACGGGTCATCCCGGAGGAGTGGACATAGGGGACTCCAGGGGGTGTTCCGGGGCGTTTCCCCGCCCGAGCCGTGTTGCGAAGGCGGAGGCGTCCGCGCATAGTTGCGCTGCGGAGACGCTGAACCGGGGGTGGGATGGGCGATGGCCGGGCACGGGACGGACGGGCATCCACACGGTGCTGACCGACTGTGCGAGGCCGGGGATCGCGTGTATTCCCGGGCCGTGCGGCGCGGGCGGGTGCACCGCCGGGACGCGGAGCCGGTGCCCTGCCTGCTGGAACTGGCCCTGCTGCACCCCGATCCGGACGACATGGACTGGCTGGTGCCGACCTCCCCGCAGGAGGTCATGACACGGCTGCTGCGCGGCGTGTACGACGAGATCAGCGCGAGCCGGCGACGCGTGGGCTCGGCGGTGGAGGCCTTCGAGTGGTACGCGGGCCTGGGCCGCCGTCATGCGCAGCCCTCGCCGTCCGCCTCGGAGGGCCCGGCGATCCGTGTCCTGGACGGACTCGCGCGCATCCAGGCGGCGATGGACGAGGCGACGCAGGCCTGCACGACGGAGGTGCTGACCGTCCAGCCCGGCGGCATCCGGCGGGAGGCGGAGCTGTCGGAGGGCCTGCACCGGGCGATGGCGCTGCGCGGCCGGGGCGTACGCATGCGGGACCTCTACACGCACGTGGCCCGGCACGGCCACGGCCTGCTCTCCTATCTGGAGCTGATGGGCGACGCGGTGGAGGCGCGCACGCTGGACGAGGTGATCGAGCGCCTGATCCTCTTCGACCGCACGGTGGCCTTCATCCCGGCCAACGCCGAGCGCACGATGGCCCTGGAACTACGCCACCCCGCGCTCGTGGACTACCTGGTCACGGTCTTCGACCGCCTGTGGCGCCTCGCCATTCCGTTGACGGCCCCGCTCCCCGACACGGGCATCGAGGGCATCTCGCACCGGGAGCAGTCCATCGCGGCGCTGCTGGCGGAGGGCCACCAGGACGCGGTGATCGCGGAACGCCTCGGCATCAGCGTCCGCACCTGCCGCGCCCACATCGCCCGCCTGTCGGAGACCCTGGGCGCGGCGAGCCGCACCCAACTGGGCGTCCGCATAGCCCAGGCGGGCCTGGACGGCTCCCACCGCCCGCCGGTCACCGTGCCTGATCAAGAATCCCCGAGCGTCCGATGAGAAACCCGAGCTGAGCCCGGCTCTGACTGCCCAGAGTGGCGGCGAGCTTGGCGATGTGCACCCGCGCGGTCCGCACATTCATGCCGAGCCGGTCGGCGATGACGGCATCGGTGTGGCCTTCGACGAGGAGTTGGGCGATGGCGCGTTGGCGTGCGGTGACGCCGTTGAGGGACGGGGGCTGGACGGACTGGGGGTACATGGGAATCGCGAGGCGCCAGAAGCGGTCGAACATGGAGGTCAGGTAACCCACGATGGCCGGGTGCCGGATCTCCAGCGCCATGTCCCGGTCGCTGTCGGCGGGGATGAAGGCGACCGCCCTGTCGACGATGATGAGACGTTCGGTGACCTCGTCCAGCGTGCGGGCCTGGGCATCGCCTCTGAGCTGCTCGTACCGAGCGACGACGACGGGGATGTGGCGCTGCGTGTGTGCGTACAGGGCCCGGATCCGGCCGCCGCGGTCGAGGAGCGCCTGGTCGCGACGCATCGCCAGGGCTTGCGCTGTTCGGGCGTATTCGGAGGTGTGGTACTTCAACTGGGGCTGGACGGAGAGCAGTTCCTCCGTCGCGCCTGCCAGGATCTCGGTGATGGCCTGGTTGATCCGGTCCTTGCCGCTGAGAACGTTGAGGAGCGGAGTGCTCCCTTCTTCCGCCGATCGTTCACCGATCTGCATGAGTGACTGAAAGATCTCGGCCAGCTGTTCCTCCCGCCGCCTTTCGTCCGCGATGCGTTCCCCGGAGTGCCGCAGCAGTCGCTGCAACGCAACGGCCGGCGCGACAGGTTCCAGCCGGGCCAGATCGTCGAGGGCGGGATGCAGGAGCCCTGTGTCGAGCAGGCAGGGGGCTTCGCCGGCGTCCTCGGCGGGCAGGTGTCCCTCACGTAGAGCCCTCTCGTACAGCTCCCTTCCTGCTGGGCACAGTTCACTCGCACCGTGCTCGGGGTGTCGAGGCGCGATCACGGACCCTGCCCCTCCTGCTCGAGGATCCCCGACTGCCCGATGAGGTAGCCGAGTTGTGCCCGGCTCTGGCTGCCGAGGGTGGCGGCGAGTTTGGCGATGTGGACGCGGGCGGTGCGGACGTTCATGCCGAGGCGCTCGGCGATGGTGGCGTCGGTGTGGCCCTCGATGAGGAGTTCGGCGATGGCGCGTTGGCGGGGCGTGATTCTGTCCGGGGGCCGGGGGGCGGCATGCGGGAAGGTGGGAGTGGCCAGGCGCCAGAAGCGGTCGAACGCGGTGCCGAGATATCCGACGATCGCCGGGTGCCGTATTTCGATGGCGACGGAGCCGTCCTTGTCAGCGGGAACGAAGGCGACCGCACGGTCGACGATGATGAGACGGTCGGGAACCTCGTCCAGCACGCGCTCTTCCATGTCGCCCGACAGACGCTCGTGGCGGGCCGTGACGGAGGGCAGGTGACGCACGGTGTCCTGATACAGCGTGCGGACGCGGGCGCCGCGCTTCAGCACGTCCTCGTCGCGCCCCAAGGAGGCGGCGTCGGCGCTCTCCCCTCGGGGGCCGGTGAGCCCGGTGCGGGGCTGCACGGTGAGTACTTCCCTCACGGCCTCTGCCATGGCGTCAGTGATGGCCTGGTTGATCCGCTTCGTACCGCTGAGGACACGGAGCACCGGTGTGCCGGTCCCGGTCGACCCGTCCTGGCCGAGAGGCATCAACGACTGGAACACGTCGGCCAGCTGTTCTTCATGCCGTCGTGCCTCGGCGATGCGCTCTGCGGACATCCGAAGCATCCGGTGCAGGGCCACGACCGGGGGCACGGGCTCCAGCCGCTTCAAGTCGTCGACCGCGGGGTGCAGGAGCCCGACGTCGACCGGACAGGGGATCTCACGTGCGTCGTCCGCGGCGACATGCCCCTCCCGCAGAGCCCTCGCGTACAACTCCGTTCCTGGGGCGCACAGGGGCTCGTCGCTGTGTTCCACGTGCGACGGCGAGGTCACGAGTGGCTTCCTCCAGGTGCGCGGTCTCCTGCTGTGCTGCCGGCCGATCGACCCCGCAGAGTACCGCTGAGTCACGGTCAGTGGCCTCAGTCGCCCTGGTCCAGGATGCCCGATCGCGCGATGAGGTACCCGAGCTGCGCCCGGCTGCCACTGCCGAGAGCTGCCGCGAGTTTGGCGATGTGGGCCCGGCAGGTGCGTACGTTCATGCCGAGTCGACGGGCGATCGCCTCGTCGACATGGCCTTCGATGAGGAGCTTGGCGATGGAGCGCTGGACGCCGGTGATGCCGTGGGAGTCGACGTCGTTCGGCACATCCTCGGTCAGGGGGACCGCGCGCTGCCACAACTGCTCGAAGACCATGGCCAGGTAGCGCACCAGTCCCGGGTGGCGCAGTTCGAGGGCGATGCGCCGGTCTTCGCCGGCTGGTATGAAGGCGACGGCCCGGTCGAAGATGATCAGCCGCTCGATGAGCTCCTCGAGGGTGCGGACCTGAATACGGCCGTCGGATATGCGATCCACATAGGCGAGGGTGCTCTGGCTGTGTCGGGCCGTGTGCTGGTAGAGGGTGCGGATGGTCACCCCCCGGTCGGCGAGGGGCTGATCGCGCTCCAGAGCCTCCATGAGGGTGTCTGCGGGGCGGCCTCCGCCCGGCTGCACGGTCAGCATCTCGCTGCGGCACTCCGCCGTAGCGAGGTTCAGGGCGGCGTTGATCCGGTCGATGCCCTCGAGGACCGTGATGGCGTGAGTGGTGGCCACACTCTGCGTGCTGATGTCGATGAAGGGATCGAAGGCGTCCGTCAGGGCGATCGTCTGCCGGCGTCGCTCCTGGATCTCCTTTTCCAGCGGGCGCAGTTGCTGGGCGAGGGCGATGGACGGCGGGACCGGCCGCAGCCAGTCGCTGTCCTCGGGGTCAGGGCGAAGGAGCGCGAACTCGATCAGGCAAGGGGCCGATTTCGCCTCGGCTCGGCTGATCCGTCCGGCGCGCAGCGCATTGGCGTAATGGCGCGCTCCTTCGTCGCACAACTCAGAGACAGCATGGGGATGTGTCTGTTTAGTGTGCTTTGCGGTCAATTCTCCACCCCCCAGGGTCCTGAACGTGCAGGAACATGATGCATCCCCCCTGTGGCATTGACGTGCCTGAATGAGCCATCGTCTTGTCCTGCGGGGGAGAGGATTCCATCAAGTGAGGACGAAGCCGACTATGCGAGCGAGATTGATTGGTTCAGTTCTTGCCGCCGTCTTCTCCGCCGCAGTGGCCCTGGGCGCCGTAAGTGGTACGAATCATCTCGCGGGGGACGCCGGGACAGCGGTCGAGGCCGACAGCGGCTGGAACCTGGTGGCGCCGAGGTCAGTCGTCCTGGCGGACAGTGGTTGGAACACCGTCGTGGCCGGTACCCCGACCGACAGTGCGCGGAGCTGATGGAGATGACCACTCCACCCGACGACCGCTCCTTCCGTCGTGAAATGGCCACCGCCTACCGGTCCGGCTGGCACTTCATCGACCTGGTCACCGCCATCCCCCACAGCGGTGACTCGTTGATGGTGACCGTGTTCGGGGAGCCGGTCGTCGTCACGCGGGACGAGGACGGAGACGTGCGGGCGTACCGGTGTCTGCGGCGGCCGCGGGGTGCGCCGCAGCCCGTGCGGTGTGCCATCCGGTACGGAATGATCTTTGTGAATCTCGACCAGCGGGACCATCAGCAGGTGGACGCCGACGCCCCTGCTGCTCGGACCTTCTCTGCCACCCCCCGCAGTGCCTGACGCGATTCCCCCGTCGTAAAAGATCGCGCAGGTGCTTCCCCCCGCAGCGGCGTCACCGTGACCTGAACACGGTGACGCCGCTGCAGTTTGTGGGCGTACCGCACCATTCCTCCGGGCGTCGCGCCCTGGCCGGAAAAGGTCGTTCGGGGGTGCGCATCCTCAGGCCCGGCCCAGCGCCCGCGTCAGCGTGATCTCGATGACCACCCGGGACGGGTTCGGGGTCGGTGTGCGGCCGTAGCGTTCCGCGTAGCGGCGTTCCGCCTCCGCGACCCGGGCCGGGTCCGTCCGGACGAAGGCGCGGCCCTCCAGCGTGGCCCAGCGCCCGCCGTCCACCTGGCACACCGCCACCGGCGCGCCCTCCGGCCCGGCCGCCAGTACGTTGCGCACCTTCGTGCTCGTCTTCCGTGTGATCACCCGAGCCAGCCGCGCCCCGGGGTCGTATGTCACTCCGACGGGTACCACGTGCGGTGTGCCGTCCGGGCGGAGGGTGGTCAGGGTGCACAGGTGCCGGTCCTGCCAGAAGGCCAGGTACGGGGCGTCCGGTTCGCCCGGGTCCATGCGGGGACTGGTGGTCATGGGTGAAATCTAGCCCGCCGCGGCCTCCCGGACCTCGCCTTGAGTGGAATAGACTCAAGTTTGTATACGTTGACCGAGTCAGCCAGGAACGCCGCTGAAGGGTCACCGCAAGGAGGAGAACGGACACGTGGACGCCGAGCTGACCAACCGGAGCCGGGACGCGATCAACGCGGCCGGCAATCGGGCCGTGACCGAGGGGAACCCCGACCTCACCCCGGCCCATCTGCTGCTGGCCCTGCTCGAGGGGCAGGACAACGAGAACATCACCGACCTGCTCGCCGCGGTCGACGCCGACCAGGCGGCCGTACGCTCCGGAGCCGAGCGCGTCCTCGCGGGGCTGCCGAGCGTGACCGGGTCCACCGTCGCCCCGCCGCAGCCCAACCGGGAGATGCTCGCCGTCATCGCGGACGCCCAGGCACGGGCGCGTGAGCTCGGCGACGAGTACCTCTCCACGGAGCATCTGCTCATCGGGATCGCCGCCAAGGGCGGTGCCGCCGGGGAGGTGCTGCAGAAGCAGGGGGCCGGTGCCAAGAAGCTGCAGGAGGCCTTCCAGAAGGCCCGCGGCGGGCGCCGGGTGACCACCGCCGACCCCGAGGGGCAGTACAAGGCGCTGGAGAAGTTCGGCACCGACTTCACCGCCGCCGCCCGGGAGGGCAAGCTCGATCCCGTCATCGGGCGGGACCAGGAGATCCGGCGGGTCGTGCAGGTGCTGTCCCGGCGCACCAAGAACAATCCCGTGCTCATCGGTGAGCCCGGCGTCGGCAAGACCGCCGTCGTCGAAGGGCTCGCCCAGCGGATCGTCAAGGGCGACGTGCCCGAGTCGCTCAAGGACAAGCGGCTCGTCGCGCTGGATCTGGGGGCGATGGTCGCCGGGGCCAAGTACCGCGGCGAGTTCGAGGAGCGGCTGAAGACCGTCCTCGCCGAGATCAAGGACTCCGACGGGCAGATCATCACCTTCATCGACGAGCTGCACACCGTCGTGGGCGCCGGGGCCGGCGGTGACTCCGCCATGGACGCCGGGAACATGCTCAAGCCCATGCTGGCGCGTGGTGAGCTGCGGATGGTGGGTGCCACGACCCTGGACGAGTACCGCGAGCGGATCGAGAAGGACCCGGCGCTGGAGCGGCGGTTCCAGCAGGTGCTGGTCTCCGAGCCGTCCGTCGAGGACACCATCGCCATCCTGCGCGGACTCAAGGGCCGCTACGAGGCCCACCACAAGGTGCAGATCGCGGACAGCGCGCTGGTCGCCGCCGCGACCCTGTCCGACCGGTACATCACCTCCCGGTTCCTGCCGGACAAGGCCATCGACCTCGTCGACGAGGCCGCCTCCCGGCTGCGCATGGAGATCGACTCCTCGCCCGTCGAGATCGACGAGCTCCAGCGCGCCGTCGACCGGCTCAGGATGGAGGAGCTGGCGATCGGCAAGGAGACCGACGCCGCCTCCCGCGAGCGCTTGGAGAAGCTGCGCCGCGACCTCGCCGACAAGGAGGAGGAGCTGCGCGGTCTCACCGCCCGCTGGGAGAAGGAGAAGCAGTCCCTCAACCGCGTCGGTGAGCTGAAGGAGAAGCTCGACGAGCTGCGCGGCCAGGCCGAGCGCGCCCAGCGCGACGGCGACTTCGACACCGCCTCCAAGCTCCTCTACGGCGAGATCCCGGCCCTGGAGCGCGACCTGGAGGCCGCCTCCGAGGCCGAGGAAGAGGTCGCCAAGGACACCATGGTCAAGGAGGAGGTCGGCGCCGACGACATCGCCGACGTCGTCGCCTCCTGGACCGGTATCCCGGCCGGCCGGCTGATGGAGGGCGAGACGCAGAAGCTGCTGCGCATGGAGGACGAGATCGGCCGGCGGCTGATCGGGCAGAGCGAGGCCGTGCGGGCCGTGTCCGACGCCGTGCGCCGCTCCCGCGCCGGGATCGCCGACCCCGACCGGCCCACCGGGTCGTTCCTGTTCCTCGGCCCGACCGGTGTCGGCAAGACCGAGCTGGCCAAGGCGCTCGCCGACTTCCTCTTCGACGACGAGCGGGCCATGGTCCGCATCGACATGAGCGAGTACAGCGAGAAGCACTCCGTCGCCCGCCTGGTCGGCGCGCCCCCCGGCTACGTCGGCTACGAGGAGGGCGGCCAGCTCACCGAGGCGGTGCGGCGGCGGCCGTACAGCGTCGTGCTGCTCGACGAGGTGGAGAAGGCCCACCCCGAGGTCTTCGACATCCTGCTCCAGGTGCTCGACGACGGCCGGCTCACCGACGGGCAGGGCCGCACGGTCGACTTCCGCAACACCATCCTGGTGCTCACGTCCAACCTGGGCAGCCAGTTCCTGGTCGACCCGATCACCAGCGAGGCGGAGAAGAAGGAGCAGGTCCTCGAGGTGGTCCGGGCGTCGTTCAAGCCGGAGTTCCTCAACCGCCTGGACGACCTGGTGGTCTTCTCGGCGCTGACCAAGCCCGAGCTGGAGCGCATCGCCAAGCTCCAGATCGACCGGCTGGCCAAGCGGCTCGCCGAGCGGCGCCTCACCCTGGACATCACCCCCGAGGCGCTGGCCTGGCTCGCGGAGGAGGGACTGGACCCGGCCTACGGTGCCCGCCCGCTGCGCCGCCTGGTGCAGAGCGCGATCGGCGACCGGCTCGCCAAGGAGATCCTCTCCGGCGAGATCAAGGACGGCGACACGGTCCGCGTGGACCGGTTCGCCGAGGGTCTGCTGGTGGGCCCGGCGACAGAGAAGTCACTGTGAGTGACAAGGTGTCGGTCGGCTCACCGTGGTACCCGCAGATTGACCGGATCGTGTCAGCCCGTGGCTGACAGGCCCGTCGGGGCTTGCCACCCCCCTCCCCGCATGGGGGAGGATGGCGGGATCCGTACGAAGGGAAAAACACGGTGAGCATCGACCCGTCCTCGATTCCGAACTTCGGGGGCCAGCCCGAGCCGCAGCCCCAAGGACCGGCGGGCCCCGTCGTCCCGGATCAGGACCTCGTGAAGCAGCTCCTCGACCAGATGGAGCTCAAGTACGTCGTCGACGACGAGGGTGACCTCGCGGCGCCGTGGGAGCAGTTCCGCACCTACTTCATGTTCCGCGGGGAGGCCGACCAGCAGATCTTCTCCGTGCGGACGTTCTACGACCGGCCGCACGCGATCGACGAGAAGCCGCAGCTGCTGGAGTCCGTCGACGACTGGAACCGCCGCACCCTGTGGCCCAAGGTCTACACGCACACCCATGACGACGGCACCGTCCGTCTCATCGGTGAGGCCCAGATGCTGATCGGCATGGGCGTCAGCCTGGAGCACTTCGTCTCGTCGACGGTCAGCTGGGTGCGGGCCGCCATCGAGTTCGACAAGTGGCTCGTCGAGCAGCTCGGCCTGGAGCAGGAGATCAACGAGGCGGACAAGCCCGACGACGAGTGAGTGAGCCTTGAGGCTCCGCTCAGGACGAGCAGGGCCCGGCACGGAACCGGCCGTCACGGCCGGCTCCCGGCCGGGCTCTTGCCATGTCCGGCCCAGCCCCGCCTCAGCCGGCCGCCGCACCCTTCAGCCGCCGCGCCGCCTCCTCCAGCACGCCCTTCCGCTTGCAGAACGCGAAGCGGACGAAGGGCGCGCCCGCCTCGCGGTGGTCGTAGAAGACCGCCGTGGGGATCGCCACGACGCCCGCGCGCTCCGGCAGGGCGCGGCAGAAGGCGATGCCGTCGCTCTCGCCGAGCGGGCGGATGTCGGCGGTGATGAAGTACGTGCCGGCCGTGCGGAAGACCGAGAAGCCCGCGTCCGCCAGGCCCGCCGCCAGCACGTCCCGCTTGGCCCGCAGATCGTCCCGCAACCCGGTGAAGTACGACTCCGGCAGCGCGAGCGCCTCGGCGACCGCGTACTGGAACGGGCCCGCGGAGACGTACGTCAGGAACTGCTTGGCCGAGCGGACCGCAGTCACCAGCTCGGGTGAGGCGGTCACCCAGCCGACCTTCCACCCGGTGAACGAGAACGTCTTGCCGGCGCTGGAGATCGCCACCGTGCGCTCCCGCATCCCCGGGAAGGTCGCCAGCGGCACGTGCTCGGCCTCGTCGAAGACCAGGTGCTCGTACACCTCGTCGGTCACCACCAGGAGGTCCCGCTCCACCGCCAGCCCGGCGATCGACGCCAGCTCCTCGCGGGTGAGGACGGTGCCGGTCGGGTTGTGCGGGGAGTTGATCAGCAGCAGCCGGGTGCGGTCGGTGACGGCGTCGCGCAGCTCGTCCAGGTCGAGCCGGAAACGGCCCTCGCCGGGGCGCAGGGTGACGGGGACGCGCCGGCCGCCCGCCATGGCGATGCAGGCCGCGTAGGAGTCGTAGTACGGCTCCAGGGCGATCACCTCGTCGCCCGGCTCCACCAGGGCGAGCAGCGCGGCGGCGATCGCCTCGGTGGCGCCCGCGGTGACCAGGACCTCGGTGTCGGGGTCGTAGGACAGGCCGTAGCGGCGCTGCTGGTGCGCGGCGATCGCGGTGCGCAGCTCGGGGATGCCGGGGCCCGGCGGGTACTGGTTGCCGCGGCCGTCGCGCAGGGCCCGTACCGCCGCCTCCCTGACCTCCTCGGGGCCGTCGGTGTCGGGGAAGCCCTGGCCGAGGTTGATGGACCCGGTCCTCAGGGCGAGGGCGGACATCTCGGCGAAGATCGTCGTCCCGAACTCCGCCAGCCGGCGGTTCAGGAGGGGGCGCGCGCTGGAGGTCATGCCGGTCATCCTGCGCCGAAGCCGCGGCCTTCCTCAACACGGCGGCAGGGACCTCAGAAGTTGCTCAACTCTGCTTTGGGCCGTGACGGGGAGGGGCATCTCCCGACCACGCACGTGAACGAGGCACCCACGGGGGGCTGCTTCGGGGGATTCACGGGGGACTCGAAAGGACGGTGACGCCATGACCATCGGCATCATCCTCGTTCTGATCTTCGCTCTGTTCGTGGTGCTCGTCGTGAGTGCCGTACGCCGGGCCGCGCGCCGGGCGGACCGGATGCGGGGCCGGCCGTACAGCCGTCGCGGCAGCAGCCACAGCTACAGCGGCAGCGACAGCAGCTGGTGGGTCGGTGGCGGAGCCGTCGGGTCGTCCTGCAGCTCCGGAAGCGACAGCGGCGGCGGCTCGTCCTGCGGGGGCGGGTCGTCGTGCGGGGGCGGCGGCGGATGCGGCGGCGGGGGCGGCTGACACGGGGCAGCACGCCTTCACCTTCGGGGGAACGCATCCGCGACAGCGGGGTCCGCGCCTGGGGCGGGCCCCGCTGAGCCGTTCGGTGACGCGAGTGAGTGAGCGCGTGGGCGCGAGCCCGTGTCCTGGGGCGTACGCCGTGGTTGAACAGTTGAGCTGTGGAGCCCCCGGTGGGATGGAAAGCCTACGAATTTGGGTAAAAACGCTGTGGCAGCGCCACAGTTCATGATTCCCTCTAAATCACCAAAGCAGCCCTCGGACTTCCTGCGGACCCCACCCGACCGGCCGACCGGGCTGACGGGCCGAAATCCCCGGCGCGGCCGGGGGGACACCGGTCCCGTTCTTCTTCCTCTCCTTTGTGTGCTTGCGGAGCCGATCCATGCTCACGACCCTGAACACCGCCTACACCGACACCCGCGCGGCCGACCTCGCCTGGGCGCTGGGACGCGAGCCGCTTCCCGCGCTGGCCACGCTCGACCTGGAACTGGCCGGAGCGAAGCTTCAGTTGAGACTCCTCGGCGCCTCCCACCAGGTGCTGCTGGAGGAGGAGCGGGGCCTGTGCTCGGAGACGGTGGCCTGTATCCCGGGCAGCAGCACGCCCCTTCCGCTGGGCGTCGCCAAGCGGGTGGGGGACTGGGAGTACGAGTTCGCCGCCCGCGTGGAGGAGCTGCCGCCCGGCTCCTTCGCGGGCCGCGCGCAGGAGCTGCTCGCCCTGGTCTCCGACCATCCGCACGGCCTCGCCGGGGTGTTCCCCGGCAGCCCGCACGCGTTCACCGCGATGCTCGCCCACCACCACGAGGGGCAGGTGCACTGGCGCACCTGGCACGCCTACCCGCAGGACGGGCAGTTGGTGGCCACCCGGACGAAGGTCGGGGCGCGGGTGACCGCGGCGGCGTGAGGGCCCGCTCGCCCCGCCCCGGCGCGGCCCGCTTGCTCATACCAAAATCGGCCAGGTGTAAACAAACACCCCACGTGTGGGTGACGCTTCGCGCCGAAGGTGTGACGTACCGTCGCAGGATGATCGAACCGCAGGCACCCGCCCCGCCCGGTTCCGCGCACCCCGGGGAGCGGCTGGGCGGCACCGTGAGGTCCGGCGGCTGCGGTGGTCCGGGCGGTGTCGCGCCGCTGCCCGTGCGACAGGCCACCGGGCGGTTCCTGGTCCTCGCGGGAGTGTTCGTCTGTGCGGCCTGCGGACTCGTGTACGAGCTCGAACTGGTCGCGCTGGCCACGTACTTGATGGGCGACTCGGTCACCCAGGCGTCCGTCGTGCTGTCCGTGATGGTCTTCGCGATGGGGATCGGCTCGCTCGCCGCCAAGCGGCTGCGCCGGCACGCAGCGGCCGGCTTCGGCGCCGTCGAGGCGGTGCTCGCGCTCGTCGGCGGGTGCAGCGCGATGGCCCTGTACGCCGTCTTCGCCTGGACCGGGGACTGGGGCGGACTGTGGGCCCACGGGCCGCGCGTTCTGCTGGTCGCGTTCTCCCTCGCCACCGGTCTGCTGATCGGCGCCGAGGTGCCGCTGCTGATGGAGCTGATCCAGCGGATCCGCCGCCAGGACGCGGGCGGCGCGGTCGCCGACCTGTTCGCCGCGGACTACGTGGGGGCGCTCGTCGGCGGGCTGGCCTTTCCGTTCCTTCTCCTGCCGTTCCTGGGCCAGTTGACCGGTGCGCTGATCACCGGGGCCGTGAACGCGGTCGTCGGCGGTGCGCTGGTACTGGGTCTGTTCCGGCAGGACCTCACCCGCCGTGCCCGCCGGCTGCTGGTCGTCGCCAACGTCTGCGTGCTCGCGGTCCTCGCCTCGGCCACCGTCCTGGTCGACGACTTCGAACGGGCCGCCCGGCACGCCCTGTACGGCTCCGACGTCCGCGTGGCGCTGCGCACGGAGGTGCAGGAGGTGGTGCTCACCGGCGGCCGTGACGGCCGGCCCCTGTCGCTGTTCCTCGACGGCCGGCTGCGGTTCAGCGGCCACGACGAACTCCGGCACCACGAGGCGCTGGTCCACCCCGCGATGACCGGCCGGCACATCCGCGTGCTCGTCCTCGGCGGCGGCGACGGGCTCGCCGCACGCGAGGTGCTGCGCCATCCGGGAGTGCACCGCGTCGACCTCGTCGAACTCGACGCGGGCCTGGTGCGGTTGGCCCGCAGTGACGCCGCTCTGTCCACGCTGAACCGGCACGCCCTGGACGACCCCCGGGTGACGGTGACGACCGCCGACCCCTTCGACTGGCTGCGCGGTGCGCCCCCGGCGGCGTACGACGTCGTGGTGTCGCACCTGCCCCGCCCCGGGATCACCAGGTCCACGAAGCTGTACTCCGAGGAGTTCTACGGCCTGGTCCGGCGCGTGCTGGCCCCGGGTGGGCGGCTCGTGGTGCACACGGGGCCGGTGGGGGCCCGCCCTCGGACCTTCTGGACCGTGGAGTCGACCCTGCGCGCGGCCGGTTTCCGCACGGCCCCCTACCGGGCGGGCGACCGCGGGCTGATCCTGGCCTCCCGCTCCGCGCCCCTGCTCCGCCTCGACCCCTCCGGCCCGCACCCGCGCACGCTCACGGACGCCTCCCTCGCCTCCGCCGCCCGCGCCGTGTCCAGCACACGCATCCCCGGTCTGCCCCCGTCGAGCCTCGTCCATCCCCGGTACGCCCGCTGAGCGCCGGCCGCCGGCTCCGTGAGTCCTCGGACCCGCTCTCAGGGCGAGGCGCGGAGGGCCGGTGGCCGGGGGCAGCGGGATGAGACGCGCCGTGACTTCTCGCCGGCGGGGGTGCAGGGGGGCGTTGCGTGGGTAGGCTCCGCTGTCATGGAGCACGAGGTGTTCGTTCCGGTTCCCGCCCAGCGGCTCAGGGAGGTCCTGGACGACCCCGAGCGGGTCGCCCGGGCGGTTCCCGGGCTCCAGCACGACGCCGGCGCCGAACCGGTCGCCGGGCGGCTGAAGGTCAGGATCGGCAGTCACTCCATCACCTACCGGGGCACCCTGCGCGTCACCGGCCACGACGACGGCTCCTACGCCGTCGAGGGCGACGCGGCGGAGACCCGCGGCAGCGGCTCGGTGAAGCTGGCGCTGCGGCTGCGCCTGCGGGACGCGGAGGGCGGCGCCACCCTCGCGGTCGACGGCACGGCCAGCGCCGACGGCCGGATCACCGAGCTTCCGGCGGACGCGGTGGCGTCGGCGGTGTCCCGCCTGATCGACCGGTTCGCGGAGAACCTGGGGGCGGACGCAGGGGAGAAGGGCGAGGGGGAGTCGGGGGAGAAGGGCGAGGGGGAGTCGCCGGAACTGCTGCGCACGGGCGATTTCGAACCCCGGGCCACCAGCGACTTCGAGACCACCCCGGACGCGGACGACACGCCGCCGCCCGCGTCGGCGCCCGCACCCTCTCCGTCGTCTTCGTCCGAGAAGCCCGCCGAGCCCGCCGAGCGCACCGAGCCGGAGTCCGAGGCGCCCTCCGTCTTCGAGACCGAGGTCCCCCCGCCCTCGCTGGACCCCGCCGCGGAGGACGAGGGCCCCGCAGACGCCGAGGACGCCGAAGACACCGCCGGTGTCGCCGAGGCCGCCCACGCACGCCGGACGATGATCGGCCGCAGCGCCGAGGAGGTGGACCACGCGCCGCCGCGCGGCCGGTACGCCCCCGTCCCCGCGCCCCAGACGGTCTCGCCGCCCACCCCCCTGCGCTGGGCGGCCCCGGCGGCGGCGCTCGCCGTGGCCTCCGCCGTCGTGGCGATCAGGGCGCTGCGTCGCCGCCGCTGAACACCCGTTCCCCACGCGCCCGGCGAGGCCCTCTTGATCACCCCAGTAGGTTTGTCACGTGAGGAACGAAGACATCACGCTGACCGCGGGTGACGCGGAGGTGACCGTCGTGCCGGGCAACGGCGGACGGGTCTCAGGACTGCGCGTCGGGGGCGTCGAACTGCTGCGGCAGGGGGAGCGCTACGGCAGCTTCCCCATGGTCCCCTGGTGCGGTCGCGTCCGCGACGGCCGGTTCCGCGACGGCGCCACGGTCCACCAGCTGCCGCTCAACGCCCCGCCGCACGCCATCCACGGCACCGCACGCGACGCCGCGTGGCGCACCGCCCGCACGCGGACGGACGAGGCCGTGCTCACCTACGACCTCACCGAGCCGTGGCCGTACCCGGGCCGGGTCACCCAGCAGATCGCGCTCACCGCGGACGCGCTGACGCTGACCATGAGCGTGGAGACGTACGAGTCCTCCTTCCCGGCGCAGATCGGCTGGCACCCCTGGTTCAACCGGAACCTCGGCGGCGAGGACGTACGCCTCGACTTCGCACCCGCCTGGCAGGAGGAGCGCGGTGAGGACCACCTGCCCACCGGCAACCGCCTCGACCCGAAGCCCGGTCCCTGGGACGACTGCTTCGGCATGCCCGGCGGTGTCGACGTCACCCTCACCTGGCCTGGGCAGCTTCAGCTGAAGGTGACCAGCCGCGAGGAGTGGGTGGTGATCTACGACGAGCAGCGCGAGGCGGTGTGCGTGGAGCCGCAGACCGGCCCGCCCGACGGGCTGAACACCCTCCCGCGCCTGGTCACCCCGCTGGAGCCGCTGGAGGCCTCGACGACCTGGACCTGGACCCGGCTCTAGGTCCTGTCTGGAGTTCCCCGTCTGCGCAGCGGCGGTCGGCACGCACCCTCGCCGCCGCACACCGAGGGCACGCACCGACCGCCGCTGCGCCCGCCCTTCGGGCGGACGACGGGGAACTCCAGACAGGACCTAAGCTGACAGGCATGACGGACACACGCGGCGCGCTGCTGCAGCAGATCAGGAACAAGGCCGTGGTGCACGGCAAGGTGACCCTCTCCTCGGGTCTGGAGGCCGACTACTACGTCGACCTGCGCCGCATCACCCTCGACGGTGAGGCGGCCCCGCTGGTCGGGCAGGTGCTGCTCGACCTGACCGCCGAGTACGACTTCGACGCGGTGGGCGGGCTCACCATGGGCGCCGACCCGGTGGCCGCCGCGATGCTGCACGCCGCCGCCGCACGCGGCCGGAGGCTGGACGCGTTCGTCGTCCGCAAGGCCGCCAAGGCGCACGGGCTGCAGCGCCGCGTCGAGGGCCCCGACATCAAGGGCCGCCGGGTCCTGGTCGTCGAGGACACCTCCACCACCGGGGGTTCCCCGCTCACCGCCGTCGAGGCGGTACGCGAGGCCGGCGCGGAGGTCGTGGCCGTCGCGACCATCGTCGACCGGGCGACCGGCGCCGCGGAGAAGATCCAGGAGGGTGCGGGCGTGCCGTACCTGTTCGCCTACTCCAAGGACGAGCTGGGCCTGGACTGACCGGCCGACCGCCCAGCCCGCGGACGGCGGGATGGACCTTCCGGCCGAGTCTGGAAGGATGTGACCGACAATGACGTCGCATCCAAGGTTCCAGGTCAGGGCCGACAGTACGCAGTACGCCAACCCGCACGCATAAGGAGCGGACAGATGCCCATCGCAACTCCCGAGGTCTACAACGAGATGCTCGACCGGGCGAAGGCAGGCAAGTACGCCTACCCGGCCATCAACGTCACCTCGTCCCAGACCCTGCACGCGGCACTGCGCGGCTTCGCCGAGGCGGAGAGCGACGGCATCGTCCAGATCTCGACCGGCGGTGCGGAGTTCCTCGGCGGCCAGCACAAGAAGGACATGGTGACCGGCGCGGTCGCGCTCGCCGAGTACGCGCACATCGTCGCCGAGAAGTACGACGTCAACATCGCCCTGCACACGGACCACTGCCCGAAGGACAAGCTCGACGGGTACGTACGTCCGCTGCTCGCGGTCTCCGAGGAGCGCGTCAAGGCCGGCCGCAACCCGCTGTTCCAGTCCCACATGTGGGACGGCTCCGCGGAGACCCTCGCCGACAACCTGGCCATCGCGCAGGAGCTGCTGGAGCGCACCCGCGCCGCGAAGATCATCCTCGAGGTGGAGATCACCCCGACCGGTGGCGAGGAGGACGGCGTCTCGCACGAGATCAACGACTCCCTCTACACCACCGTCGAGGACGCCATCCGCACGGCGGAGGCGCTGGGCCTGGGCGAGAAGGGCCGCTACCTGCTCGCCGCGTCCTTCGGCAACGTCCACGGCGTGTACAAGCCGGGCAACGTGGTGCTCCGTCCGGAGCTGCTGAAGGAGCTGAACGAGGGCGTCGCCGCGAAGTTCGGCAAGGCGTCCCCCTTCGACTTCGTCTTCCACGGCGGCTCCGGCTCCACGGAGGAGGAGATCGTCACCGCGCTGGAGAACGGCGTCGTGAAGATGAACATCGACACGGACACCCAGTACGCCTTCACGCGTCCGGTCGCCGACCACATGTTCCGCAACTACGACGGCGTCCTGAAGGTGGACGGCGAGGTCGGCAACAAGAAGATGTACGACCCGCGCACCTGGGGCAAGCTGGCCGAGGCGTCGATGGCCGCCCGCGTCGTCGAGGCGTGCCGCAACCTGCGCTCCACCGGCACGAAGATCAAGTAACCGTCCGGCACACGTCGAGCCCGGCACCGCGATCGATCGGTGCCGGGCTCGACGCGTATGCGCGGAAACACGTGTACGCGTAGGAGCGTGCCGCCGCGCGGCTACCGCTTCAGCTCCGCGTACGCCTCCTCGCTGCTGTCCTTCAGGAACTGCCAGCAGCGCTCCGTCTCGTCCTTCTCGTCGATCGCCCCGGCGGCGCGGGCGAGGGCGGCGAGGCAGCGCAGGAAGCCGCGGTTGGCCCGGTGGTCCCAGGGGATGGGGCCGTGTCCCTTCCAGCCGGCCCGGCGCAGCGCGTCCAGCCCCCGGTGATAGCCGGTCCGCGCGTAGGCGTACGACTCGACCACGCGTCCGGCCTCGAACGCGTCGTCGGCGAGCATCGCCCAGGCCAGCGAGAACGTGGGGTACTGCGCCACGACCTCGGCCGGAGGCCGCGACTCCTCGCCCAGCAGGCGGTACGCCTCTTCGTTCTCCGGCAGGTAGGTCGGATCCGGGCCGCCGAGCAGGTTCTTGTGCGTCGTCATGCCGCCAGTCTGCCACCTGCCTCCGGCGCCCGGCCGGTCACACCGGGAGGAACGAAAGGGGCCGACGGCCTGCGGGTGCGATCGGTTCCCCGGCCCTTCGAGATTGGCTCAAGTGCGTCGGGAATCGGCGGACTCGGGGAAACGGTGATTCACCCCACGGTGCCGTCGGCCGGAAATCGCTTGTCCGTCGAATGGGTGGTGGGTGAACCTTGATCCGCCCGGGTGATCGCCCGGGAAACGGGAAAGGAGAATGCGATGAAGCTCATCAAGGCTGCTCCCGCCGTCAAGAAGGTCACGTTTTCCGTGATGTACAACGCCCCGGTCTGATCCGAGGCGTCGTGCTGCGTGAGGGGCGGAATTTCTCCGCCCCTCACGGGCATGACCGATCGTCCGACGGAATGGACTTCTGAGAGAAACGGGGCCGAGGGTGCGGCATTTCGTGGTTTCAGCCGGTCGTGGAGTCGTGGGATTCACGCCGGTCAAGGCGCTCGTCGAGGTGGCGGACAGGTCGCACTGGCCGCGGGAGGCGCTGATCGGACTGCGGCTGATCTCGCCCGACGACCCGTCCTGCGCCGGCATCGACCGCGAGGCCAGCCTCACGGACGCCGCCCAGGCGGAGGACCGGATCCGGTTCTTCCTGCGGGACCGCCTCACCCGGAACTTCCGTGACGTCGGCAAGGCCTGGCTGTCCGCCGTGGGTCCGTGCACCGTCGAGGTGATCCACGCCGAGTTGCTCGACGACGGCAGCCGGCTCTTCCTGGAGACCCTGGCGACCCTGCCCGGCCCGGGCGCCGAGGTGCGGCTGCGGGTGGGCGCGGGCGACACCCCGGTCACCGCGCACGCTCCGCAGAACCCGCGCGAGGAGACCGTCGACCGGCTGCTCGCCCAGGTCGCGGCGCTGCCGGAGGCCGACCTGGACCGCCTGTACGAAGAGGCGGTGCAGTATCTGAGCGTCGGCGACAGCTGGACGGCCGAGCGGATCCTGCGGCGGATCCAGCCGCACCACGACCTGCCGAAGGTCTGGGGGCGTCTGGGCCTGGCCCACACGATGCAGGGCAGGACCCTGGAGGCCGAGTTCTGCTACCTCCGGTGGCGCGAGGACCCGGACCCCGTGGGCGTGGCCGGAGCGGACTACGCGCTCTCCATGCTCTACGCCCGCCACCACCCGGAGCACCTGCGCTCCCTGGACCGGACGGCCGAGTACCTGGAACACGGATACGCGGCCCTCGACCGGGTGGACGACGGCGACGACCGGGATCTCACGTTCCACCGCGTCTTCAACCGCAACGGATACGCCCTGGTGGAATTCCGGCGGGGACGGATCGACGCGGCGATAGAGCACCTGACGGCGGGTATTTCGAAACTGCGCAGCGGAAATGCGGTGCACCGCATGCACCAGACGGTGCTCATCTACAATCTGGCCCAGTGTTACCGGCGTATCGGCCGTGTCGACGACGCGATCGAGACCTACCGGGAACTCCTCGGCGTCGACGGGAAAATGCCGGAATACCATATGGAACTCGCTCAGTGCCATATGAGCAACGAGCAGTTCGACGACGCGCTGTCCTCTCTCCTTCGAGCCCGCGATCTGGGGCCGTCCATTCCCGAGGTGCATTCCCTGCTCGGATACACGTATCTGCAACTGGGGAAGACGGCCGAGGCACTCGACGCGTACCGGGCCGCGCACGACTGCGATCCGCAGGACGTCGAGGCGCTGTACGACTACGCGTATCTGCTGGCCGAGTCCGGGCAGCCGGAAGAGGCACTGCGCCTGGCCCGCAGCGTCGACACCGGTCTGCTGCCGGCCGAGCAGGCGGTCAAGCTCCTGACCCTGGCGGCCGAGCAGCACGCCCAGCTCGGGGACCTCGCCGCGGCCCACTCGGCGCTCCAGGACGTCCTCGCGCTCACCCCGGACGACCCCGCGGCCCGCGCCAACCTCGACCAGGTCGCCGCCGCCATGGCCTGACCGGCCGGCCCTGCGCCCGCCGTATCCCCGCCCCGCACACCCGCTGTATCCCCGCCCCGCACACCCGCCGCACCCCGAGCCGTACCTGTCCGTGCCCACAGCCGAGAAGGCGTCCATGCGTTCCTCACCCGCCACGCCGTCAGGCGGGCGTCCGCCGGTTCCCGGCGCCCGCCGGGTCGTCGGCTTCACCTTCCTGTTCTTCACCGGCATGTGGCTGTCGAAGACCGTGCACCCCCTGTACTTCGACCGGCACGACCACCTGGTGAACTTCGGCCTCTCGTACACCGCGATGGCCGTCGCCGGCACCACGTCGGTGTTCATCGGCCGGCTCGCGGACCGGTGGGGCCCTCGGGCGGTGCTCGTCGCCGGCACCGTCCTGTACGCGGCCGGCATGACGCTGCGCACCGTCCACGACAGCGCGCCGGCCGCGGTGGCGTCCGGCCTCGTGGCCGGGATCGGGGCGTCGTCCGTCTTCATCGGGCTGCGCACCTGGACCCTGCACAACACGACCGAGGACCAGCGCGCGGGCCTCGTCTCCCGCCGGGAGTTCATGACGCAGGCGGGCACGGCGCTGGGCATGGGCGGCGCGGGAGGGCTCGCCGCGTTCGCCGGCGCGGGGGACCGCGGTTATGTCTTCGTGCTGCTGCTCGCCGCGGGCTGCGTGCTGGCCGGGCTGCTCCTGATCCCGCCGAGCCGGACCGGCCCGGGCTCCGACGGCCCGGCGAAGGCCGCCGAGGCGGGGTTCGCCACGGTGTTCCGGCAGCACCGGGGCCTGGCGCTCGGCATCGTCGGCCTCGGGCTGCTGATGGGCTTCTACGTCAGCATCCTCAGCCCCTACCTGCCCCTGCTGCTCGCCGAGCGGGGCGTGCCCGTGGCGCTCGTCGGTGTCGTGCTCGCCGTGGCCAGCGTCGTCCGGCTGACCGCGGCGGCCCTCGCCGGAAGGTATCTGCGCGAGCGTTCCCCGCTGGCGGTGTTCCTGGTCTCGGAGAGCTGCTGCGCGGCCGCCACCCTGGCCCTGGCCCTGTCGGTGAGCCCCTGGCTGGCGGCCTGCGCCCTGGCGCTGCGCGGCGCCTTCCTGCTGGGCGCGACGGTCTCCCAGGAGCTGCTGCAGCTGAACGCGTTCCCCAGCGCCCTCGCCGGGGTGTTCTTCGGACTCGTCCAGAGCGCCTTCCTGGCCGGGGACTCGCTGGGCGGCGCGCTGGGCGGCTGGCTGTACCACCAGCTCGGCAGCTCCCAGACCGTCCTCATCGCCACCGGACTCACCCTGGCCAACGCCCTGCTCGTACCCGCCTTCTACGGCCGTCTGCGCAGACTCGCCGAGACCGACCCGGAAAGGCAGCGTGCGCATGCCGCACCCTGACGTCTCCCTCCCGCAGCGCCCGGTGCCGCGGACCTTCTTCACCGAGCGCGGCCGGTTCCTCCTGACGTGGGACGGCGGACCGGTGCTGGGCGAGGTCCAGGACGACGGCGCCCTGCACCTCGACGTGCCCGCGGACGCGACGCGCGTGCCGGCCGGGGCCCGCATCGGCCTCGACGGTGACGCCGTGCTGTTCGTCGAGGCGCGTGAGGTGCTGGTGACCGTGCAGCTGGACGGCACGCGCGCCGTCGTCGTGGAGAGCGCGCTGGGCGGACCGAGCGAGCGGTGGCAGGCCGCGCTGCCGCCGGCGCGGCACGGGTCCTGGACGCTCACGGACGTCGTGGCCGCCCGGGAGGAGACGGGCGCCGACTGTCTCGTGCTCACCGTCCAGGACGCCGAGGGCGCCGTCGAGTTCCACCAGATCGGTGCCGGTCTGCCGACCCGCGCCCACCGGCCCGCCGTACCGGGGCAGTTGCTGCACTGGGATCTGCGCTGCGACGCCGCCGTCGTCCGTGAGGACCGCGGCCCCTTCGAACCCCGGCTGCACCTGGAACGCCCGCTGTCCGGGGCCGCTCCGCGGTCGGTCACGGCCCGCTGGGCGGACGGCTGGGACGGACGCGGCCTGCTGATCGAGACACCCCCCGACGCCGCCGGCCGCCTCGCGGTGTGGGACCTGTCGACCTCCGCCACGACGCCGGTCCCCTGCCCGGCGGGCCACCTCGACGACGCCCGTCTCGCGCGGGACGGCAGCGGGCGGATCCTCGTCGTCACCACCGTCGACGGCTCGGACACCCTGCACGTGTGCCACCCGGGCGACGGCGGGATCCGGCCGCTGCCCCTGGGCGGCACCGGCCGGCTGCGCATCCGGACCGCCGGGCCGCGCGGGATCGGCCTGTACCGGGTGTCGACCCTGGACGGATCCGGCTGGCTGTGGTGGGACCACGGCACCGCCCTGCACCGCTCCGAGGGCGCTGTGCCCCGCCACCCGGGCCGGGCCACGCTGTCCCACGCCTGGTACGGCCGGACGCCGGTGCTCCGGTATTTGCCGGAGGGGCCCGCGGTGGCCGCCGTCGTCTCGCTCCACGGCGGCCCGGAGTCCCTGGAACGTGACGAACTGCGCTGGGACGGCCTCTACCGGGAACTCCTCGACGCCGGTGTCGCCGTCCTGGGGCTCAACTACTGCGGCTCCACGGGATACGGCCCCCGGCACACGCGCCGGGCGTGGCACACCTGGGCCGACGCCTTCCGGGAGGACCTGGAGTCGTGCGTCGCTGCCGCCGCGGAACGGGGAGTGCGGCCCCCTGGCATCGCCCTCCTCGGGGGCAGCTTCGGCGGCGCCCTCGCCCTACTGGGCTGCGTCCTCAGGCCCGACCTCGCCGGCGCCGTCGCCAGCGCCCCGCTGATCGACATCCGCCGCCACGCGGAGCACGCCGCGACGGCCGACCCCTCCTACCGGGACTGGTTCGAGGCCCGCTTCGACCTCACCGCGTCGGCCCCACCGGACCGCCGGGTCTTCGACCCCGCGCATCTGACGACCACGGCCCCCGGACAGCGCGTCGTCCTCGTCCACGGCAGCGAGGACGAGGTCACGCAGTGGCGGCACAGCAGGCTCGCGGCCGACGAGGCGGCCCGCCGGGGGCTGCCCTGGACGCTGGTCACCGAAGCCGGAGCGGGTCACGTCCCCGCCGATCCCGACGAGGCCGAGCAGCGGTACCGGAACATCCGCTCGGCCCTGCTGGACGTGCTCCGGATCGATCCGGAGGCCCGGAACGCACGACCGTGATCCGCCCGGGGTCCGCCGGTGAGACCGGCCCGAGGTCCGCCGGTGAGCAGGCGGACCTTGCGATCGTGGGGGACGATTGCGGAGGATGCACCGTGGGGACCGGGGCCCCCGTGCCGGTAACGGCAGGGGCGGACCGCTACCCGGAGTGCATGTTCAGGAGACAGCGATGTCCCAAGAGGCTCACGAGACTCACGAGTCCGAGGCCCCGCATCTCGACTTCCAGGGGACGACCCCCTACGAGGACTACGTCAAGGCAGACGTCCTCACCCATCTGCAGCACACCCTCTCCGACGATCCCGGAGAGATGGTCTTCCTGGTCACCACCCAGGTGATGGAGCTGTGGTTCACCGTCATCGTCCACGAGTGGGAGACGGCGGCGAAGGCGCTGCGAGGCGACGACGTACCCACCGCGATCGCCGCGCTGAAGCGGTCCGTGCGGGAGCTGGAGGCGCTGAACGCCTCCTGGAAGCCGCTCGGCCAGCTCACCCCGCAGCAGTTCAACTCCTACCGCTCGGCGCTCGGCGAGGGCTCCGGCTTCCAGTCGGCGATGTACCGGCGTCTGGAGTTCCTGCTCGGTGACAAGTCCGCGTCCATGCTGGTTCCGCACCGGGGCGCCCCGCGCGTGCACGCCGAGCTGGAGAAGGCGCTGCACGAGCCCAGCCTGTACGACGAGGTGCTGCGGCTGCTCGCGCGGCGCGGGCACGCCGTGCCGGAGGAGGTGCTGCGCCGGGACGTGGCGCAGCGCTACGAGCCGTCGCCCGAGGTGGAGCAGGTCTGGACGGCCGTCTACGCCGGTGACGAGGACGACGAGGTGGCCCGCCTCGGCGAGGCGCTGACGAACGTCGCCGAGCTGGTGTGGCGCTGGCGCAACGACCATCTGGTCGCCACCCGCCGCGCGATGGGCGCCAAGCCCGGCACGGGCGGCTCCGCCGGGGTGGCCTGGCTGGAGAAGCGGGCACAGAAGAACGTGTTCCCCGAGCTGTGGACGGCGCGGTCCTATGTCTGAGCCGAGCATGCGGGCCGAGCTGAGCATGCGGGCCGAGAAGCTGGACGGGGCCGACGAACTGGCCCACAAGCGCGCCGAGTTCGTGCTCGACGACGTGGTCTACCTGGACGGCAACTCGCTGGGCGCGCTGCCCGCCGCCGTCCCCGGCAGGGTCGAGGACGTCGTACGCCGCCAGTGGGGCGAGCTGCGCATCCGGTCCTGGACGGAGGGCGGCTGGTGGACCGCGCCCGAGCGGATCGGTGACCGGATCGCACCGCTGGTCGGCGCGGCGGCCGGGCAGATCGTGGTCGGCGACTCGACGAGTGTCAACGTGTTCAAGGCGGTCGTGGGGGCGGTGCGGCTCGCGCGGCTCGCCGACCCGGCGCGGGACGAGATCGTCGTCGACGCGACGACCTTCCCCACGGACGGATACATCGCCGAGTCGGCCGCGCGCATGACCGGCTGCACCCTGTGCCCCGTCACCCCGGCCGAGGTGCCGGGCGTGCTCGGGGAACGCACCGCCGCGGTGCTGCTCAACCACGTCGACTACCGCACCGGCCGGCTGCACGACCTGCCGGCCCTCACGGCCGCCGTGCACGAGGCGGGCGCGTACGCCGTCTGGGACCTGTGCCACAGCGCGGGCGCGCTGCCGGTGGGCCTGGACGCGCACGGCGTGGACCTCGCGGTCGGCTGCACCTACAAGTACCTGAACGGCGGCCCCGGTTCACCGGCGTACCTGTATGTGCGCAGCGACCTGCAGGACCGCTTCGACTCGCCGCTGCCCGGCTGGAACTCCCATGCGGAGCCCTTCGGCATGCGTCCGGACTACACGCCGGCGCCGGGCGCGCTGCGCGGCCGGGTCGGCACGCCGGACATCCTGTCGATGCTCGCCCTGGAGGCGGCGCTGGAGGTCTGGGACGGGGTCTCGATCGAGGCGGTGCGGGCGAAGTCCCTCGCCCTGACGGACTTCTTCCTGGAGTGCGTGACGCAGTACGTCCCCGAGGGCCGCGTCGAATGCGTCACACCTCGCCGGCACGCTGAGCGGGGCAGCCAGATCGCCCTGCGCTGTGCGGACGCCGGCGAGGTCATGCCGCGGCTCATCGAGCGGGGCGTGGTCGGCGACTTCCGCCACCCCGACGTGCTGCGCTTCGGCTTCACGCCGCTGTACGTCGGCTTCGCCGACGTCGAGCGGGCGGCGCGGGTGCTGGCGGAGGTGCTGGCCGAGGCGGGGGAGCGAGAGGAGTAGGCGACTCGGTGACGGGGGGCCGCGGCGCGTCCGCCGGGCGGCCCCCCGTTCCGGGTGACCGAGCGTGACATCCCCTTGCCGGCGCAGGCGTGCGGCCCTGATACCGTCCCGGCCGACGGCCGATCTCTTCGCCGCTCCGCCAAGTAGGTTTCATCGCTGGAAGGTTGGGACATGCCGGACGCCGCAGACGCCGCCGCAGTCGCCGCAGCGCGGGCCGCTGCCGAGGAGGAGTCGGCGTTCTCCCACCCGCCCGTCGATCCCGACGCCACTGCGTCCTACGGCGGCGACCCGGACCAGGTGATCGACTTCTACGCCCCGCGCACCGAGGACACCGCCGCCGACCGGCTCGCCCCCGTGGTGGCCGTGCTGCACGGCGGCGCGTGGCGGGCCCCGTACGACCGGCGGCACGTCAGCCCGTTCGCCGCGTTCCTGGCGGGCCGGGGCTTCGCCGTGGCCAGTGTGGAGTACCGGCGGGGCGCGGGGGACGCGGGCGGCGGTGATCCGGTGGCGGGACGCTGGCCCGACACCCTGGACGACGTGGCGGCCGCACTCGACGCCCTGCCCGCGCTGGTCCGAGCGCATCTTCCGCAGGCCGACCCGCGCCGGATCGTGCTCACCGGCCACTCCGCGGGCGGCCACCTCGCCCTGTGGGCCGCCGCGCGCCACCTCCTGCCCGCCGACGCCCCCTGGCGCGCCGACCGCCCCGCACCCCTGCGCGGCGTCGTCGCCCTCGCCCCCATCGCGGACTTCGCGATCGCCGACAAGCTGGAGGTGTGCGGCGGGGCGGCACGCGAATTCCTGGGCGGAGATGCCCGGTTCACGGAGCGCCGGCCGTACGCCGACCCCGCGCTGCTGCTGCCCACCGGTATCGCGACGACCCTCGTCCAGGGCCGCTGCGACCTCGACGTACCGCAGGCGGTGGCGGAGTCGTACGCGGACGCGGCGGCGAAGGCGGGCGAGGTGGTGGGCGTGACACTGCTGGAGGACGTCGGCCACTTCCCGCTGATCGACCCGGCGGCGGACGCGTGCGCGGTGGTGGCGGAGGAGATCGCCCAACTGGCGTGGTGAGACCCGTCATACCTGAGAGCTACCGCTGAGGTGAGCCCTCGGGCGTGACGTGGTCTACGACCGCCGCTTCGTAACTTCCCTCCCAGACGGGCCCGATGGCCGGGCCGGGGGAGGAAGACGACCATGGGGCGAGGGCGATCCGGGTCCTTGAAACCGACGGCCGCACAACGCGCCCCAAAGGGGCGCGGGGAACTGCGCGACCAGCCACGACGCCGCCGCAGCCGAAAACCACCGCACCGCCTACGGCGAGCCGTCCTGTCCGCCCTCATCGCCTCCGCCATCGCACTCCCCCTCTCGGGAGCAGCCGAACCCCGCATCCCCGCACCCGCCCCCGCGGCTCTCGACGCCCCCACCCCCACCACGCTCGACAAGATCTACGCAGCGAACCGCGCCAATGCCGCGAAGGCCGCCCAGATGGCCGCCGCTCACGGCGCCGGCAGGCGCGCCGCCGCCGACCGCCGTCTCGCGCACCCCACCCGCCAACTCCTCACCTTCGACGGCCGAGGCCCCGGCCTGGTCACCGAGGTACTCGGCGACCTCGCGCAAGCGACCCGCATCGCCGTCCTCGTCCCCGGCTCGGACACCAGCCTCGACACCTACGGCCGCTTCCACACCGCAGCTCTCAACCTGCACCAGCGCCTCACCCGCGAAGCCCCGCCGGGCACCCGCACCGCCGTCATCGCCTGGCTCGGCTACGAGACCCCCGGCACGATCAGCACGACGGTCGCCACGACGGAGCGAGCAGAGCAAGCTGCACCTCAACTCGGCGCGCTGATAAGGGACGTCCGGCACATCACCGATCCCGGGCCCCGCATCTCCCTCCTCTGCCACTCCTACGGCTCCGTCGTCTGCGCCCAGGCCGCCCCCGCCACCGGCGACGACGTGAACGACATTGCCCTCCTCGGCAGCCCCGGCACCGGCGCCGACACCGCCGCAGCCCTCCGCACCTCCGCCCGGGTCTGGGCCGCCCGCGGCGACAACGACTGGGTCGAGAACGTCCCCCACCTCAGCGCCGACCTCTTCGGCACCACCGTCGGCTTCGGAACCGACCCCGTCTCCCCGGCCTTCGGCGCCCGAGTCTTCGCGGCCGGGGACGGCGGCCACAGCGACTACTTCGAGCCCGGTTCCCTGTCCCTGACCCATCTCACCCGGATCGTCCTGGGCGAGAGCGAGGCGGTGACCCATGACTGACCTGGTCGCGCGGATCGACGCCGCCACCCCCGCCCACCGCGACCGCGCCGTGGACGCCCTGCGCGCCCTCGCCGTGCTCGGTGTCGTCCTCGGCCACTGGCTGGTCACCGCGCTGGTCGCGGACGGCCGCACCCTGCGCACCGCGAGCCCGCTCCAGCACCTGCCCTGGCTGGCCCCCGTCTCCTGGATGTTCCAGACCCTCGCCGTGTTCTTCCTGGTCGGCGGCCATGTGGCGACCCGCTCGTACGCCTCGGCGCGCGCCCGCGGCATCCCGTACCACCACTGGCTGCGCGGCCGTCTCGGGCGGCTGTTCAGGCCGGTCGCCGCCGTCCTCACCCTGTGGACGGTCGTCGCGGTCACCCTCCTGCTGTCCGGCGCGGACCTCACCACCACCCGCACGCTGGTGAAACTCGCCCTGTCCCCGCTGTGGTTCCTGCTGGTCTTCGCCGTTCTCACCGCGGCCACCCCGCTCCTGACCCGGCTGCACCCGCTGTGGCCGCTCGCCGTCGTCCTGCACGTGGACCTGCTGCGGTTCGGGCTCGGCGCCCCGGCAGGGCTCGGCTGGATCAACCTCGCGGCCGGCTGGCTGGTGCCGTACTCACTGGGCGCCGCCTGGACCCGGGGCGAGCTGGACCGGCGCCGCTCGGGGTGGCTCCTCCTCGTCGGTGGTACGGCGGCGACGGCCGCGCTGGTCGCCTGGGCCGGTTACCCGGCGTCGATGGTCGGCGTACCGGGCGCCGAGGTCTCCAACCTCAATCCGCCGACGCTCGCCGCCGTCACCTTCGGGCTCGCCCAGTGCGGGGCGGTGCTGCTCCTGCGCGCACGGCTCGCGCACGCCATGCGCCGGCCCCTCGCGTGGGCGGCGGTGGCGCTGGTGAACCTCTCCGCGATGACGTTCTTCCTGTGGCATCAGACCGCGCTGATGGCGACCACCGCCACGGGACTGCTCCTCGGGCACCTGCCCGGCCTGCACACCCGCCCCGACGACCTCGGCTGGGTCGCCGTCCGCCTCGCCTGGCTGCCGGTGTTCGCCGTCGCCCTCGCCGTCTGCTGGGCCGCCTTCCGGTCCTGGGAACGGGGCGGTGGCGGAGCGCGCGGGCGGTCGCGGGTGGTGCGGGAGCACCGGCCGGTGAAGGACGTACGCCATGTCTAGGCTGGACCGTGTGACGAACAAGGGGGCGGAGCTCGTCCGGCGGTGGCTGGGGGTGCTGCGGGACGATCTGTGGGCCTGGCGGGCCGACCCGCTGCCGCCCTCGGTGTGGGTGCGCTGGCTGCCGCACGGCGTCGTGTGCCTGGCCGCGCTCGGCGTGCTGATCGGTGACGCGGCCCAGCTCGGCGACCACGGCATGCTCGACCAGGGGTCCGCCTTCCTGATCGCTGTCGCCGAGGCCGGTGCGATGGTGCTGGCGCTGTGGCGGCCGGTCCCGGCGTGGTGGCTGTCGATGGCGGCCATGGTGGTGAGTGCGTTCGCGGTGCGGGCCGGGATGACCGCCGACGGCCACCAGTTCACCTGGCCCTGGACCTCCGCGGGGATCATCGGGCACCTGTTCGTCCTGCTGCTGCTGGCCCTGCGGGTCCGCACCCGGGTCGCCGTGGAGGCGCTGGCGCTGACCGCCCTGGTCACGTATGTCGTCCAGGGGCTGATCGGCGGACCGCACTACCAGCCCACCGGCCAGCTGGCCGTCATCCTCTACGCGGTCGTCGTCCTCGTCGGCACCGCGCTGCGCGGCCGCCGTGAGGCGCGTGCCGAGCTGGTGCAGCAGACCACGCTCACCGCCGAGGAACGCGCCCGGCGCACCCTGCTGGAGGAACGCAGCCGTATCGCACGGGAGTTGCACGACGTGGTCGCCCACCACATGTCGGTGATCTCCATTCAGGCGCAGGTCGCCCCGCACCTCGTCGAGGACCCGCCCGACGAGCTGAGGGAGAACCTCGCCGGCATACGCCAGAACGCCGTCGAGGCGCTCACCGAACTGCGTCGCGTGCTGGACGTCCTGCGCTCGGAGCACCCCGGCCCTCAGCCACCCGGGAACGACGCGGACAGCGTCCCCCACGCCCCCCAGCCCACCCTCGACCGGCTCCAGGCGCTGGTGGAGAACACCAGGGCCGCCGGACTGACCGTGACCACCGAGGTCACCGGGGAGCGGCGTCCGCTGCCGCCCGGGGTGGAGCTGTCGGCGTACCGGATCGTGCAGGAGGCGCTGAGCAACGTGCTGCGGCACGCCCCCGGCGCCACCGCCCGGGTCGTCCTCGCCTACGAGCCGCACGCGCTGCGGGTGGAGGTGACCAACACCCGGCCCACCCGTGAGGCACCGCCGTCCTCCGGCGCCGGGCACGGGCTGCTCGGCATGCGGGAGCGTGCCGTGATGCTCGGCGGCAGCCTCACCGCCGGACCCTCGGCCGACGGCGGCTACCGGGTCGCCGCCCTGCTACCGAAGGACACGACCGCATGACCATCCGCGTACTGATAGCCGACGACCAGCAGATGGTCCGGCAGGGCTTCACCGTGCTGCTGAACACACAGCCCGACATCGAGGTGACCGGCCAGGCGGTGGACGGTCTGGACGCGGTCGCGCAGGCCGCCGAACTCGCCCCCGATGTCGTGCTGATGGACATTCGCATGCCCGAGCTGGGCGGGATCGAGGCCACCCGCCGCATCACCACCGCCACCCCGGACATCAGGGTGCTGGTGCTGAACACCTTCGACCTCGACGAGTACGTCTACGACGCGCTGCGCGCCGGGGCCTCCGGCTTCCTGCTGAAGGACGCCTCCGCCGAGCAGCTCGCCGAGGCGGTCCGGGTCGTCGCCGCCGGGGACGCGCTGCTCGCGCCCGGCATCACCCGCCGGCTGATCGCGGAGTTCTCCCGGCTGGACGCCCGGCCGCGCTCCCCGCTGAAGGACCGCGTCGGCAGCCTCACCGAGCGCGAGACGGAGGTGCTGGCGCTGATCGCGCAGGGCCTGTCCAACGCGGAGATCGCGGTGCGGCTGGTGGTCGCCGAGCAGACGGTGAAGACCCATGTGGGCCGGATTCTGGTGAAACTGGGCCTGCGCGACCGTACGCAGGCGGCGGTGTTCGCGTACGAGTCGGGGCTGGTCCGGCCGTCGGGGTACTGAGGGTCCGCGGTACGGCAGGCAGTACGGGTAGTACTTGAGACGGACGCCGGAGAACCCCTCTCACCGGGGACGACCGCGGCGCCCGTTCGGCCTACGGTGGCACCGTGACCGAGACGACCCAGATGCAGTCCCCGGGCTCACCGGGCTCCCCGGGGGACGGGGCCGCATCCCGCAGCCCGGAGTTCCGGCTGGCCCAGAACGCCCTGCGCGGACTGCGCCAGGACCTGTTCCACGACGCGTTCGCCTACCGCCCGCTGCCGCGCACGGCCGGGACCGGGCCGCTGGCACGGCTGCTGCCGGGCCCGCTGCGGCGGCACGCGGGCTACCTGCCGCACGCCGTGGTGGCGGCGGTCGCGCTGCTGGCCTTCTGGGCCGGCGCGGTGGAGAGCTTCCACGGCGAGGGCGTGCTGGCGCTGCTGACCGGGCTGGCGTGCGCGGTGCCGGTGCTGGTGACGCTGATCCGGCCGGTCGGCGCCTTCTGGCTGTCCATGGCGGCGACCCCGGTGGTCTCGGTGCTCGGCAGCAGCTGGGGCGACTGGCCGTGGCTGCCGGGGGCGTTCATCTGCCACCTGTCGGTGCTGTTCTTCGTGGCGATACGGACCCGGCCGCGCACCGCCGCCTGGATGTGGGCCCTGACCGCCCTCTACGGCTTCGTCGCCGAGACGGGCTTCGGCGGCGGCCACTACTACACGAACAGCGCGCCCATGCTGTTCGTCTCCGCGCTGGCCCTGCTGTGCGTGTCCGTCTGGCACATCCGGCGCGCGGCCGAGCAGGAGGTGACCGCCCAGCAGACGGTCACCGCGCACGAACGCTCGCGGCGCACCCTGCTGGAGGAGCGCACCACCATCGCCCGTGAGCTGCACGACGTGGTCGCCCACCACATGTCGGTGGTCGCCATCCAGGCGGAGGCAGCGCCGTACCGGGTGGAGAACCCGCCGCCGGAGCTGGAGCGGGCCTTCGCCACGATCCGCGAGAACGCGGTGGCCGCCCTCACCGAGCTGCGCCGGGTCCTCGGTGTGGTCCGCGCCGAGGACTACGAGGCGCCGGACGCCCCGCAGCCGACCCTCGCCGACCTGGACGCTCTGCTCGCCAATGTGCGGGACGCGGGGCTGGACGTGGAGAAGGTGGTCACGGGCGCGGTACGCGAACTGCCGCAGGGCGTGGAGCTGTCGGCGTACCGGATCGTGCAGGAGGCCCTGAGCAACAGCCTGCGCCACGCACCCGGGGCGGGCGCCCGCGTGGAGATCGGTTACGTCCTCGGCGGGCTCGGCCTGCGGATCGTCAACGGCCCACCGCCGAACCCGGCGCTCGTGAAGCCCTCACCCGGTGCCGGGCACGGCATCACCGGGATGCGGGAGCGGGTGGCGATGCTGAACGGCGAGATGACGGCGGGCCCGACGGACGGCGGCGGCTACGAGGTGGCGGTGTTCCTCCCGGTCACGTCGACGGAACTCGCGGGTGACGACGCATGACGATCCGCGTACTGATCGCGGACGACCAGATGATGGTCCGCGAAGGCTTTTCGGTGCTGCTGAACGCGATGCCGGACATCGAGGTCGTCGGCGAGGCGGTGAACGGCCGGGAGGCGGTCGCGAAGGTTCGCGAACTCGCCCCGGACGTCGTGCTGATGGACATCCGCATGCCGGAGCTGAACGGAATCGAGGCGACGAGGGAGATCGTCGCGGCGGACGGCGTGGCGAAGGTGCTGGTCCTGACGACCTTCGACCTGGACGAGTACGTCTACCAGGCCCTGCGCGCCGGCGCCTCCGGCTTCCTCCTGAAAGACGCCTCGGCCCGGCAGTTGGCCGATGGCGTAAGGGTCGTAGCCGCCGGCGAGGCCCTCCTCGCCCCCTCGGTGACCCGACGCCTGATCACCGAGTTCTCGAAGCTCTCCGAGACCCCGCGCCTGATGCCCTCCGCCCAGGCGGCCTACGGCGACCTGACCGAACGGGAGACAGAGGTCCTGGTCCTGATCGCCCAGGGCCTGTCGAACGTGGAGATCGCCGAGCGCCTGGTGGTCGCCGAGTCCACGATCAAGACCCACGTGAGCAGAATCCTGGTGAAACTCGGCCTCCGGGACCGTACGCAGGCAGCGGTGTTCGCGTACGAGGCGCGGCTGGTGACACCGGGGTAGGGGCGGGATGGTCCAGGGGGCCCGACCACGAGGCTGATCGGACGTCAGTCACCGGGGTGTGCCATCGCGTCGATGGCGATCACCGCCGCCACCACCGTGGTGTGGTCGGCCTCCGGGCCGATGTCCAGGCCGTAGGTGTCCCGAAGCCGGAACCACTTCTTCGAGACCTGGGCGATCTTGTAGCCGTCCCGCTCGATCGTGTACTCGTGGTCGAGGATGCTTCCGCGCACCGTCAGGTCGTCGCCGTCCTCCTGCTTGATCCGCCACCGGTCGCGCAGCGGGCCGACGACCGCCTTCTTGACGAGGGCCACCCGGTCCCCCGCGGCGTCCTCGATCGCCATCGAGTCCTTGATCCGCAGAGGACGGCTCTGCACGGTCGCGACTCGCTCACCGTGCTGGTCCTCGATGCGGTAGGTCCGGCGGGCCCGGAGCACCTTGCCGTCGACCTTGTACCGGTGCCGGCCCGAGTCGTCGTCGATCCAGTAGTCGTCACCGAGGGAGATCGCCCGCTGCCGCAGACGGTAGCGGGTCACACCCACGTCGTGGTCGAAGGCGCGATTGGCCCGCCGACGGTCCCTGCGCTTGTCGAACATGGTCCGTCCTTCCCGCCGCCCGCCGGGGACGCGATGAGCACGGTGACGGCAGCTCTCCTCCCTTCCTATGCCACACGCCACGGGCCCGCATCTCTTGCGGACCCCCTGGTCGGAGCGGGGTCCGCCGGGCTAGCGTCCCTTCATGGCCGTACCCGAGGAGCTCGCCTTCGATCCGTGGGACCCGGCGTTCGTCGCCGACCCGTACCCCGCCTATGCCGAGCTGCGTGCCAAAGGGCGCGTGCACTGGTTCGAGCCGACGAACCAGTGGCTGGTGCCGCATCACGCGGACGTCTCGGCGCTGCTGCGGGACCGGCGGCTGGGGCGGACGTACCTGCATCGGTTCAGCCACGAGGAGTTCGGCCGTACGCCGCCCCCACCGGAGCACGAGCCGTTCCACACCCTGAACGATCACGGGATGCTCGATCTGGAGCCGCCGGACCACACCCGCATCCGGCGCCTGGTGTCGAAGGCGTTCACGCCGCGGACGGTGGAGCGGCTGAAGCCGTACGTGGAGCGGCTGGCCGGTGAGCTCGTCGACGGGCTGGTGGAGGCCGGCGGCGGTGATCTGCTGCGCGACGTCGCCGAGCCGCTGCCCGTCGCGGTGATCGCGGAGATGCTGGGGATCCCGGAGGCGGACCGGGGGCCGCTGAGGCCCTGGTCGGCGGACATCTGCGGGATGTACGAGCTGAACCCTTCACAGGCCGCGGCGGAGAAGGCGGTGCGGGCGTCGGTCGAGTTCTCGGAGTATCTGCGGGAGCTGATCGCCGAGCGTCGCAAGGAGCCCGGCGACGATCTGATCTCGGGACTGATCGCCGCCCACGATCAGGACGACCGGCTGACCGAGCAGGAGATGATCTCGACCTGCGTGCTGCTGCTGAACGCCGGGCACGAGGCGACGGTGAACGCCACGGTCAATGGCTGGTGGGCGCTCTTCCGCAACCCGGACCAGTTGGCGGCCCTCCGCGCGGACCACTCCCTCGTCCCCTTCGCCGTCGAGGAGCTGATGCGCTACGACACACCGCTCCAGCTCTTCGAACGCTGGGTGCTGGACGAGATCGAGATCGACGGCACCGTCATCCCGCGCGGCGCGGAGATCGCGATGCTCTTCGGCTCCGCCAACCACGACCCCGCGGTCTTCACCGACCCCGAGCACCTCGATCTCACCCGCCGCGACAACCCGCACATCTCCTTCAGCGCCGGCATCCACTACTGCATCGGCGCCCCCCTGGCCCGGATCGAGCTGGCGGCGTCGATGCGGGCGCTGCTGGAGAAGGCCCCGAATCTCCGTCCGGCGCAGGAGCCGAGGCGCAAGCCGAACTTCGTGATCCGGGGGCTGGAAGGGCTGGTCGTGGAGGTGGCTTGATCACTCGTTCGGCTGATCGCAGGGCGGTACCCGGCACCGTCATGTGCGGATCGGCAAGCTGGTGCCCGCCTGCGAAGGAGGGCACCATGACGGTTATGGCGCAGCACACGGCTCAGATGTCCGTAGAGGAGTTCGAGGAGCTCGCCGCGCACGTGGCCAAGAGGTTCGACGCCGTCAGGTTGGAGTTCATCAACGGACGGGTCGGGATCAAGGGCATGACGGACGGCAACCACAGCGAGGTCATCCGGTGGCTTCAGGAGTGCTTCCTGATGGCGATGGCGGGGACCGGGCTGTGGCTCTACGGCGGTGGCGAGCTGGGACTGCGGATTGAGAAGTACCGCAAGGGGCGGGCGCTTCCCGACGCCGTACTGGCTCCCCGCGGCACGTTCACGGGCAAGGGGGACTGGGCCGAAACGGCCGGCGTGGTGATGACCGTCGAGGTCACCTCCTACGACGCGGACACGCACCGGCGGGACCGTGAGGAGAAGCCCGCCGGGTATGCCGACGCCGGGATTCCCTTCTACCTGCTGATCGACCGCGACGACTGCTCGGTCACGCTCTACAGCGATCCCGCGCCGGGGGACGGGTACCGCAGCACGGTGAAGAAGGCGTTCGGGGCGAAGCTCTCGCTGCCCGAACCCCTCGGTGTCGAACTCGACACCGAGGAGCTCAAGCAGTACGTCGGTTGATCCGTCACGTTCACGTCGTCATGTCGCGGTGACGCAGACCTGCCAGCCCCCCGGCCACCAGCGTCGCCGCGATCGCGCACAGGACCAGCACCGGCCCCCAGCTCATCTCCGCCCCCGGCACCTTCGGCAGGTGGCCGAAGGGGGAGAGGTCCAGGACCGTCTGCGGGACGTCCAGGGCCGGGCCCACCCAGCCCAGCAGGAGCACGGCCCCGGCGACGCCCCACGCCGCCCCCACCGCGGCACGGGGCAGCACGCCGTGCAGCAGGACCGCCGCGCCGCCGATCACCCACACCGCCGGGAGCTGCACCAGACACGCGCTCAGGATCCCGCCCACGTCCTTGCCGTACGCCAGGGCATACCCGGCGCCGGCGAGCAGCATGATCCATGCCGCCCCGCCGAAGGCGATCGCCAGGTGGCCGACCGCCCAGCGGAGCCGGCCGACCGCCGCCGCCAGCACCGGTTCGGCCCGGCCGGAGGTCTCCTCGCCGGTCAGGCGCAGCACCGAGCCCACGACGTACAGCGCGGCGATCAGGCCCAGCATCCCGATCATCGACGCGACGAACGCGTCCGTCAGCCCGGACTGTCCGCCCATCCGCTCGATGATCTGCCGCGCCTGCTCGTTGTCACCGACCAGGTCCGCCGCGCCCTCCGTCATCCCGCCGTACACCAGCCCGGCGAGGAAGAAGCCGATGCTCCACCCGAGGACGCTGCCCCGCTGCAACCGCCAGGCCAGCGCGCCGGCCGTGCTCAGGCGGCCGTTCGCCGGGCCCGGCCGGGTCGGCAGGAAGCTCATGCCGAGGTCGCGGCGCCCGGTGAGCTCGTACGCCACCGCGCCCTGCGCCAGCGCCGCGCCGGCGATCAGCAGCAGCACCCACCAGCGTTCGTCCGCGAAGGCCCGCAGGTTCTCCAGCCAGCCCAGCGGGGACAGCCAGGTCAGCACCGAGGAGCCGTCCGCCGTCGCCGAGTCACCGGCCGCGCGCAGCACGAACGCCGCACCCAGCACCCCGGCGGTCAGGCCCCGTGCCAGCCGTGCGCTCTCCGTCAGCTGGGCGACGATCGCCGCCATCGTCGCGAACAGCATGCCGGTGCCCGCGATGCCGAGCGCGAAGGCGAGCGCTCCGGACGCCCCCTGGCCGGACAGGCCCGCCGCCAGCAGCAGCGCCAGCAGACCGTTGGCGACCGCCGCCGTCAGCAGGGCCGCCGTCAGCGAGGCCCTGCGGCCGACCATGCCCGACGCCACGAGTTCCTGCCGGCCGCTCTCCTCCTCGTCGCGGGTGTGCCGTACGACGATCAGCAGGCTCATCACGGCGGCGAGCGCTGCCGCGTACACGCCGGCCCGCCACGCGGTGAGCGCGCCGAGCGAGTCGTCGAAGACGGGGCCGACCATCGCTCGCAGCGAGGAGTTGGTCTCCATCTGCCGCATCAGATCGGCGCGTTCGGCCGGCGTGCCGTACAGGCTCTCCAGCGTGCCCGGCATGGACAGCACCATGAGCGCGTTCACCGCGACCCACAGCGGGATCATCACCCGGTCGCGGCGCAGCGCGAACCGCAGCAGCGTCCAGGTGCCCGCGAGGGGGCGGGAGCTGGTCGGACGAACGGTGAACGCCGAGGTGGCCGCCTTCATCGGGACACCGCCTCCGTGCTCGTCACGTCGTCCTGGTAGTGCCGCAGGAACAGCTCCTCCAGTGTCGGCGGCGTCGACGTCAGCGACCGCACGCCCGACTCGCTGAGCGACCGGAGTACGGCGTCGAGCTTGTCGGTGTCGACCTGGAGCCGGACCCGGCGTCCCTGCACGTCGAGGTCGTGCACGCCGGGCAGGCCGGCCAACCCGTTCGGCGGTCCGGCGAGTTCGGCGCTCACGCTGGTGCGGGTCAGGTGGCGCAGCTCGGCGAGCGAACCGCTCTCCACCGTGCGGCCCTTGCGGATGATGCTCACCCGGTCGCACAGCTCCTCCACCTCGCTGAGGATGTGCGAGGACAGCAGGACCGTACGGCCGCGGTCGCGTTCCTCGGCGACGCACCGCTGGAAGACCTCCTCCATCAGCGGGTCGAGCCCGGAGGTCGGCTCGTCGAGGATCAGCAGGTCGACGTCGGAGGCGAACGCGGCGACCAGCGCCACCTTCTGCCGGTTGCCCTTGGAGTACGTCCGGCCCTTCTTCGTGGGGTCCAGTTCGAACCGCTCGATCAGCTCGGCGCGGCGTCGCGCGTCCAGCCCGCCGCGCAGGCGCCCGTACAGGTCGATGACCTCGCCGCCGGAGAGGTTGCGCCACAGCGTCACGTCGCCGGGGACGTAGGCGATACGGCGGTGGATCTCGACGGCGTCCGTCCACGGGTCGCGGCCGAGGACCTGGGCGGCGCCCGAGTCGGCGCGCAGCAGGCCCAGCAGGACCCGGATCGTGGTGGACTTCCCGGAACCGTTGGGGCCGAGGAAGCCGTGGACCTCGCCGGACTCGACGTCCAGGTCGAGCCCGTCGAGCGCGTGGGTGCGGCCGAACGCCTTGTGCAGTCCGGAGACGCTGATTGCCTTCGTCATGTTTCGGAACGTACGCTTCTTTCAGAAATTTGTGAAGTTAAGGAAGCATCAAGGCTGTGAGGCATGATCGGACCATGACCGAAGCGGCGGAACAGGGTGGTCCGGGGCGCGACCCGGAGGCGGTGTCGAAATTCGTCGAGGGGTTCGCGGCGCAGCTCGTCGAGGCCGGGATGCAGCGGATGCCGGCCCGGGTGTTCGCCGCGCTGCTGGCCTCCGACTCGGGCACGCTGACCTCCGCCGAGCTGGGCGAACAGCTCCAGGTCAGCCCGGCCGCCGTCTCCGGGGCGGTGCGCTATCTGTCCCAGCAGCACATGGTGTCGCGGGAACGCGAACCCGGCTCCCGGCGCGAGCGGTACCGGGTGCACAGCAACCAGTGGTACGAGGCGCTCACCAACCGCGAGGCCGTCATCAAGCGCTGGGAGGCGGCCCTGCGCGAGGGAGTCACCAGCCTGGGCCCGGACACCCCCGCGGGCCGCCGCATGGCGGAGACCCTGGCCTTCTTCGAGTTCGTCGAGGGCGAGATCGCCGCGATGATGGAACGCTGGCGGGTGCACCGCGAGGAGCGGTTCGGCCGGGGTGACTGATCCCCGACTCCGCTACCCCGCCGGCACCGTCAACCCCCAAGCCCCCTCGCGCACCACCCACGTCCGGGTCCGTACCGGGCCCGAGATCGCCGCGTCCGCGCGGTAGCGGAAGTGGGCGCCCGAGACCGTGACCGTGCGGGCCTCGGCGAGCAGCGGGGTCGCCTCCGCGCCCACCGACAGCGGGCGGACCTCGACCCGGGCCGTCCCCGCGGCCGTGGGGGTCACCGACACGGACTCCACCGGCTGGCGCAGGTCGATCAGGGTCTCGCCGTCGACCTCGACGCGCAGGTGGGCGGGGCCCGTCTCGGGGGCGGAGACCAGGCGGGAGGGCCGGGCGGGGAGCAGGGTGCGCACCAGGGACTGGCAGGTCCGCAGCAAGGGGCGGCCCGCCTCGTCGGCCCCCGGCTCCCGCCCGTACACCGCCCCGAGCGGCGGGATCCGCAGCGCGCCCAGCACCACCCCGTCGCTGTCGTCCACCAGCAGGTCCATCCGCCGCTCCGCCCCGTCCAGCACGGCCCGTGCCGCCGCCACCGCGCTCGTCGGCACCCCCAGCGACCTCGCGAGGGCCGACGCTCCGCCCACCGGCACCAGCGACAGCACGCAGGCCGCGAGCTCCCGCTGCCGGTGCAGCAGGCTCACCGCACGCACCAGCGCCCGGTCGTCCCCGACCAGCACCGGCCGGCGCGAACCCCGCCGCCGCAGCGCCCGCGCGAACTCCTCCGGACCGTCCGGCAGACACACCTTCGTGCCGACCGCACCCGCGCTGAGCACGTCTTTCGCGATGCGTACGGACTCGCCGTCCGTGCGGCGGGCGACCGGATCGACGACCACCAGGAGCTGATCGGGAGTGGACGAAGACGTCGCGGAAGATGTCGCGGAAGTCGCCACCTCGGCCATGCCTCGCTTCCTCGGGTAGCATCTTTGTGCAAGAGCCCCTTGCGCTATTGCGCCAGGGGCTTCGTCTATTCCGGGGCATCCGGTCCGACGGTTGGCGGCCAACGACGGTCGCGGTGTACGCGGCGAAACGCTCCCGCGTGCGCCCTCGACCATGGACATGCCCCGCCCGGAAGGGGTGTACGCGCGTGCCCGCACTTGTGCTGCTCGGTGCTCAGTGGGGTGACGAAGGCAAGGGAAAGGCGACGGACCTGCTCGGTGGATCCGTCGACTACGTGGTGCGCTACCAGGGCGGCAACAACGCCGGCCACACGGTAGTCGTGGGTGACCAGAAGTACGCCCTCCACCTGCTCCCTTCCGGAATCCTGTCCCCCGGCTGCACGCCGGTCATCGGCAACGGCGTCGTCGTCGACCCCTCGGTCCTGCTCTCCGAGCTGAGCGGGCTCAACGAGCGAGGCGTCGACACGTCCAAGCTCCTGATCAGCGGTAACGCGCACATCATCACGCCGTACAACGTGACGGTGGACAAGGTGACCGAGCGCTTCCTCGGCAAGCGGAAGATCGGCACCACCGGGCGCGGCATCGGCCCGACCTACGCCGACAAGATCAACCGTGTCGGCATCCGCGTCCAGGACCTGTACGACGAGTCGATCCTGACGCAGAAGGTCGAGGCGGCCCTCGACGTCAAGAACCAGATCCTCACCAAGCTCTACAACCGCCGCGCGATCGCCGTGGACCAGGTGGTCGAGGAACTGCTGGGCTACGCGGACAAGCTGGCGCCGTACGTCGCCGACACCGTGCTGATCCTGAACCAGGCGCTGGAGCAGGACAAGGTGGTCCTCTTCGAGGGCGGCCAGGGCACGCTGCTGGACATCGACCACGGCACCTATCCCTTCGTCACCTCCTCCAACCCGACCGCGGGCGGCGCCTGCACGGGCGCCGGCGTGGGCCCGACGAAGATCAGCCGGGTCATCGGCATCCTGAAGGCGTACACCACCCGCGTCGGCGCCGGCCCGTTCCCGACGGAGCTGTTCGACGAGGACGGCGAGGCGCTGCGGCGCATCGGCGGCGAGCGGGGAGTCACCACCGGCCGCGACCGCCGCTGCGGCTGGTTCGACGCGGTGATCGCCCGCTACGCGACCCGGGTCAACGGCCTGACCGACTTCTTCCTCACCAAGCTCGACGTCCTCACCGGCTGGGAGCAGATCCCGGTCTGCGTCGCCTACGAGATCGACGGCAAGCGCGTCGAGGAGCTGCCGTACTCGCAGACCGACTTCCACCACGCGAAGCCCGTCTACGAGATGCTGCCGGGCTGGTCGGAGGACATCAGCAAGGCGAAGTCCTTCTCCGACCTGCCGAAGAACGCCCAGGCGTACGTCAAGGCCCTGGAGGAGATGTCCGGCGCCCCGATCTCCGCGATCGGCGTGGGCCCGGGCCGGGACGAGACGATCGAGATCAACTCGTTCCTGTGAGTCCTCCCCTCCCGGGGACCTGAGGATCTGACCGGACGGCCGGCGCGATGAACCCGCCCGGCCGTCCCGTCACGTCTGCGGGCCGAGGGGACCTCCCACGACGGCATCCGGGCGACGAGTCCGCCCGCGACCGCGAGGCTGCCGCAGAGACCTCGCTGATCACCGATATGACATGGCAGGTGACGGGGGAGGCGTGTCCGCAGGGGGTGCCAGGTGCTGGGGGCGTCGGCGGCGGGCCATGCAGGTGACGATCGCGGCGTAGAGCAGGGCGGTGGTCATGTCCGCGAGGGCGAGTTGCCAGGGTGCGTCGGCTGCGGTGTCGTCGGACGACAGCCCGTCGACCATGGCGGCGGAGACGCCGAAGGCCAGCAGGTTGTTCAGTGCGTGCAGGGCGATGGCGGCTTCCAGGCCGCCTGTGCGGAGGGTCAGCCATCCCGCCGTGAGGGCGAAGAAGAGCAGGTCGAGAAAGCCCCACGTGGTGCCCCAGCCGTGGGCGGCGGCGAACAGCGCGGCCTGCGGGAGCAACGCGAGCCACGGGGAGCGCAGGAACGCCCCGAACGCCTGGGTGAGCCAGCCCCGGAAGACGTACTCCTCGGCTGCGGCCTGCACGGGGACGAACACGGCCAGGACGGCAAGGGACACGAGGAAGGGTGACAAGCCGACCCATGCCGTGGACTCTCCGTCGGCCCGGGCGTCGTCCGGCAGGAAGAGGGAGGCCGACGCGAGCAGCGTCACGGGGACGAGAGCGGCCAGCAGGCACCGGGCCAGCCAACGCTTCCGCAGTCGTCCGATGACTGATGACACGGTGCCGGCCGGCCGCCGCTCCGTCAGCCGTACGGCCAGCAGGATGAGGGGCAGGGCGACGGCGATGTACGTCAGGTCCAATGCCGTATTGCGCAAGGGGCCTAAGTCCACGCCACCGTCGGGGAGTTCGGGGTATCCGGCTGCCGTCCCCAGGGCGTAGGCGAACAGGTAGAGCATGAGCACGGCCACGAGCCAGGTCGGCAGGAACAGCACGGCGCCGAGCAGGGGCCGCCACCATCGGTGACGGCCCGTGCGACCCATGCGGTGATAGGCGAGGCCAGTGGGATCCGGGGATGCGGTGGTCATGATCAGCAGCATTCCAACCGCAGCCGGGCGAAAAATCCGCCCGCAGCAGGAATGGCCATCAGCCCGCAGACGGATGCCGTACGGATCTGACGGTGTGACGTTTTCGCGCGAGTCGACGCTGTGGTGTGCAGAGGCGTTTAACCGCGATTCCGAGTGAATTGAGCGGAACTTGAGGTTTCGGGGTGGCGGTAGTGGCCAGTCCGGTTTGCGCCGTCCATCGCCCGGCTCGCTATAGATCGTCCGCGTATGTCCGCCCGGCTTGCGAAAAACATCCTGTCTGCGTGTCCCGGCCCGGCGAACGTTTCAGGGCATATGCGCTTCAAGATCTGGAACTGAAGATCAACACAGGGTTAGGTTCTTCACCGCCCCCGGCACAGAAGCCCGGGGGTGCGGGCACCGCCCCTTCCGACGCACACGGTTTCCAGGCCATCAGTGCACCGGTCGGCAGCGCCCGCACCGTCTTACCCGAAGGACCACGATAGTGAATCGTCGGCATATCCGCATGGGTGCGATTGCCGCCCTGGCCGCGCTGACCCTCGGTGTCACAGGCACCACGGCGGCGCAGGCCACCACCCACCGCGAGACGGCCGCTGCCGCTTCCGCCACCCCGGAGTTCGACGCGGCCTTCGAGTTCTCCTCGCCCGAGGCCTGGGAGAGCTACCTCGACACTCCCGAGGGCAAGGAGCTCCTGAAGGAGGAGGGCCTCACCAAGCAGCAGGTGGTCTCTGCCGCCGGCACTGACGGCTTCGCGGCCAAGGGGTTCCTGGACAAGCTGAAGAAGAAGGCGCTGAAGAAGGCCTTCAAGGCGCTGCCCGACTCCTGGCAGAAGAAGCTGACCGACTGGGCGAAGAAGGGCAAGGGCTACTTCAAGGAGAAGTGGAACTCCCTCCCGGGCTGGGTGAAGAAGACGCTGACCCTGGGCGGCGCGATCTCCGTCAAGACCGCCATCGAGTGGATCATCGACATCATCCTGTGACGTACCTGATCCGCTGATGCCGCCCCTCCCCGGGGGCTGGAACACCCATGTGCGCCCCACGGTCTTCCCCCCTGCCGTGGGGCGCACATCCTTGCCGACACCTACCAAGCCGCGGAGGCATTCCATGACCGAGACCGGTGGCCCTGAGCGGGTGCGGGAGTTCAGCCCGGCTCAGTACATCGCCCCTTACCTGCTGCTCATCGTCGGCAACGCCGGAGTGCAGAACGCATCCTCGAGCGAACGGCCCGTGCTGTTCTGGGTGTTCACCGCCATCGCCGCGCTCGGTGCGCTCTCCGCCGTGGTACGCCTGAGGCGCATGGGGAACACCCACCGACGCCGCACCCTGCCCGTATGGACCCGCTTCCTCGGGCTGCTCCTCGCCCTGTACGGGCTGTACGTCGCCTACCGCGTCGTCGCGGAGATCGCCGGATAGATCTTCGGCCGGCGCCGGCCCGGTCCTCGCTCGCCGGTCCGGCGTCACGGGCATAGCCTGAAGCCGTACCCCGCGTGCGTCGACCAGAAGAAGGTGAGTGCGATGCGCGTGATGCTCAGGGCGACGCTGGACACCGAGAAGGCGAACGACGTCATCCGCAGCGGGAAGATGCCCGAGCTGATGAAGGAGATCATGGACCGGCTCCACCCGGAGGCCGCCTACTTCGGCCCGCTCGGCGGGCGGCGGACGTGCCTGCTGGTCGTCGACCTTCAGGACAGCTCGCAGATCCCGCCCACCGGTGAGCCGTTCTTCTCCCAGCTCAACGCCCAGGTCGAGATGACCCCGGTGATGAACGCGGAAGACCTGCAGAAGGGACTCTCCGAGCTGCGCTGATCCCGCCGGTTCAGCTGAACACGATCATCGACCCCTGCGCCAGACTCCGCGTGGCCGCCGCGTGCAGGCCCAGCCAGACGTGGCGTTCGCGGGCGAAGGGGCTGGGGTCGTAGGGGGCGGGGAGGGCCGGTTCCTCGAGTTCCGTCGGGCCGCGCGGGGGCTCCGGGGCGGCCGGGGGGTTGGCCGGGTCGATGCCGAGGGTCGGGGCGACGAACTCCAGTTCCCGCAGCAGCGACTGGGAGGAACCCAAGGGGCCGCCACCGGCGAGGAGTTCGTCGCTGGACAGCGGGGCCGGGAAGTCCACGGGGACGTACGCGCCCGCGTGGTCGTAGTGCCAGACCAGGTGGGACTGCTGGGCCGTCGCCTCGAACATCTCCAGCAACTGCTCGTAGTCACCGCCGAGTTCGTCCACCGGCGTCACCGGAAGCCCGCACACCTGGAGCAGATACGCGCGCCGCAGGAAGTGCAGCGCGTCGTAGTCGAATCCCGCGACCGGGGCGACCTCGCCGGACAGGCCCGGCATGTACTGGTACACCGGCACCGGCGGCAGTCCCGCCTCCGAGAGCACCGTGTTGTACTGCGCGAGTTCCTCGGCGAACGGATTGTCGGGCGTGTGGCACAACACGTCGACGAGCGGTACCAGCCACAGGTCACAGGCCAAAGAGGGCTCCTCACACGGCACGGAGGTCGTCAGTCGTCAGGGACGTGGTCAGGGAAGGGTACGGCGTCTTCGTGCAGGTCCCATACCCATACGGACACAGACGACGCAGTCTCGGCCGCAAGCGCCCGTCCGCGACCGCTCAGCCGTCTTCCCAGTCGTCCCTCATCCGTCGCTCATCCGTCCGTCAGGCGCTCGATCAGCGCGAGCCCGTGCGCGTTGTACGACGCGACGATCGCGCGGGCGCCATCGATGTCACGGCGCGCCAGCGCATCGACGAGATCGGTGTGTTCGGACCACAGCCGGCCCCGCAGGTCGGGCAGCCGGCGCAGCTGCTGCACCACACACACCCAGGTCTGCACCCGCAGCCGGTGCAGGAAGTCGCTGAGGTACGGGTTGCCGAACAGTGCCCCGAGCTCGCGCCAGAACCGCAGGTCGTAGCCGATCAGCACGGTGAGGTCACCGGCGAGAGCCGCCCGCTGGGCCTCCTCGCCGCGCCGCCGGACCCCGGCGAGCGCGGCGGCGACCCGGGGCTCGTCGGGCATCACGTGGGCGAGGCGGCCGTCGGTCAGCGCCTGGAACATGCCGTCGGTCACCATGCTGCGCGCCTCGATCATGCCGCGGAAGTCGTCCACGGAGTACTCGTGCACGCGGAACCCGCGGTGCTGGTCGGCGTCGAGCAGCCCCTGCGCCGACAGGTCGACCAGCGCCTCCCGCACCGGGGTCGCGGACACCCCGTACTGCTCGGCGATCTCCTTGACGGTGAACTCCTGCCCCGGCTGCAGCCGCCCGGCCAGCACCTCGTCGCGGAGCGCGTCGGCGATCTGCTGCCGCAGGGTGCTGCGGGTCACGGCGACGTTGCCGCTGATGCCGGGCATGGTCGGGCGTCTCCCTCGTCGCGTGGTCGGTGACGTGCTCGCACAGGTCCACACAGGTGCACAGGTCTACGAGCACGTCACCTTACGCGTTCGGGAGGGCATGCCCCATGCCCCGCCCGGTGCCGCTACTCCACGTACGCGTCCGCCACCGACAGTGCCGCGTCCAGGACCGCCAGGCCCTCCTTCAGCTCCGCCTCGCTCGCGTTGCACGGCGGCACCGCGTGTGTGCGGTTCATGTTCACGAAGGGCCACAGACCGCCCTCCTTCGCGGCGGCGGCGAACGCGGCCATCGGGGCGTTCGCCTCACCGGCCGCGTTGTACGGCACCAGCGGCTCGCGGGTCTCGCGGTCGCGCACCAGCTCCACCGCCCAGAACATGCCGACGCCGCGCACATCGCCCACGCTGGGGTGCCGCTCGGCCAGCTCGCGCAGGCCGGGGCCGAGGACGGTCTCGCCGAGGCGCGCCGCGTTCTCCACGACGCCCTCCTCCTCCATCACATTGATCGTCGCGACGGCCGCGGCACAGGCCAGCGGGTGCCCGGAGTAGGTCAGCCCGCCCGGGTAGGGCCGCTTGCCGAACGTCTCGGCGATCTTCCCGGAGATCGCGACGCCGCCCAGCGGCACATAGCCGGAGTTCACGCCCTTGGCGAAGGTCATCAGGTCCGGCACGACGCCGTACAGATCCGCCGCGAACCACGAGCCGGTCCGCCCGAACCCGGCCATGACCTCGTCCAGGATCAGCACGATCCCGTACGTGTCGCACAGCTCCCGCACGCCCGCGAGATATCCGGTCGGCGGCACCATGATCCCCGCCGTGCCCGGGATCGTCTCCAGCACGATCGCGGCGATGGTCGACGGCCCCTCGAAGGCGATGGTCGTCTCCAGGTGCTCCAGCGCCCGCGCGCACTCCTGCTCCTCGGTCTCGGCGTAGAAGCGCGAGCGGTACAGGAAGGGCGCCCAGAAGTGCACGACACCGGCGGAGGCGCTGTCCGAGGCCCAGCGGCGCGGGTCGCCGGTGAGGCTGATCGCCTGCTGGGTGCCGCCGTGGTACGAGCGGTACGCGGAGAGCACCTTCGGGCGGCCCGTGTGCAGGCGGGCCATGCGCACCGCGTGCTCGTTGGCGTCGGCGCCGCCGTTGGTGAAGAAGATCTTGTCGAGGTCGCCCGGGGTGCGCTCGGCTATCAGCCGGGCCGCCTCCGAGCGGGCCTCCACCGCGAAGGCGGGCGCGAACGTCGTCATCCTCGCCGCCTGCTCCTGGATGGCGGCGACGACCTTCGGGTGCTGGTATCCGACGTTCGTGTAGACGAGGCCGCTGGTGAAGTCGAGGTAGCGGCGCCCGTCGTAGTCCCAGAAGTACGACCCCTCCGCTCCGGCGACGGCGAGCGGGTCGATGAGCTCCTGAGCGGACCAGGAGTGGAAGACGTGCGCACGGTCGGCGGCCTTGACGGCGGCTCCGGCCTCGGGGTTCGGCTGAGGGGTCTGAGGGGTCATGCGCCCGAGCGTAGGCGGCGCCGGTGCGGCGGCGACATCGGCGGCCTGTCTGCGGTCCGGGACTTTCCGCGACAGATTGTCGACAGGCCGGGCGCCCGGGGGAGGCCGGACACCTGACGACGCTTGACAGCATGCTGGCATCATGACAGGATTCTGTCATCAGTAGGCGTCACCCCTACACACCCAGGGAGCGGTCATGACGACTCGCAAGCCCGTCCACCTCGCCGTCTACGACACCTTCGCCGACTGGGAGACCGGTCACGCCACCGCGCATCTCGCGCAGGCCGGATTCGAGGTCCGTACCGTCGGGCCCACCAGGGAGCCCGTCACCAGCATGGGCGGACTCCGGGTCCTCCCCGACCTCGCCCTCGACGAGCTGCGGCCCGAGGACAGCTCCCTGCTGATCCTCGTCGGCGCCGGACTGTGGGACACCGGCGACAGCCTCGCCCCCTTCGCGCGGGCCGCCCGCGCCTTCCTCGACGCCGGGGTGCCCGTCGCCGCGATCTGCGGCGCCACCGCCGGCCTCGCCCGCGAGGGCCTGCTCGACAACCGCGCCCACACCAGCGCAGCGCCCTTCTACCTCGCCGCGACCGGCTACGCGGGCGGCGAGCGGTACGCCGACGTCGACGCCGTCACCGACGGCGGACTCGTCACCGCCGGCCCGACCGAGCCGGTCGCCTTCGCAAGGGAGATCTTCCGGCTGCTCGGCGCCTACGACGACAAGGCGACCGACGCCTGGTACCGGCTGTTCCACGACTCGGACCCGCAGGCGTACGCCGAGCTCGAAGAGGCACTGGCGCGGTGAGCAGTAAGCGGCAGGACCTGCTCAGCCGCAGCGCGCTCGGTGTCTTCCGGCTCAACGGCCAGTTCCTCGCGATCGCCGAGGAACTGGCCCGGCCGGCCGGACTCACCGCCGCCTGGTGGCAGGTGCTCGGCGCGGTCCTCACCGAACCGCTGCCGGTGTCCGGCATCGCCCGGACCATGGGCATCACCCGGCAGAGCGTCCAGCGCATCGCCGACCTCCTGGTCGAGCGGGGCCTCGCCGAGTACCGCCCCAACCCCGCCCACCGCCGCGCCAAACTCCTCGCGCCCACCGAGCGGGGCCGGGCCGCGATCGCCCGTGTCGATCCCGGGCACGCGGCCTTCGCGGAACGGCTGGCGCAGGCGTACGGGGAGGCCGATCTCGCGCGGGCGGTGGCGGCGTTGGAACGCCTGTCCGAGGTCCTCGACGCGCTGGGTCCCCCTGTTACGGAACCGTAGACGTCGCCCAGCTCACCGGGCACCGGCCCCGCACTATCCTCGGGATGTTGCTCACTGGGGGGAAGGCGGCGCAGCGATGGAGAAGCTCGGGGCCGGGGATCCGCAGCGGATCGGGGCGTACCGGCTGCTCGCGCGGCTCGGGGCCGGGGGGATGGGGCACGTCTATCTGGCCCGTTCCGAGCGGGGACGCACGGTCGCCGTGAAACTCGTGCGGGAGGAACTGGCCCGGCAGGAGGAGTTCCGGGCGCGCTTCCGTCAGGAGGTGCAGGCCGCGCGGCAGGTCGGCGGCCACTGGACGGCGCCGGTGCTGGACGCCGACACCGAGGCGGCGGTGCCGTGGGTGGCCACCGGGTATGTCGCCGGTCCAAGCCTCCAGCAGGTCGTGGGCCACGACCACGGCGCCCTGCCGGAGCGTTCGGTGCGCATCCTCGCCGCCGGTCTCGCACACGCGCTGCAGGACATCCACGCGGCCGGCATCGTCCACCGCGACCTCAAACCGTCCAACGTGCTGGTCACCATCGACGGGCCGCGCGTCATCGACTTCGGGATCGCACGGGCCCTGCAGACGGTGACCGACGGCGGACTCACCCGCACCGGGGCGCTCGTCGGATCGCCCGGTTTCATGGCGCCCGAGCAGGTGCGCGGCGACCGCATCACCCCGGCCTGCGACGTCTTCTGCCTCGGCTCCGTCCTCGCGTACGCGGCGACCGGCAAGCTCCCCTTCGGCACCGCCAACAGCGGGGTGCACGCGCTGATGTTCCGCATCGCGCAGGAGGAGCCGGACCTGGAGCAGGTGCCCGAGGGCCTCGCCGATCTCGTCCGCGACTGTCTGAAGAAGGATCCGGCCGCGCGCCCCGGCCTCGACGAGGTCCTGGACCGCACCGGCGCGGAGGACACGGTCACCGAGGGCCGCTCCCGCGACCCGTGGCTCCCGAGTGCCCTGGTCGCCCAGCTGGGCCGGCACGCGGTGCGGCTGCTGGACACGGAGGACCCGGAGGCGCCGGCCGCCCCCGGCGGGCCGACCCCCACGGCCGTGTCGGGGACGCCGGTCGCGGCGACCGCCCCGGCACCCGCCGCCGCTCCCTCGGCGCCTTCCGGCGGCACGGGCCCCGCCCCCGCGGCCACCCCGGAACACGCTCCCGCGGACGACGACTCGGGCGCGGCCCCCGGCAGCGCCGGCCCGCCCCGGCCCGGCCGGCCCGGCGGCGGGGGCCCGGTGAACCACCTGCCGACCGTGGTCGTCGGCGGCCAGGGCGGCCCCACGCCACCGCCGAGCCCGGCCCCGGGCGGATACGGCCATCCGCAGCAGCACCCCCAGCCGCCCGCCTACGGCTACCCCTACAACGGCCACCAGGCGGGCGGCGCCACCCCGCCGTACGGCCCTCCGCCCTTCTACGGCCCGCCCGGCCCCGGCCAGGACCCCCGGCGCGACGGCCGGTCCTCCACCGCACTGCTCGTGCTGATCGCGCTGGTCGTCGCGCTCATGGCGGGCGGCACGGTGTACGCCCTCATGAGCGGCGGGGACAGCAACAACCAGGCCGAGGACCCGACGACACCGCCGTCGCCGTCCCCCACCGCACCCGGGACCACGGGGGCCACCACACCCACCACCGACCCGAAGCAGCCGAGCACCGCCGCACCACCCTCCGACGGGGCGATCCCCACCGCCTACCTGGGCACCTGGTCCACCACCATCGACAACGCGAGCGGTGTGCACACCCGTGAGCTCACCATCCAGCAGGGCGAGACCGGCGACACGGTGCTGTCCCTCGTCGCGGACGGCCCCACCGGGAACGGCACCTATCACTGCGTCTTCGAGGCCGACCTGACCTCCGCGTCCGGCGGCCGCCTGGAGATCGGCCCGTCCACCGTCACGGTCGGGCAGCCCCGCAGCGCCTGCACACCGGGCTCCGCCAGCGAGATCACCCTCCTCCCGGACGGGTCGCTCCGCCGCGTGAACACCAGCAACGGCGACGAGCTGACCTACGAGCGCGGCTGACGCGGGACGGACGGAGCCACATCCCCGTTCACCGGGGGTCGTTGAACGTTCGTTGAACTTCCGCGGACGAAACCCGCGCACCCCTTCGCACGGCCGTACGGTGGCCACCCGATCCAACGGGCGGGCAGTGACGGGGGCGGCACGGTGCAGTGGCTCAGCGCGGAGAACCTGGTGGCCGTCTGCACGGCGCTGCTCGGCATCGTCGCCTCGGCCGTCATGGTCTGGTACGAGCGCCGGGTGCCGCGCCGCAAACGCATCGGCTACCGCGTACAGCTGGACACCCCGATCGGCGACGACGGGCAGTCGGGCCGTACGCACCGCCGGCTGGGCTGGTTCGACACGGCGGCCGGCATGACCGACGCCAGCATGGTGCTGCTGCGCATCGAGAACGACGGATCGCAGGGCATCGGCCGCGACGACTACCTGGGGCCCGGCAGCCACGGTCTGACCGTGGAGTTCGGCCGCCGCACCATCCTGGGCGTCTCGGTCACCCAGCCCTCGGAGACCAGCCATCTCCTCGACCACTTCACCCGCGAACGTGGTTTCGCCTACCAGGGCGGCACGCTGCACATCCCCCGCGTCCCGCTGAACCGCGGCGCCTACTTCAAGCTGCTGGTGCTGCTCTCCGGCGGCCACGAGGGCGACGAGATCCAGGTGAGCGGCGATCTCAGCGACGGCGAGGTGCATCGCAACCGCAGCGCCACCCCCGACGAGAAGGCACCCCTGTTCAGCCGCGCCGCCCGGCTGATCACCATCACGCTGACGCTGTGCGTGATCGCCCTCGCCGTGATCGTCGTCGCGCAGGACGACAGCCCGCCGCCGATCGGCTGCGAGAGCGGCACCCTCACCCTGACCGGCTCGACGGCCTTCGCACCCGTGCTGCGGGAGGTCGCGGAGAAGTACGAGCGGGACTGCGAGGACGAGGACACGGACATCGTCGTGGACGCGCACGGGTCGACGTCCGGCATCCGGGAGCTGGCGGCGGCCGGCGCGAAGGCGAAGCAGGGCTCACCGGCGATCGTGGCCCTGTCCGACGGGCCCAAGCCGAGCGGGCTGCCGCGGCTGCGCGAGAACCGGGTGGCGGTGTCGGTCTTCGCGCTGGTCGTGAACGAGAGGGTGGGCCTGCGGAACCTGTCGACCGCGGACGTACGGAGCCTGTACCGGGGGGAGGTCGCGAACTGGCGGGAGCTGGGCGGGCCGGACCTGCCGGTGCGTCTGGTCAGCCGCGACGCCAACTCGGGGACGCGGCAGGTGTTCCAGCGCCGGGTGCTGGGCCGGGGCGAGATCGCCAACTCCTCCCTCGACTGCCTGCACAAGGACGACCCCACGGCCCCTCTCATCCGCTGCGAACTCGACTCCACCGAACAGGTGCTGGCGACGGTCGCCGACGTTCCCGGCGCGATCGGCTACAGCGAACTGAACCTGGCGGACCGCGCGAAGGGCCTGCGCGTCCTGACGCTGGACGGCGAGCCGGCCTCCGTCGACGCCATCGAGAACGGCACGAGCTCCTACCCGTACCGCGAGATCGAGTACGCCTACACCTACGGCCGGCCCCCGGCGGACTCGCTGGCCTCCAGCTTCCTCACCTACCTGACCAGAGGAAACGGCCAGGACGTCATCCGCACCCACGGCCACCTGCCCTGCTGGACCCCGGAGGGCCTGAAACTGTGCGCCCGGCCGAGCCCGTGACAGACCACCCATCCTGCGGGCGGTGGTGGCCGCCCGTCCCACGGGCAGTCGTGCCGCAGGGCGATGGGGGTCCCTCCTGCTCGAGCGAAGCCGAGAGCGGGGGAGGTGGGCGCGGACGGCGCCCTGTCAGCGCCGGGCCGCGCGACCGGCCCCCGGCCCACAGCACCTCCGGCCACCCAGACCCCCGGCCTTCTTACCTCGGCTCCGGCGGACGCTGTCTCGGCATGTTCGGGCGGGGCTGGCCCTGCGGGGACGGGAACCGGCCGTTCGACAGGCCCGACTCCTGCCGTCCCCCGTGCGCCACCGCCGTCTGGATGCCCAGCGGCGCGCCCCCCGTACGGAACTCGACCATCCAGTCCGCCGTCTCGACCCGCACCAGCTCCGTGACGTCCTCCGAGAAGCGGCGCAGCACCCCCAGGCACCGCTCCGCCGCCTCGCTCGCCGTCCCCTCCGCCGGCCCCAGCACCTCCCGCACGCACTCCGACGCCCAGTCGAACTGCAGCGCCTGCAGCCGCCGCTGCACCGCCTGCGCCGTCGCCACGTCCCTTATCCACCCGGACGTCACCCCGAAGAACCGGTCCCCGGCCACGCACGCCACCCCGAGCAGCAGCGCCAGATACCCCCAGGGCGCCACCCCGCCGACCACCCCGGTCAGATCCAGCAGCGGCAGCGCCGCCCCGGTCACCGCCCCCGCCGCCGCCCCGCCGCGCAGCGCCCGCGCGCACCGCCGCTTCCACACCCGGTCCGCGAGGTACCAGGCGGCCGTCTCCAGCGCGCCGCGCTCCACCCACCGGTACAGCTCGTCCAGCCGGGCGGCCGGCTCGCCCCAGTCGCCGAGCGGGAAGACCCGCCCGCCCAGATCCCCCGGCCGCAGGCCGGCCGCCCCCTCGCCGCGCAGCTCACCGCGTCCGTCCTGAGGCCGACCCTCGGGCTGCATCTCCGGCTGACCCACCCGGTACTCCCTACTGACCGCAACTACCGTGACTGACCCCGACTGATCCGGCTGATCCCCGTCCGCCCCCGGTCGGCACGTACCGTTCACGCCGTGCACGAAGCGTGACGCCTGGTGTCGATGTGGCTGACCCTTCCTACCGCCCAATGGGTGGCGGAGTCGGGGGTTCGGCCGCTTTTCCGCCCGTAAGGGGGCGTTGATCAGGTATAGGGCCCCGGCCGGACTCACTCGAAAGAGTGCTGGGGCGACGGCTGCCCCGACCACGTAGGCTCGTGCCGAACGGGAAAATCACCCGAGCGACGCAGTGACGATGGGAGCAGATCGTGATCCCCGGTGGTGGCCAGCCGAACATGCAGCAGTTGCTCCAGCAGGCCCAGAAGATGCAGCAGGACCTGGCCAAGGCGCAGGAGGAACTCGCGCGCACGGAGGTCGACGGCCAGGCGGGCGGCGGCCTGGTGAGGGCCACCGTCACCGGCTCCGGAGAGCTGCGCGCGCTGAAGATCGACCCGAAGGCGGTGGACCCGGAGGACACCGAGACCCTCGCCGACCTGATCGTCGCGGCGGTCCAGGCGGCCAACGAGAACGCGCAGACGCTCCAGCAGCAGAAGCTCGGCCCGCTCGCCCAGGGCCTGGGCGGCGGCAGCGGCATCCCCGGTCTGCCTTTCTAAGACGGACCGAAGCCCTCTACCGTACGTAGTGCAGGAACCCCAGGAAGGACGGCAGTCCGTTGTACGAAGGCGTGGTGCAGGACCTCATCGACGAACTCGGGCGGCTGCCCGGCGTCGGTCCCAAGAGCGCCCAGCGCATCGCCTTCCACATCCTCCAGGCGGAGCCGACCGACGTACGGCGCCTCGCACACGCCCTCATGGAAGTGAAGGCGAAGGTCCGCTTCTGTGCGACCTGCGGCAACGTCGCGCAGGAGGAGCAGTGCGGGATCTGCCGCGACGCCCGCCGCGACCCGGCCGTCATCTGTGTCGTGGAGGAACCGAAGGACGTCGTGGCGATCGAGCGCACCCGTGAGTTCCGGGGCCGTTACCACGTCCTCGGCGGCGCGATCAGCCCCATCGACGGGGTCGGACCCGACGACCTGCGGATACGAGAACTTCTCGCGCGGTTGGCCGACGGCACGGTCACCGAGCTGATCCTGGCCACGGACCCGAATCTGGAAGGCGAGGCCACGGCCACGTACCTCGCCCGCATGATCAAGCCCATGGGCCTGAAGGTCACCCGCCTGGCCAGCGGCCTCCCGGTGGGTGGCGACCTGGAATACGCGGACGAGGTCACCCTCGGCCGTGCCTTCGAGGGGAGACGACTCCTAGATGTCTGATGCCACGCTGCACGCGACCGACCAGAACCCGGACGACTTCGCGGTCCAGATCGCGGATCAGATCGAGAGCTTCCTGGTCGCCGTCACGGAGGTGGCGAAGGGCGACGAGCCGGACTCGGCGGTCCCCTTCCTCCTCCTGGAGGTCTCCCAGCTCCTCCTGGCCGGCGGCCGTCTCGGGGCCCACGAGGACATCGTCCCGGACGAGCGCTACGAGCCGGACCCGGGCCCGGAGCCGGACGTGGACGAACTCCGCGAGAACCTCGCCCGCATGCTGGAGCCGATCGACGTCTACTCCGAGGTCTTCGACCCCTACGAGCCCCGCAAGGCGCCCGTTCCCGCGCGCATCTCGGACGACCTGACGGACGTCATCACCGACCTCCGCCACGGCATGGCCCACTACCGCGCCGGCCGCACCACGGAGGCCCTGTGGTGGTGGCAGTTCTCCTACTTCTCCAACTGGGGCAGCACCGCGTCCGCGACCCTGCGCGCACTGCAGTCGGTGGTGGCCCACGTCCGGCTGAACCAGCCCCTCGCGGAACTGGACGGCCTCGACACCGACCAGGGCATGGGCGACGACACCCTGGAGTTCGAGGCGGGCAAGGTGATGGCGGAGGAGATCGCGGGCCCACTGGGCATGCGGCCGGTGCAGTAGGAAGCGCCGGTGCAGCAGGATCTACCCCACGATCCGCAGCTCCCCGCGGCGCACCCCCAGCACCCGCTCCAGCGCCGCCTCGGCGGCAGTGTCGGCGGGCAGGTGCACCATCAGGCGCTGGCCGTCGTCGACCGGGAGCTCCAGCACCTCGTAGGCCAGGCGTAGTTCGCCCGCGTCCGGGTGGGCCATGCGCACCACGCCGCTCGCCGTCGGCAGGCCCGGCAGGCGTGCCATCCGTTCCGTGAACTCCCGGCCCGCCAGCAGGCCCAGCTCGGACACCAGTGCGCTGCCGCCCGGTGACTGCCGCACCGGTCCCTGCTTCAGGGCCGCCACCTGGTCGTCCGCCACGCGGTCCCAGTCGGGGTACGCCGTGCGCGCCCGCTCGTCGGTGAGGACGAACCTCGCGAGGTTCGGTGGCTCGCCGTCGAGCAGGCCCAGGGGGCGCGCCAGCCGGTCGTAGCCCTCGGTCCAGGCGAGGGCCTCGCTGAGGGTGTTGAGCAGGACGGCCGGGGTGGGTTCCAGCCGGTCGAGGAGCATCCGGACCGTGGGCCGGACCGTGCGCACCGGCGGGGGAGCGCCGCAGGTGCCTCCGCTGATCGTCTTGGCCAGGCGGTGGAGGTGGACGCGCTCGGCGGTGGTCAGGCGGAGTGCGTCGGCGAGGGCGGTCAGGACCTCGCCCGAGGGGCGGCGGTCCCGGCCCTGTTCGAGACGGGTCACGTACTCGACGCTGACGCCGGCGAGGGTGGCCAGTTCGGAGCGCCGCAGACCCGGGGTCCGCCGTCGCGGCCCGGCCGGGAGGCCCACCTCCGCCGGTGTGCGGGCCTCGCGGCGAGTGCGCAGGAACATGCCCAACTCGTTGTCGTCGCTCACGCGTTCAACGTAACAAGCGGGGCGCTGCGGAGGGTGGCCCTGCCACTACCACCCTCGGCGCGGTCTCCCTCCCCTCGGCCGCGCCGAGGAACGTAAGGGCCATGACGACCGACCCGAACCCGAACCAGAACGTGAACTCCGACCCGCTCCACCTCACCGTGATCCTCGGCAGCGTCCGCGAAGGCCGCTTCGGGCCCGTCGTGGCCGACTGGATCACCGAACAGGCCACCGCGCACGGTGCGTTCGAGGTGACCACCGTCGATCTCGCCGACGTCGACCTGCCGCCGGTCCTCCCCGCCACCCCACCCGCGCTCGACCCGGACCCCGAGCGGCCGGCGGGGATGGCACCGCTGACCCGGGCCCTCGACGACGCCGACGCGATCGTCGTCGTGACCCCCGACTACAACCGCAGCATCCCGGCGTCGCTGAAGACGGCGATCGACTGGCACTTCACCCAGTGGCAGCGCAAGGCGATCGGCTTCGTCGGGTACAGCGGTGCCTCGGGCGGGATCCTCGCCATCGAGCATCTGCGGCAGATCTTCGGCGAGCTCCAGGCCCACACGATCCGCGACTACGTGTCCTTCCCCCGTTACTACCAGCACTTCGACGAGGCGGGTGCCTGGGCGGCCCCCGACGATCAGGAGGCCGCGGCCAAGGCGATGCTCGACGAGCTGCACTGGTGGGCCGGGACCCTGCACCACGCCCGCCGGAGGATGTGACACGGGTCGCTTTTCCGAGTGGCCCGCGTGCCCCTGGGCATGAGCCCTCCTGCACGAGTGCCCGGATGTCTCACCATGCGATATCGCGGAGGGGATTTTCGGGCGCTCGATAGACTGACTGCCGACCGCGGCCTGCACACATGTGTACGGACCGTGGAAAACGACGGACTGAGCGAGGAGCGCACGTGGGCCTTGTCGTGCAGAAGTACGGAGGCTCCTCCGTAGCCGATGCCGAAGGCATCAAGCGCGTCGCCAAGAGGATCGTGGAAGCCAAGAAGAACGGCCACCAGGTGGTCGCCGTGGTTTCCGCGATGGGCGACACGACGGACGAGCTGATCGATCTCGCCGAGCAGGTTTCCCCGATCCCTGCCGGGCGCGAGCTCGACATGCTGCTGACCGCCGGAGAGCGGATCTCCATGGCACTGCTGGCCATGGCGATCAAAAACCTGGGTCACAACGCCCAGAGCTTCACCGGCAGCCAGGCAGGTGTCATCACCGACTCGGTCCACAACAAAGCCCGCATCATCGATGTCACGCCGGGCCGGATCCAGGCCTCGGTGGACGAGGGCAACATCGCCATCGTCGCCGGGTTCCAGGGCGTCAGCCAGGACACCAAGGACATCACCACCCTCGGGCGGGGCGGGTCCGACACCACGGCCGTGGCGCTCGCCGCCGCGCTGAACGCCGAGGTGTGCGAGATCTACACCGACGTCGACGGTGTGTTCACCGCCGACCCGCGCGTGGTGAAGAAGGCCCGGAAGATCGACTGGATCTCGTTCGAGGACATGCTCGAACTGGCCGCCTCCGGGTCCAAGGTGCTGCTCCACCGCTGTGTGGAGTACGCCCGCCGGTACAACATCCCGATCCACGTCCGGTCCAGCTTCTCGGGGCTTCAGGGCACGTGGGTCAGCAGCGAGCCGATCAACCAAGGGGACAAGCAGGTGGAGCAGGCCATCATCTCCGGTGTCGCGCACGACACCTCGGAGGCCAAGGTCACGGTCGTCGGTGTGCCGGACAAGCCGGGCGAGGCTGCCTCGATCTTCCGCGCCATCGCCGACGCCGAGATCAACATCGACATGGTCGTGCAGAACGTGTCCGCCGCGTCCACGGGCCTGACGGACATCACCTTCACCCTGCCCAAGGCCGAGGGCCGCAAGGCCATCGACGCCCTGGAGCGGGCGAAGACCGCGATCGGTTTCGACTCGCTGCGCTACGACGACCAGATCGGCAAGATCTCCCTGGTCGGCGCCGGTATGAAGACGAACCCGGGTGTCACGGCCGACTTCTTCACCGCGCTCAGCGACGCCGGGGTGAACATCGAGCTGATCTCGACCTCCGAGATCCGCATCTCGGTCGTGACCCGCAAGGACGACGTGCCGGAGGCCGTGCGCGCCGTGCACTCCGCCTTCGGTCTCGACTCCGACAGCGACGAGGCCGTGGTCTACGGAGGCACTGGCCGCTGATGGCCGGAACCGGACGGCCCCCGCGGGTCGTGCGACCGACGCTCGCGGTCGTGGGAGCGACCGGCGCCGTCGGCACGGTCATGCTCCAGATCCTGTCCCAGCGGGCGGACATCTGGGGCGAGATCCGACTGATCGCCTCATCGCGCTCGGCCGGCCGCAAGCTGGCCGTGCGCGGCGAGGAGGTCGAGGTCGTGGCGCTCACCGAGGAGGCCTTCGACGGCGTCGACATCGCGATGTTCGACGTGCCCGACGAGGTCGCCGCGCGGTGGGCGCCCGTCGCCGCCGCGCGGGGCGCGGTGGTGGTGGACAACTCCGGCGCCTTCCGGATGGACCCGGAGGTTCCGCTCGTCGTCCCCGAGGTCAATCCGCACGCGGTGCGGATGCGGCCGCGCGGGATCGTCGCCAACCCGAACTGCACCACGCTGTCCATGATCGTCGCGCTGGGCGCGCTGCACGCCGAGTTCGGCCTGCGGGAGCTGGTCGTCTCCTCGTACCAGGCGGTCAGCGGCGCGGGGCACGCGGGCGTGCGGACGCTGCGCGAGCAGCTGTCCCTGGTCGCCGGCACGGAGCTGGGGACCAGCCCCGGTGACGTACGGCGGGCCGTGGGGGACAACACCGGGCCGTTCCCGGAGCCGGTCGCGCTGAACGTGGTGCCGTGGGCCGGCTCGCTGCGGGAGGAGGGCTGGTCGTCGGAGGAGATGAAGGTCCGGGACGAGTCCCGCAAGATCCTGGGCCTGCCGAACCTTCCGGTCGCCGTGACCTGCGTACGGGTCCCGGTGGTCACCACGCACTCGCTCACCGTGCACGCCCGCTTCGAGGACGAGGTCACCGTCGACCGGGCCCGCGAGATCCTCGCCACGGCGCCCGGTGTCGTGCTGTTCGACAACCCGGCCGCGGGCGAGTTCCCCACGCCGGCCGACGTGGTCGGCACCGATCCGACGTGGGTGGGGCGGGTGCGGCGGGCGCTGGACGACCCGACCGCGCTGGAGCTCTTCGTGTGCGGGGACAACCTGCGCAAGGGAGCCGCGCTCAACACCGCGCAGATCGCGGAGCTGGTGGCGGCCGAGACCTAGGGGTGTCCGCCGGACGTCAGGGCCGGTGGGGCCGGTGGGGCCGGTGGCTCAAGGTCTGGACCAGCACCTGGGAAAAAGTTGAGGCCTGCACTAAGTTTCTTTGTAGGTTCTGTGTAAATTTACCTCCCCGCTCTCCGCAACCAAGTGGACGGCGGGGAGCGTCTTTGCGATCACCCTTTCCGGTGCGTGGGGACGCCTGGAACCGGGCGTGGGGACGCCCGTTCAGTTCGGGACATAGGGGAAGAGCGGGACACATGAGGGCAATGGACGTCGGCGCAAAAGTGACGCCCGGCACGTACAACCCTTACGGGGGGAAGCGTGTCCAACTTGCGTGGCTGAGGTACTCGACTTCACAGCGCCGCGTGGCACGGCCCTCAGGCCGCCCCGCCAGGCTCTCCGACCCCGCATGCCCGGCTCGCCCGGTGGCATGCCGGTGATCGCGCCCATGCCCGCAGCGCGGCCGGCCCGCCTCCCGAACCAGCGTGACGGCGCCGACGAGGCAGTGGCGGCCGGAACGACCGTCGATCACCTCACCGAGACCTACCGGGCGCACTACCGCTCGCTGCTCGGCCTCGCCGCGCTCCTGCTCGACGACACCGCCTCCTGCGAGGACGTCGTCCAGGAGGCCTTCATCCGCGTGCACTCCGCCCGCAAACGCGTCCGCGACCCGGAGAAGACCCTGGCCTATCTGCGCCAGACGGTCGTCAACCTCTCCCGCTCCGCGCTGCGCCGCCGCATCCTCGGCCTGAAGCTGCTGTCCAAGCCGATGCCCGACATGGCGAGCGCGGAGGAGGGCGCCTACGACCAGCTGGAGCGCGACTCCCTCATCCACGCGATGAAGGGGCTGCAGCGCCGCCAGCGCGAAGTGCTGGTGCTGCGCTACTTCGCGGACATGACCGAGGCCCAGGTCGCGGAGACCCTCGGTATCTCCCTGGGGTCGGTCAAGGCGTACGGCTCGCGCGGCATCGCGGCGCTGCGGCTGGCCATGGAGGCGCCGGCATGAGCGACGGCAACACCGCCCGTCCCGAGGACCACGGGCCCGAGCAGGCACGCGAGCCCACCGGGCCGCACGGGCACGCAACGAAGCAACCGCACGCTGGGAACGGAACTGTGAACCACGGCCTGGACGACCAGAGCCCCGACGGGCTCGACTCGGACGAGCTGAACCTGCGCGCGATGCTGCACCAGGCGGTGCAGCAGGTAGAGCCGAGCGACGGCACGCTGGAGTATCTGCGCCGCGCCGTCCCCGCCCGCCGGGCCCGCAAGCGGCAGGCCCTGGTCGGCATGGCCGCCGCCGCCCTCTTCGTCGGCACCGCCGTACCGGCCCTCGTCCACGTCTCCAACTCCACCGGCTCCGACGCCAACCCCTCCGCCATCGGCCACGCCTCCTCCGCCCAGGGCGGCACCAGCGAGGGCAAGGGCCCCGGCAACGGCGAGAGCACCGCCGGCGGCTCCTCGGACAAGGTCGAGGACGGCGGCAAGGAGAACGGCAAGGACAAGGACAAGGGCGCCGGCCCCGGCGCCGGCACGGGCGCCACCGAAGGCGCCGACCCCTCGTCCGGCATGACCGCCGAGGCACCCGCCTGCACCGCCGCCGAGCTGGGCCCCGCGGTCGCGAGCAGCGCCGCCCCCGACTCCACCGGCGCGGTCTACGGCTCCTTCCGGGTCACCAACGTCTCCGGCGCGAGCTGCACCGTCACCGGCCCCGGTGGCGTGGGCGTGACCCCTGCGGGCGCGGCCGACGCCACGAAGATCGGCTCGATGCGGCACGTGGCGGGGGACCCGGCGGCCGGCCTGCCGGACCCCTCCCTGGAGGTGCCGCAGCTGGTGCTCAAGCCGGGCGAGGCGTACGAGGTGAAGTTCGCCTGGGTGCCCACCGAGACCTGTCCCACCCCCGGCGAGACCAACGGCGGCTCCACGGGCGGTCCCTCGCCCGACCCGACGCCCACCGAGGACCCGACGACGACCGCCGGGACGTCCACGGGCGGCGACACGGGCACCTCCACGCAGCTGCTCACGGAGGACGGCGCGGCCGACGGCAGCGTGACCGTCACCTACACGCCGGAGACGGGCAGCGGCTCGGCGTCGGTCGTGGTGACCAACGCCTGCGCGGGCTCGGTCTACTGGACGGGCCTGCTGACGGCGACCTGATCCCGGTCCTCGCGCCGCTCGGGCTCCTGCGGCTGCTCGTCGTCCGGGAGCAGCCCCAGCTCCGCGTCGCGTGCGAACTCCAGCTCGCGGCGCAGCAGGCGGAACCACATGAACACCACGAAGCCCACGAACGCGAACCACTCGGCGGTGTAGCCGAGGTTCTGGAACGCTTTCAGGTCCAGCCCCGTGCCGCCCGGCGCGGTGGCGGGCACCGCCTTCATCCCGGAGTCGCCGCGGTTGAGCGTGACGAACGCGTCGTACACGTCGTAGGGCACGAGGTTCACCAGGGACGCCGCGCTGATCGCCGCGGTCTGCCCCTTCGGCAGGCCGCCGCGGGCGCTGACGCCGTTGTTGCCGGGCGTCTCGGACGCCTGGAGCGCACCGGAGACGCTCACCTCACCGGCGGGCGGCGCGGGCACGTCGGCCGGGTCGGGCGTGCCGGGCAGCCAGCCCCGGACCACGGGCAGCGCCTTGCCGCCGTCGGTGCGCAGCAGCGCGAGCACGTACGTCCCCGGTCTGCCGTCCAGCTCCCGGTCGGGCACGAGCAGCTGCTCGTCGTACCGGCCGCGTGCGGTGACCTGCTTGCCGGAGGTCTCCTTCGTCACGGGCAGCAGCGCGTCCAGCGGCCGGGGGGCCTCCTTCTTGGCGGACGCGACCTGTTCCTCGGCCGCACGGTGATTCTCGACCCGGTCCTCGAACCGGCCCAGCTGCCAGGACCCCATGAAGACGCAGAAAGGGATGGCAAGCACCACGAAGAGGTTGATCCCCCACCACCGGGGCGTCAGCAGAAACCGGTACACACCACAACGGTACGGGTGGCGGACGGGTGCCTTTCCGACGGGGGGTGGAACAGCAGGCCCCATGGCGCTACGCACCCCCTCCCAGCGGGCAGTATGGGCCCATGACTGAGCCACACGCCCCCGCCTCCGAGATGCCCGACTGGGAGAAGCGATTCCGGGCCCCCCGCGTCTCCCTCCCCGAGTGGGCCGAAGACGCACCCGACCGCTCCCTCTTCGTGTCGAACGCGACAGGAACGTACGAGCTGTACGCCTGGGACCGCTCGACCGGCGAGCAGCGCCAGGTGACGGACCGGCCCAACGGCACCACGGACGGCGTGCTCTCGCCCGACGGCGAGTGGATCTGGTGGTTCGACGACAAGGACGGCGACGAGTTCGGCGTCTGGCGCCGCCAGCGCTTCACCGGCGGCGAGGACGAACTCGCCACCCCTGGCCTCGACCCGTCCTACCCCGCCGGTCTCGCCCTCGGCCGGGACGGCCGTACCGCGGTCGTGGGCCGGTCGACGGACGAGGAGGGCACCACGGTGCACCTGGCCCGCATCGGCGAGCGTCCCGTGGAGATCTACCGGCACCGCGAGTCCGCGGGCGTCGGCGACCTCTCCCACGACGGCACGCTGATCGCGATCGAGCACACCGAGCACGGCGACGCGATGCACTCCGCGCTGCGCGTCCTGCGCCCCGACGGCACACCCGTCGCCGACCTCGACGACACCGAGGGCGGCACCCGCGAGCTGGGCCTGGAGGTGCTGGGCTTCGCACCCGTCGCCGGGGACACCCGGCTGCTCATCGGGCATCAGCGCCGCGGCCGCTGGGAGCCGCTGGTGTGGGACGTGGCGACGGGGGAGCAGAGGGACCTCGCCCTGGAGCTGCCCGGCGACGTCAGCGCCGAGTGGTACCCGGACGGCACCGGGCTGCTCATCGCGCACAGCTTCGAGGCCCGCAGCGAACTGTTCCGCTACGACTTCGCGGCCCGCGAGCTCGTGGAGCTGCCCACCCCGCCCGGCACCGTCTCGGGTGCGACCGCCCGCCCCGACGGCAGCGTGGAGTACCTGTGGTCCTCGGCGGCCGAACCGTCGGCGGTCCGCTCCACGGCGGGCGGGGTCGTCCTGGACCCGCCCGGGATGAGGTCGCCCGGCTCGGTCCCGGTGGAGGACGTGTGGGTGGAGGGCCCCGGCGGCCGTATCCACGCCCTCGTGCAGAAGCCGGCCGGCGCCACCGGACCGCTGCCGACCGTCTTCGACATCCACGGCGGCCCCACCTGGCACGACAGCGACTCCTTCGCCGCGGGCCCCGCCGCCTGGGTCGACCACGGCTACGCGGTCGTCCGCGTCAACTACCGCGGCTCCACCGGCTACGGCCGCGCCTGGACCGACGCGCTCAAGCACCGCGTCGGCCTGATCGAACTGGAGGACATCGCCGCGGTCCGGGAGTGGGCGATCGGCTCCGGGCTGGCCGACCCCGCCCGGCTGATCCTCACCGGCGGCTCCTGGGGCGGCTACCTCACCCTCCTCGGCCTCGGCACCCAGCCCGACGCGTGGAGCCTGGGCATCGCGGCGGTGCCGGTCGCCGACTACGTCACCGCGTACCACGACGAGATGGAGGCGCTGAAGGCGATGGACCGCACGCTGCTCGGCGGCACCCCGGAGGAGGTTCCGGAGCGCTTCGAGGCGTCCTCCCCGATCACGTACGTCGACCAGGTCAAGGCACCCGTCTACATCTCGGCCGGTGTCAACGACCCGCGCTGCCCGATCCGCCAGATCGAGAACTACGTCCGGCGCCTGGAGGAGCGGGGCGCGGTGCACGAGGTGTACCGGTACGACGCGGGCCACGGCTCCCTGGTGGTGGACGAGCGGATCAAGCAGGTCCGGCTGGAGCTGGACTTCGCCGAACGGCACCTGGGCTGAACGCCGGCGGGCGTCCCCGCGTACCCAAGGGCGTGGCCAGCACGAGGACGGCTCCGCCGGAGCAGCACACGCGGGAAGGGGAGGCCGAGGAGGCCCGCCGCCTCACCTCCCCGCTGCTGCTGACCCTCGTCCTGCTCACCGCGGTGATGTTCCAGGACCCGGTGCGCCGGGCCCTGGCCGCTCCGGTGATGCAGAGCTGGATGACGGTGTTCGTGGCGGTGATCGTGCAGGCCCTGCCCTTCCTGGTGCTCGGGGTGCTGCTGTCCGCCGCGATCGTGGTGTTCGTCCCGCCGTCCTTCTTCGCCCGCGCCCTGCCCGGGCGTACCGCCCTCGCCGTGCCGGTCGCGGGGGCGGCGGGCGCGGTGCTGCCGGGCTGCGAGTGCGCGTCCGTCCCGGTGGCGGGCGCGCTGGTGCGCAGGGGGGTGGCCCCGGCGGCGGCCCTCGCCTTCCTGCTGTCGGCGCCCGCGATCAACCCGATCGTGCTGACGGCGACCGCGGTCGCCTTCCCGGACGACCCGGAGATGGTCCTCGCCCGTTTCGTGGCGAGTCTGCTGGTGGCGTGCGCGATGGGCTGGCTGTGGCAGCGCCTCGGCCGCGGCGACTGGCTGCGGCTGCCCGCCCGCCCGGCCCACGACGGCGACCGGGGCAGGGGCGCCGCGTTCTGGGGGTCGGTGCGGCACGACGTGATGCACGCGGGCGGGTTCCTGGTGGTCGGCGCGATGGCGGCGGCGACGCTGAAGGCGGTCGTCCCGGCCGAGTGGCTGCGGGCGGCGGCCGGCAACCCCGTGCTGTCGGTGCTCGCCCTGGCGGCCCTCGCCGTGCTGCTGTCCATCTGCTCGGAGGCGGACGCGTTCGTGGCCGCGTCCCTCACGCAGTTCTCGCTGACGGCCCGGCTCACTTTCCTGGTCGTCGGGCCCATGATCGACCTCAAGCTGTTCGCCATGCAGGCGGGCACCTTCGGGCGGGCCTTCGCCCTGCGCTTCGCGCCCGCGACCCTCGCGCTCGCCGTGGCGGTGTCGGCGCTGACGGGAGCGGTGCTGCTGTGAGGACCCGTCTCGACCGTCAGGCGCAGTCGGCGCTGCTGTTCCTGCTCGGCGCGACCGTGCTGCACGCGGGCCTGACCGACCTCCACCTGCGCTATGTCAAGGCCGGTCTGCGCCCGTTGCTGCTGCTGGCGGGCGCGGTGCTGATCGCGACGGCGGGGGCGACGGTCTGGTACGAGTGGCGGGCGCGGGCGGGGGGCGGGGGTGCCGGGGCGGCGAGCGGGCACCGCGAACCCCGTATCTCCTGGCTGCTCGCCCTCCCCGTCCTCGCGCTGATCCTGGTCGCCCCGCCGGCCCTCGGCTCCTACAGCGCGAGCCACACCGGCACGGCCCTGCAGGAGCCCCTCGGCTTCCCGGAGCTCCCCGCCGCCGGCCCGCTGCGCATGGGCGTCGGCGAGTACGCGGCCCGAGCCGTCTACGACGAGGGCCGCCGCCTGCGCGACCGGCCCCTCACCCTCACCGGCTTCCTGACCGTGGATCGCTCCGGCCGGCCGTACCTGGTCCGCATGACCCTGAACTGCTGCGCGGCCGACGCCCAGCCGATCAAGGTCGCCCTGACCGGCGACCTGCCCCCGGTCCTCCAGCCGGACACCTGGCTGGAGGTCTCGGGCACGTACACCCCTCGCCGTACCAAGGACCCGGTCAACGCGGGCCCCGTCCCGTACTTCCAGGTCACGGCGACGAAGCCGGTCCCGGCGCCGAGGGACCCGTACGAGAACTGGAACGGCTGAGGGACGCGGTCAGGAGGCGGTCAGGACTGGTACGGCTGCTGCTGGTGCGGCTGCCCGTGGCCCTGTCCGCCGGCGGCGGCCTGCGCCTGGAGCTGCGTCGCCTGCTCCGCGGTCACCCGCTGCTCCGCACCGCAGAACGTGCACTGCGTCGCGTACTTCGTCGAGACCGGGAAGAGCGGCACGAAGAACAGCGTGAACTTCGTGACCCGCTTGCGCAGCGTGTGCGCGGCGGGATTGCCGCACTGGCCGCACACCAGCGTGAGTATCGCCAGCTGGTAGAGGTATCCCTTGGTGCCGAAGATGATCACGTCGTCGGTCCTTCCGGTCGCAGTCGGCAGTGTGACAGGCCGGAACACTGCCGCAGCCTGCACGGAGAGTGTGACTCCGCCGCTGTCAGGATGTCGACCACGAGTGATGTCCGACTGGCGGTATCCGGTGAGCGCGGTCGAGTCGGGCACCAGTGGGGCTGCAGGGGGCGGCGGCAGGGTGGGGCGGTGAGAGGGCCCTCAGGAGGGGGTCCCGGGAAGGGAGTCGTCATGTCCCAGTCGGTCGGTACGGACAGCGCCCCGGCAGGAGCGCGGGCGCCGGTGCGGCCCGTGTCCGGGGATCTGTACGCCGAGGTGCGCACGTTCTACGCACGGCAGATGCGGCGGGTCGACGCGCTGGACATCGCCGGGTTCGCCGCCACCTTCACCGAGGACGGCGAGGTCGTGCACGCCGGGGGCCAGCGGCAGCGGGGGCGGGCCGAGATGATCGCCGGGATGCGGGCCAACCTGCCGCGCTACCGCGACATCGCCGTGCGCCACTGGTTCGACCACCTGCTCATCGAGACGGACCCCGTGGACGAGGACACGCTGCGGGTGTCGTACTACACCCTGGTCACGCAGACGGACCGCGACGGCAGGGTGTCCTTCCAGCCGACGTTCACCGTGGAGGACGTCCTCGTGCGCCGCGACGGGCGGCTGCTGACCCGGTCGCGGGTCATCCACCGTGACGCTCCCGTCGAGCAGGGCTGAGAAGCCACGGAGGCGCACAGGGGTGAGGGGGCCCGGGCCGGGCCCCCTCACCCCTGTCGTGCGTCAGTCGATGCCCCGGCAGATGTGGGGTTCGCTGCCGTCGTCGTCCGGGTCGCCGGCGAGGATCCGCGGCTCCCAGAGGTAGCCCTCGGCCGGCGGCCGGTGCTCGGTGTCGGTCCCCGGAGCCTCGGTCCGGCGTTCCAGCACACTGATGGTTGCCATGTCCTCGTCCTCTCGGTCGTCAGGCGTGGCACGCGGGCAGGCCGCCGTGGAAGGCGACCATCTCCTTGAAGGAGGCGGCGACGTCGATGCGGGCCCCGGGCGGCAGGCCGTCCAGTTCCGCGTAGGCCCGATGCAGGTTGCCGACCAGCCGCTCGGGGTCGGTCAGGCCGGCGAAGGCGCCGAGGTCGGCGCGGGCCGCCGCCTGAAGCGGGGTGAGGCCGGCGCGCCTGCCGTCCTCCGCCAGACGCAGGATCAGGCGCAGATACGCCTCCGTGGCGTCGATCAACTCGGTGCCGCCGACCGGGCCGTGCCCGGGGACGACGACGCGGGGCCCGAGCGAGCGCAGACGGTCGAGCGCCCGGAACGACCCCGAGATCGAGCCCATGAGGACGTACGGGGTGACGCCGGACCACACCACGTCGCCGGCGAACAGCACCGACCGCTCCGGCACCCAGGCCACCACGTCGTTCGCGGTGTGCGCGGGGCCCACGTGCAGCAGCTCCACGCTCAGGTCGTCGGCGTGCAGCGTCAGCGCCTCGCGGAACGTCAGGGTCGGCAGGGTCAGCGGGGTCTCACCCCAGACGACGTCCGGCCACAGCTGCCGCAGGCCGAGGCCGGCCTCCGCGGTGTCGGCGCGGGTGCCCTCATGGGCGACGATCACCGCGCGGGGGGCGAACTGCCCGTTGCCGAAGGTGTGGTCGCCGTGGAAGTGGGTGTTGACGACGAAGTCCGGGCCGCCCGGCACGATCCGCTCCACCTCCTCGCGCAGCCGCCGCGTCCGGGACTCGGTGGCCGCCGTGTCCACGAGGACGCTACGGCCGCGTCCCGCGACCAGGCCCGCGTTGTTCAGGCACCAGCCGCCGTCGGGCTGGACGAAGGCGTACACCCCGTCCGCGACCGGGGTCAGCGTCGGGGGACCGGCGTCCGGGGTGATGGCGTCGTGGGTGACGGTGTCCGTGGTCATGCGGCGGCCTCCGGCCGGGTCGCGGGCAGCCGTTCGTAGCGGCCCTGGTGGAAGACGAGCGGGGCGGACGGACGCGGGCCGCAGGTCAGGGCCACGACCCGGCCGAGGAACAGCACGTGGTCGCCCGCCTCGTGCGCGGTGTGCAGGACGCACTCGAGCGACGCCTCGGCCGACGGGAGCACCGCGTGGCCGCTCACCCCGCGCACCGCGCCCAGCCGCCGCATCGCCGCCCGGCCCTGCGGGCGTTCCGCGCGGCTGAACTCCCGTGCCAGGCCCAGCTGTTCCTCGCCCAGCACGTTCACGGCGAAACCACCGCCGTCGGCGATCACGGGGCGGAGCCGTCCGTCGGCGCGGATCGACACCAGGACCAGCAGCGGGTCGAGCGAGACGGAGGTCAGGCTGTTGAGGGTCATGGCCGCCGTGGCGTCGCCGCTGCCGTGGGTGAGCAGGGCGACCCCGGTGGGGAAGCGGCCCATGGCGGCGCGGTAGGCGGCGGGGTCGGGCCCGCCGGGCACCTCGACGGGCGCCGCGCGGGGCGGTGTTCGCGGTGTGGTCAGGGAGGTCATGGCGGCGGCTCCGTTTCCGCGGTGCGGGCGAGGCCCATCAGTAGGTGCCCATCAGTAATTGCCGAGGCCGCCGCAGACGTTCATCGCCTGGGCGGTGATCGAGGCGGCGGTGTCGGAGACCAGGTAGCCGACCAGGCCGGCGACCTCCTCGGGGGTGGAGTAACGGCCGAGCGGGATCTTCGCGTTGAACTTCTCCTGGATCTCCTGCTCGCTGACGCCGAAGTGACCCGCGTAGCCCTGGCGCACCCGCTGGGCCATCGGGGTCTCGACGTACCCGGGGCAGACGGCGTTGACCGTGATGCCGGTCTGCGCCAGCTCCTTGCCGACCGCCTTGGTGAAGCCGATGACGCCGTGCTTGGACGCCGAGTACGGGGCGGCCAGCTCCACGCCCTGCTTGCCGCCCGTCGAGGCGATGTTGACGATGCGGCCCCAGTCGCCGTCCCGCATCAGGCCGGTGGACAGGACCTCGCGGGTCACCCTGAACGTGGCGTTCAGGTTGGTCTCGATCACGTCGTCCCAGAGTCCGTCGGGAAGCTCGGCGGTGACCCCGCCGCCGCCCCGGCCCGCGTTGTTGACGAGGATGTCGATGCGGCCGTACGCGGCGACGGCCGCGCGGACGGCGGCGCCGATCTGCTCGACGGAGGTCACGTCGCACACCGTGCCGGCGACCTCCAGTCCCTCGCCGCGCAGCCGCTTGACGAGGGCGCGCACGCTCTCCTCGCCGCGGGCGACCCCGAAGACCGCCACGCCCCGGCGGGCGAGCAGCTCGGTCACGGCGAGGCCGATCCCGCTGGTCGCCCCGGTGACGAAGGCGACGTGGCGCGTGCCGCGCCGGTGGTCCGTGTCCTGCTCGGTCAGCTGGTCCGTCGTCATCGCTTAACTCCCCTGCTGGTGGCTCGGCGCCGTGGTGGCCACGACCGTGAACCCGCCACCTTGCGCGCCGCTCGCACCCGGCCGGAGGGGCGGTGGGGCGGTGCCTCCGCCGTGCCCTCCGCCGCCGCTTCCGCCGTGCCCTCCCTCGCCGCTTCCGCCGTGGCCTCCACCGGCGTTCCACGCGGGGTCCAGCGGGATCGGTGAGCGTCGGGACGTCCAGTGACCGGACCGACCGAGGAGGGCGTGTGCCCGAGCAGCAGACGATTCCGGATGTGAGGAAGTCGGTGACCGTGGCGGCCACGCCCGAGCACTGCTTCAAGGTGTTCACCGAGCGCCCCGCCGACTGGTGGCCGCCGAGCCATGTCCTGCTGAAGAAGCAGCGGGTGGGCCTGGCCTTCGAGCCGGGCGTGGGCGGCCACTACTACGAGTGGGACATCGACGGGAACCGCATCGACTGGGGCAAGGTCCTGGAGTGGGAGCCGGGCCGGCGGCTCGTCATGACCTGGCGGATCGACGCCGACTGGCAGTCCATACCCGACGACGAGCGGGCCAGCCGCATCGAGGTCGAGTTCACGGCCGTCGACGACACCCACACCCGTGTCGAGCTCGCGCACGTGGCCCTGGAACGCCACGGCGAGGGAGCGGACCGCATCTTCCGCGCCCTGGACGGGCCCAGCCCCGGGGAGACGCTGGAGCTGTTCGCCAAGGCGATCTGAGCGGCACCCGCCCGACGCACCCACCGCCATCCCGCCCATCTCCCCGTCCCTCAGGAACGGCCCCCACCCCGACCGCAGTTCTCTCAGCCAGGAGGTCTTCAGGATGTCCGTCGACTTGGAAGCGCAACCCGGGGTGGCCGGGGCTGCCGAGGGGGTACGGGACCTCGCGGCCCGGCATGCCGCCGACGCCGACAGCAGCCGGAAGCTGCCGCGTGAGGTCGCCGACGCCGTCCGTGACGCCGGGTTCGCCCGGCACTTCGTCGGGCGGGCGCACGGCGGCGCCGAGGGGACGTTCGCCGAGCTGACCCGGGCGGTCGTCACGGTGGCCCGGGGCTGTGCGTCCACCGCCTGGTACGCCTCGCTCGCCGCCTACTCCGGCCGTATCGCCTCCCACCTGCCCGAGGCCGGTCGCCAGGTCGTGTGGGCGGACGGCCCCGACGCCGTGATCGCGACCGCCCTGATGCCCGCGGGGCGGGCCGAGAAGACCGACGGCGGGTGGCGGCTCAGCGGCCGCTGGGGCTACGTCAGCGGCATCGACTTCGCCGACTGGATCCTCGTCTGCGCTGTCGTCCGGGGTGCCGAAGGGCCGCCCGCCCTGCGGTTCTTCGCGCTTCCGTGGGGCACCTGGACCGTCGAACCGACCTGGGACAGCGTCGGCATGCGGGCGACCGGCAGCCACACCGTGACCGTCACCGACACGCTCGTGGCCGAGCCCTTCTCGTTCGACCGGCAGGAGCTGCTCACCGGGCGCAACGGCTCCTCCGACCGGCCCGTCCACAACGTGCCGCTGCCGGCCGTCGCCGGGCTGCCGTTCGTGGCTCCCGTCGTGGGCGCCGCCCTCGGTGCCCTGGACGCGGCCGCCGCGACCGTCACCGGCCGCCGCCGCACCCCGGCGGGCGAAGTGAAGCTCGTCCGCGCGGCCGGCCGGATCGAAGCGGCGCGGCTGCTCGTGGAGCAGAACGCCGAGGCCGCCGACACGCACCGGTTCGACCGTGGCCTGCTGGCCCGCGCCGAACGCAACGCCACCACGGCCGCCGAGATCCTCCGCGAGTCCGCGGGGCAGCTCGTCGCCCTCGCGGGCACCGGGGGCCTCGGCGAGACCCACGCGCTCCAGCGCCACTGGCGCGACATCACGTCGGCCACGAGCCATGTCGCGCTGCAGTACGAGACATCCGCAGCGAAGAGCCACGCGAACGCCCTCCTCGGCCCCGCGGAGGAGTGACGAGAAACCGGGGGTGCCCGGTGAGCCCCTGCCCGGGGTGCCGGGGACCGGGGTGTCCCGTGACCGGCCGTCGGGGGTCCCGGGGCCGGGTTCCGGTGACCGGTCGTCGGACATCCCTCGCCGGGCGTTCGTGACCGGCTGTCGGGCGCTCCGGGGCCGGGGTGTGTGGAGCCCGGTAGGGCGGGTGGGGGCCGGGTGTTGCAGGAAGCGGGCCTAGCCCGGAGGACTGATCATCTGAAGGAGCCAGCCATGTCCACCGCCGTTCACGCGGGACCCGTCGTCCCGGGCGCCGGGGTCGGGGCCGCAGGGGCCGTGGGGAGTCCGCCGCGTCCGTCGGCCCCCGGCACCGGGCCGGCCCTGGCCGCGCGCCTCGCACGGTCCGCCGCCGCCACCGGGGCGGGTGCCTCTCTGCGGACCGACGAGGTCTCCGACTGGTTCGAGGAACGCCGGCGCGCCCACCACTTCGCCGTCCGGCGCATCCCGTTCGCCGAGCTCGCCGGCTGGTCCTTCCGGCCCGGCACCGGGAACCTCGGCCACGACAGCGGCCGTTTCTTCACCGTCGAGGGGCTGCGCGTCGAGGTCGACGACGGGCCCTACCGCAGCTGGCAGCAGCCGATCATCAACCAGCCCGAGGTCGGCATCCTCGGCATCCTCGCCAAGGAGTTCGACGGCGTCCTGCACTTCCTGATGCAGGCCAAGATGGAACCCGGCAACCCCAACCTGCTCCAGCTGTCCCCGACCGTCCAGGCCACCCGCAGCAACTACCTCAAGGTCCACCGCGGCGCCGACGTGCCGTACCTCGACCGCTTCCTGGAGCCCGAGCGGACCGGCGGACGCGTGCTGTGCGACGCCCTCCAGTCCGAGCACGGAGCCTGGTTCTTCCGCAAGAGCAACCGGAACGTGATCGTCGAGGTGTTCGACGAGTTCGACGAGGTGCCCGCGCACGACGACTTCCGCTGGCTGACCCTCGGTCAGATCGGCGAACTGCTGCACCGCGAGAACCTCGTGAACATGGACGCCCGTTCCGTCCTGGCCGGCGCCCCCGTCACCGACCCGGCGGCCCCGGCCGACCTCGGCGCCGTCCGGTCGGACACCCACCTGCTGTCCTGGTTCGCCGCCGAGCGCTCCCCGTACGTCCTCGCCGAACGCATCCCGCTGGACGGCCTGGAGGGCTGGCGGCGCGACGCCTGGCGGCTGGAGCGCGACGACCGGCGGTTCTTCCGGGTGGTGGCCGTGGCCGTCGAGGCCGGCAGCCGTGAGGTCACCGGGTGGACGCAGCCGCTCATCGAGCCGGTCGGCCGGGGCGTCGCCGCGTTCGTCGTCCGCCGCTTCCACGGCGTCCCGCACGTCCTCGTGCAGGCCCGCACCGAGGCCGGGCTGTGCCACGGGGTGGAACTCGCCCCGACGGTGCAGTGCGTACCGGAGAACCACACGCAGCTCTCCGGTGCCGACCGGCCGCCCTTCCTCGACGTGGTGCTGGAGGCGACGCCCGACCGCGTCCACTACGAGGCCGTGCTCTCCGAGGAGGGCGGCCGCTTCCTCGACGCGGAGAGCCGGTACCTGATCGTCGAGGCACCCGAGGACGCCCCCGGCCGTCGCGGCGAGGCGGCACGGGCCGCCGTCCCGGACGTGCCGCCGCCCGGCTACCAGTGGGCCACCCCCGCCCAGCTCGGCTCCCTCGCCCGGCACGGCTTCTACCTCAACGTCCAGGCCCGCACGCTGCTCTCGGTCATCGGCACCGGTGCGGCGGGCCCCGCCCTCAGCCCCCGAAGTGCGTACGGAGGATCCTCATGACCGAAGCAGCCCGGCCCACCGCCCCCGTCCCCCGGGCCGGCAGGCGGGAGTGGACCGGACTCGCCGTCCTGGCGCTGCCCACCCTGCTGATCTCGATGGACGTCACGGTCCTCTACCTGGCCGTGCCGCAGCTCAGCGCCGACCTGGCGCCCAGCAGCTCCCAGCTGCTGTGGATCCTCGACGTCTACGGCTTCCTCGTCGCGGGCTTCCTGATCGCCATGGGCGTGCTGGGCGACCGGATCGGACGCCGGCGCCTGCTGCTGGTGGGCGCCGCCGCGTTCGGGGCCGCGTCCCTCGTCGCGGCCTGGTCGACGAGCGCGGAGCTGCTGATCGCCAACCGGGCCCTGCTGGGCATCGCCGGGGCCACGCTGATGCCGTCCACGCTGGCCCTGATCCGCAACATGTTCCAGGACCCGCGCCAGCGCACCGCCGCCATCGCCGTGTGGATGTCCAGCTTCACGGTCGGCATGACGCTGGGGCCGCTCGTCGGCGGTGCCCTGCTGGAGCACTTCTGGTGGGGCTCGGTGTTCCTGCTCGGCGTGCCGCCGATGGTGCTTCTGCTGGTGGTGGGCCCGGTGCTGCTGCCCGAGTACCGCGACCCGGACCCCGGCCGCCTCGATCTGAGCAGCGTGGCCCTGTCGGTGGCCGCGATGATCGCTCTGGTGTACGGCGTCAAGGAGCTGGCGAAGGACGGTGCCGCCCTCGTGCCGGCGCTGGTGCTGCTGGCGGGCCTGGTGCTCGGGTACGTCTTCGTCCGGCGGCAGCGCCGGCTGGCCGACCCGCTGCTGGACCTGCGGCTGTTCGCCGACCGGGCGTTCAGCGCGTCCCTGCTGACGCTGACGCTGTCGCTGTTCGCGATGTCCGGGCTGTTCTTCTTCCTCTCCCAGTACATGCAACTCGTGCTGGGGCTCTCGCCGTTCGAGGCGGGTCTGTGGACGCTGCCGCAGACGGCCGCGATGATCGCCGCGGCGGGTGTCACCCCGGCCCTGGTCAAACGCTCCCGCCCGGCCTACGTCATGGGCGGCGGCCTGGTGGTCGCGGCGGTGGGCTTCCTGATGTTCACGCTGCTGGACGGGTCCGACGACCTGGGGCTCATGGCCGCCGGGACGGTCGTCTTCGCGCTGGGCATCAGCCCCATGTCGATCCTGGGGGTGGACATGATCGTGGGTGCGGCGCCGCCGGAGCGGGCCGGTGCCGCCTCCGCGCTCTCCGAGACCAACCAGGAGTTCGGCATGGCGATCGGCGTCGCCGTGCTCGGCAGCGTCGGCACGGCGGTCTACCGGACTCAGCTCACGGACGCCCTGCCCGCCGGTGTGCCCGAGGCGGTCGCCGAGACGGCGCGGGACACCCTGGGGGGCGCGCTCGAAGCGGCGGGCGCGCTGCCGGACGGGACGGGCTCCGCCCTCGTCGCCGCGGCACGGTCGGCCTTCGTGGACGGCCTGCACGTCAACGCGGTCATCGGCGCGGCGCTGGTGGTCGTCGCGGCCGTTCTGGTCGTCCTGATGCTCCGTGACGTCGAACCGGCCGACCCGGAGACGGCGGAGGCGGCAGCGGCGGCCGGCCCGGGGCGCTCCCCGGACACGTCGACGAACGTCGAGGACACCCCGGCCCCGGCTCCCCACCCCTCGGACGTACCCGCCTGACCCCCGTCCCGCCGCCCGCGACACAGGGGCGCGGGGCGCCCCTGGCCGACCGGCTCGGGGCCGCCTCGCGCCTCGCGCTGTGCGGCGCGGGACCGGAGTCGCCGGTCTCATCGGCATACGGCCGTGGCGATCCGGCTCGGGCCCGTCCCGCACAGCGCGGATGCGGCTCGGGCGACGGAGCCGGCGGGCGGCGCATCGTCGTCGGCGCCTGCGGCTGCCCGGAGCGCGGCCCGCTGGGCCGGGACCTCGGGGCCCTCAGGTACGGGGCGCGGTGCGCGGGTGGTCCGCGAGCCGGGCCGTGACCGTGACGCGCTTCGTGCGCAGGGTGCGGCCGGTATCGGCGTCGCGGACCACCGAGACGCCCTCGCTGCGGAACGTGTCGCCGTCGAGCAGCGCGAGCTGGTCGATGTCCACCCAGCCGACGCAGGCGCCCGCTTCGGGGCCCCGCTCGTCGAAGAGCGGCTCGGCCACGCGGAACGCGAAGCCGCCGGCCCCTGCGGGCTCCCAGTGCCCGGCGCCGCCGCCGGAGAGGAAGACCCGGCCGTCGCCGGTGAAGTGCAGCACCGTCGCCGACGTCTCGGTCTCGCGGCGCACCTGCGCCGTCCACGCCCCGACGAGGGCGAGGTGGTCCGTGCGGGGAGTGGCAGCCATACGGCCAGGGTGGTGCAGGTCCCTCGAACGCCCGTCGAGCCCGCGTCGTCCTCCGGCCGCGCCGGGCCGCACGGCCGGACGCGACCGCCGCGGCCGGCACGCCGGGAGCCGGGCGACCCCACAGGGGTGGCCCGGCTCCGGTGGGCGGCTCACAACCGGCATGCCTTGCGGTCCGTTCACCCGGCTCACCTCGGTGCCGGGGTCGGCGGGCTACTGCGGCTGGCGGGTTCGCTGGTACTCCTTGAGGTCGAAGCCCGGGTCGGACACCTCCGCCGGGGTGGGCAGCGCGCCGGCTCCCTCCGCCAGGAGGCGGCGGGTGATCATGTGGTCGGCGGGGCGGTTGACCGACTCCGTGCCGACCAGGCGGTCGCCGGCGAAGCAGAACACCGAGAAACGGCCGCCCGCCACGTCCCCGGACACCACCGTGCGGTCGTGCCCCGCGGTGATGCCCGCCAACTGCACGCGCAGCCCGCACTGCTCGGTCCAGAACCACGGGAGAGCCGTGTACGGCTCCGGGGCGCCGCAGATCGCCGCGGCGACCAGGCGGGCCTGGTCCGAGGCGTTCTGCACCGACTCGAGCCGCAGCGGGCGACCCGCGTACGGGCTGGGGAAGCGGGCGCAGTCGCCGATCGCGTGGACGGCCGGGTCGGCGGTCCGCAGCGTCGCGTCGACGAGGACGCCGTCGCCGACCGGCAGCCCGGCGTCCGTGGCGAGTTCGGTGCGCGGCAGGACGCCGACGCCCATCACGACGACGTCCGCGGGCACCCGTTCCCCGCCGTCCAGCTCGGCCACCCGCACCCGGCCCGTGGCGTCGCCGCGCAGGGCCACCACCTCGCGGCGGGTCAGCACCCGCGTGCCGTGGGCGCGGTGCGCGGCGGTCAGATGCCCGGCCAGGGCCGCGCTGACGGACCGGCCCATGACCCGGGAGCCCGCCTCGACGACGGTGACGTCCAGGCCCAGCAGCCGTGCGGTGGAGGCGAGTTCGAGCCCGACGAAGCCCCCGCCGACGACCAGCAGATGCGCCCCGGGCCGCAGTTCCGCGCGCAGCGCCAGCGCGTCCCGCAGATCGCGCAGGGTGTGGACGCCGCTCAGGCCGGCGCCGGGCACCGGCAGCACCCGCGGCCGTGCGCCGGTCGCGAGGACGAGATGGTCGTAGCGCAGCCGCACCCGGCGCCCCCCGGCCCCCTCGAGGGTGATCCGCTGACCCTCGGCGTCGAGGGCGGAGACCGGCGTGCCGGTGATCAGCTCGACGTCCTGCGCCTCGAAGAACGACCGGGGGCGCAACGGGAGTTCGTCGGCCGGGGTGCTCCCCGTGAGGTAGCCCTTCGACAGCGGCGGGCGCTGGTAGGGCAGGGCGTCCTCCGCGCCGATCAGCGTGATCCGGCCGGAGAAGCCCCGGCTGCGCAGCGCGGCGGCCGTCTCGGTGCCGCCCTGCCCCGCGCCGACGACGACGACCGAGGGCGCGGCCATCAGGACTGCTTCTCCGGCAGATGCACCAGCAGCCCGTCCAGCGCGTCCGTGACGGGCAGCTGGCAGCTCAGCCGGCTGGTCGCGCGGCGGGGGCTGGCGGTGCCGTGGAGGACGTCGTCCTCCACCTCGTGCATGGGCGGCAGCGGCAGGGTGTTGGCCTCGTCGACGTAGACGTGGCAGGTGCCGCACTGGGCCGAGCCGCCGCACTGCGCCTCGATGCCGTCGATGTTGCTGAGTTTGGCGCCGCGCATCACGGTATTGGGGGCGGCGACGTCGACGACGGTGTCGGTGCCGTCCGGGCTCCGGTAGGTGATCTTGGGCATGGGTGTCCTCCTTGTGGGTGTTCCGGTGGGGCCCGCGGGCGTCACCAGGTGACCGGGAGCTCCCAGAGGCCGTAGATCACGGCGCCCTCCTTGCGGGGGATCTCCGCGAACGGCTTGGCCAGCCTCAGGGTCGGGATGCGCTGGAACAGCTTGCTCCAGACGATCTCCAGCTCCAGCCGGGCCAGATCGGCGCCGATGCAGTGGTGCACGCCGTGGCCGAAGCCGAGGTGCTTGCGGCTGCCGCGGCGCAGGGCGACCTTCTCCGGCTCCGGGAAGACCTCCGGGTCGCGGTTGGCGGCGAGGCCCAGGCACAGGATGCCGTCGCCCTTGCGGATGACCTGCCCGCCGATCTCGATGTCCTCCAGCGCGACCCGCGGCACCGCCGTGTCACCGATCGTCGCGATCCGGATGAGCTCCTCGACCGCCGGCCCGACCAGCTCCGGGTCGGCCTTCAACTCCTCCAGCTGGTCCGGGTTCTCCAGCAGGCAGGCCGTGCCGAGGGAGATCTGGCTGGCGGTGGTCTCGTGCCCGCCGTTCATCAGCAGCCGGACCATGTTGAACAGGTCGCGGTCGGTGTACTCCTCGCCGGACGCCTCGTAGTCGGCCATCGCGCGGCTGAGCAGGTCCTCGCCGGGCTCCCGCTTCTTCAGCTGGATCAGGTCGTCGACGTAGGCGTTGACCTCGACGATCGCGGCCTGGCGCTGCTCCGCGGTGCTGTGCCCGCCGAGCAGGGCGGTGCCGTGCTTGATGAAGAAGTCGTGCTTGTCGTGGGGGATGCCGAGGAGTTCGCAGATGACCGTCATCGGGACGGGCAGGGAGAAGGCGTGGTGCAGGTCGACCGGCGGCGGCGTCGCCAGCATGCGGTCGATGTGCTCGTCGACGATCTCCTCGATGCGCGGGCGCAGCTTCTTGACCTGGCGGCTGGTGAAGGTGAGCGCCGCCTTGCGGCGGGTCCTGGTGTGCTCGGCGCCGTCGTAGCCGATGAAGGAGGTCTCCGTGCGGAACTCCGGCGGCGCGATGAAGTAGAAGGGGAAGTTGGCGTGCTTGCGCGAGGCGCTGACCCGGGGGTCGGTGAGCAGCTGACGGATCGTGTGATAGCCGGTGACCGTCCAGATCCGCAGACCCGAACCGGTCAGGGTGACCTGCGAGACGTCCTTCTCGATCATCTCCGGGTACTCGGCGGGCATGCTGAACGGGCAGCCGCGCTGGTACGGGAAGGTCTTGGGCTCGGTCTCGGAATCGGCGCCGGACGGACTGGTGCTGGTCGTCATCGTCGTGCATCCCTTCGATCGGCGTGGGCCGCGAGGCCGGAAGTCTCGCCCCACGCCCTCAGCGCTCGATGGAGTCACGCTCAAGGGCCTCTGAAGGCCGCGTTCCTAGCCTCCGGCCATGGAGACACCCCTGACCGGTGGTCCGCTCGGCGGGCTGCGCGTACTGGAACTGGCCGCGATCGGCCCCGCGCCGTTCGCCTGCATGCTCCTGGCCGACCTGGGGGCCGACGTCGTGCGCGTCGACCGGCCGGGCGTGCCCCGGGCGTTCGGGGCCTGGCACCGGGTGCTGGACCGCGGGCGCCGCTCGGTGGCCCTGGACCTGAAGAACCCGGCCGCCGTGGACGCCCTGCTGCGGCTCGTCGACGGGGCGGACGTGCTCGTCGAGGGCTACCGGCCCGGCGTCGCGGAGCGGCTCGGGGCGGGACCGTCGGTGTGCCTCGCCCGCAACCCGCGCCTGGTGTACGGCCGGATGACCGGCTGGGGACAGGACGGGCCGCTCGCCCAGGCTGCCGGACACGACATCAACTACCTGGCACTGAGCGGCGCCCTGGACGCCATCGGCCGGCCCGGCGGCGCGCCGGTCGTGCCGCTCAACCTCCTCGGCGACTTCGCGGGCGGGGGGCTGCCGCTCGCCCTCGGCATCCTCGCCGCCCTTCAGGAACGCGGGCGTTCGGGCCGCGGCCAGGTCGTGGACGCCGCGATCGTCGACGGGACGGCCGCACTGCTCGGCATGCTCGCCGCGATGACCGCGGCCGGCGAGTGGACCCCCGAGCGGGGCACCAACATCCTGGACGGCGGGGCCCCGTTCTACGACGTCTACGCCTGCGCCGACGGCCGCCATGTCGCGGTCGGTGCCCTGGAGGACCGCTTCTACGGCGCGCTGCTCGCTGGGCTCGGCCTGCCCCCGGACGACCTCCCCGACCGCGCTGACCGGTCCTCCTGGCCGTACCTGCGCGCATGCTTCGCGGAGCGTTTCGCCGCCCGCACCCGGGACGACTGGGCGACCGTGTTCCAGGGGACGGACGCGTGCGTGACCCCGGTGCTGACGCTGCGGGAGGCGCAGCGGCACCCGCACCACCGCGCCCGCGGTGTGCACACCGAGACGCACGGCGTCATCCAGCCGGCCCCCGCCCCGCGCTTCGGCCGCACCCCCGCCCCACCGGCCCGGACGCCCGCCCCGGCGGTCGGCGCCCACACCCGCGAGGTCCTGGCGGAGGTGGGGCTGACCGAGGCGGACGTAACGTGACCGCGCTCTCACGCGCAGGCGGAGCCGTCCGGTGGGCCGGTGCGGGTGCCGCTGACCTGGACCGGGACCCTGGCTTCCACGGTGCCGTCGGGGGCGTGGACGGTGGAGGTGCCCGAGCCGGTGAAGGTGTCGCCGGTCCGGCGGGCCGACTGGGCTATGTCCACCCAGCCCTCGAGCGTGCCGTTCGGGTCGTACCACATCTCCCGGATGTCGTAGGCGAACGCGTCCTTGCCGGTGTGGTGCCAGCGGCCCTTGCTCGCCCCCGCGGGGGAGACCAGGCACACCGAGCGGTCCGTGGCGAAGGACAGGGTGACGTCGTACGTGGCGCCCTCGCGGACCACCGTGGCCTGCCAGGTGCCCACCGGGCCGACGGCCCGGGGCGCGGCCTGCGCGGTGCCCGCCGGGAGCGGGGACAGCAGGGCGCACGCGAGGGCCGTGCCGGCGAGCGCGCGCCGCGCGGGGTACGACGTCGGCCACTTCTTCCTTCGTGTCTGCCTCATGCGATTCATGGCGCGGAGTCTCGCCGCGCGGCCTCTCACCGCGCTCGACCGCTGCTGTAGGGCCCGGCCCTAGCGTCTGCGCCACCGCGACCGCACCCGCCTCGCGGACGGATCAAGCCACGGAGGAGGCCACGGGGTGAGCTCAGTCATCGAGCCCTACCGGGCGGACATCCCGCAGACCGCGCTCGACGATCTCCGCGACCGGCTGCACCGCACACGCTGGCCGGACCCGGAGACGGTGGACGACTGGTCCCAGGGCGCGCCCCTGGACCAGGTGCGGCGGCTGTGCCGGCGCTGGGCGGACGACTACGACTGGCGCGCGACCGAACGCCGGCTGAACGCCTTCCCGCAGTACACCACCGAGATCGACGGCCTGCCGGTCCACTTCCTGCACGTCCGCTCCCCGCACCCGGACGCCGTACCGGTGCTGCTCACGCACGGCTGGCCCAGCTCCGTCGTGGAGTTCCTCGACCTGATCCCGCGCCTCACCGATCCCGAGGACCCGGCCGACGCCTTCCACGTCGTCTGCCCGTCCCTGCCGGGGCACGGTCTCGGGCCCGCGCCCACGGCGACCGGCTGGACGGTCGGCCGGATCGCCGCGGCCTGGGCCGAACTGATGGCCCGCCTGGGCCACGACGGATACATCGCCCACGGTGGCGACTGGGGCTCCTGGGTGTCGGCGGCCCTCGGCGCCACGGACGCCACGCACCTCAGGGGCATCCACCTGACGATGCCGCTGGCCCGGCCCCCGGAGCGGCAGATCCCGTTCGAGGAGCTGGACGAGCGGGACCGGGCGGCCCTCGCCCGGATGCAGAGCTTCGGGAAGAACCGCTCCGGCTACGCGGCCATCCAGTCCACCCGCCCGCAGGCCCTCGGCTACGGGCTCGCCGACTCACCGGCCGCCCAACTGGCCTGGATCACCGACCGGTTCTGGGAGTGGGCCGACCACGACGGCGACCTGGAGAAGGCCGTGCCGGCCGACCGGCTCCTCGACATCGTGTCGATGTACTGGTTCGGCAACACCGGCACCGCGTCCGCCCGCCTGTTCTGGGAGAGCTTCGAGTCGGAGCCGATGCGTCCGACCGCGGTCCCCACCGGCTGCTCGGTCTTCCCCAAGGACGCCTGGCTGCCCCGCGCCTGGGCCCGGGAGCGCTTCACCGACCTCAGGTACTGGCGCGACCTTCCCGACGGCGGCCACTTCCCGGCCCTGGAACGGCCGGATGTGCTGGCTGCCGAGCTGCGGGCGTTCCGCCGCGCACTCGGCTGACCGGCCCGCACCCACCCGTCCGGACGTCCAGCACGTCCGCACGCACCCGTACGTCCGCACGTCCCGCACCACCGACGAACCACAGAGAGGACTGAGCGCACATGACTCGGCGCACGAAGAAGCACGGCATCCGGATCCTCGCCCCGGCGGCGGGCCTCGCCGCGGCGGCCGTCCTGCTCGCCCCGGCGAGCGGCGGGGCCAGCCCGGCGAGCGACGCGGAGCTCCGCCGCTCCACCCCGGTCGGCACCTGGGAGGGCACCGTGGAACACGCGGAGGGCGCCGGCAACCTGACCCTGTCCTTCCACGCCGACGGAGTGATGTGCCTGTCCTCGGGCGGCGGCCCCGAGGGCGGCGGCGAGGGCCGGGGCGTCTGGAAGCGCACCGGCGGGAACACCTTCGACTACCGCGTCCGGGAACGGCTCTACGAGGGCGACGGCACCACCGTCGGCTACGTCGACGTCGACCAGAAGGCCCGCCAGAGCGGCAAGACCTTCAAGAGCTCCGGCATATCGAAGATCTATGACGCGAACAACACCTTCCTGGCGGAGGCGGAGGCCAAGGTCCGGGTGACCCGGGTGAGCGCGACCCCCACCGCCTGCTGACACACGCGTGTTCGAGTGCCGGTCGAGCCCGCCGAGGCACCCTCGGTCCGGACATACCGGCATATGAGCCGGATCCGTCTCTCCGAGGAGCGTACGCGGTGAATCCATTCGACAACCGGGACGGGCAGTTCCTCCTGCTGGCCGACGACCAGGGCCGGCACGCGCTGTGGCCCGCCCCGCTGACCGTGCCGGCGGGATGGCGCACCGTCCACCGCGGCGGGCACGCCGACTGCCTGGAGCGGGTGACGGAGCTGTGGACCGACATGCGTCCGCTGAGCGTGGTCGACGCGCACACCCGGGGCACGTCCCGCACGGACCGGCCCGCCTGCACCGTCGAGCTGTTCGAGCGGCAGGCGGCCCGGCAGCCGGGACAGACCGCCGTCGTCCACGAGGACGTCGAGCTGACGTACCACGCGCTCAACGCCCGCGCCAACCGCGTCGCGCACCGCCTCATAGCCCGCGGCGTCGGTCCGGAGGACGTGGTCGCCCTGCTGCTGCCCCGCTCCGCCGAGCTGGTCGTCGGCCTGCTGGCGATCCTCAAGACCGGCGCCGCGTACATGCCGGTGGACACCGAGTACCCCGAGCAGCGGCGCCGGCTGATGTTCGACCTGGCCCGGCCCGCCCTCGTGGTGGACGCGGAGCTGCTCGCCGCGCTGGAGGCGGAGCAGGGCCCCGGCCACGACCCCGTCGACGCCGACCGCGTCCGGCCGGTGACGCCCCGGGGTGCCGCGTACCTGATCTTCACCTCGGGTTCCACCGGCGTCCCCAAGGGGATCGTCATGCACGACGCCGGGCTGACCAATCTCCTGCGCTGGCAGCGCGGCGCCCTGCCCGGCGGACCGGGCGTGCGCACCGCCCAGTTCGCCGCGATCGGCTTCGACGTCTCCGTCCAGGAGATCCTGTTCGCACTGGTCTCCGGCCGCACCCTGGTCGTCCCGCAGGACGGCATCCGCCGGGACCCGGAGGCGGTCGTCGCCTGGCTGGAACGGCACCGGGTCAACGAGCTGTTCGCCCCCACGGCCGTGCTGGACGCCCTCGTCGCCGCGGCCGCCGAGACCGGCAGCGCGCTGCCCCACCTGACCGATGTGATCCAGGCCGGCGAGGCGCTCCATGTCGACGGCGGGCTGCGGGACTTCGGCCGCCGCACCCCCTTTCGCCTGCACAACGAGTACGGCCCCGCCGAGACCCACGTCGTCCTCGCCCACACCCTGCCCGCGGACGCCGCCGGCTGGCCGTCCTCCGTGCCGATCGGCACCGAGGTGACCGCCACCCGCTCCTACGTCCTCGACGAGCAACTGCGTCCGGTGCCCGACGGCACGACCGGCGAGCTGTACCTGGCGGGCGCGCAGGTCGCCCGCGGCTACTGGCGGCGTCCCGACCTGACGGCGCAGCGCTTCGTGCCCGACCCCTACGGCGGTGCCGGGTCGGTGATGTACCGGTCGGGCGATCTGGTCCGCCGGGGCGCGGACGGCGTCTTCGAGTTCCTCGGGCGCGCCGACGACCAGGTGAAGATCCGCGGCTTCCGCGTCGAGCCGGGCGAGGTCGAGGCGGTGCTGCTCTCCCACCCCGGGGTCACCCGGTGCGCCGTCGTCGTCCGCCGGGACGAGGCGACCGGGCCGCGGCTCGTCGCGTACACGGTGGGCGACGCCGACGAGCCCGCCCTGCGCGCGCACCTGGCCCATCTGCCCGACTACCTGGTGCCGTCCGCGTTCGTGCGCCTGGACAGCTTCCCGCTGTCCCCGAACGGCAAGGTGGACCGCAAGAACCTGCCCGCGCCCGTCCGGCAGCCGGCGGGACGCACCGAGCCGCGCACCGAGGCCGAGGCTCTGTACTGCGCCATCTTCGCCGAGGTCCTGAAGCTGCCCGAGGTGGGCCCCGACGACGACTTCTTCCGGCTCGGCGGCCACTCCCTGCTCGCCACCCGCCTGACCGCGCTGATCCGCCGCCGCACCGGCGTCTCGGTCCCCGCCCGCCGCGTCTACGACGCCCCCACCCCGGCTGCCCTGGCGGCCCTCACCGCACAGCAGGTCCCCGCCTCGGTGGGCGCCTGACCCGTACGCGACCTCATGGCCGAGGCCCCCCGCACCGTGCGGGGGGCCTCGGCCATGAGGGGTCTGGTGGATCAGTCCCGGGCGGGCGAGCCGGTGTCCAGGAAGGACAGCACGTCCCTCGGGAACCGCGGGTTGTTGAACGTGCCGATGTGGCCGGCCTTCTCGTACACCACCAGCTGTGCGTCCGGCATGCCCTCGACCGTGCGGCGGCACACCTCCGGCGGGCAGGCGCGGTCCTGGCCGCCCGCGATCACCAGGGTGGGCACGCGGATCTCCGCGAGCCGGTCGCGGACGTCGAACGCCGCCTCGGCCCGCACGAAGGCCACCATGTCCGAGGGGTCCTTGGGCCGCACGAACGGGTCCGCCAGCCACATCAGCGGCGCGGCGACCCTGGCGAGGGCGGCGCTCTTGAAGGAGATCCGCGCGGTGTGGTGCAGGGCGCGCCGCCCCGCCTCCGACGCCTGCGCGTACTTCAGCTGCGCGGCGCGCGCCTCGTCCCCCATGGTGTGACCGGCCATCGCGAGGACCATGCGCCTGAAGACCTGCGGATGGTCGGCGGCCAGCTGCATCGCGACCGAACCGCCGGAGGACGTCCCCAGGATGTGGACAGGACCGCCGAACCTGTCGGCCAGCGCCTCCGCGTGCTGCTCGGCGATCTGCGCCATGGTGGTGCCGTCCGCCATGCCGGGCGCGCGGTTGACCGCGTGGACGCGGTAGCGCTCGGCCAGCGGGGCGAGCTGCTTCAGCTCGACGGTCCGCTCCCACCCCTCGGGGTTGGTGTGGTTGTCGGTGAACCAGCGCAGCACCACCAGGGGTTCGTCTCCGGTGCCGAGCGCACGGTAGGGGAGGCCGTGCTTCAGCGTCCCCTCCTCCACGTTCAGATGCGCGAACTTGTCCTTCTTGTTCGCCTTGCCCTTCGTGTCGCTCCTCTCCCTCTTCGCTGCGGCTTGCTGCGCGGCCGTGTCAGCCATCGGTCGTGTCCTCTCCTCACCAGGGGATCTCGGAATGCCAGGGGGGTGGTCCCCGGGGGTCAGGCGGCCCGTGCGGGCAGGTCGACGAGGAACTCCAGCACGGCGACCGTCCAGACGAACCCGGCCGTCGCGCCCATCGCGATCAGCAGGTCGCCCTTGCGCGGGCCGCGTTCCGCGACGACGTGGTCCAGGCTGATCAGGTGGTCGCCCGCGCCCATGTGCCCCAGGTCGCGGGCCCACTCGTACGTCGTGGTGGCCGGGTCGACCCCGAGCGCGTCGTGGTACGCGAACTCCACGGTCGCCTGGTTGATGTTGGGGTGGACGAAGAACCGCGCGCTGCCGAGATCCGTACCGGCCTCCTTGAGGGCGTCCTCCAGCACCCGGACGCTCATCGACCCGATCTTTTCGCCCATGATGTCAAGGTTGGTCTCGCTCTGGGTCATGAAGTCCCGGATGCGGCTGCGCAGATCGATCGGCCTGCCCTCGGCGAACGGCGCGGGCGTCCATCCCGTGGTGCCCCGCAGGAACGGCTCCAGCGACGGGTCGCCGTACGACACCGTGGCCACCAGCCGTGCGAAACCACCCTGGTTGCTGAGGACCACCGCGCCCGCGCCGTCACCGTGCGCCAGCGCGTCGTCGGAGTTCCAGCGGTCGAAGTACGGCAGCCGGTGCTGGTCCCCGGTGGTGATCAGCACCGCGCCCGGCTGCGGACGCGCCGCGAGGTGGGAGGCCGCCATCTCCAGCGAGAACAGCCCGCCGCTGGAGTTCTGCAGCACCTCCACCGCCGGCGCGGTGCCGCCGATGGTCTCGCGCTGCACGAAGCTCGCCGGCGTCCACAGCTCCTGTCCCTGGTGGAGCACGTAGGAGTGGATCAGCAGACCGAAGTCCTCCGCTGCCAGCCCCGACCGCTCGACCGCACGCCGCCCCGCGTGCGCGGCCATCACAGGCCCGGTCTCCTCCGGCGTCGCGACCCGCACGGCACGTATGCCGTGCGCCGCGACCTCCTCCGCGTCGGCGAGCCCCTCGGCGACCGCCTGCTCCGCCGTCTGCACCTGCTCGGGCAGGTAGGAACCCGTGCCCGCGAGATAGATGTTGTCCCAGCGCATGTCATCCCCTGTGATTCGTGGTCGGTCGGGGCCCGCTCACGGGCGGGGCACCCGAGTCGTCGCGCACCCGGTCCGTCTCATCCCGCCGGCACGGCCGGCCGCGGCACGCCCGGCACGCACGTCACGGCGCCGGACGGCAGCTCGCCCTCCACCAGATAGCGGTTGACGATCTCGTCCACGGCCGGGTCGCCGCCGAGCGCGTACACCTCGTGCGCGCCCGAGTCGGTGATCCGCACGAGCCGGTGCCCCAGCCGTTCGGCCATCACCCGGCCCCCCTCGTGGTGGTCCAGCGGATCACCGTCCGCCTGCACGACCAGCCCCGCCGGACACCCCCCGCCGCGGATCCGGACCGGCGGCTCGGGCGGAGTGAACGTACGGAACGTCCCCACCCACGGCTGTGCCCGCATCACGCCCAGCCCGTAGGGGCAGCGCTCCCGGAAGTCCCGCATGGCCGCGTGGTAGACCGCCGGATCGGACGGCCAGTCCGTCTCGCAGGTGACCGCCTCGAGAACGGCCTCCCGCCGGCTCCCCGCGGGCCTCCCCGGCCGCCACTCCGCCTGCCCCGCCAGCAGCCGGCCGGCCAGGGCCGCGTCACCGGAGCCCGCCGCGGCCAGCAGCGCACGCACGAGTTCACCGAGCCGGTCCCACCGCGCCCGGTCCGCGGCCAGCGTGCCGACGATCATGTCGAAGGAGGTGCGCAGGGCCCGCCCGCCCTGCAGCGCGGCCAGCGCCCGTGCCGTCCGCTCGACCGAGGCGATCACCCCGGCGGCGTCCGCCCCCAGCCCGAACGCGGACGGCCGCTCGCCGGCCCACGCGGCCCAGGCGTCGACGTTCTCCCGGGTCGCCTCCGCCTGCGAGCGGAACTGCGTCCGCCAGTCCCAGTCGGGGTGCACGGACGAGTCCAGCACGCTGCGGTCCAGCCGCCCGGGGAACATCGTCGCGTACACCGCGCCCAGCAGCGTGCCGTACGCCCAGCCGACGAAGCTCAGCCGCTCCGCACCGAGCACGGCCCGGATCAGATCCATGTCCCGGGCGTTGTTGCGGGTGGAGACGTGCGGGCGCAGTTCCCCGCCCGCCCGCCGGCAGCCCTCCTCCCGTTCGCGCATGTCGGCGGCGAGCGCGTCGAACACCTCGTCCGGCGGACGGGAGTCGAACGGCACGGACACCGGGCTGTCCTCCCCCTCCAGACGGGTCGAGTCACCGGTGCCGCGCGGGTCGAAGCCGACGAGGTCGTACACCTCCCCCAGCGGGGTGGCCGCGGCCAGCCGCTCCGGCAGACCGCGTCCGATGCCGTTGTCGCCCCCCGGGCCGCCGTTCAGCGACAGCAGAACGCCGCGCCGCCGGCCCGTCGCGCGGATCCGGCTCAGGGCCAGGGTGATCCGCGGCCCGTCCGGGCGCGCGTAGTCGAGCGGCGCCTCGATCTCGGCGTGCTCGAGCCGCCCGTGCGCGTCCACGGGCCGCCACCGGGGGCGCTGCGCGAGCAACGCGGGCGAGGGAGCCGGGAGCGGGTGCGCGATGTCCATGGTCATGGCTCCACCTTGCCGACGCGGCCTCGAGACGGACTGGAGCCGGGCGCGGGCCTGCCGCCCGCTGTCCAGGAGGGCTGGACCCGTGCTCGAGGCGGACGGGCCACGTTGGCGTCCCGGAAACCGGCCGAACGCCACCGAAGGCGACGGGAGTCGACAGGAGAAGCGATGAAAGCCCTGGTTCTGTGCGGCGGTTCGGGCACCCGCCTGCGTCCGCTGAGCCGCACCATGCCCAAGCAGCTGATCCCGGTGGCGGGCCGCCCCGTGCTCCTGCACGTCCTGCAGAACCTGCGCGAGCTGGGCGTCGAGGAGATCGGTGTGATCGTCGGCGACTGGCGGGAGGCGATCGAGGAGGTCCTGGGCGACGGCTCGGCCTTCGGCGCACGCGTCACCTACATCCCCCAGCAGGCCCCGCTCGGCATCGCCCACTGCGTCCTGATCGCCCGCGAGTTCCTCGGCGACGACGACTTCGTGCTCTACCTCGGCGACACCGTGCTCACCGAGGGCGTGGCGGGCATCGCCGAGGAGTTCACGAGCGCCCCCACCGCTGCCCGGATCGTGGTGCAGAAGGTCTCCGACCCGCGCGCCTTCGGCGTGGTCGAGACCGACGCGGACGGCATCGTGACCCGCCTGGTCGAGAAGCCGCGGAACCCGGCCACCGACCTCGCCGTGGTCGGCGTGTACTTCTTCACCCCGGCGATCCACGAGGCCGTGGCCGCCATCACGCCCAGCGCCCGCGGGGAACGCGAGATAACCGACGCCGTGCAGTACCTCGTCGACACCGGTCACGAGGTCCGGGCCAGCGTCCACTCGGGCTTCTGGCGGGACACCGGCCGCGTCGGCGACCTCCTGGACTGCAACCGGGAGCTGCTGAACGGACTGCGCCGGAGCGTCGCCGGCCGGGTCGACGCCACCAGCGAGATCACCGGCGACGTGGTCGTCGAGGACGGAGCCGTCGTGGAGCGCTCCCGCATCACCGGCCCGGTCGTCATCGGCGCGGGCGCGACGGTCCGCGACAGCCACATCGGCCCGCACACGGCCATCGGCGCCGGCTGCGTCGTCGAGGCGGCCGGCATCACCGACTCGATCCTGCTGCCGGGCGCCGCGGTCCGCCGCGTGAGCGACGTCCACGGCTCGGTGCTGGCCCGCGAGTCCGCCGCCGGCCCGGCCGCCCGCCGCCTGCGGCTCACGGCCGGCCGGCCCGCGTGGACAGGGGCGGCGGCATGACCGTCCTGGTCCTCGGAGGCAGCGGATTCGTCGGCCGGGAAGTCTGCCGCGCCCTGGCCGCCCGCGGCCGACGCGTGCTGTCCGCCGCCCGCGGCGAGCACCGCACACCCGGCGTACGCACGGTCCGTCTCGACCTGTCCTCGGCCGACGCCGTCCCGCAGCTCACCCGCCTGCTGGACACCGAGCAACCGCACGCCGTCGTCAACTGCGTGGGCAGCATCTGGGGCCGCACGGACGCGGAGATGGTCCCCTCCATCGTCACCCCGACCCGCCACCTGCTCACGGCCCTCGCCGCCGCCGCGCCCCGCCCCCGCCTCGTCCACCTGGGGTCCGTCCTGGAGTACGGCCCCGTCCCCGCCGGCACGACGGCCCGCGAACCGGCCCGCCCGGACAGCGCGTACGGACGCGCGAAGCTGGCCGCCACCCGGGCCGTCCTCACCGCCCACGCGGCAGGCGACGTCGACGCACTCGTCCTGCGCGTCGCCAACGTCGCCGGACCGGGCACCCCCACCGTCAGCCTGCTCGGCCAGGTCGCCGCGCGGCTGATGGCACAGCGCCCGCGGCCCGCGACGGACATCGAGCTGTCCCCGCTGCGTGCCCACCGCGACTACGTGGACGTGCGGGACGTCGCCGACGCCGTGGTCCGGGCCACCGACCCGGCCGTCCCGGCGACGGGCGCGGTCGTGGACATCGGCCGGGGCGAAGCGGTCCCCGTGCGGGAACTGGTCGGTCTGCTGATCGCCGTCAGCGGTGTCCCCGCCCGCGTCACGGAGCGCGGCGCACCGGGACCGGCCGACTGGATGAGGATCGACCCGACACCGGCCGCGGACCTCCTGGGCTGGCACCCCCGGCACTCACTGGAGGACGCGGTCCGGGCGTACTGGCAGTCTCTCGCGTGACCGGCGAAGGGGGGCCGCGGCCCCCCTTCCGGCCGCCCTCTCACACCGCGGCCAGAACCTCGCGCAACGCCTCGATCGTCCGGTCCTGCACCTCGCGCGGCAGCGAGGGATACATCGGCAGCGAGAAGATCTCCCCGGCCAGCCGCTCCGTCACCGGCAGCGCGCCCACCGGCACGTCCAGGTGCCGGAACCCGGTCATCGTGTGCACCGGCCACGGGTAGCTGATGTTCAGCCGGATGCCGTACGCCTTCAACGCCTCGAGAACGGCGTCCCGGCGCGGATGCCGCACCACGTACACGTAGTACACGTGCTCGTTGCCCTCGCCGGTACGCGGCAGCACCAGCTCCTCGAGATCCCCGAGCGCCTCCTCGTACCGCCGGGCGACCGCCCGCCGTGCGGCGGCATACGCGTCGAGCCGGGTCAGCTTGCGCCGCAGGATCTCCGCCTGCACCTCGTCGAGCCTGCTGTTGTGCCCCGGGGTCTCGACGACGTAGTAGCGCTCCTCCATGCCGTAGTAGCGCAACCGCCGCAGCCGGCGTTCGACGTCCTCGTCGTCCGTGACGACTGCGCCCCCGTCGCCGTAGGCACCCAGCACCTTGGTCGGGTAGAAGGAGAACGCGGCGGCGTCCGACATCGCGCCGGCGACCCGCCCGTGGTGCCGGGCCCCGTGCGCCTGCGCGCAGTCCTCCAGGATCCGCAGCCCATGACGTTCGGCCACGGCCCGCACGCCCTCCATGTCCACGCACTGCCCGTACAGGTGCACGGGCACGATCGCCTTGGTGCGCGGCGTGACCGCCGCCTGAAGCTGCGCGGTGTCCATGAGGAAGTCCTCCTCACGGACGTCGACGAACACGGGCGTGGCCCCCGTCCCGTCGATCGCCAGCACGGTGGGTGCCGCGGTGTTGGACACGGTGATCACCTCGTCGCCGGGGCCGACACCGAGGGCCTGGAGGCCCAGCTTCACGGCGTTGGTGCCGTTGTCGACGCCGACGCAGTGCGCCAGGCGGTGGTAGGCGGCGAACTCCTCCTCGAAGCCGCGCACGCTCTTGCCGAGCACGAGCTGCCCGGAACGGAAGACGGTGTCGACGGCGTCCAGCAGGTCGGCGCGCTCGGTCTCGTACTCGGGCAGGTAGTCCCATACGTAGGTGGCCATACGGCCACTGTCCACGGCCGCGTTGGAACACCGCTCGACCGCCGCTGGACCGGGCAGGGGCACGGGATCAGAGATGCCTGCCGGTGTCCACCGGCCCCATGGTCAGCACCGGCACCGCCTCCAGGATCTCCCCGACCCGCGCCGCCTGCTCCTCCACCTGGGCGAGCTGCGCCCGGGACAGCTTCCCGAACGCCTCCACGGTGAGCGCGACCTTCCGCCCGGAACGCTTCTGGTGCCACACCCCGGCCACCACCCCGTCGACGGCGAGCACCTGCACCGTGCCCGCCTGCCCCCTCGACAGCGCCCGCTCGGCGGCGACCCCCGGATAGACCAGCTCCCGGGGGTGGCTCCCCACGGCGTAGGCGTCGAAGTAGGGCAGCAGCCTGACGCGACCCGGCTCGGCGGCCCCCTCGTACGGCTCCTCGTCGGCCGCCTCGTACCACACGGTGTCGTCCCCCGACACGCCCTCCACGGGCCTGAGTTCGTCACCCAGTGAGGCGAACAGCCCGGCCGCCCAGCGCCGTGGCGCACTCAGCCACTGGGCGAAGTGCTGGGCGGTCGCCGGCCCGTAGGACCGCAGATAGCGCCGGACGACCTCGGCGAGGGCCTTGTCCGGGTCCATGGGGGTGAAGCCGGGCAGCCAGCGGTCCGGGCTGGTGTAGGTGACCTTCCGGCCGCGGTCGGGTCCGAAGCACAGCGCGCCCCGGTGTCCGGCCGTGTGCAGGGCCTGCCGCCAGCGCGGCCACATGCCGGAGAAGCCGGGCACCACGGGGTCGGCGGCCCAGGGGCCCAGCCGCTCGATCACCGCGTCGCTCAGCTCGTCCACGGTCGGCGGCTCGTCGGCCCTCAGCGCGTCGGCGACCGCCTCGACCACGGCGTCCGTCTGCGCCGCGTCCAGCCGGGCCGCCTGCGGAAGCCCGCCGCCCGCGGCCGGGACGGCGGCCAGCGCGCCGGTCCACAGCGGGAGTTCGGCCGCGGGCAGCAGATGCACGGTGCCGCGCGGCCCGAACGTCTTGACCAGGGTGCGGTCCTCCCACAGGGCGCGCCGCACGTCCGCGCGGGTGGTCCCGGCCGTCCGCAGCCCGATCGACAGCTCGGCCGCCGACATGACCTGCGCGTGGGCCCCGCCCATGGCCGCGACGACGTCCGCCGTCCGTGCGGCGGGCGCGGGCACGTCCAGGCTGTGCCGGGCCAGCCGGCGGGCGCGCACGTCGGCCCAGGACGGGCTCGGGGCTGCGGGCTGCTTGCTGCCGGCCATGCGCGGGGTTCCTCCTCGACTGCGGCGGGACGGGCTCCGCCCCTGCGCGGACCCCGGTGGTCAGCCTGCCACGCCCGGGCCGAGCGCCGATCGAGCGGCGGTCGACCGCGCCGCCGGACCCTGACCGAGGCGGCAAGTCGCCGTGCCCGAACGGCCATTCGAGGTGATCTTCATGTACGGCGCCGAAGCGGCGGAGATCTACGACCTGACCCACAGCGCCCGCGGGAAGGACTTCCCGGCGGAGGCGCAGACCGTCCTCGACCTCATCCGGACGCGGACGAAGGACACCGCCTCCCTGCTGGACGTGGCCTGCGGCACCGGCGCCCACCTGGAGGTCTTCCGGGACCACTTCGACCGGGTGGAGGGCGTCGACCTCTCCGCGGCCATGCTGGAGTCCGCCCGCCGCAGGCTTCCCGGGGTGCCGGTGTCGGTCGCCGACATGCGCGACTTCGACCTGGGCCGCACCTACTCCGTCGTCACCTGTCTGTTCGCGTCGGTCGGCTACCTCACGTCGGAGGCCGAACTGACCGCCGCCCTGCGCTGCTTCGCCCGGCACCTGGCTCCGGGCGGCGCGGTGGCCGTCGAGCCGTGGTGGTTCCCGGAGACGTTCCTGCCGGGCCATGTCGCCGCCGACGTGGTGGAGTCGGGCGCCCGCCGCATCGCCCGCGTCTCCCACACGGTGCGCGACGGGGACGCCAGCCGCATGGAGGTCCACTACGTGGTCGCCGACCGCGAGAAGGGCGTCCACCATTTCACGGAGACCCACCGGGCGACCCTGTTCACCCGGGCCCAGTACGAGTCGGCGTTCCACGCGGCGGGCTTCGAGGTGACGTACGTCCCGGGTGTCCAGAACGGCCGGGGCCTGTTCGTGGCGGGGGCGGCCTGAGGAACAGGTGGGCAGCGGCACGACGAAGGGCCGGAACCCCGCAGGGATCCGGCCCTTCGCGCGACCGCACGGTCATCCCGTCACGCCGTACGGTCTCCCGTCACGCCGCACGGGTCTCCCGTCACGCCGCCACGCGACGCCGCTCGTGCCGCCGCAGGTGCGCCAGCATCTCGTCCGCCGCCCGCGCCGCGCCGCCCGCCGCGCGGACATGCCCCCGCATCTCGGCGACGCTCTCCCGGACCGCCTCGTCCCCGGCCACCGCAGTCACCGCGTCGCGCAGCAACGCGGCGGTGACCTCCTCGCGTCCGAGCACCCGGCCCAGGTTCAGGTCGACGAGCTGGTGCGCCAGTTGGTCGGTCTCGCCGACCTGCGGCACGACCACCATGGGCGTCCCCGCGTACAGCGACTGCATGACCGTCCCCCAGCCCCCGTGGCACACGAAGACGCTGGTGTGCGCGAGCACCGCCTGGAGCGGCAGCCACGCGTGGACCTCGACATGCTCCGGCAGCGGCCCGAGCGCCGCCCGGTCCACGCCGGGCCCCGTGACGAGCACCGTGTGCCAGGGCAGACCCCGCAGCGCCTCCACGCACATCCGGAAGAACTCCGGCTGCGCGTTGAAGCTCGTGCCGAGCGAGATCAGCACCACGGGACGGCCGCTCGCCGGCGGCTCCCAGCCAGCCGCCAGGTCGCTCTCCCGCAGACACGGCCCGACGAAGGCGAACCGCTCCTCCTCGAAGGTCTCCTGCCGGTACTGGAAGGCGCGCGGCACGGACACCAGGTTCAACGCCGCGGGATCGTCGACGAGTTCGTCGAACGACACGCCCGTGACACCGTGCGCGGCGGCGAAGTCCCGCAGCTCGGCCTCGATCCGGTCGTACGCCGGCCCGACGGCCTGACGGGGGATGCTCCGGTTCGTCGGCGACACGGAGTAGAACTTCACCCCGGGCCGGTCCCACTTGCGGGTCAGCACCCCGCCGAGGAACTGCACGGAGATGTCGTACGCCAGCACGTCCGGCAGGTCACCGCGGAAGTGCTCCTCGAACACCGGGGCCGTCGCGGCGCCCTCGCGCACATTGCCGAGCAGCACCCGGGCGAGCCAGTCCTCCGCCCCCGCGGGCACGATCGTCTGCGGGTCGATGGACGAGGTGTACGGCAGGACGGTCGCGCCCGTGGAGGCGATCAGGTCCGCGTACGCCTCGGTCGCCGCGTAGGTCACCCGGTGGCCCCGGCGGACCAGCTCCTCGACCACGCCCAGCGTGGGGACGAGGTGGCCGGTGGCCGGGATGTTGAAGAACGCGAAGTGCCGGCCGGCCCCGCTCATGACAGCTTCACCACGAGGTTGCCCGTGTACCTGCCCCTGAGCAGGTCGATCAGCGCCTGCGGCGCCGCCTCCAGGCCGCCCTCCACGACGGTCTGCGGCAGCACGAACCGGCCCTCGCCCAGCCACTGGGCGAAGTGCGAGTTCCACGCCCAGATCTGCTCGGGCGTGTGGTACGTCGCGAACGGCCGGATGACGAGCTGCTTGACGATGGCGGTCATCACGTCCAGGCGCGGGAACGCCCCCTCCGCATCGCCGACCTGGCCCGACAGCGCGCCGCACAGCGCGAAGCGGGCGCCCGGCGCCGCCGCCTGCACGGCTGCCTCGAACTGTTCGCCGCCGACCGTGTCGAAGAAGACGTCGATGCCGTCGGGGGCCAGCTCGCGCAGCCGGTCCACGACGGGGCCGTCGTGGTAGTCGAACGCGGCGTCGTAGCCGAGCTCGTTCACCAGGTACTCGACCTTCGCCTTGCTGCCCGCGGCCCCGATGACCCGTTTGGCGCCCCGGCACTTGGCGATCTGGCCCGCGAGCGAGCCGACGCCGCCGGCCGCGCCGGAGACGAACACCGTGTCGCCCTCACCGGCCTCCGCGATGTCGACCATGCCGTGGTAGGCGGTCGGGCCTTGCGTCAGATAGTGGACGGGGCTGGGGAAGGCATCCGGGTCGAGCTTGAAGTAGTCGCCGGCCGGTCCGGCCGAGAACTCCTTGAAACCGTCCATGCCCTCGACGAGGTCGCCCGCGGCCAGATCGGGGCTGTTCGACTTCACCACGACCCCGACCGCGGCGCCCCACATCGGGGCGCCCGGCTGGTAGCCGGGCATCGGCAGGCTCGGGTCCGGCTTCATCAGGTCCTGCATCACGGCGGCCAGCTGCAGGTACTGGTAGCGCACCAGCACCTCGCCGTCGCCGGGCTCGGGAACCTCCACCTCGGCCAGCTCGAAGTGCTCGAGAGTCAGCGCGCCGTCCAGGTGGTGCGCGAGCCGCACCTCCTTGGCCTTCGCGGGGATCTCTTCGGTGGTCATGGGGCCCTCCTGGTCGTGTGGTCCGGGTCCAGTCCTCACCGGGACGCGACCCAACGCACCCCAGCATCACGGGCCGCCCTCGAATCCGGGTGGACCGGCGGGCCCCGGCGCGGCTCCGGGCGCTCCAGTGCGTCTCCACCTGTGCTCAGGGTGGTCGCTGGACCGTTCGAGCCGCGGCGGCGGGGGCCCGCCGGCCACCGCTGACACAGAGGGAGGGCGGCAGATGAGCGAGCGGAGTTTCCAGCTCTACGACACGACCCTGCGCGACGGCAGCCAGCAGGAGGGCATGGTCCTGACGGTCGACGACAAACTGGCCGTCGCCCGCCACCTGGACGCCCTCGGGGTGGGCTACATCGAGGGCGGCTGGCCCGGCGCCGTGCCCCGGGACACGGAGTTCTTCCGCCGCGCCCGGACCGAGCTCGACCTCGAGCACGCCGAGCTGGTCGCCTTCGGCGCCACCCGCAGGCCCGGCGCGGCCGTCTCCGGCGACCCGCAGGTGCGGGCGCTGCTCGCGGCCGAGACGCCGGTGGTGACGCTCGTCGCCAAGAGCCACACCGGGCACGTGCACCACGCCCTGCGTACCACCCTCGCCGAGAACCTCGCGATGATCGGCAGCACGGTGCGCCATCTGGTGAGCGCGGGCCGCCGGGTGTTCCTCGACGCCGAGCACTACTTCGACGGCTACCGCCTCAACCGCGAGTACGCCCTCGAAGCCGTGCGGATCGCCGCCGAGGCCGGGGCCGAGACGATCGTGCTGTGCGACACCAACGGCGGCTGCCTGCCCGACGAGATCGGCACGGTCGTCGCCGACACGATCGCCGCGACCGGCGCGTCGGTCGGCATCCACTGCCACGACGACACCGGCTGCGCCGTCGCCAACACGATGGCCGCCGTCGACGCCGGGGCGGTCCACGTGCAGGGCACCGCGCACGGGTACGGCGAGCGGTGCGGCAACGCCAACCTCTTCACCGTCCTCGGCAACCTCGCCCTCAAGCGGGGCCGCGAGGTCGCCGACCCCGCCCTGCTCGGCTCGCTCGCCGCGACGGCCCGCACGATCACCGAGCTGACCGGCGTCCCCTCCGACCCGTCCGCGCCCTACGTCGGCGTCTCCGCGTTCACCCACAAGGCCGGGTTGCACGCCTCCGCGCTGCGCATCGACCCGGACCTGTACCAGCACATCGACCCCGAGCGGGTCGGCAACACCATGCGCACCCTCGTCTCCGACGTGGGCGGCCGCTCCTCCATCGAGCTGAAGGCACGCGAGCTGGGCTACACGGTGGACGCCGGGTCCGCGCAGAGCGCTCGGGCCGCCGCCCGGGTGAAGGAGCTGGAGAGCCGGGGCTACAGCTTCGAGAGCGCCGACGCCTCCTTCGAACTGCTGCTGCGCGAGGAACTGGCGGGCAGCACGCCGGCGCCGCCCTTCGAGGTCGACTCCTGGCAGGTGTCCGTCGTCCGCCGCCCGGACGGCGAGGTGCGCACCGAGGCCGGCGTACGGCTGAACGTCGACGGTGTCCCGCTCGCCGCGACGGGCCGCGGCAACGGGCCCGTCAACGCCCTCGACACCGCGCTGCACCGGGCGCTCGACCCGTACTTCCCGCAGCTCGCCCGCCTCGAACTGGTCGACTACCGGGTGCGGGTGCTCAGCGGCGAGACCGGCAGCGGTGCCGCCGCCCGGGTCCTCGCCCAGTTCCGTGACGGCGACCGGCGCTGGGGCACCGTCGGCGTGGACGAGAACACGGTCACCGCCAGCTGGCGGGCCCTGCTGGACGCGGTGCACTACGTGCTGCTGGACGACGTACGGACCGACGGCCGCAGGCCGTTCCTCCAGGAGCGCGGCGAACCGCGCGACCGGGCCCGGCGCACCTGCACCGCTCAACCGGCCTGAACCCCGCGGCGCATCAGCATCCCGACGAAAGGCACCGTCCGTGCGTGTCGAAGACACTTGGATCCGTGGAACCGCGGTCCGCCTGCCGTCCCGGCTCCGCGTCGAGGACGCCGTGGCGTCCGGCGACTGCCCCGCGCGGATCGCCACCGCCACCGGCATGGAGTCCGTGGCGTACTCGCCCGACGAGTCGGCCGCCGAGATGGCGGCCGTCGCCGCCCGCGAGGCCCTGGCCCGCGCCGGGTCCGGCCCCGGGGACGTCGGGCTGATCCTGCACGCCGACACCTACCACCAGGGCCAGGACCTGTGGCCTGTCGCCTCCTACATCCAGCGCGAGGCGACCGGGAACAGCTGCCCCGCCCTGGAGATCCGGCAGATGTCCAACGGCGGACTCGCCGCCCTGGATCTCGCCACCGCCTACCTGACCGCCGGTCACCACAGCGCCCCCGACGCCCTGCTGACCACCGCCGACCGCTTCTGCGAGCCCGGCATCGACCGCTGGCGCACCGACCCGGGCACGCCGTACGCCGACGGTGCGACCGCCCTCGTGCTGTCCCGGCGCGGCGGGTACGCGCGCCTGCTCTCCCTCGCCCTGTTCGCCGACCCCGGCCTCGAGCCCATGCACCGGGGCGACGACCCGTTCACCAAGGCGCCGTTCGCGCATCGCGTGCCGGTGGACTTCGAGGAGGCCAAACGCGCCTTCATCGGCCGCACCGGCATGTCGTACGCCGTCAACCGCGCGCACCAAGGCCAGCAGACCGTCATCAAGCAGGCCTGCGCCGACGCCGGCATCGACCTGGCCGACGCGCGGTGGGTGCTGCTGCCGCACTTCGGCCGGCGCAGGCTCCAGTCCATCTACTACACGCCGTTCGGGATCGACCCGCGGCGCACCACCTGGGAGTGGAGCCGCACCGTGGGACACCTGGGCGCGGGCGACCAGTTCGCCGGCCTCGACCACCTCGCCGGCACCGGACGGGCAACGCCCGGCGACCTGCTGGTCCTCGTCGGTGTCGGGGCGGGCTACAGCTGGGGCTGCGCCGTCGTGGAGATCACCGGCACCCCCGGCCACGCCGGGCCGCCCCGCTGAACAGCACCGGTCCACCCGCGCTCGACCCGCCCTCGAGCGCATGCCTGCCACTGTTGAATCCGCCGTTCACACGGCCGCACCGAAGGGAAGGTACGCCGTGGCGACCGCACTGTCCGACACATCGGCGACCAAGGTCACGGAACACTCCATCAGCGTCGCCGCGCCGCCGGCGGACGTCTACCGGCTCGTCGCGGACGTCTCCGCGTGGCCGCAGGTCTTCGGACCCACCGTGCACGTCGAGGTCCTCCAGGACGCCGACCCGGAGCGCGGCGGCGAGCAGACCCTGCGGATCTGGGCGACGGCCGAGGGCCGGGTCCGGGCGTGGACCTCGCGCCGCGTCCTCGACCCCGCCACCCGCCGAATCGTCTTCCGCCAGGTCGTCCCCGCCCCGCCGGTCGCCGCCATGGGCGGCGAGTGGCGGATCGAGGAGCGCGACGACGGCACCGCCCGCGTCGTCCTGCTGCACGACTACCGCGCCGTCGGCGACGACCCGGAGGCCGAGGCCCTGATCGCCCGTGCCGTGGACCGCAACAGCACCGCGGAGCTGGCCGCCCTGAAGAAGGCCGCCGAACTCGGCGCGAGTGGCGACGAACTGCGCATGACCTTCTCCGACACGCAGATCGTCCACGGCGACGCGGCCGACGTCTACGCCTTCCTCGCCCGCGCCGACCTGTGGCCGCAGCGGCTGCCGCACGTCGCCCGGCTCGACCTCACCGAGGAGGACGGCGGCGTCCAGCACATGGACATGGACACCCGCAGCCCGGACGGCTCCCTGCACAACACCACCTCGATCAGGGTCCTCTTCGTGGACCGCCGGGAGATCGTCTACAAGCAGCTCAGGGTGCCCGTCGCGATGAGCGGGCACACCGGGCGCTGGGAGATCGAGCCGCTCGGCGACGGCACCGTGCGGGCCACCTCCTGGCACACGGTCACCCTGGACCCGGAGGGCGTGCGCAGCGCCCTCGGCTCCGACGCCACCCTCCAAGAGGCACGCGACCTGGTGCGCAAGGCGCTGGGCGGCAACAGTTCGGCGACCCTGCGCCACGCCGGCCGATTCGCGGAGGAAGCCCGTGCCCGTACGTGATCTCGACGGGCCGGTGACCGTCGTCAACCGGTTCGAGGTCAAGGACGACATCGCGGAGTTCGAGCGGGAGTTCCGCGCGCACTCCCAGTTCCTGCGCCGGCGCGCGGGCTTCGACTTCCTGGTGACGGTCCGTCTGGTGGACGACCCCCGGGTGTATGTGCACCTGGGGCACTGGCGGAGCCTGCGCGGCTTCCTGGACACCGTGCACGACGACACCTTCACCGAGCAGGTCCGCCGGCTCGGGGCGAAGGTGCACACCGTGGCGGACCAGGCCGTCAGCGTCCGGCGGATCCTGCACGAGCCGACCGCGGTCGGCTCGGCCGGCGTCGTTCTCCTCCGGGCGCGGGCGCGCGGCGAGTGCGCCGAGCTGGAGAAGCGCTTCGCCCTGCTGGGCGACCGCTGCCAGGAGACCGGCGGCTTCGGCGGCAGCGACCTGCTCCGCTCGACGATCCGCCCGCTGTCGTACACGGGTGTGCTGTGGTGGCGCGACACCGGGACGTGCGCCCGCACCCTCTCCGGCGAGGGCTGGCAGCAGTCCCTCGACGCCCTGCGCGAGACGGCCGACCTCACCGTCGAGCACAGCCGCCTCGTCGCCTACGAACGCGCGCACGAACGCGACTGATGACCACCGCGAGAAGCCGGGGACGACACGTCCCCGGCTTCCGCGCGTTCGGCGCGCGAGCCCAGCTCGAGCGGGTGGGCGCACCCTGCCGTCATGGCAGAAGAGACAGCAATCACCGTGCTCCACCAGAATCCGGACGCGGCGGAGCTCGCTGCCGTGACGGCCGTGCTGCTCGCGCGGCTGCGGATGCGGGCGCGCTCCGGGGACACGCCCGCGCCCGCGCCGCGCGCCGGGTGGACCGTCCGGGGCGAGGGCCGCACGGCGCCGGTCTCCTGGACGGCGCAGCCGCCGCGGGGCCGGCGATGAGCGCCCCCGCGATGAGCGCCCCCGCCCCCCGGCTGTTCACCGACGTCTTCCGCGCCACGGCCGCCGCCCGGCCCGAGCGGACCGCCCTCGTCCTGCTGACCGAGCGCGAGGGGCAGCTCGTGCCCGAGGAGATCGGCTACGGCGCCCTCGACCGGCACGCCCGCCTCCTCGCGGCCCGCCTGCGCCGGCACACCGTGCCCGGTGACCGGGTGCTGATCCTCCAGTCGTCCCGGCGCCTGTTCGCCGCGAGCTTCCTGGCCTGCCTGTACGCCGGGGCCGTCGCCGTTCCGGTGGCGCCGCCCGGCGGGCGCGGCCACCACGACGAGCGGATCGCCGGGATCGTCAAGGACGCCGCCGCGAGCTGCGTCCTCACCGAGGCGCGCGACGCGCCCGACGTGTCGCAGCTGCTGGCCCGCACCGGCTTCGGCGACGTCGTCTGCGCCCCGGCCGACCTGCCGCACCCCGGGCAGGAGGAGGCCACGCCCGCCGCGGACGCCGAGCCGTACCGCGCGGCCCCGCAGGACGTCGCCTACCTCCAGTACACCTCCGGCTCCACCCGCGAGCCACGCGGAGTGATGATCACCCACGGGAACCTCGTGGCCAACCAGGAGGCCATCCGGCGGGCCCTCGGCACCGGAGCGGAGTCCCGGATCGGCGGCTGGCTGCCGTTCCACCACGACATGGGCCTGGTGGGACAGTTGCTGCACCCGCTGTGGCTCGGCACCACCGCCGTCCTGCTGTCGCCGGCGGCCTTCGTGAAGAAGCCGGCGCACTGGCTTCGGACGGTGTCCCGCTACCGGCTCACCGTCAGCGGCGGCCCGGACTTCGCCTACGACCTGTGCCTGCGCCGGGTCACCGACCTCCAGCTCGCGGGACTGGACCTGTCCGGCTGGCGCGTCGCCGTCAACGGCGGCGAACCGGTGCGCGCCGAGACCCTGCGCGCCTTCGCCGAGCGCTTCGCCGCCGCCGGGCTGCGCCCCGAGGCGCTCACCCCCTGCTACGGGCTCGCCGAAGCCACCCTCCTGGTCTCCGGCGCCGCGGAACCGGCACCCGTACGGCCCCGCCCCGCCGACCCTGCCGCGCTGGAGGCGCACCGGCTCCTGGACGCCCCCGGCGACGCCCCGCACCGCCCGCTCGTGGCCTGCGGACCGCCGGCCGCCGGCACCGAGATACGGATCGTCGACCCGGACACCGGCACCGAACTGCCCGACGGCCGCATCGGGGAGATCTGGGTGCGCGGCGCCGGCGTCGCCCCCGGCTACTGGCGCCGCCCCGCCGAGACGTCCGAGACCTTCGACGCCCGGCTCGGCGGCCTCGGCGGCCATCTGCGCACCGGCGACCTCGGCACCGTCCGGGACGGGCTCCTCCACGTCACCGGCCGCATCAAGGACATGATCGTGATCGCGGGCCGCAACCTGTATCCGCAGGACCTGGAGCGCACCGTCCAGCAGATCGACCCGCTGTTCGGCGCCGCGACCGTCTTCTCCGTGCCGGACACCGAGGGGCGTGAACGGGTCGTCGTCGTGCAGGAGCTGCGCGACCGGGGCCACTACGACATCGATCCGGACGCCCTCGCGGGGGCGGTGGAGACCAGGATCGGCGAGGAGTACGAGATCCGCACGGGCGGCATCCTGCTGGTCCGCTCGGGCACCGTCCGCCGTACCGCGAGCGGCAAGGTCGAACGCGCGGCGATGCGCCGGATGTTCCTGCGCGGGGAACTCACCCCCCTGCACGCCCGGCTCGACCCGGGCATCGAGCCGCTGACGGCGGGAACGGCGGCATGAGCACGGTGAACGGGCCGGTGCGCGAGGGGTGCGAGGACGCGGCACAGCACCGCATCGACGCCCTGGAGCGTTCCTTCGGCCCCCTCGACGACGACACCAACCCCCTCGGCGGCAGAGCCCTGCTGGAGGCCGACGCGGCGGGCGAGACCCTGCCCGCGGCCGAACGCGTCCTCGACGCCTACGGGCTCAACGCCGAGTTCGTCCCCGCGCCGCTCGGCGGCAGGCTGCGCCGCATGGACGTCCTCGGGCGGCTGCTGCGCCCGGTCTTCCGGCGCGACGCCTCCCTCGGCTTCGCCTACGGCCTGAACTGCTTCTTCGCCGCGACCCCGGTGTGGACCGCCGGCACCGACGCACAGCGCGCCAAGGTGGCCCGGCTGCTCCTCGACGGCCACCGCATCGCGGTCGCCCGGCACGGGGTCGCGCACGGCAACGACTTCGTCCGCGACGAGTTCACCGCGACCGTGCGGCCCGACGGCTCGCTCGTGGTCAGCGGCAGCAAGACGGGCATCGCCAACGCCTCCCGCGCCCGCGGCCTGGTCGTCTTCGCCCGGACGGGGACCAGGGGCGGCGGCCGCAGCCACACCGTCCTGCTGCTCGACCGGGAGGAGCTGCCGCCGGGCAGCGTCGAGGACCTGGGCCGCCGGGCCACCACCGGGATGCGCAGCACCGAGTTCGGCGGGCTGCGGATCACCGACTGCCCGGTCCCGGCGAGCGCGGTCCTCGGCCGGATCGGCGACGGCTACGAACTGTCCCTGCGCTCCTCCCTGGTGATCCGCGGGGTGATCCCGTCGATCGTGCTGGCCGGGGCGGACACGGCCCTGCGCACGGTCGCGGCGTTCGCCGCCCGGCGCCGCGCCGACGGACGCTCCTCGCTCGACGTCCAGCACGTCCGGGACGTGCTCACCGGGGCCTTCCTCGACCTGCTGCTCATCGACTGCCTCGCCCTGGTGAGCACCCGGGCGCTGCACCTGCTGCCCAAGCAGCTCAGCGCCTACGCGGCCGCCGCCGCCTATCTCGCGCCCAAGCTGGTCGCCGAGAGCATGGACGAGATGTCCGCCGTGCTGGGCGAGCTGACCTTCGCCAAGGAGGGCGCGTACGGGGTGTTCCAGAAGCAGCTGAGGGACCTGCCGGTGACCTCGCTGGGCCACGCGGGCAGCGCGGGCCGCCAGGTCAGCATCCTGCCGCAGCTGCCGTTCTTCGCCCGGCACACCTGGTTCATGGACCCGGAGGCGCCGCCGGGCCTGTTCCGGTTGCACGAGGACCTGCCGCCGCTGGACCTGTCCGCGCCCGCGATCCTCGGCGACGGCGACCGGCTGGCCGCGACCCTGGTGGCCGGCAGCGACCTGCTCGAGGAGACACCGGTCGCCGGAGGCGCGGACAACGGAACCCTGCGCTTCCTCGCCCGCACCCTCACCGCCGAACTCGGCCGGCTGCGCAAGGCGTTCGCGGAGGTCCCGCAGAACGACCGCACGGCGCTGTCGAGCCCGCACAGCCTGGCCCTCGCCGACCGCTACACGCTGGTGCTGGCGGCGGCGGCCTGCCTGGGGGTGTGGCGCGAGCAGCGGTCCGCCGCCGACGGCGACCCGTTCCTCGCGGACCCCGCCTGGCCGTCGGCCGCGCTGTACCGGCTGTGCCGGCGGCTCGGTCTGCCCCTGCCGGACCGGCCGGTCGCGGCGGAGCGGCGCGTCCTCGACGAGGCGCTCGCCCGGCTGCGCGGCCGCCGCAGCTACGACCTCTACGGTTCCCCGCTGGCCTGAGGCGGCGCCCCGGCGGCGGGCCGGCCCGGTCCCGGGGGAGGCCGCCGGTCCGTCGCCGCCGGTGCAGCGACCACTCACCCTCGCCCCGAAGGAGCACCCATGTCCGTCCCGGAGCCCGGTCACCCCCGAGCGGCCCACCGCGAGTGGCTGCTGGAGCGGCTCGCCCACTACCTCGGCCGGCCGGTCGAGGAGACGGTCCCGCTGAGCGAGTACGGCCTGGACTCGGTCGTCGCGCTGTGCCTCTACGGCGACATCGAGGCGGAGTTCGGCCCGCTGGTCGAGCCCGACGACATCTGGGCCCATCCGACCGTGCGTGAGTTCGCCCGGTACCTCGCCTCCCGCGACAGCCGGCGCGGCGCAGGCCACCGGGTCCGGCCCGTCTTCGTCTTCACCGGCCAGGGCTGCCAGCACCCGGGGATGACCACCGGCCTCTACCTGAACTCGACCGGCTACCGCCGTCACCTGCACGACGCGGCCGAGGCACTGCTGCCGTACACGGGACTGTCCGTCGTCGACCTGATCCTCGACAAGGACCCGCGCATCCACCTCGCGTCCTGCACCCAGCCCGCCCTCTTCGCCGTCGGCTACGCCCTCGCCCGCACCCTCCAGGACGCCGGGGTGGTGCCCGCCGCGGTCCTCGGCCACGGCATCGGGGAGTTCGCCGCGGCCACCGTCGCGGGCGCCCTCGGTCTGACCGACGCCGCCCGGCTGGTGGCGCTGCGCGGGGCGCTGATGCAGCAGCTGCCGTACGGCGGCGGGATGACGGCCGCCTGCATCACCCGGCACGAGGCCGCCGAACTCGTCGCGGGCGAGCCCCGCGTGGGCATCGGCGCCCTGAACGCGGCCAAGTCCACCGTGCTGTCCGGGGAGATCGCCGGTCTGGAACGCATCGAGGCCCGCCTCGCCTCCCGTGGCGTGCGCTGCCGCCGTCTCGCCGTCTCGCACGCCTTCCACTCGCCGCTGATGGAGCCGGTGGTGGACCGGTTCACCGCGGCCGCACGGCGCCTGCGCGGCGGGATCGCCCGGCTGCCCTTCTACTCGACGGTGTACGGCCGTCTGGCCACCGAACCCCTCTACGCCCCGTACTGGGCCGAACAGCTCACCTCGCCGGTGCGGTTCGCCGACGCGGCCCGCGCCATGCTGGCTCAGCAGGCACCCACCCACGTCGTCGAGATCGGCCCCCGGGTCGTCCTCAGCCCCTATCTGCGCCGCATGGGCGGCCCGGCCTGCGTCCCCGTCTGCGAGGGTCCCCGGAGCGACGCGGTCGATCTGGCCGGGGTGATCTCCGCCCTGGACGCCGGTCCGCTCGCGGCCGGACTGGCGGGTGCCTGAGTGCCCGTGCGCATCCCGCACCCGCTCACCGTCCACGGGACGGACGGTCCGTGGGAGCCGCTGCGGGAGCTGCTGGCCGAGGCCGGCAGCGTCGTCGTGTACGCAAGCGCCGTCGACTGGCACCCGGGCCCGGAGGCGATGGACGGCGCCCGCCGGATCCTCGGCCGTGACTGGCGGCGCTACGAGAGCCTGACGCAGCCGCGCATGCGCGAGCGGTTCGTCGCCTCACGGCTGCTGCTGCGCTGTGCCGCCGCGGCCGCCCTGCAGACCGAGCCCCATCTGGTGGATCTGGCCCACCAGCCGGGCGGGCGGCCCTATGTGCGCGGCTGCGACCAGATCGACGTCAGCCTCAGCCACACCGAGGACATGCTCGTCGTCGGCGTGACCCGCCTCGGCCGGATCGGGGTCGACGTCGAGCGCGCCGACCGGCGCCTCGCGGGCACCGGCTCGGAGGTCCACGCGTGCACGCCGTGGGAGAAGCGGCGGCTGGACGCCGGCGGGCCGTCGGCGCGCAACGGCAGCCTGGTGCGGCTGTGGACCCTCAAGGAGGCGTACAGCAAGGCCCTCGGGCAGGGACTGCGCTTCCGTTTCACCGAGTTCGGCTTCGACCTGCGGGCGCCCGAGGCCCGGCTGGTGCGCCCGGACGGGTCGGCCGCGGGCGGCCCCGAGTGGACGTTCGCGACGTTCCGGGCGGGGGAGCGGTACGTGGTGAGCGTCGCGGTGCACGACCACGGGTTCGGCGAGACGGCCGACGTGTCGGTCGGCACGGCCCTGGACGAGGGGCTGCTCGACACGCTGTTCGGCGGCCTGCCCGCCGCGTCACGGGATCCAGCCGGCCTCCTCGGCGATCCGGACCGCGTCGATCCGGTTGCGGGCGCCGAGCTTGCTGACGATCGCGGTGAGGTAGTTGCGGACGGTGCCCTTGGACAGGTAGAGGCAGCCCGCGATCTCGGCGGTGTCCGCCCCCTGGGCGGCGAGGCGTAGCACCTCGAGCTCTCTGGGCGAGAGCGGGTTGTCCACGGAGTCCCAGGCGGTGAGGGCCAGTTGCGGGTCGACGACCCGGCGTCCCGCGGCCACCGCCCGCACCGCCTGGGCGAGCTGGTCCGGCGGGGAGTCCTTCAGCAGGAATCCGGCGACATGCGCGCTGAGCGCCCGGCGCAGTGTGCCGGGACGGCCGAGGTTGGTCAGGATCAGCGTCCGGCAGGTGGGCAGCTGCTCGTGGAGTTCGGCCGCCGCGGTGAGCCCGTCCGTGCCCGGCAGGTCGATGTCGATGATCGCCACGTCGGGGCGGGTCTCCAGGGCGGCCTTGAGTATGGTGTCGCCCCGGTCGACGGACGCCACCACCTCCAGGTCCGGTTCGAGTTCGAGCAGCGCGACCAGCGCGCCGCGGATCATGTGCATGTCCTCGGCGAGCAGGATCTTCAAGGACAGCATCGGTTCCCCCGTCGGTCGATGTCCTCGTGGTTCGTGGTCGTAGTCGTGGCGGGTGGTCGTGGTCGTGGTCGTGAGGGCCGCGGGCCGTGGTCGTCGGTGCCGCGGTCGTGGGTGTGGTGGTCGTGGTGGTCCTGGTCGTGGTGGTCCTGGTCGCGGTGGTCATGATCGTGCCCGATGTCCGGCCGCTGTGGTCGCAGGGGCCGTCGTCGCGGGTCAGGTCAGCAGGGCGACACCGCCCCCCTGCCGCCCGCCGTCCGCGTCCGGCGGCCCGGCGGCGACCGGCGGTGTGGCCGGGGCCAGGGCCTCCAGATGGAAGCGGCCGTCGTCGCGCATCCCCGCGGTCAGCCTGCCGCCGATCGCGGTGAACCGCTCGCGCAGATTGCCGAGCCCGCTGCCCGAGGGCCCCCCGGACCCCTTCCCGGAGGTGTGCGCGCCGTCGTTCACCAGGGTCAGCAGGACCATCTCGTCCTGCCGTACGGCCCTTATCGTGCAGCTCTCGACCTTGCTGTGGCGCAGGATGTTGGTGACGCCCTCGCGCAGGGCCGTCGCGAGCGCGGTGTCCGCGACCGGGTGCAGAGGCCCGCAGTCGATGTCCACCTGGGCCCGGATGTCCGCGGACGCCAGGATCGACGCGGCCGAGGCCGCCTCGTCCCGCAGGGACATGTCGCGGTAGCCGCGGGACACCAGGCGCACGTCCGCCAGGGCCTGGCGGGCGACCTTGAGCAGTTCGGTGGTCTCCTCGCGGGCCTGCTCGGGGCGGACCGTGATCAGGCGGTGGATCAGCTCCCCCTTGAGCGTCACCGCGGACAGGCTGTAGCCGAGGAGGTCGTGCAGATCGCGGGCGAAGCGCAGGCGTTCCTGGCCGACCGCCATGCGCGCGAGCTCGTCGCGGGTCGCGTGGAGCTCGTGCACCAGGTCGGTGAGCCGGCTGAGCCCGTAGATGACGAGTCCGGCGAGCATGCCCGCGATGAGGAAGTAGCCCACCTCCACGAGCGGCACCCCGATGGCCGCCGCGTACGCCGGGATGCTGACGACGACCACCCCGTACAGCGGCCAGGCGACGCGGGCCGGGAGGCTCAGCAGCACGGTCGCGGCGAGCGGGCCCTCCATGCTGCCCCAGGACAGGCCGAAGGAGGTGATGGGCAGGTAGGTGAGGGCGACCTGGAAGCCGAGCACCGAGAGCTTGCGCCGCAGGCTCCAGGTGCGGGCCCGCGGCGCGGAGACCACGAACTGCACGCCGAACACCAGCAGGACGAGGACGAGGCAGATCACGAGCCGTACGGGGCCCGGGTGTTCGGCGCGTAAGACGTTGAGGACGGTGACGCTGGCGTAGCAGCACAGGGCGACCACCGTGATGGCACGTGCCAGCCGGGGCGCGGGGAGCTCGGGGGAGGAGGCGGGCCGGCCGGCCGTCCCCCGAAGAGGATGGCCGGATTCCGGTGTCGAACCGTACGTGCTGGTGTCCTCGTCGCGACCGGTGCCTGACGGTCTGTCAACGGGGGCACGACGGAAACGGTTCGGCATCGCAGCCTCCTCGGCAGGGACTGTTGCAGAACCGCATGCTAATGACCAGCATTTGGTAAAGGCTACTCAACCTGATCAATAGGCGTGCTTCAGACGAACAGTGGAACCGGGTTGATTGCGCCGTACTCCAGCGGCTTCTCGCGCCAGCCCAGCCGCACCGGTACGTCGAACAGCCGGCCGGGGGCATAGCGCGCCCAGAAGTGCCGCAGACCGGGGACGATCACCTTGACCACGGGGAGTCCCACGTCGGGACGGGTCTGCTGGAGCACCAGCAACTCCATGCCCCGGGCCTGAACCGCACCCTCCGCGGCCTCCACGTCCGCCCGCAGATCGGCCCGCGGCACATAGCCGTACACACCCGGCACGTAAGCCGTCTGGCCGGAATCCGGCGTCAGGTAGGGCAGTTGCTCCGTGGTCGCGGTGGACCACCACCGGTTCAGCTCGGGACACCCGAGCCGCGTCTGTGCCGTCTCCCCATCGAAATAGCCCCGTGGCGGCAGCAGTTGGCACATCTCGGTGAGCGCCCGGCGCAGCGCGAGCCGCGGGTCGAAGTGGGCGCCGAAGCCGAACGAGATGCCCTGCGCCGCCCCTTGCTCGCGGCGGGACACCGCCGCCATCACCGGGATGCCGAAGTCCGTCGTCAGGTCCAGCACCCACACCCGGCGCCCCGCCCGCGCGTACGCGGCTCGTGTCCGGGCCAGCCACGGCTCGTCGAAGGCGTCCAGGTCCACGGCCGGCCGGCGCAGCCGGTTGTACCACCACAGCGCCACCGCGTCCCGCTCCACGAGCTCCAGGAAGCCCTGGACCACCGCGTCCTCGGTGCTGCTGCCCGCCGCGTTGCCGTTGGAGTCCGCCCATGGCGCGCGGCTCACCCCGTCCGGGCCCGGGCCGAAGTACAGCATGGAGGTGGGCAGCATGCGGTGCATGCCAGCCGTCAGCGACCAGACCGGCGTCCACTCGGTGGGCGCGTCCGGGTCGAACCGCGGGGGCACCCACTGCATCTCCTGGTGCCGGGCGTTCCACGCCTCCCGGTCGTCGAACTGCCGGTCGGCGAAGAGCTGGCAGTCGTTGGGGTGCAGCGCGGCCGGACCGAGCCCGTTCAGGGTGTCCCGGACGACGGGCTCGTCCCCCTGGCGCGTACCGCAGTAACGTTCCACCGCCTCGCACAGCGCCCCGGCCTCGGCCTCCTCCGCGGTGACCCCCTTGCCGCCGCTGTGGCCCCGCAGCCCGTTCAGCGAACTGCTCCGCAGCGCCAGATTGCGGCCGGACACGAAGCGGTTGAGCCCGTCCGGCGTCCCCTCGGCCCGCCGGACCTCCGCCACGATGCCCGTGACCGGGTCGATCAGATGCCGGTAGCGGGCCAGTACGGCGCCGGGGGTCATCGACCGGTGATTGCTCCCCGCACCCTCCGCCTTCGGCCGGGACACCGGCGTGTACGGCGCCCGCACCAGCGCGCCGACCAGACCCGGGTCCCCGCACCGCGGGCACTGCGGCCGTCGGGTCACGGGGTGGTGCCGGGTGGACAGCGTCCGCGTGTCCAGCGTGCACACCGCGTCCTGACCCGAATACCGCACCCCGGCCAGCCACTTCAGGGCCTCCAGCACCGTGGTGTGCAGGCCCAGCATCCGCCCGGCCACCAGCGATGCCTCGGGCAGCTTCAGCGGACCCACCAGGCCGAGCGCGCAGCGCACCGGCGCCTGCGACGAGCGGTGGCCGCGCAGCCGGTGGGCCAGGCACGACCAGCACGCGCCGTCCGGGCCGAACACCGGCCCCACCCACACGGCGGCGCCCCCCGGCCGGGCCAGCAGCCACGGCCGCCCGGCCGCCCGGTGCGCCTCGTCCAGCCGGGCCAGCTCCGGGTCCAGGTAGTCGTCGCACAGCACCAGCGAGAACGCGGCGGGTGCCCCCGGCCCGGCCAGGGTCAGGCCGGCGGCCCGGCACTCCGCCCGGGCCGCCTCACCGTCCGTCCGGCCGAGCGGGACCACGTCCACCGGGGCGGCGCGCAGCGCGGACTGCACCCCGGGGCCGCCGACCCCGGCGAGCTCCCAGTACGCCTCCGCCGCCGCGTCCGCCTCCGGGTCGCGGTAGCCGATCAGATCCGCCCGGGCCAGCTCGGCGATCACCCGGCCCGCCTCCGCCGCGGGCAACGCCGGCAGCGCCTCCGCCAGCAGCCTGTCCAGCGTGCGGGTGCCGTCCAGCAGCGGTGCGAGGGCCTGGATGTGATCGCCCTGCAGGACGGTGGTGCCGCGCTCCGACAGCAGGTACACGGCCTCACCGGCCACCGTCTCCACCCGCAGGTGCCGCTTGAACCCGACGGGAAGACCGGCCGGCGTCGATTCCGCCACCGTCACCGCACGTCGGCCGCGGCGGCCGGAATGCCGGGGATGTGAGTGAAGTTGGAGTAGCAGCCGCGCGTCACCGCGGCGTCCACGGTGTCGAGGTCCTCGCGGACCACGGCCTGCGCCGCACCGGCCGGCTCACCGGCCAGGTACACCGTCTCGGCCGCGGGCAGCCCGAACTCGGCCAGTACCGAGGCGGGATCGTTCAGGTAGCGCTGGGCCAGCTCCGGCTCCAGGCCGGCGCGGGCGGTCAGCAGGGCGAAGCGGTGGTCCTGCGCGGAGACGTTCGGGGTCGAGACGTTCGGGGTCGTGCCAGTACTCATCACGGTCGAGACGATCATGGTGTTCCCCTCCTGAGTCGGTCGCCGAGTGGCGTCCGGCGGTCCGTGGAGAGGATTCTGCGTGGCTCGTGTGAAGACGCACAGTGCTGGCCTCATCAACGAACCATGACATTTTCACGTCCGCCTTCATGACCCCTTCACTGGGGCGCGGAGCACTCCCGGTGCCAGGCTCGGTCCATGCGCAGGCCCGCCGTCCGGCGGACCTGGGACGGGGAACGTGGGAAAGGGAGCGAACACCATGGACATCCAAGTGCTGGGCCCGCTCACCGCCCGGAAGCACGGCGTCTCCGTCGTGCCCACGGCGGCGAAGCCGCGCCAGATCCTCGCTCTGCTCGCGCTGCAGGCCGACCGGGTCGTGACCGTACCCACGCTGATGGAGGAGATCTGGGGCGAGGACATCCCGCGCAGCGCCGCGACGACCCTCCAGACGTACATCCTCCAGCTCCGGCGCAACATCGCCGCGGCGCTCGACGGCGACCCCCTCCAGCAGGCCAAGGACGTCCTGGTCACCCAGCACGGCGGCTATCTGCTCCAGATCGGACCCGGGCAGGTCGACGTGCAGGAGTTCGACCGCGTCGCCGCGGCCGGGCGGGCCGCCCACGAGGCCGGCGACCACCGCGCCGCGTCCGACCTCCTCGGCCGCGCCCTCGGCATGTGGCGCGGGCCCGCCCTGGTGGACGTACGGGTCGGCTCGGTGCTGGAACTGGAGGTGCTGCGGCTGGAGGAGGACCGGATGGCCACGCTGGAGCGGCGCATCGGCGCCGACCTGCAACTGGGCCGGCACGCCGAGATCGTGCCCGAACTGCGGGTCCTGGTCGCCAAGCACCCGATGCACGAGAACTTCTGCGCCCAGCTGATGACGGCCCTGCACCGCTCCGGCAGCGCATGGCGCGCCCTGGAGGCGTACCAGCGGCTGCGCACCACCCTCATCGAGGAACTCGGCCTCGAACCGTCCCCCCGCCTCCAGCGCCTCCACCAGGGTGTCCTCAACGCCGACCCGGACCTGGACCTGACCGCCCCCCACGAGCCCCAAGCCCTGCGCTGACCGCCCCGGCTCGCCCTCCCGGCCCACCAGGGTCCAGCCGGTCTCGAGGCCGCGTTCCTACGTTCGGCCGATGACGATCCTCGACGACCTGACGGTCACCCCCGAACCCCGGCCCGCGACACGGACGGCCACCGAGTCCGCTGCCGAACCCCGGCCCGCGACACGGACGGCCACCGAGTCCGCTGCCGAACCCCGGCCCGCGACACGGACGGCCACCGAGAGCCCTGCCGCCCTCGCCCCGACGCCGTCCGCCACCGAGCCGGCCGCCGCCCCGCCCCCCGCCGCCGAACCCCGCAGCGAAGTCCCCGCAGCCCCCGGTCCCGATCTGCGGCGGGCCACCGAGGAGTTGCGGCGGCTGAAGGAGGAGGTGGGGCGCGGGCCCGATCCCGCCGCCACCCGGCGTCAGCACGAGAAGAACAAACTCACCGCGCACGAGCGCCTGAGCCTCCTCTTCGACGAGGGCACGTTCACCGAGATCGAACCGCTGCGCCGGCACCGCGCCACCGGCTTCGGCCTCGAGGACCGCAAGCCGCACGGCGACGGCGTCGTCATCGGCTGGGGCCTGGTCCACGGCCGGACGGTGTTCGCCTACGCCCACGACTTCCGCGTCTTCGCGGGCGCCCTCGGCGAGGCCCACGCGGCCAAGGTGCACAAGGTGATGGACCTCGCCGAGTCGGCCGGCGCCCCCCTGGTCAGTCTCAACGACGGCGCGGGCGCCCGCATCCAGGAGGGTGTCACCGCACTCGCCGGCTACGGCGGCATCTTCCGCCGCAACGTGGCCGCCTCCGGTGTGATCCCGCAGATCAGCGTGATGCTCGGCCCCTGCGCCGGCGGCGCGGCCTACTCACCGGCCCTCACCGACTACGTGTTCATGGTCCGCGACACCGCGCAGATGTTCATCACCGGCCCCGACGTCGTCCACGCGGTCACCGGCGAACGCATCACCCACGACGGCCTCGGCGGCGCCGACGTCCACGCCACCACCTCCGGCGTCTGCCACGTCGCCCACGACGACGAGGAGGAGTGCCTGGAGGACGTGCGGTACCTGCTCTCCCTCCTGCCGTCCAACAACCGCGAGATGCCCCCGGCCGCCCCGACCGACGACCCCCCGGACCGCCGCACCGACGCCCTGCTCCAGCTGGTCCCCGCCGAGCCCGGACGCTCGTACGACATCCGCGCCGTCATCGAGGAGATCGTCGACGACGGCGAGGTCTTCGAGATCCACGAGGACTGGGCGCCCAATGTGGTCTGCGCCTTCGCCCGGCTCGACGGCCACACCGTCGGCATCGTCGCCAACCAGCCCGCGGTCCTCGCCGGCGTGCTCGACATCCACGCCTCCGAGAAGGCCGCCCGGCACGTCTCCACCTGCGACGCCTTCAACATCCCGCTGGTCACCCTCGTCGACGTCCCCGGCTTCCTGCCCGGCGTCGACCAGGAGCACGACGGCATCATCCGGCACGGCGCCAAGCTGCTGTACGCATACTGCAACGCCACCGTCCCGCGCGTCTCCCTCGTGCTGCGCAAGGCGTACGGCGGCGCGTACATCGTCATGGACTCCCGCTCCATCGGCGCCGACCTGTCCTTCGCCTGGCCCACCAACGAGATCGCCGTGATGGGCGCCGAGGGCGCGGCGAACGTCATCTTCCGGCGCGAGATCGCCGCCGCCGACGACCCCGAGGCCGTACGCGCCCAGCGCATCAAGGAGTACCGGACGGAGCTGATGCACCCGTACCACGCGGCCGAACGCGGCCTGGTGGACGACGTCATCGACCCCGCGGACACCCGCCGCGTGCTGTGCGAGTCGCTGGCCGTGCTGCGCACCAAGCGCGCCGAGGTGCCCGCCCGCAAGCACGGCAACCCGCCCACCTGACGCCCACGTGACGTCCCCCTGAGGCCCACATGCCCCCCGCACCCGCCCGCCCGACGCCGCGTCCCGTCTCAGGTCCACGGCCGCGCGAGCGCCGGTCGAGGGCTCGGACGTTCCATGGCGGAACCGGATACGGCGGCACGCCACGAGCGGGCGGCCGACCGGTCCGGCCGGCCGGGGCGCGGAGGATCCGACCCTGAACCGCCCCGGCCGCCGCACCGAATGGAGTGACCAGGAGTGACACGGACGAAGGGATCGACAGTGACCCCCACAGTGCCATCCGGCTGGTGCACCTCGCGGCACCCGGCCCCGTCGAAGGTCAGGTAGGCCATGCGCCGAGTCGCCATCACCGGCCTTGGAGTCGTGGCCCCCGGAGGGGTCGGTGTCAAGGAGTACTGGGACCTGCTCACCGCGGGCCGCACCGCCACCCGCACGATCAGCTTCTACGACCCCTCGCCCTTCCGGTCCCGGGTCGCCGCCGAGTGCGACTTCGACCCGGCCGCCGCGGGCCTGACGCCGCACGAGATCCGGCGCCTGGACCGGGCCGCCCAGTTCGCCGTGGTCTCCACCCGGGAGGCCCTCGCCGACAGCGGCCTCGACGTCGCCGCCCTCGACCCGGGCCGCATCGGCACCTCGCTGGGCAGCGCGGTCGGCTGCACCACGAGCCTGGAGCGCGAGTACGCGGTCGTCAGCAACGGCGGACGCCTCTGGAACGTCGACCACACCTACGCGGTCCCCGAGCTCTACCGGCACTTCGTGCCCAGCTCGATGGCCGCCGAGGTGGGCCGGGCGGCAGGAGCCGAGGGCCCCGCCGCGGTGGTCTCCACCGGCTGCACCTCCGGCCTCGACTCCCTCGGCCACGCCGTGGACCTGATCCGCGAGGGCACCGCCGACGTGATGATCGCCGGCGCCACCGAGGCACCGATCTCACCGATCACCTCGGCCTGCTTCGACGCCATCCACGCCACCACCCCGCGCAACGACACCCCGGAGAGCGCCTGCCGCCCCTTCGACCGGACCCGCAGCGGCCTGGTCCTCGGGGAGGGCGCGGCCGTCCTGGTCCTGGAGGAGCTGGAGTCCGCCCGGCGCCGCGGCGCGCACATCTACGCCGAGATCGCCGGGTTCGCCTCCCGCTGCAACGCCTTCCACATGACCGGGCTCAAGCCCGACGGCCGCGAGATGGCCGAGGCGATCGACGCGGCCCTGGACGAGGCCCGCCTCGCCCCCGGCACGATCGACTACATCAACGCCCACGGCTCCGGCACCAAGATGAACGACCGTCACGAGACCGGCGCGTTCAAGCGAAGCCTCGGCGAGCACGCGTACCGGACCCCGGTCAGCTCCATCAAGTCGATGATCGGGCACTCGCTCGGCGCGATCGGCTCCCTGGAGATCGCCGCGTGCGCCCTCGCGATGGAGCACGGCGTACTGCCGCCCACCGCCAACCTCCACGAGCCCGACCCGGAACTCGACCTCGACTACATCCCGCTCACCGCCCGCGAGAAGCGGACCGACGTGGTGCTGAGCGTCGGCAGCGGCTTCGGCGGCTTCCAGAGCGCCATGGTGCTCGCCCGACCGGAGAGGAGCACCGCCGCATGAGCAGCACCGCAGCACCCGTCCGCCCGGCCGTCCGGACCCGCACCGCGACGACCGTCGTGACCGGCCTGGGCATCACCGCCCCCAACGGCCTCGGCACGGAGGCGTACTGGAGGGCCACCCTGGCCGGCGAGTCGGGCATCGCCCCGGTGACCCGCTTCGACGCCTCCGCCTACCCCTCGCGCCTCGCCGGGGAGGTGCGGGACTACGTCGCCGAGGAGCACATCCCCAGCCGCCTGATGCCCCAGACCGACCACATGACGCGCCTCGCCCTCACAGCGGCCGACTGGGCGCTGAAGGACGCCGGCATCGACACCGCCGAACTCCCCGAGTACGGCATCGGCGTGGTCACCTCCGCGTCCGGCGGCGCCGTCGAGTTCGGCCAGCGCGAGCTGCAGAACCTGTGGAGCAAGGGCAAGGAGTACGTCAGCGCGTACCAGTCCTTCGCCTGGTTCTACGCCGTCAACACCGGCCAGATCTCCATTCGCCACAAGCTGCGCGGCCCCAGCGGGGTCCTGCTCACCGAGCAGGCCGGCGGCATCGACGCCGTCGGCCAGGCACGCCGGCACATCCGCAAGGGCTTCCCCGTCGTCATCACCGGCGGTGTCGACGCGGCGATCTGCCCCTGGGGCTGGGTGCCGCAGATCGCCTCCGGCCTGATGAGCACGAGCGACGACCCGGCCCGCGCGTTCCTCCCCTTCTCGCCGGAGGCGAGCGGCTACGTGCCGGGCGAAGGCGGCGCGATCCTGGTCACCGAGGACGCCGACAGCGCCCGCGAGCGCGGCGCGGCCCGGATCTACGGTGAGATCGCGGGCTACGCCGCCACCCTGGACCCCGCGCCCGGCCGCCCGACCGCTCTGCGCAGGGCCGTCGACAACGCCCTGGCCGACGCGCGGCTCACCGCCGCCGACATCGACGTCGTCTTCGCCGACGCCGCCGGCGTACCCGCCGCGGACCGCGCCGAGGCCGAGGCCCTGGCCGCGATCTTCGGTCCGCGCGCCGTGCCGGTGACCGCACCGAAGTCCATGACCGGCCGGCTGCTGGCCGGCGGAGCGGCCCTGGACGTGGCGACCGCGCTGCTGTCGCTGCGCGACGGCGTCGTCCCGCCGACGGTCAACTCCGGCGCGGCGGATCCGGGTTACGCGATCGACCTGGTCACCGAGGTCCGGGAGGCCCGTCTGCGCAACGCCCTGATCGTGGCTCGAGGCCACGGCGGCTTCAACGCCGCCCTGGTCGTACGCCGCGCGTCCTGACGGACCGCCGCCCCTTCCACGTCCGACAGCCACCACCGAGAACACCACCCCACGGAGAGGACCAACCCACCATGGCCACCACCGGGACCACCACCGTCACCCTCGCCGACCTGACCCGCATGCTCCGCGAGAGCGCCGGCGAGGAGGAGGGCGTCGACCTGGACGGCGACGTCGTCGACACCCCCTTCATCGAACTCGGCTACGACTCGCTCGCCCTGCTCCAGGTGATCGGCCAGATCCAGCGCGAGTACGGCATCGCCATACCGGACGACGCGGTCGTGGACGCCGAGACGCCGGGCGCACTGCTCGCGCTGATCAACGCGGGCGACACCCCGGCCGCAGCCTGACCGCACCCCACCCCCCGACGCGGCCGCCCCGTCTGTTCACCCCCCGTCAGGCGGGGCGTCCGCCCTTCACCCTGCTCCTCTGCCCCAGCCGCTTACCCCTGCCACCCACGTACCGCCGACGCCCCACCCACGCGTCCCACTGACCACTGACGCGTCCCACTTGCCACTGAGGAGGGAACCATGCCGCTGACGGAACACAGCGCGGTGGTCCGCAGGCTGGTCGTCAGCCCCGGGCCCGCGTCCGCGGACCGACCGCAGGGCCCGCACCTCACCGCGTCGCCCGCCGCGATCTCGGCGGTGCTGCGTGCCTTCGGCCGCCCACCGCACGAACTCCCCGCCCGCACGGTCGTCCACATCGGCGCCGCGGTCCAGGACCCGGCGCTCCCCGCGGAGCACGAGTCCTTCCGGATCCGCACCGCGGCCACACCCGGCCGCGCCCTGCGCCGGGCCCACGACGAACTCCTCGCCGGGGAAGCCGACTTGGCCCTGGTGGCCGGCTTCGGCGAACCCGCACCGGACACCATCACCGTGTACGCGGTCAAGCGCGCCGCGGAGGCGGTCGCGGACGGCGACCAGGTCGTGGGCGTCGTCGACCTCGCCGACACGGGCGACCCGGACGCGACACCCCCGCTGCGCCCCCTGCGCCACGGCCGGCGCGACACGGACCCCGACCGGCACCGGCTGCTGCTGTGGTCGGGCCGGGACGAGGCGGACGAGACCCGGGTGCGCGCCGAACTCCTGTCCCTGGTAGGCGGCCTGCACTGCGAGGCGTTCCCGTCCCTGCCGGCACGGGTGCCGTGCGGTACGGCACCGGGCCCGGTCCGGGGCGCGGCCGTCACGGTCGCGCGGCTGGCGGAGGGCGCCGTCCACAAGGCCAGGACCGCCACCGCCTCCCGGCCGCGCCCCGTCGCTCTGCTCTTCCCGGGCCAGGGATCACAGCACAGGGCCATGGCGGCCGGCCTGTACGGCCGTGAGCCGGTGTTCACGGCGGCCGTCGACGCGGTGGTCTCGCACATGGGCCCGGAGGGGCCCGCGATCGTCGCCGACTGGCTGACGGACTCGGCCCCCGCCATCGGCATCGACGACGTCCGCCGGGCCCAGCCGCTGCTGTTCGCCGTGGACTACGCCCTCGGCCGCATGGTTCTCAGCTGGGGCATCCGCCCCGTGGCCCTGCTGGGCCACAGCGCCGGCGAGCTGGTCGCGGCGGCCATCGCGGGCGTGATGTCCCTGCCGGACGCGGTACGGATGGTCATGGCCCGCGTACGCGAGGCCGTGCGGATCCCGCCCGGCGGCATGCTGGCGGTCGCGGCGAGCGCGGAACAACTGCGCCCGTATCTGGACGCGGACGTGTCGATCGCCGCGGTGAACGCCAACCAGCAGGTCATGCTGGCCGGTTCGGCCGAGCCCCTGGCCCGCGCCGAGACCCGCCTGCGGGCCGACGGCTACACGCTGGTCCCCGTCCCGGCGACCAGCCCCTTCCACTCGCCGGCGATGGCCCCGGCGTCCGACGCACTGGAGACGGCGTACGACGGCATCGCCTTCCGCGAACCGTCCCTCCCCCTCTACTCGGGCTACACCGGAGGCCTGATGCGCCCGGAGGACGCCCGCAGCCCCAGGTTCTGGGCCCGCCAGGTCACGGACACGGTGCACTTCCTGCCCGCCCTGGACGAACTCCTCGCGGCCGGCGACGTCCTGCTCGTGGAGGCAGGCCCGCGCCAGACCCTCACGGCCTTCGCCCGCCGCCACCGCGCGGTCCGCCTGGGCGCCAGCGCGGCGCTCCCGCTCCTCCCGTCCCGCCCGGGGACACGAGAGGCGGACCGCCAGTCCACGCTGACGGCAGCGGCCCGCCTCTGGACGGAGGGCCACACCCCCGACCCGGAACCGCTGTCCCACCTGTGGACTTGGTCGTCCACGGAACAGCCCCGCCCCACCGCGACCCAGCCCCCCGCGATGGCGGCCACGCCCGCCTGACAGGAAGAGGCCCCGCCTGACTCCCGCTAGGCAGCGGGCTCAGGCGTGTCCTCGGTGGGCCATACGGTCTCGTCCTCCCCGAAGCCCGGGCCCTGGAAGGGGTTGGTCGTCGGGGGCGGCGCCACCGGGATGGAACGGCGAGGCTGCCCTTCCAGCGCGGAGAACAGCGATGTCGTGTCGATGAGAGGTCTGCCTTTCGTCACAGGCCCCGGACGGGGCCTGGCGTGCCGTGATCGCACACAGTGGTCCTAGAGCTTGGTCATCTTGGAGTACGGGCTCAAGATCCGCATCTGGGCCGAGCCGAAATCCACGAGCGCCGCGACACCGTCCTCGATGCCGACCACGCGGCCGAGACCGTACACGTCATGGGTGACCTGGTCCCCCGTGGCGAAGTGCTTGGGCGCCGGTACGACCGGGGCTTTGAAGGGACTGGTGGGCAGATGACGCTTGGGCGCCGCAGGCTTGGTCATGACTCAGTATGCGCCCACGCACGCCCCACCCGCTGTGGCCAGGGGCACAGAATCTCGCGGCCGGCACCCGCGCACGGCCCGTGACCTGGACGTTTCCCCCAGGACAAGCCGACCACCAACGCCCCGCCGCCCCCGCCGTCACGAGGGGCAAACGTCAGTCAGCGTTCGTTGCATGGTTTGAATGGTGTGAATCGTTGATCGGTCGATCGGCACCGTTCTTGGCCGACAGCAGGTCGCCGAGAGCGCGCAGCGTCGCCTCTGCCTCGGAGATCAGCCGGTGGACGAGTTCGGCGGCCGGGGTGATGTCCCGCACGAGCCCGGCGGACTGGCCCGTCAGCGGGATCAGTTCGTGCGCCGTGCCGTCGCGCATCGACGTCATCACCTGGGTGCGCAACGTCTCGGCCTGCTCGGCGGCCATGCCGGGTCGGGCGTTCCCCTCCTCGACGAACGGGGTGCGCAGCGACCGGGGGACGGTACGGTATCCGCCCTCGGTCGGCGGGGGCAGGATGTGCTCGGCGAACGCCACTTTGACGGCGTCCTGACTGGCGGCGGAGACGAGGGCAGCCTTCCAGTCGTCGCTGACGCCGCACTCGGCGGAGGCCAGGAACCGGGTGCCGATGTTGACGCCCTGCGCCCCCAGGGCCAGGGCCGCGGCGATGCCCCGGCCGTCGGCGATGCCGCCGGAGGCGAGTACCGGCAGCGGCCGTACGGCGTCGACGACCTGCGGCACCAGCGCCATCGTGCTGACGTCACCGGAGAACCCGCCGGACTCGGTGCCCTGGGAGCTGATCACGTCGACACCGGCCTCGGCCGCGCGTACCGCCTGCTCGACCGTCGTCACCTGCTGGAGAAAGACCGCGCCGGCGTCGTGGACGCGGGCCACCAGGTCGCCCGGCTCGCCGAGCGCGAAGGAGAACACCGCAGGAGCCTCGGCGAGCACCGCGTCGAAGACCTCGGGGTCGAACGGCCGCCGGGTCATGTTCACGGCGAAGGGCCGATCGGTGAGATCCCGCAACCGACGGACGTCGTCACGGACCTGCGCCGGCGTGCGCAGCGTGGTGGGCACACTGCCCAGCGCCCCCGCGTCGCTGACCGCGGCGGCCAGCCGCATGCTCTGCTGCCAGGGCCCGCCGAGCGGCCCTTGCACGATCGGCACCTCGACGCCCAGCACCGGGCACACCGGTGTCCTCAGCATCGCGCCTCCGTCCTGGGAGCCGATACAGGAAATACAGGAAATATCGAAACACCAAGCCTAGGCGCGCCGCCCCCGGCCCGCCCGCCGGCCCGCACTGACCCCGGAGTCCACACCGACCTACGCTTACGGCCGGAAGAGATCGCCCGGCGTGGAGGCGCTGGCCGTCCCAGATGACCTGGTGCGATGGTCCGTAGGCGTGGCGGTTGTCCGCCGCTGTCCGTAGGCGTCGTCACGCAGTCGGACACTCACCCCTTAGCTGGGCAAGGGTTCATGCGTCAGCCAGGCGGAACTGGACGATGGCAACCTCATCGGAGGGAACGATGTCCGGGTAGTGGTACCGCAGCCTGTCGTGCAGTTCTTCAAGATCGCGGAATCCGTCAGCGATGGCGTCCTGTTCGGTCAGCTCACCGACCCTTTTTGAGGTGATCTGCGTTACGACACCCCGTAGCACCACCTCCTCATCCAGCTCGAAGACCATGTCGACCGGCCCGGTGGCGACCGGATCACGGAAGCGAACGGTCGTCGTCTTCCGTCCGGTGCGGACGGCGTCGAGATAGTCCCGATGGAAATACATGGGCTGCCTCGCCGTCGCATGGCAGCCCGGTTCAGAGGAAGCGGCCTGATCGGCCCATACATAGCTGTGCGGCAGGAGGTCCGCTATGGCGATGCTGCGAACCCCGTCGGCCGTGGGCACCAGGACGCGTATGCCTGGATGGTGGTCGAGAAGGACTTGTCGATCACGGCCACACGGCGCGAGCACACCGCGGTCCCTGTCGCCGACAGCGACAATGGTCGCCAGCTCACGCGCCCCTGCCGCACGGGCATGCCCCAGTGCCACGAGCTCTGCACAGGGTCCGCCAGTGAAGTGGTAGAGGTTGATGCCACCGAATATCCGTCCCCCCGCATCTCGGACAGCGGCGCCAACCGTGTGCACCTCCCCGTCGCCGTTGGCCTCCACAATGCGCCGGGCGAACTCGACCAGCTCCATTTCTTCTTCTGTCGGCAATTGCAGGGTGCTGTCCACGCCCAGCACCCTACTGCTGGCAATTGAGGCGACGGACCAGGGGTGAAGTGCGCGTGAGGTCGGCGGAGCGGCCGGCTCGATGGCCCGGCAGATTCGGACGCCCCACCGCCCGCCTTGCCCAACCGTCGCCCAACCGGCCGTGAATTCAGACGCCGACGAGTGGACGCTTCGCGAGCTCCGGCACGGCTGTGACGAGTCACGCGGTTAGACACGCAGACAGCCAGAGGGGCCATACCAGTTTTGGTATGGCCCCTCTGACCTGCTACTCAGCTGTCGGGGTGGCGGGATTTGAACCCACGACCTCTTCGTCCCAAATGAGGTTCGGTGAGGATTGACACCGACCGGATTGCTGTTTGGCTTGGTCAGACCGTTGAGGTGCAGTGGTCTCGGGTGGCGTCGAAGGGGGTTGGGGAGCGGGTTGGCTCCCAGGAGGCTAGTCACCCGTACTCCGCCGTTTATGTCTTCTACTTGGCCAGGTGCTCGGGATTCATCTCCACGAGGCTGAGACCGATCGGCGTAGCTGCCGTCGTCGTCCCGGCGGAGCGTCGGCCATGCGGTCCCTTCGACTGCCGTATCGAGGAGGCCGCCGAGCCGATGCCAGGGGCCCGGGCCAGCGTGCGACATGGGGCTGGCCGTGAACCGTTGCCACGCCGTGTCACGGATGTGTCGTCTCTATGCCTGGCGTGACAGGTCGGCCACCAAGAGATCGAGAGTGGCTTCTTCATGGAGCGCGACCCCAAGAGCGGTCATCGCAGGAGCGAGACCCGGGTCCCAGACCGCGTTGACGGGCTGGCCGTCGAGCGGCAGCTGAGGGATCCCCTCGGCCTGGCTGCGAGCGGCCAGCTGCTCGTACTCCTCGGCACCCATGCGCCATGGCTGGGCTCCGTAGCGGCGGATTATTCGATTCGCCAGAGCGATGCCCGGCCAGTCGAAATCGCCGTGGTACGCGAAACGGCAGCCGGTTGCGGCGAGGGAATCGAGGAGTGTGAGGACCACCGTGGCCGCGCTGCCGGACGTGCACACCAAGGGCCGGACGCATGCCGCGTCCGCCGCAGCTTCCACCACGCGCGGATTCTCACAGATGTGGACCACTGCTCCGGCAGGTAGTCGCAGCTGCAAGTCGTGCAGATCGCGCGGCGTGAGGTGAGCTTCGGCGTGATGGTCTGCCCGCTCTCGCAGGGCCTGCTCCCGCCAGCCCCCGCCCATGGGCCGCAGCCCGTAGGTCAGCACTGTGCTGGAGACCTCGTCCGGTGTGACGGACACCAACCGCCACAGTGCGCGCCGGCCGGCCGCGTCGCTGGGAAACTCGGTGCCGTGGGCGAGGGCGATGCCGCGTTGGACGAGGCGTGCGAGCCAGGTGCCGTCGTCCAGGCCGTGTGCGGACCCGGTCGCCAGGGCAGCGAGTTCTCCTCGGCCTCGGGTGCCGCCTCGCTCCGGACCGAGCAGTACGGTGAGGACTTGGACAGCCTGCTGAAGCGTCCGTATCGCCGTTTCAGGTGGTACTCCTCTCGGTACGCCGGTACGGCGCAGCAGGTCGTACCACTGGCCAGTCCACTCCTGGCCGGCAAGCGGAGAGGCATCCAGCGCCGAGGCGAGCGCCGACCAGACGTGCTCGCGTCGTGCCGCGATGCCTGCGCGGACGGCACGGCGGTCGGTGAGGGGAGGGCCCAGTTCCTCCAGGACCTCTCTGAGCCCGAGTCCGGCCGCCGAGGCGCGCAGCCGCGTGTCGAGGGCGTCGAGGCGCACAGTCACGGCAGCACCCGTGACGGGTTTGCCCAGCAGGAGCGACAGGTCGTTGCGTTCCTGGGTGCTCACCGAGGTCAGCCGGAGGGAACCGGTGGCCTGCACGCCGTTGCTTTCCAGGCGCTTGCGTACCGCTTCCCAGAGCCGGGTGAGCCCGGGACCGGCCAGCCAGTCCCGTGTCGCCGCGGGCAGCTTGCTCATACGGAAACCAGACGCCGGTGCCGGCCGTTCCAGGTGTAGTGCAGGGTGGCCACCCCGCGCACATGGGGATCACGGAGGCACTCGTAGATGTGCAGGGACGGCACCTCCGGCCAGTTGCCCATGAGCCGTTCGCTGGTGAGGACGAAGTCGAGGTCGAGATCGACGAGGATCCGCCCCAGCCGCCCGTGGGTGGGTTCGTCGACCTTGGCAAAGGCGTCGTCGAGCAGGATCAGCCGCGGCGCGTGGGGTGCCGACTCGGCGAGGCTGGTGAAGTGGGCGGCGGCCGCGGCGAAGAGCACGAGGTAGGAAAGCACGCGCTGCTCGCCCTGGCTGAGCCCGGTGCGGCCGGTCAGTTTCCGCCTGCGTCCCGGGGCTGCGTCCTCGACCACGAAGGTGTGGAAGCGGAACCAGTCGCGGTAGTCCAGCGCGGTCCGCAGATGGGCGGCGTAACCGGCTGAGGGATCGGCCCGTCGCGCATCCTCGATCCGGCGTTGCAGCACCTCGCGGAGCTGCTCGGTCTGCTCACGCGTGCGCAGGCTCGACGGACTGCGCAGCAGCTCGACAGCCGCCCGCACGTCCGCGTCCACGTCCTCGTCCAGCTTCCACAGCAGCTCCACGCCGAGACCGTGGGAGGTGCGTACGGTCCGCAGGGTGTCGTTGAGAGCCGCGACCAGGTTCGTCGCGGTGATGACCTGGGTCGAGAGATGGTCGCCGAGCTCGCCGGTCAGGAACCGCTGGAACACCTCGCGTTCGCGCTCGGTGAGCCGTCCCCGGGCCTCTGCCGCCTGGACGGCGATCCGCTCACCCACGGCCGCGACGTCGTGGGAGCCGTGGTCGTCGATCAGGCGGCACACCTTGATCCCGTCTCGTTCCTCCAGTTGCGCGTCGTAGCCGCCGGCCAGTTGGTCGCGCAGTTCGGTGTGCCGGTTGAGCAGGATGCTGTCCGACACCTCGCCTTTCGGGCGCCCGAGGGCCTGTTGTACCGCGTCGGCCAGTGCATGTAGCGCGCGCAGACGGCTGCGGACGTCCGAGCCGGGATCGTCCGCCACGTCCTCGGGCAGTGAGGACCGGTCCAGACCGGCCCCGCGCAGCACCTCCGGCCGGCCGAGTGCGCCGCGAAGGGCGCCGCCGGTTGCGATGACCGCCGTCTCCTGGGCGGCCAGGTCCTCGCGCAGGCGCTTCTCCTCCTCTTCCGCGCGCACGCGCCGGTCGTGCAGATCGTTCCGGATGCGTTGTGCCGCCGGGACAGCCTGGGCGGCGTGCCCGATGCGTTGTCTGGCTTCCTGCTCGCGGGTGAGGATCTCTTCTTCGGTCGCGCCGATGGCCTCCTCGCGGGTGCGCAGGTCCTGTTGCGCGGTACGCAGCCCGGTGAGGCGGAGCCGGTAGTTCTCCTCCGCGGCAAGGCGGTCGCTACGGGCGCGTTCGTACCGGTCGGCATCGGCGTGATGGGCGCCGAGCCGCTCGCCCGTGCCGCCGACCGCCCTGCGAAGACGCCCGATGCCCGTGAGGAGGGCAGCCAGCGCGGTGCGTACGGGCTCCAGCTCGACGGGGTTGCTGGGCAGGTCATGGGCGGTGGCGGTGGCGTCCGCCTCGGCGCGTGCGGCTACGGCGAGAGCGCGGGCCTCCTCGGCCAGACGTGCCGCGCGGGTCGCCTTGGCGGTCAGGTCACGCAGTGTTCTCTCGTCCGACTCGGCTCTGCTCCAGGCGTCGGCGAGACCGCGTGCCCGGGGGAAGTCCTGCTCCGCGAGCCTGAGGGCCCGGCGCCGGGCGTCGGCCTCGGTGAGTTCGTGACGGGCGTCGGCCAGCCGCTGCTCCGTCTGCGTGAGCCGCTCCTCCAGCTCGGCCAGGATGCGCCGCCGGGTCTCGGCGCGTACAGCGGCTCCCACGTACTCGGCGTCACTCTTGTGGTGCCGGCCGCTGAGGATGCCCAGACGCCAGCTTCCGTCGTAGTACACCGCGTCATGAGCGGTCGTTTCCTCGGCCGGTGCGAGCGCGATGGCGGCCAGCAGGTGTTCCACCTGCTCGGACCTGACCCCCCACCCCGGTTGCGGTGCTGGGCGCAGGGCCGAGGCGAGGGTCGGCCGGTCCCGCAACGTGGGCCCCGGGCGCAGCAGAGTGTCACGAGTGCCGGGATCGACAAGAGCGCCGTCCGCGCCGACCCACGCGTCCAGGATCCCGCTGGCTTCCAGCGCTGCTTCCAGACCGGCCCGATGCGCGGGGCTCAGATCATCCACGAAGTCCACCAGCCGGTAGAAGGGCGCCCCGGTGCCGGGTGTCCTTCCGGCGACGCGATGGTAGGGGACCGGCGGCTCGGGATCGGTACGTCGCTCCCAGTCACGCTTCTGACTCGCCAGGCGGCCGAGTTCCTCGTCGAGCCGGCCGACGGTGAGGGCGAGCGCGTCGCGGCTCCCGGTGAGTTCCTCGCCGTACGGCTCCAGTGCGGCATGGGCGGCCTGCCACGCCTGGCCGTCGATGTCGGGCGGGAGCGTGCGGTCCGCGAACGGGGCGTCGGCGGAGCTCTCGCAGGCGACCACTGCGTGGACGGCGTCCAGCGGCGGGCAGTCGGACCCGACGGCGGCCCGCGTGCGTGTGACCCACTCGGCGACCCGGCGGGTATAGGCACCGCTCTCCTCGGCGATCTTCTCGCGGTCGGCGTCGAGACGGCCGACGGCCTCTTCCGCCTCGCCCTCCAGCCGTTCCCGCTCGGTGTCGGCCTGCTCCGCCCGGCTTCGGGCCTTCTCGGCCTGCGCGGTGAGGCGCGTCACCTCCTGGACCATTCGGGTCCGGTTCTTCACGACCGTCTCGGCGTCCTCCAGCTGCCCCTGCCAGGAAAGCAGTCCGTCCTGCACCGCCGCCGTGTCCACACGGACGACCGACCGGTGCTGCGCGATGTGCGCCTCCCCGTCCGGAGCGGTCAGCTCCGTCTCGACGTCCGGGGAGCGGACCGTGCGGGGCAGAGCGACTGCCTCGCCGAGATGGCCGGTGGGAAGCCCGGCCTTCTCCGCCTGTGTCAGCAGTTCCCGGTGTTCAGTGCTGAGTTCGGCGAGCCGGCTGCCGAGGTGTTCGACACCGTCAGCCAGCCGCTCGGCCGCGCCTTCTTCTGCGCCGTGTGCGTTGCTGAGGGCGGTGAAGGCGGCCACGGCGGCGGTGTGCAGCGCCTCGACGGTGGTGCGGCGTTCCGACAGTTCGCGCAGACTGCGGTAGGCGTGGCTGGCGTGCAGGGCGGCGAGGTCGGTCCGGGCGGCTTCTTCCTCTTCGCGCAGGGTTTCCAGCCGGGCTTCCGCCTCCTCCTCCCGCGTCTGCAGCTCGCTGGTCCGCTGTGCGGCGTCTCCGGCCGCCCGGCGTCGCTGTGCGAGGACCTCCAGCTCCCGGCTCACCGCCTGCGCGCAGGTGCGCAGGACGCCGGACAGGTAACCGCGGTAACTGGTGAGGAAGGTACGCAGCGCCGTATCGGTGCGCTCCAGGCGGCCGAGTTCGTCGCGTACGGCGTCGAGGTCGTGGAGGTTGCGCGCGACCTTCTCGACCACGTCCTCGTCGAGTCCCGGCAGGGTCTCGCTCAGCAAGGAGGCCAGTCCTCCGTGCTCGATGCGGTCCCCGACCGTGGGCCGCCGCAGCCGGTGGAGGAGCTGGGTGAGGTTGCGGTAGCGGGTCGCGTCGGTGATGCCGAACAGTTCCCGCGCCACCCGCGCGCGGTGGACGACCGCGCGGTCGGTGACGTTGTCGGAGCCGACGATCTCCTTGAGCCGGTCGACCGGCAGGGGCCTTCCGCCCTCGACCAGGTGTAGGTCCTCACCGACGCGCAGCGGGGTGACGAAGAACGTCGGCAGCGCCTTCTGCGTCGACTTCGAGGCACGGATGGCGGCGCCGAGGGTGAGGTGGCGGTGGTCGCCGCCCTCGGCCGTGCCCCGAAACTCCACCCACAGGTAGCCGAGACGGTTCGTCTGCTCGAACCCGTCCAGCATCAGCCAGGCGAGGGTGGTCCTGCCGGTGCCTGTGGCGTCCAGTGCCCGTGAGTCACCGTCCAGCAGATACGGAAGCAACATCTCCAGGGCCTTGGACTTGCCCGCGCCGTTCTTGCCGCGCAGCAGCAGCCGTCCGTCGCCGAAGGCGAACTCCTGCTCGTCGTACTGCCAGACGTTCTGGATGCCCGCGCGGTGCAGCCGGAAACGGGTGCCGGCGGTCGTCGCGGGGCCGGAACGCGGCAGCGGGACGAGGCCACGCGCATCGGTGGTCACAGCGGCAACTCCTCCTGGGCGTCGAGCCCCTTACCGGCTGCGGTGGCCGGGCGCATGGTCACGTGGGTGGCGTAGCGTGCCGCCGCGGCCAGCAGCACCCACCCGTCGCCGCAGGGACGTGCCCCACGAACATCCGTTACGGTGCGCCCTTCCGGTGCCTGTTCGGCGTACCCTTCCGGCAGTCCGTCTCCCTCGGCGCGCACCGGGCCGGTCCGGGCCATCAGCCGCATGCGGGCCAGCAGGTCCAGCACGGCCTCCCGCAGGGCGGGGATGTCCTCCAGGTAGCCACGCTGCCAGTTGCTGCGCTGTCCGTACTCGGCGACCAGTCCGGCCAGCAGCTCGTCCACGAGGCCGTCCGGGACGCCCACGCCGATGACGAGCGTCCCTCCGGTTGCCGGGTGTCCGGGGTCCTGTGGCCGAAGCCGCTCCACAAGGCGTTCCACCAGCAGCAGCGCGGCCTGCGCGACCGTCCCGGTGCCCGGCAGGTGCAGATCCGTCAGCTCGTCCTCGGGATCCACCAACGCCACTCCCTCGGCGCGGATCTCCATCTCCAGACCCAGAAGTTCGGAGAACGCCTGTGCTTCCCGGCGCTGCCGGGTGCGCAACCAGTCGCGTTCGGCGTCGGTCAGCTCGTCGAGGTGGACGACGGGCGTCTCGACGAGCATCCGGCGCACATAGGTGCGAGGTCCGCCGAACCCCGGGTCCGCCGCCCGCCGGACCAGGTCGGCGCCGTCACGGGCCTGGGCGAGCGGGCCGGCGACGACGACGCGGGCCAGCTCCCGATCGACCGTGATCAGGGCCTCTCCGCCCGCTTCCTGCGCGAGCGCGGCCACATGGCCTTCGGTCTCGATCAGGACGCGCCACTCGACGAGCTGCCGCAGCGCCGCGACCAGGGTCCGTTTCCCGGCCGCCCTGCCCGTCTCCTCCGGCTCGATCCCCGCGTCGGCCGCGGCGGCCCTGATGTCGGCCACCAGTTGCGACAGCAGCAGTTGTTCGGGGGCGGTCACCAGCACGGACAGGGCCAGCGCGAGGCAGGCGTACGTGTGAGGGGTGAAGGGGGTGCCGGTGGAGCGCTCCAGCCGGTGTCCTGCGCCTGCCCCCAGCCCTGCTTTGAACAGCCGGGCGTAGGAGCTGTCGACCAGCAGGCGGTAGCCGAGCACCTGCTGGAACCGTTTGCCCAGCCAGTCGGCGTGCCTGCGGATCAGCGGGAAGAGGTCGGCGTGCGGGCCGTCCGAGGTGACCAACGGATGGGCGAGCAGCAACCGGGCGGCGCTGCGGCGCTCGGCGGCCAGAGCCACGTCGTGTGCCGAGGGGAGGGTCATGACACGCTCACCTCCGCATCGCCGTCGGCCGCGGTGGAGGAGGTACGGCCGACGTCCAGCTCCAGGTCGTCCAGCAGCAGGTCTCCGTCGGCCGAGTGCATGACGCACCGCGCGCCCGCCGTGCGTCGCACGGTGAGCCGTATGCCCAGCTCGGCGTCCTCGCTGTGCGCCTGGTCGAGGTCGAATTCCGTCGCGCCCTTCCCGTCCGTGCCGGCGCGACGCCTCAGCTGCGCGTTCCCGAGTGCGGTGGCCAGCAGTTCGAGAAGCAGGCCAAGCGCTGCGGAGGTGAGCCGTACCTCGGCGAACCGGCCCGAGGCGCTGCGCAGTTCGTCCGCCGCCGCTGCCCTGGCCGCCGCCCGCTCACGGGCGGCCTCCCGCAGCCGCCGCTTCTGCGCGGAGTGGTCCTCGACAGCGGACGTCCGGCCCCGCTGGGCGCGGCTGCCCCTCTCCCGCAGGGCCACCGGCACCTCGACCACCGGCCCGGTCCACCAGCTCGTGTAGGCGGGCACCACCTCGTCGGTGGCCGGGGGTATGCCCAGATGGCGGGCGCCGTAGAGCCCGAAGGCGGCGACGGCGATGTCGTGCGCGTCCTGCGGCGCCGCTTCCTCGAACCACCGGGCCAGCCGCAGCAGATCCTTGCGCCGGGACATCTCCCCGGTGGCCGACCGCAGCATCCGCTTGGCATTGGCGAGCAGCGACTGCAACGCGCGCAGGGTGGCGTCCCGCAGTTGATCGACCTGGCTGCCCTGCCCGTCGGTGTCGCTGAACCAGCCGCGCAGGCCCTCCCAGTCCGCGAACTCGCGCCCACGGCTGCGCTGCACCCGTGTCTCCGGGCGGCCGTCGCCCTGCGGGGACAGCCCGGTGAGGCCCTGTGCGTGGGCGTCCAGCCGGACCAGCAGACCCGGGACGTGCGGCCACAGCGTGTCCAGGGCCGCCGAGATCCGGGGCGCACGAAACGCCACGTCTTCAGTGATCGCCTCGACGTAGTCGAGGAGCAGCTCCTTGAAGCCCTGGTACTCGGCGCTGTCCAGGTCGTACCGGGCCAGCACCTGGCCGAGGTAGGCGTAGAAGTCCCGGATGGAGTCAGCGAATTCGCTGAACTGCACGAACAGCGTACTGACCCGCTCCAGCCCGTCCTGCGGTTCGATGCCGCCGGGCACGGTCACGAGCTCGGCCAGCTCCCTGAGCCCGCGCTCGACCAGGGCGAGCAGCTCGTTGCTCACCTCGCGGGCGGCGTCCGCCTCGGCCAGGACGCCATCGGCGTCACGCTGGATGCGCTCGCCCAGCTTCGACAGCTGGTAACGCGCACGGGACCGCTGGTACTCGCTGATGCTGGACGCTTTTACGGTGTGGCTGCTGCGCAGCAGGTTTCCCCACTTCACCAGCTGTTCCAGCCGGACGGTGAGGGTGTCGGCGTCGAGCCCGGCGGCAGGGCCGTCGGCCTGGCGCAGCTTCGCCAGGACGTCCGGGACGGCCAGGTCCGCCAGCAGGGTCCCGCAGAAGACCCGCATGATGGCCAGGTGCTCCAGCCGCTCGGGGGCGCTGAGGTAGGTGTATGCGTCCAGCCGCCTCCGCGCCTCGTCATGGCCGGCATCCGGCGATGTGTCGGGTGCGGGTGTCTTCATATCCGTGAGGTTACGTGGCGTGTCCGGGTGTTGGCGGTGTGTCGCCGTAAATGCTCCTGCGCGGACAGGAGCCCAGGGCTGGCCGGACCCGTCGGCGCTGTGCGCGGTTCCACCCACGGCGGCCACGCGGATGACGCGCCGCGCTGGCGAGGATCTCCGCTGGCCGACCTGGCCGGACGGTGGCTCCGTGGTTACGGGGGTGCACCAATCAACCGGGGAGGCACGTGGTGGACCTTTCGCCGGTCACTCCGCCTTGGGCGACAGCAACCATGTCTCCGCGTCGCTCAAGAGCTCGCCCATGGCGCCGAGGGACATCGGCGACGACTCGTACTGGGCCGAGAGGTTGACCTCGTACAGCTTGTAGGCGGGTTCGGTCTCCCGCGCCGCAGCACACGCCGCCGCCAGCGCCCGGACCGCACGCCCCCGATCGCCGGCTTCCACCGCCTCCACGAGGTCCGGCCACAGCCTGTCACCGATGTAATCGACGAGTTCCCTGAGATGGGTCCCCGCCCGATGGGCGCGCTCCTTGATCGCTTCCTGCTCGGCGTCGGCGCGGTCTTCGGCCCGCTGGGAGTCTCGTTCGTCAGGATCCGACCAGTCATGGTCCCCCCAGATTTCTTCCCAGCGCCGATCCGCCCGCGCCAGGTCGGCCTGGAAGTCGCGGTCCAGGTCCTCCTGCGAGAGGCGGGGGTGTTCCCAGGAGTCGCCGTTCTGGAACAACGACAGCGGCAGAGTGGGATCGGGCACGGGTTCGTCGTCGCGCAGAGCGGTCAGCAGCAGGACGGCGTCGATCGCCGGAAGGACCTCCTCCATGTCCACAAGGCTTCGCAGGTAGGCGAGGGACTGCTCGACGGCCATGTAGTCGTACTCGGCGATCTGGTTGTCGAGATCACCATGAATGTCGAGGACGGCGCTGCCGATCGTCTCGATCTCGTCCATGCGCGTGGCTATCTCCGTGTCGAGACGCTCCACGATCTTCCGCAGCTCGCGAACGTTCTCGACCTTTTCCTCGAGTTCGGCCACTGCTTTGGCCAGATCGCCCATCTGTGTCCCCTTGTCTCGGCGGTCGCCGCGTTCCCTCTGGAGGCAGGGTAATGACGAAGGCTGCCCAGTCCGTTGTCATCTGGCCATGGGGACGGGTGTCCCTGGCTTGCGTCGTCAGGCATTGTCACGTAAGAGGCCGCATGGGGATGCCCTAGGTTTGATAACCCCCGTTATCAAACAAGAGGAGACACTAGGATCCAAATCGTCGTATCGTTTGGACGCCGCGTGATGAGCCTTAGAGCCGAAGCTGTGGCCTGCGGCAAAGCCGACCTACGGTCGGATCGGCTGATGTGACGAGAGAAGGACGGGGAGGGGTGCATACCGTGATCGTTGGCCCGCGGGACACGACACTACGCGCCCAGGAGCCCGTCCTGGTATCGATGTCCGAGATCGCCGCTTTCGCCCGGGTGAAGCGTCCCGTCGTGTCCACCTGGCGCCGCCGTCACCCGGACTTCCCCGCCGCCGTGTCCCAGCACTCGGGGAGGCCGCTGTTCGACGCTGCGCAGGTGGCCGACTGGCTGATCGCGTCCGGCCTGGGCAACGCCGGCCCGACCGAACTCCGGTCGGAGCTGGCTCTCTTCGGCATCATCGCGCTGCGGGAACGGTTCACGCCGTGGCAGCTGGTCGAGGCGCTGGGAAGCCTCCTGTGCCTGCGCCGACTCGATCGCGGTCGGCCGCTGACCGACGGCGCGAGCGGCTCTCTGAGCGACACCGAAGCGGACGAGGGGCTGTGGTCCACCGTGCTGCGCCGCGCCGAACGGATCGACGCGGAGGACGAGTTCGTCCTCCGGGAACTGCGCTCCCTCGACGCCACGGCGGCCCCGCTCGCCCGCCTCGCCGAGAACCTGGTCGAGGCCGCCTACGACGAGCGCGGTGCCTACGAGTGGCTGCTTGCCGCCCGTTCCCGGCTCGGGTTGGACTCTCTCGCCGCCGACGCCGTCGCCCCCGAGCTGCGCCGCCTGCTCACTCAGCTCGCCGATCTCCGTATCCGGCTGGAGCACGGCGAGTCCCTCACTCTCGCCGATCCGCACGCCCGCGCCGGCGACCTGCTCGCCGCGCTTATCGACGACACGGAGGACCGCGAGCACGTCACCGTCCTCGCGGCCGACCCCGACGAGTGGCTGGCCCGCGTCACCCGCCGCCGCCTCCTCCTCGCGGGCGTCAGCGAACTCGACCTCGACGTCCAGACCGGCCCCGACTTGGAGGAACGCCTGGCGGACCCGGACCTCGTCGTCACCCAGCTCCCCTACCGTCCCGGCGAGGCCCGCTCCGTGCTCGCCGCCCTGGCGGATGTCGAGCGCGTCGCCGACCTCCTCGGCCCCGGCTGCACGGCCCTCGTTCTCGGCCCGGCCGACGCCCTTGTGGACGAACTGAGGGACACCGAAGCGTCCCAGCTCCGCTCCGCCCTCCTGCGCAGCAACATCGTCGAGTCCGTCATCGCGCTCCCCGGTGGCGTCCTGCCCTTCCGCCCCGGCTACCGCCCCGCACTGTGGACGCTCACCCGCGGGCCCGTCCGCGAGGCGGAGGGCAAGGTCTTACTGGCCGACATCAGCTCCGAGCAGCTCACTGCCGAGGTGTGCACGCGGCTCGCCGAGGACGTCCTCCTCTGGCGCGCGGAAGGCTTCCGGGAGCTCGACGGCCACGACCCGCGCTACGGTCGCGCGGTTCCCGTAGCCGTCCTGGAGCGAACCTTCGGCGGCCCGCTGACCCCTCCTGCGCCACCCGCCTCCGCGATCTGGTCCGACAAGGTCACGGAGCGCCCGGCTCTGATCGCCGAGGCCGAGGCGCGCCTGGAGCGTGCGACGGCCGACATCCGTACGTACGAGGACGAGCAGGGTCCCTACCGAGGAGGTGTACTGCGCCGGGTGGGCCGCCTGCCCCGGCGCACCACTCTCGGCAAGCTGATCACCGGACGGGCCGTGACCCGGCTTCCGGGCCATCGCGTCGACGACCGGCACCTCACGGTGGACGGCCATCACGCCGTCCTCGGCCCCGAGGAGATCACGGGCGAGCGGCCCGTCGGCGCGCGCTGCATCGACCGGCTGGTCCTGGCTGCCGAGTACGACCGGGTGGCGCTCACCGAGCCCGGCGACGTGGTCTACACCCTTACGCCCCGCCTGGGCCTGTACGTCGATCACGACGGTTTCTCGGTGGTCGCCTTCCCGGCCCGCGTCCTCCGCGTCAACCCCGACGCGGCTCGCCCGCTGACCCCGCGCGTCCTGGCGGCCCTGCTGGGCGCCGCCCGAGGCACCGCCCGCAGCCCCAGCGCGGTCCGCCCCGCCCGGCGCATCGAGGACTACCAACTCCCCGACCTCGACCCGGACGAGGTGCTGCGCTTCGACGCCCTGCTGGCCGAGACCGAACGCCGGGAACGCCTGCTGCGCACCCAGGCCGACGCTCTTGCCGAGGCCCGGAGCCTTACGATCGCCGGCCTGGCGGACGGCACGCTCACGCTCGCCGATCCGAACGCCCGTCCCATGAACCGTATGTAGCCCATCCACCGACCCGAACCGGAAGAAGGAACGATGCCTCCCCGCAAGCGAGCCGCAGCAGCCGCCGGACAGGGCGAACTGCCCGGCGTCTCCAGCACCAAGGAGATCCAGGACATTCTGTGGAAGGCCGCGGACAAGCTCCGCGGCTCCATGGACGCCGCCCAGTACAAGGAGTTCGTGCTCGGCCTGGTCTTCCTGAAGTACGTCTCCGACGCCTTCGCCGAGCGCCGCGAGGAACTGGCCGCCGACCCCGAGCTGGCCCAGATCCCCGAGCATCGCCGCGCCGCCTTCCTGGAGGACAAGGACGAGTACACCGAGAAGAACGTCTTCTGGGTGCCCCCGACCGCCCGCTGGGACTACATCTCCGAGAACGCGGCCAGCGCGGAGGGCGGCGTCGGCAAGCTGCTCGACGCGGCCATGGACGAGGTGATGAAGGCCAACAAGGCCCTCACCGGCGTCCTCCCGAAGATCTTCAACCGCGACAACGTCGACCAGAAGCGCCTGAAGGAACTCGTCGACCTGATCAGCGACGCCCGTTTCACGGGGCACGGCGACCGTCCGGCGCAGGACGTGCTGGGCGAGACGTACGAGTACTTCCTGGAGAAGTTCGCCCGTGCCGAGGGCAAGCGCGCCGGCGAGTTCTACACCCCGGCGAGCGTGGTCCGCCTGATCGTCGAGGTGCTGGAGCCGTACGAGGGGCGGGTGTACGACCCGGCGTGCGGCTCGGGCGGCATGTTCGTCCAGAGCGGCAAGTTCGTGAGGAAGTGGAAGGGCCAGGACCACACGCACGACATCGCGATCTACGGCCAGGAGGCCAACGAGCGCACCTGGCGCCTGGCGAAGATGAATCTCGCCATCCACGGCATGGACCCCAAGGGCATCGGCGACCGCTGGGCGGACACCTTCGCCGAGGACAAGCACCCCGACCTCAAAGCCGACTTCGTGATGGCCAACCCGCCGTTCAACATGTCGGACTGGGCGAGGAAGGCAGGTGACAAGCGCTGGAAATACGGTGTACCGCCGCAGTCGAACGCCAACTACGCCTGGCTCCAGCACATCGTCTCGAAGCTGGGGGACCGGGGCAGCGCGGGCGTGGTCCTCTCCAACGGCTCGATGTCGTCCAAGCAGTCGGGCGAGGGGGAGATTCGCGCGGCCATGGTCGAGGCCGACCTGGTCTCCTGCATGATCGCCCTGCCGGGAAACCTGTTCCGTACGACGGCGATCTCGGCGTGCCTGTGGTTCCTGACGAAGGACAAGTCCCCGCAAGGCGCAAAGGCGTTGGGGGACCGGAGGAGCCAGGTGCTGTTCATCGATGCGCGGTCGATGGGCACGATGGTCGACAAGACCGAGCGCAAATTCACCGATCAGGACCTCGAGAAGATCTCCGATACATATCACGCGTGGAGGGGCACGAAGTCGGCGAAGGACAAGGGACTCACGTATGAAGACGTTCCGGGCTACTGCTATAGCGCGACGCTAGAGGAGATCGAGAAGCACGACTATGTGTTGGCGCCGGGGCGGTACGTGGGTACGGCGGAAGCCGAGAAGGATCCGGATGCGGAACCAGTGGAGGAGCGGATCGCTCGGCTGACGAAGGAGCTGTTCGAACAATTGGACGAGTCGGCAAGGCTGGATGCCTTGGTACGGGAGCAGTTGGGGAGGGTCGATGGCTGAGTGGCAGCGTATTGTTAGCGATCTCGAAGCTGAAGGAATTCTCCTGGTTCAAGATGGCAACCACGGCGAATATCGGCCGCGACCAGCCGAATTCGGCGACACTGGGACGGCTTTCATTCGTGCCGCAGACATGAGCAGTGGGCGCCTTCTTTTCGAGTCGGCTCAAAAGATCAACGATGTGGCCAGAGGGCGGATCCGGAAGGGAATCGGTGCGCCCTATGATGTGATCCTTTCTCACAAAGGAACAGTTGGGAAGGTTGCTTTCGCGCCAGCGACTTGCCCCCCGTTTGTCTGCTCACCACAGACTACTTTCTGGCGTAGCCTGAGGCATGAGGTAATTGATCCACTGTATCTCTACGCCTTCCTCCAATCTGAACCTTTCAGAGCTCAGCTTCGAGCGCGTGAGAATGAGTCGGATATGGCGGCATATGTGTCGCTCACTGAACAGCGGCGACTTAGTGTGGCTGTGCCACCTTTGGAAATTCAGCGCGCGATTTCCGATGTGCTCTCGGCTCTGGACGGCAAGATTGCGGTAAACGACCGTGTTTCGACCATGGCCCTTGAACTTGCGGACGCCAGGTACGCGCACGCCATTAGAGAGCTGGACTTCGGGCCTGAGACATTCGGCTCAGTAGCGACTGTTGTCGGCGGAGGGACGCCTAGTACGAAGACAGAAGAATACTGGGGCGGGGGGATCGCTTGGACCACTCCAACTGACGTAACCGCACTGTCTGCGCCATATCTGTTCGAAACCAGCAGGACCATTACGAGTGCAGGACTAGAGAACTGCGCATCGCAGCTCTACCCGGCGCAATCCATTTTCATGACCTCTCGTGCAACAATTGGGGCGTTTGCTCTGCCTCAGATGCCCGCTGCCGTAAACCAGGGATTCATCGTGGTCCTGCCGCCGACCGAAGAGCTGCGGTGGTGGCTGCTGCACGAAATGCGTTCTCGTGTGGGTGAAATGATCAGCTTGGCCAATGGGTCGACGTTCTTGGAGCTGAGTCGCAAGAACTTCAAGGCAATGCCGATCCGGCTGGCTGATGCCCAGGTTGTTGCCGAGTTTGCTCAGGCAGTCTCGCCATTGCATGGCAGGGCCGCGCAAGCAGCGGCCGAATCGCGCACCCTGGCCGCCCTCCGCGACACCCTCCTCCCCCAACTAATGTCCGGCAAGCTTCGCGTCCGAGACGCTGAAAAGATCGTGGAGGACGCCGTATGACCGCCGACAACGGCAGCGAGCACACCCCCGCCCACCTCGACGCCAAGATGACCGAGTCCACCTGGGAGCACCTCGCCCTCGACGAACTCGGTCAGCTCGCCTGGGAGATAAAAGCCGGCAAAGACCTCGCCCCCGGCACCGGCCACCGCCACGCCTGGGACGACCTGATCCTGCACGACGAACTCCAGGCGGCCATCGAGAGGTTGAACCCGGAGCTGTCCGCCACCGCCGTCCACGAAGCCCTCCGCATCGCCACCGACCCCGCCTCCCGGGAGGCGTACGCGGAGAACCGGCAGGCGCACGAGTACCTCACCGGCGGCATCCGGCTGACGTACACCGACGAGTTCGGCGCCGAGCAGGCCCCGACCGTCCACCTCGTCGACTTCGCGGACCCAGACGCGAACAGCTACTACGCCGTCAACCAGGTCACCGTCCGGGAGACCGACGGCAGTCACCGCCGCTTCGACATCGTCCTCTACGTCAACGGCCTGCCTCTCGCCGTCGTCGAGCTGAAGAGCGCCTCCGACGAGAACGCGACCCTCAAGTCCGCGCACGCGCAACTCCAGACGTACGTCTCGGAGTTCCCGATCGCCTTCCGCTACAACGTGCTCTGTCTCGTCTCGGACGGCATAACCGCCAAGTACGGCACGATCTTCACGCCGTACGAGCACTTCGCACCGTGGAACGTCGACCATGAGGGCGAGCGCGTCGACACCAACGAGCCCGGTTACGACGGCCTCGACGCCCTGAACCTGGCCCTCCACGGCCTGTTCACGCAAGAGAGGTTCCTCTCCCTCACCCGCAACTTCGTCAACTTCCCCCCGCCCAAGCCGGGCGAGCCGCTCTCCGGTAAGCGCATCGCGAAGCCGCACCAGTACTTCGCGGTCAACAAGGCGGTGAAGGCGGTTGTCGAGGCGTCCCGCTCGACCGGGCAGGCCGGCGTCGTCTGGCACACGCAGGGCGCGGGCAAGTCGGAGGAGATGGTGGAGACGGCCGCGCTCGTCTCCCGCCACCCTGCCCTGAACAACCCCACCATCGTCGTCATCACCGACCGCAACGACCTCGACGACCAGCTCTACGACACCTTCCGGGACAGCAAGACGCTTCTCGGGCAGGAACCCATCCAGGTCAACACGCGGGAAGAGCTGCGCACCGAGCTGAAGAGCCGCACCGTCGGCGGGATCGTCTTCACCACCCTCCAGAAGTTCGGCCTGAGCAAGGAGGAGAAGCAGGCCGGCAAGTCCCACCCCCTCCTCTCCGAACGCCGCAACATCCTGGTGATCGTCGACGAGGCGCACCGCTCGCACTACGACAGCCTCGACGGATACGCCCGCCACCTGCGCGACGCCCTTCCGTACGCCACGCTGCTCGCCTTCACCGGCACGCCTATCTCGAAGGCCGAGGCGGACACCCGTGCCGTCTTCGGCGACTACATCGACATCTACGACCTGAAGCGCGCCGTCGACGACGGGGCCACGGTCCGCGTGTTCCATGAGCCGCGTGTCATCGAGGTCGACCTGCCCAAGGGCATCGACCCGGGCAAGCTCGACGAGCAGGCCAACAGCCTCACCGAGGGCATGGACGACGCCGAGCGCCGTCGCGCGATCAAGTACGCCACGACGATGAACACCGTCTACGGCGCCCCCGACCGGATAGCGAAGCTCGCCGACGACCTGATCGCCCACTGGGAGCAGCGCCGGGAACTCGTCAAGCCCGACATCGGCGGCCCCGGCAAGGCGATGGTCGTCTGCGCCACCCGCGACATCTGCGTACGGCTCTTCGACGCTTTGGCCGAGCGACGGCCGGGATGGGTGGGCAAGGAAGCCGACCAGGGCGTCATGAAGATCGTGTTCCACAGTGACCCGTCCGACGAGGAGCACCTGCGCAAGCACGCTCTGCGGCCGTCCCAGCAAAAGGTCGTCCAGGCCCGCGCCAAGGACCCGGACGACGAGCTGGAACTGCTGATCGTCCACTCGATGCTGCTCACCGGTTACGACGCGCCGCCCATCCACACCCTGTACATGGACCGCCCCATGCAGGGCGCCAACCTGATGCAGGCGCTGGCCCGCGTCAACCGCCGCTTCCGGGGAAAGCAGGACGGCCTCCTGGTCGGCTACGCGCCCCTCACCGACAACCTCGCCAAGGCCCTGCGCGAGTACTCGGAGCAGGACCGCAAGGACCAGACGCTCGGCGCGGACGTCGATCGGGCCATCACCGAGGTCAAGAACGAGCTGGCCACCATCAAGGGACTGCTGGCCGGGTGCCGCTGGAGGGAGTGGCTCGCGGACACCGGACGCCCCGACTCCCGTAAACGCGCCCTGCGCTTGACCGCCGACTTCCTGCGTGACCCGAAGAACCCGGGCAACAAGGTCGAGCCTGGTGCCAAGCCGCTCTCTGCTCGCTTCAAGGACAGCGCCGCCCGGCTCGACCGCTTCTATCGCGTCTGCGCGATGAGCCGCGAGATCGCCGAGCGCTGCGCGGACATGGGCGACTGGCGCCGCGACATCGGCTTCTTCAGCGAGGTCCGGGCCTGGATGGTCAAGCTCGACGCAGCCCAGCGCGAGGCGAGCGGGCAGCCGCTCAGCGCCGAGGTCCAGCGCTACCTCCAGGCCCTTGCGGCCTCGGTCGTCGACGCCGACGAGATCACCGATCTGTACGCGGAGGCCGGCATCGGCCGGCTGGACATCACCCGCATTAACGAGGCGCAGCTGCGCAAACTGGAGAACTCCGAGACCCCGCACCTGGTCACCGAGGCGCTGCGCCGCATGATCCAGCAGAAGATGCGCGAGGTGACCAAGCACAACGTCGTCCGGAACGAGAGCTTCTCCAAGCGCCTCGACGACCTGATGAAGCGGTACATGCTGCAGCAGCTCACCAGCGCCCAGGTCATCGCCGAACTCGCCGCCCTGGCGAGGGAGGTGTCGGCGGAGGCCCGCCGCGGCGAGCAGTTCGACCCGCCGCTCAACCACGCGGAGCTGGCCTTCTACGACGCGGTCGCCCAGCGGAACATGGCCGAGCTGGTGGAGGGCGGCCAGGACACTCTCGCCGAGATCGCCCGGGCTCTGGTGAAGGACATCCGGAAGAACCTGTCCGTCGACTGGCTCTCCCGCGAGCCTGTGCGTGCCAAGCTGCGCACCCGCATCCGCCGCGTGCTGGCGATGTTCGACTACCCGCCGGAGGAGGAGCGCGACGCCGTCGACCTCGTCCTCAAGCAGATGGAGATCGTGGCCGCCCTGTGGGCGCCTGGGGCGAAGGAGTAGAGGAGTAGTAGCAGGCGGGGTTTCCGGGGCGGGTGACGACTACGCCAGCCCCAGGATCACGCGCACGCACTCCTCCACACGCCGCATCTCGCTCGGAGCCAGCAGGCCGAGACGCCGCCGGAGCCTCGGCTTGTCCACGGTGTGCAGGTCGGTGCAGTTCACGTAGGACTCGTCGTACTTGGTCACGCCGCAGTCCGGACCGATGGGAACGTGGGTGGAGGTCGGGCCGGGTGTTCCGGTGATCACGGCGACAGTAAGCGCCGACAGCGGTTCGGCGATGCGGTTCACCGTGAGAACGACCACCGGATGGGGGCCGATGGGGCCTGGGAAAGCGCAGCCCCACACTTCACCCCGCAGAGCGGAGCCGATGTTCACCATTCGGTTTCGTCCGCCGCCGCCATTTCGTCCGCTGTCGCGGGCGCAACGCCTTCAGGAGTCGGAGCCTGGGCGCCCTGGTAGAAGTCGCGGATCTCCTGTGAGGCGGCAACCTCGGTCGCCTCGCGAGAGAGCAGCCGAAGCCCTTCGCGCAAGGCATCGGAGAGCGAGTGCAGATCGAGGACCTTCATCACTTGCTGCAGGTCCGCCAGCTCGTCCGGGCGCAACCGCACCTGGGCCACGCTCGTCGCACTGCTGCCGCCCTGCTTCTGGCGCGGCTGTGTCGTGCGGGCCGTGGTCGAGCTGCGCCTCCTGTTCGTGGCACCTGAGGCGTGCTTCTTCTGTTCGGTCTTCGGGGCCATTCCTACCTCCCTTCCCACTGTGTATGACGGATGTCGTACACCTAGTGTCAGCCTGGTGTCCCGGCTGGTCAAGCGCCCTGAGTCGCCGACGTCAGGCGGCGGCAGGGAGGCTCCCCTCGCCCTGTCGGCAGTCACGGCAGTGCCCGGGCGCATGCGCGCGGAACGCCCGCTCACAGCCGTCGCAGGTCTGGAAGGGCGGCACGGTCGGGCGGGGCGCGCTCTCTGCGAGCGGGTGCGGAGGCGGTGCGGGCAGGGGCGTTTCCCGAAGGCGGTAGGCGAGGATGCCCGCCGGGCGGGTCAGGAAGTGGTCGGGGAGCCCTGCGGTCAGCTGTGCGGTGATCTGCTGGGATGCGACACCGGCCGCGAGCCACTGGGCGACGGCCGGCGCCAGCCGCACGGCCTCCTGTTCGGACAGAACGAGACGCGGATCGACGCGGCGGAGGGAGGCCAGAACGGCGACCGCCCGAGGGTCGGCGTCGGAGAGTGACGCCGGGTTCTGTGGCTGGTCCCGAGTGGGAGCGGGGTCGGGGGCCACTTCAGTGGTGGGCGTCGCGTTCTCGGCTACGGACGGCTTGCGGGGCCGGGGCGGCTTTGGCGGATGCGGCGGCCCGTCCGGGTCTGCGCCGCCGCCAGGGACGTCGTAGAAATACGTCCGGGTGCGGACCTGTCCGGTGGGCGTCCGCTCGCGGCGGCGCTCCAGGTATCCGGCCGCTTCGAGCTCCCTGAGCGCTCGCGAAATGAGGATCTCTCCCTCGCTGAAGTGATCGCACAGTGCGGCGATGGTCACGGGGGAGCCGTCGGGCAGGGAGGAGATGTACGCTGCGACGCCCACCGTGACCGCGCTGCCGCGCCGCTGGGCGAGGGCGTTGGAGATCACGGTGAAGTCGGCCGTCAGCCGGGTGCGTACGTGGATCACGCCGGAGGTCGGAGCTCCGGCGTCGGCGCGCAGGGGCGCGTTAGACTGCGGGTCAGCCATCGGGAAGTGTGCTCTTCCTGATCGGTCAGGCCCTCGATCGGGATGCCAGTCCCGGCCGGGGGCCGTCGTCTGTGTGCGGTTGTCGCGGCGAACGTAACCGTCCGTGTCCCGGGCCTGCAAGCCGGTCACCCGGACGGGTGACGCGGGCTTCCCGGCGGGGAAGGTGGGTGGGCGGGAAGTTCTTTCCCCTGGTTCTTTTAGGAGGTCAGCGGCACGCCGGGCCCTCGCGGACAAGGGCCCGGTGAGCCCGGAAGACGGACGGGGGCCGGCGCCCGGCCGCTTCAGGAACGGTGGTGCCCGGTCTTCAACTCGCCTATGAAGGCGGCCCAGGCGGTGGCCTCGAAGCACAGCGCCGGACCGTGCGGGACCTTGCTGTCACGGACGGGGACGACGGCCCCTCGGAACCCGTCGGCCACCTCCACGCAGTCGCCTCCCTCCTGATTGCTGTAGCTGCTCTTGCGCCAGGCGGCGCCGGTCAGATCGGGACGGGACCTTCGCTTCACGGTGGGTGTCCTCCATCACGGATCGGATCATGTCGAGCGACATGAGCGGGGGCAAAGCTGCCGCCCGGAGCCGATCGTAGGTCAGCGCGAAACTCCTGACCTCGTCCGGATCCTCGATGAGTTGGCCGTAGTGCGCGCCTTCCGTATAGGCGATCTCCCGGCCGTCCGGCATGGTGAGCACCGTGAGCGAGCCGCCCATCACATCGTGCTCGCCCTGGTCGAACGGCAGTACCTGCACGGTGATGTGCGGTTCCGCCGTCGTCCTGAGCAGCCGTGCCAACTGCTCACGCATCACTGCGTGGCCACCGACGGGACGCCTGAGCACTGCCTCGTCGAGAACCACCCACAGCTCGGGACGATCGGGCATGCCGAGGCGCTCCTGTCGCCCCATGCGAAGAGCGACCCGCTCTTCCAACTGTTCCTCACTGCCCAGTGTTCGACCGACTCTCAGCACCGCCCTCGCGTAGTCCTCGGTCTGCAACAGACCCGGAACCACGTGAGCCGCGTACTGCCTGATGGCTACCGCTCGCTCCGAGTACTCCATGAACTTCTGCGACCAGTCCGGAAACGCCTCCCGGTAAACGAACGGCCACAGCTCCACCAGCAGGTTGTCCGCACCCAGCGCCACGTCCAGCGCACGCGCCAGCTCCAGCGTCGGTTTGGCTCCGGTCGCCCGCTCGATCTGTGTGATCCGCGTGCTCACCACATGCACCATCTCGCCCAGCTCGACCTGGGTCAGTCCGGCCGCCGTACGGAGCCTGCGCACGCGCGCGCCGAAGAGGGCCGCCATGGACGCACTGGGGTCAATTCCGTTGGCCAAAGCGTCACTTCCGTTCCTTACGGACTGAAAAGTAAGCCTGTGTCACCTGTCGAGCGTAGGGCGATCAGACGACTCTTGGGCACGGAACGTGACGACTCATGTGCGTCGCGGGACGCCTCAAGTTCGACAGACAAGGACGGACAAGACGTGCTGACAGGAACGACCACCCCGGGAGACCAGCCACGCCGCCGGACCGCCGCGCCTCTCGCGACGGAAACGCTCTCACTCGCCGACGCGGCACATGAACTCCCCTCGTTCGCAGAGCAGTTCGTCTCCTCGCCGCGAGGTGCGCAGCTCGCCCGGCGTCTCGCCGTCCGGCGTATGGATGAGTGGGGCTATCCGCCGGCGTCCGACGCGTCGTGCACGGTCGCGCTCGTCGTCGGCGAACTCGCCGCGAACGCCGTACGGCACGGCCGCGTTCCAGGACGCGACTTCGGCCTCCGGCTCACCCTCGACGCGGCGGCGCGCCTGGTGCGTATCGAGGTCGCGGACGCCGCCTCCGCGAAGCGGCCACCCATGGCCCCACCCTCGTCGTTCCCCGACGGTGAGTCCGGTCGAGGACTGCTCCTGGTGGATGTCCTGTCCGTGCGTTGGGGATCGGCACCTCGCCTGCCCGTGGGCAAGACGGTATGGGCTGAGGTGCCGATTGGGGCACCAACTCATTTGTAACAAGCGGCAGTTGTGATAACCGGGGTTATCGCTGAAATCATAGAATGCATCACCTCTCCGTCTCTAACGTCAGTTCCGTCACACCGGGCTCGTGCACAGCGGTAGGGCATATCCCTCCCGCTCGCCGCACCGCCCGGTGACTCCTCACCGGAACCGACCGCGGAAGGGCGGAGAGCGCTATGACGGAACACCCCGAGCACCACGATTCCCCGGAGCACGCCGAGCGGGCCGGTCAGGCCCCCGGCAGCAGCGGCTCCTCGACGCTCTCCCGGCTGACCGGCCGCCTCGCGGCTTCCACCCTCGCCGAGGCGACCAAGGAGATGCTTCGTGAGGCGCTGGGCGGGGCCGGCACTGATGCACACGCGCCTGTCGGTCCGCACCCGGAGCAGCGGGTGTTCCTCGAGTCCATCAGTGTCAGCGGCTTTCGCGGGATCGGCCGCACGGCACGTCTGCCGCTGAGCGCGAAGCCCGGCGTCACCCTCGTGGTCGGGCGGAACGGGTCGGGGAAGTCCAGTTTCGCCGAGGGCGCGGAGACGGCGTTCACCGGCCGGACCGCCCGCCTCGACAAGCAGCGCGGCGAGGTGTGGCGCCGCCACTGGCGCAACCTGCACGACGGGGCCGAGCCGAAGGTCGATGTCCGCCTCGCCATCGCGGGTGACGCCCGGCCGTCGACGCTGACGTGTACCTGGCCGGGCGACGACGTCACGGCTCCCGCGGTCGAGTTCAAGCGGCCGAGACACGGCCGGCGGCCCTTCAAGGACGCCGGCTGGGAGCGGGCGCTGCACGACTACCGGCCCTTTCTGTCGTACTCCGATCTTGACAAGGTCATCAGCGGCAAGCCCAGCGAGCTGTACGACTCCATCGCCACCATCCTCGGGCTCGGCGAGCTGACGGCCGCCGACGAGCGGCTCCAAGCCGTCGAGAAGGCACTCAACTCGGCGGTAAGGACGGCGGAGGCGGAACTGCCCGCACTCGTGGAGGCGCTGTCCGCGCTGGACGATCCCCGGGCGGAACGCGCGCTCGCGGCTGTCAGCGCATCGGACACTCCCGACTTCGACGAGCTGGACGCCCTCGTCACCGGACTGCCGGACGCGGACGACGACCGTCTGAGGCAGCTGCGCGCGACCGTCGAGCTGGCCGGCCCTGACCTCGACGCGGTCGGCGCGGCCGTGGACCGGCTGCGCGAGGCCGTCGCCGTACTCGACGACGTACGCGCCTCGGGTGCCGAGGACGCCCACCAGCGCGCCGAACTGCTGGACAAGGCCCTGGACTACAGCCGTCGGCACGCGGACGAGGACACCTGCCCGGTGTGCGGCTCCGGCCGGCCGCTCGACGAGGCATGGGCCGAGCGGGCCGCCGAACAGGTGGCGGCCCTGCGGCAGGAGGCCGCGACCGCGCAGCACGCCCGCACGGAACTGCGGGACGCGGTGGACGCCGTCCGCTACCTCGTCACGCGAGTCCCCGCGTGGCTGCCCGCTCCCCTCGTCCACCCGTGGGAGGAGTGGGCGGCCTGCCGGGCGACCGACGACGCCGAGCGGCTCGCCGCCCGCGTCGAGACCGCCGCGCTCGTCCTCGCCGACGCCTGCGCGGCCCTGCGGGAGGAGGCCGCCCGGGAACTGGAAAAGCTCGACGAGGAGTGGCGGCGCTGCGTCACGCGTCTGGCCGCCTGGCTCGACCGGGCCAGGGCCGCGCACGCCGGCAAGCCCCGGCTGCGCCAGGTCAGGGCCGCCCGCAAGTGGCTCAAGGAGGCGTGCGCCGAGCTGCGCGAGGAACGGCTGCGGCCCTTCGAGGACCACTCACAGCGGATCTGGGAGGAGCTGCGCCAGCACAGCAACGTGGACCTGCGTTCCGTGCGCCTGACCGGCAGTGAGAAGGCCGCCGTGCGCAAGCTCGTCATGGATGTGTCCGTGGACGGTACGGAGGCCGCCGCGCTCGGCGTCATGAGCCAGGGCGAGCTGCACTCCCTCGCGCTCTCGCTCTTCCTGCCGCGTGCCGCCGCACCGGACAGCCCGTTCGGGTTCGTCGTCATCGACGACCCCGTGCAGTCCATGGATCCCGCGAAGGTCCACGGCCTCGCGAAGGTCCTGCACGACCTCGGCGAAACCCGCCAGGTCGTGGTCTTCACCCACGACACGCGGCTCCAGCGTGCCTTCACCAATCAGGAGCTCCCGGTGACGGTCCTGGAGGTGGAACGGGAGGCGCGTTCCTCGGTGACCGTGCGGCCGGTGACCGATCCGGTCGGCCAGGCACTGGCCGACGCACGCGCCCTCGCCCGCACGCCGAACCTCCCGCCGGTCGCCCTGACCCACGTACTGCCCGGCCTCTGCCGCACCGTCCTGGAACGGGCCTTCTCCGAGGCCGCGTGGCTGCGGCTGCACCGCGCCGGACTGACCGAGGACGAGGCGGAGAAGACCGTCGCGGGCGCTCTCAAGCTGATGGACATTGCCGCCCTGGGACTCTTCGGAGATCTGTCGAAGACGGCAAGCGTCTATCGCGAGTTGCGCAGGCGCTGCGGCTCCGGGGCCGTGCACCTCGTCCAGCAGTGCCAGGAGGGCGCGCACCCGTCCGGCACCTCTATGCCGGACCCCCTTCAGTTCGTGCGGGACATCGCCGCCGTCGCCCAGACCGTCCGCAAGGCCGAGGAGGCCACCCAGTGAACGCGACGATTCGTCAGTTGCTCGACACCGCCGACCTGCTCCTCGCTGACAACGAGGGTTCTGCCACCGCCGGTCCGGTCACGGGCGGCCCCGCCACCGCGGTGTCCGGCGTGGCCGTACTCGCCCCACCCACTGCGCTCACCGCCACTGCGGTGAGCCGGTGCCGCGGTGCGGCCTTCGCTCTCCGCGCAGCGCTGGAAAGCGCGGTCGCCACCCGTCTCGCCGCTCACGGCGTGCCCCGCACGATTCGTGAGGGCTCCATGCGGGCCGCTCTCCTCTGGCTTCGGTGCTGCGCCGAAGCCGGAACCGCCCGCCGTGCGAAGGCCGCCTGGAGCCAGCTCTGCCTCGGCTGCCACTACCACCAGTACGAGATCGGCCCCACGGGGGACCAGGTGCGCGCGTGGCACACCGAAGTCGGCGCGATTGTCGCGCTGCTGACCAACTGATCACACCCGATCGGCCTGAGAACGACATCAGGGGGCGGCTATTGCTGCCCTGTACGAAAGGAGCGACACCATGGCAGCCCGTACAACCCGTACGTCCAAGCGAACCCTGTACCGGCTCAGGGGCGTCGCTCCCACCGTCGACGCGATGTTCGACGCCCTGGACTCGAGCCAGTTGGAGCGTATCCGCGCGTATTTCGTACCGGAGCCTCGGTGTACCGGCGGTCTCGGTCAACTCAGCTTTGAACAGCCCGTCACCGACCTTATCCCGCGCCATGAGCCACCGCGAGCTGCCATTCAGAGCCACTCGGGACGAGTGAATCGACCCCGTTATCTCCGGTAACAGGCACCGGAGGGCTTAGCGCACGTCTTGACCCGCAACGGTCCCTACCTTGCAGGGGGTGTTCCACTGGGTATCGGCACGGCCCCGCCCCGAGCGACCCCTACGCTGGATCGCCTGCACCACCCGACAACGAAGGACACTGATGGACACTCCAAGCCAGCCCCAGCCACTCATCGGCCCGCAGACGTTCGTACTCGGCACCGTTGCGGCGCTCACTATTGCAGCGTTCTCAGCCGCACTTTGGGGAAACGCTGAGCAGAGCAAGCGCGGCTTCCGGTTGCTGAACTGGCTTCACGACCGCAGCGAGACCGAGCTCCCGTCCGCAGAGTCGGACCTGTAACGCTGACAGGCTCCTATGTGTCGTGCCGCGCCTGCGGGAGAGTGGTTCCTCCAGCAGGCGCCGGGTTTCGTTCCAATGTTCCTCATCCGCCTACGATCGGAGCCAGGCAGCTGGATCACTCGGCGGCAGCAGGATCTCGTCCAGCCGTAGCCACCGCTCTCGACCGGCACTGATCGCCGTACGCCCCTAACCTCGCCCGCCTCGTACAGGGCGTCCCCGACCGCCCGCGCGCGCCCTCGCTGTGCAAGGCGACCAGCGCGAAGGAAGCGACGTTCACCGCGGTGCGACGGTGTTCATCTGTGTGGGCCGCTATCTCCCGGTGCCCCACAATGGAGGTCAGCGCCTCTGGGCCGGCGACCGTGTACGTCAGCAGCAGCCCTCGCGCTCGAGCACCACCTGCGCCCCGGCTCCATCAACGAACCGTCGCCGTTAATCGACAGCGCTACCTTGCCGACCAGCGGACCCATTCCCGATCTCAGGGACCGGGTCGAACTGCTCCACCGTGGCGTCCACGAACCGCTCCGTGTCGGGCAGCACCAGCGCAGTGCCCGTGCCACGAGGTGCCCGTTCAACTCGGCGTGAGCGAGCCGTAGCGGGTGCCACCTCCGTCCTTGTGCTGAACCGCCAGGCCGATCGGCAGCAGTTCAGTCCTTACCTCCAGCTGGCCGTAGGCGTTCCGTAGCGTCAAACACGGGTCCAGACCACGTTCGCCGGCACATGACCGTCCACCAGAGCCGCCCACAGGTACAGCAGCACCCGCTCCACCGGCGGGTCCGGCTTCGCAATGCTCCAGCAACTCGGTAAAGGAGAACTGCCGGGGATCTGATCTGGGCATTTGGTGCTTGGCTCCGCCGCTCGGATCATCATCCACCCGCTCCGCTGCCTCATCCCACGACAACCGCTCAAGAAAGGGGCCAGTCGGTCACCACACACCTGACTTCTGCTGATCACGCACAGAGCAAGATCATCCCACCGCCCTTTGGCGCGTATCTCGACAGAGGCAGGAGTCCGGGCCCTTGCCCGCTCGAAGGCGGAGCTGCTCGCTGGGAGCCGCCGGAGAGCTGGTTCTGGAAGTCGGCTCCCAAGTGGTTCCGAAAGGGTCCCAAAACGAATCAGGCCTGGTGCTGATCTCTCAGCACCAGGCCTGACCTGGTGTTTCGCTGTCGGGGTGGCGGGATTTGAACCCACGACCTCTTCGTCCCGAACGAAGCGCGCTGCCAAGCTGCGCTACACCCCGATGTCGCTGCTGTCGCGGCGACGACGTTTACTTTAGCCCACCGGTGGCTGGAGGCGAAATCCGGTTTAGCGGCGGCGGCGGACCGGGTTCGGGCGGGTGTGGTCCAGGGCGACCAGGAGGACGGCCAGGGCGTAGAAGGAGAGGCCCACGAGGAGGGCGTTGGCGAGGACGCTCTTGTAGCCGTCCTGGGTGACGTCCAGGAAGGGGTAGAGGTAGCCGGACGGGCTGCCGGGGAGCAGCTCGCCGCGGACGAGGGTGAAGGCCAGGTAGGCCAAGGGGTACAGCATCCACGTCGTGGCCTGGCGGAGGTGCGTGCGGGCCGGCGGCGACAGCAGGAGCCAGTCCACCAGCGCCGCGACCGGGATCACCGTGTGCAGGGTGTACGCCGCGGCGGTCTCGAGCGTGCCCGTGGCGCCCGTCATGGAGAACGCCGGCGTCGCGTCCGCCAGGACGGTGTGGTGGACCAGCGCGGCCATCGCCACGTAGAGGAAGGCCGCACCGGTGATCGCGCCCGGCAGGGGATGGCGGGCCGTCCAGGCTCGGCGGGCCGAGGCCAGCGTGACCACGACCAGCAGGAGCGTGCTCTGGATCCCGAAGTAGCTCAGGACCCGGGTGGGGCTCCCGAGGAGCAGCTCGACGGTCACCGCCGCCGTGGCCGTGAGGGCGAGCAGTACGCGGTACACCGCTGTCAGCGGGCGGCGTACCGGCGGGACCACGGCCCGGGCCGGGACCGGGGAGGGCAGCAGCGAGGGCGTCGCACCCGGAAGAGCGGGCAGGTCCGGGATGTCCCTGGGTATCGGGGCTGTCATGCCTCCAGCGTGGGAGGGTGACCCGTTCGGTGCGATCCAGGTGGTCTGTACGGGTTACTGTCAGCCCGGCCGGGGGCTACTCCCCGTCCCGCCGGCGTTACTCCGTACCCACCGTCACTACTCCTTGCCCACCAGCGTCAGCAGCGTCGCCTCCGGTGGGCACGCGAAGCGGACCGGGGTGTACCTGTTCGTGCCGCAGCCCGCCGAGACGTGCAGGTAGGAGGTGCGGCCCTCGGCCGTGTGCGTGGACAGGCCCTTCACCCGGTCCGTGTCCAGGTCGCAGTTGGTGACCAGCGCGCCGTAGAAGGGGATGCACAGCTGCCCGCCGTGGGTGTGGCCGGCGAGGATCAGGGGGTAGGCGTCGGCGGCGAAGGCGTCCAGGACGCGCAGGTAGGGGGCGTGGACCACGGCCATCGAGAAGTCCGCCGAGGACGACGGGCCCCCGGCCACCTCCGCGTACCGGTCCCGCTTGATGTGCGGGTCGTCCAGTCCCGTCATCTCGATCGACAGGCCCTCGATCTTCAGCGTGCCCCTGGTGTTCGTCAGATTCAGCCAGCCCGCCGCGTCGAAACCGTCCCGGATGTCCTCCCACGGGTTGTGGACCGCGCCCACGGCCGGCGGATTGCCGTTCAGGCCGTGCCTGCCCTGGGCCTTCTCGATCAGATAGCGGGCGGGGTTGCGCAGCCTGGGGCCGTAGTAGTCGTTGGAGCCGAAGACGTACGCGCCGGGGAACTCCATCAGCGGGCCCAGCGCGTCCAGGACCTCCGGTACGCCCTCGGGGTCGGACAGATTGTCGCCCGTGTTGATCACGAAGTCGGGGCGCAGTCCCGCCAGGGAGCACAGCCAGCGCTGCTTCTTGCGCTGTCCGCTCACCATGTGGATGTCGGAGACCTGCAGCACACGCAGGGGGCGCATTCCGGAGGGCAGGACGGGGACCGTCACCCGCCGCAGACGGAAGGAGCGGGCCTCGAAGCCCGCCGCGTACAGCAGACCGGCGGCCCCGGCCGCCGTGATTCCCAGGGGGATTCCGTATCGCGCGCGCATACGCCCATCGTGTCAGACGCCGCTCGGCCGCCGTGCACACGAACGGCCCCTTCCCGTACGCCCCTTAAATCAGCAGGCGTCCTGCCCTGCGCACCTGCGACAATCAAGCCATGACCACGCTCAAGTCGAAGCTGCAGGATGACCTCAACGCCGCGATCAAGGAGCGCGACGAGCTCCGCTCCTCGACGCTCCGGCTGACGCTCGCCGCGATCACCAAGGAGGAGGTCGCGGGCAAGGAGAAGCGTGAGCTCTCCGACGACGAGGTGCTCAAGGTGATCACCCGCGAGGCGAAGAAGCGCCGCGAGGCGGCGGACGCCTTCGCGCAGGGCGGTCGCGCCGAGCAGGCGGAGCGGGAGAAGGCGGAGGGCGAGGTGCTCGCGCAGTACCTGCCCAAGCAGCTGTCCGACGACGAGCTGAACGCGATCGTCGCCCAGGCGGTCGAGGAGGCGAAGGCGGCCGGCGCCGAGGGGCCTCGTGCCATGGGCGCCGTCATGAAGATCGTGAACCCGAAGGTGGCCGGTCAGGCGGAGGGCGGCCGGGTCGCCGCCGCGGTGAAGAAGCTGCTGGCCGGCTGACACCGCCTTCGGCCCCGTACACGAGCAGCGATCGGCCCCTTCCCCCCGAGTGCGGGGGAAGGGGCCGATCCCGTACTGGTGGGTGCGGAGGACGACTGAGTGGGAGCGGAGTACGACGCCGCCTGCGCTCAGTCCCGGCCCCCCGGCCCGTTCCCCGGCCCCTGGATGAACCCCTCCGGGATGGAGAACGTCGGGTCCGGCTGCGGGCCTCCGCCGCCGTTGCCCCCGCCGTTGCCGCCGTTGCCGTTGCCGCCGCCGATCAGGCCGCCGATGAAACCGTCGTCGCCGTTGTCGCCCTCGTCGCGGTCCTCGTCGTCATCGCCCCGGTCACGGTCGCCGCCGTCGGGGATGTGGACGAGGTTGAAGTCGGGCGCGTCCTTGCCCTCCAGCGCGCCGCTCATCATGTCGCGCCAGATCGGGCCGGGCACCTGGCCGCCGAACACCTTGGCGTGCCACTGGCCGCCGATGGAGATGTCGACCATCTTCCGCTTGTGCGCGGGGTCGCCGACCCACACCGCGCCGGCCATGTTCGGGGTGTATCCCACGAACCAGGCCGCGTAGCGCTCGTCCGTCGTACCGGTCTTGCCCGCGCTCGGCCGGCTGCCGAGACCGGCCTGGGTGCCCGTACCGTCCTCGACCACGCCCTTGAGCAGCGTGTTGATGGTGTCGGCGGTCTTCTCCGACATCGCCCGCGAGCAGGTCGACTTCGGCACCTGGAGCGACTTCTGCTTGTTGCCGATCCGCTGGCTGATCGACTCGATGGCGACCGGGGTGCAGTGCATGCCGCGAGCGGCGAAGGTGGCGTAGCCGTTCGCCATGGTGAGCGGGGACATCTCCTGGGTGCCCAGCGCGATGGACGGCGCCTGCGCCATCTTGCCGCCGTCGGCCCGCTGGACGCCCATCTTCTTCGCCATCTCGGTGACCGGGCAGATCCCGATCTCACTGATCAGCTCGATGTAGTAGGTGTTGACCGACTTGGCGGTCGCCTCCTTCATCCCGTACGGGCCGACCTCCGACTCGTTCTCGTTCTCGACCGGGACGCCCTTCTCGTTCCAGACCTTGCCGTCGCAGGCCTGGACGGGGGAGGGGTAGTCCATCTTGTACGGCGAGGCGTACGTCTTCGTCGGCGGCACCCCGTTCTCCAGGGCGGCCGCGGCCACGATCGGCTTGAACGTCGAGCCGGGCTGGTAGCCCGCGCCGCCGCCCATGGCACCGTCGACCGAGAGGTTGATCGTCGTCTCGTGCTTCTTGGTGTCGATGCCGTACGGCCGCGACTGGCCCATCGCGAGGATCTTGCCGGTGCCGGGCTCGACGACGGTGGCGGCGGTCGCCACGTCGTCGCTCTGGTTGACGTGGTCCTTGACCGACTGCTGCACGGACTCCTGCGCCTGCGGGTCCATGGTCGTACGGATCGTCAGGCCGCCGCGGTTCCAGATCCTGGCCCTGGCCTCCTTCGTCTTGCCGAAGACCGGGTCGTTGAGGAACACCTCGCGCACGTAGTCGCAGAAGAAGCCCGCGCCCTTGGCCGCCGTGATGCAGCCGTTCTTCGGCTTGCTGACCTTCAGCCCGAGCGGAGCCCTCGCGGCCTTGTCGGCCTCCTCCCGGGAGATGTCGCCGACCTCGGCCATCCGCTGGAGCACCACGTTGCGCCGCTTCTTGGCTTCCGCCTCGTCGTTCACCGGGTCATAGCGGCTCGGCGACTGGACGATGCCGGCGAGGAGGGCGGACTCCTTCAGGTCGAGGTCCTTGGCGGACTTGGAGAAGTAGCGCTGGGCGGCGGCCTCCACGCCGTAGGCCTGCTGGCCGAAGAACGTGATGTTCAGGTAGTTCTCGAGGATCTTCTTCTTGCCCAGCTCCTCCTCGACCTGGATCGCGTACTTCAGTTCGCGGATCTTGCGGCCCAGGGTCTGCTGGGTGGCCTCGGCGACCTTCGTCGGGTCGTCGCCGGCCTCCTCGACGAAGACGTTCTTCACGTACTGCTGCGTGAGCGTGGACGCGCCTTCCGCGACGCCGCCCTCCTGCGCGTTGCGGTTGAGCGCGCGCAGGACGCCCTTCAGGTCGACCGCGCCGTGCTGGTAGAAGCGCGAGTCCTCGATCGCGACGATCGCCTTCTGCATGTATGGCGAGATGTCCTTGAGCTCGACCACCGTACGGTCGCGCGAGTAGACCGTGGCGATCTGGCCGCCCTTGGCGTCGAGAATGGTGGTGCGCTGGCTCAGCGGCGGGGTCTTCAGATTGGCCGGGAGCTCGTCGAAGCTCTCGACCGAGCCCTTGGCCGCCAGCCCCAGCGCGCCCACCGCGGGCAGCGCGATGCCGGCCAGCACCGCTCCTGCGAGGACACTGACACCGAGGAACTTGGCGGCCTGCTGCGTGGGAGACAGACCACCGCCCGAGCGCTTCTTTGGCATGGGAGCAGCCTACGTTCTCATTCGCCGGACAGGCGTATATGCCTTGGCCTAAGCTGCTCTCAACTGTCACAGCTGTGAGGCCACGTATCAATACGTCCGGCGACCCCGAATCGTTCCGGATCTTCTCGACTTTCTTTTCTTCGGACGAGTCGAGTGCGTGTCCGGATCCGCCTTGTGTGTCACTTGGTGTCCGTTGTGACGCAACTGAACTGACCCTGTATGCCGGGATTGTCGCGCATGTCGCCAGCTCACTCCCCCGGGTGATCTGCCGCTTACCCATAGTCCGTTCGGACCATTCAAGATTGGGCCCGCTGGGGGTGTTGCGCTGTGCCCACCTTCCGTAACGTCCTCAACTGGCGGCGGTGAATATGCCGCTGCCGCCGTGGGGGAGCCTCGATTCGGGAGAGGACGGCGCCGGTATGGGCTGGGTTACCGACTGGAGTGCGCAGGCTGCCTGCCGCACTACCGATCCGGATGAACTGTTCGTTCAGGGAGCAGCGCAGAACAGGGCCAAGGCGGTGTGCACCGGATGCCCGGTACGCACCGAATGTCTGGCCGACGCGCTGGACAACCGCGTCGAGTTCGGCGTGTGGGGAGGCATGACGGAGCGTGAGCGCCGGGCGCTGCTGCGCCGGCGTCCCACTGTCACTTCATGGCGCCGGCTCCTCGAGACCGCGCGCTCGGAGTACGAGCGGGGAACGGGTGTCGTACCCCTGGGCGACGACGAGGTCTACGAGAACTACGCGGCGGTGAGCTGAGGACCCTCGGGGGGTACTCCGCCCCGCTCGGTCTCTTCAGGTGCCGACTGTCAGGAGCCTGTTGCCTCGGGCAGCTCAGGCCGGTTGTTCGCGAGCCGGTCGCCGATGGCCCGCAGCCCCGCGAGGTCGTGCACATCACCGGGCAGCGCAGCCACCTCGGTCACCGCGACCTCGGGATGGAGCGCGGTGAAACGGTCGCGTGTGCGCTGCTCACGCGAGAGCAGATGCATCCGCTCGGCGTGCAGCCTCAGCAGGCCCGCGGTGAACCGGTCCACGGACTGCTCCGCGTCGGCGGGGGAGCCTTCGTCGGGAGAGTCGAGTCCGTCGGGAGCATCGGGCTCGTCACGGGCTGGTGATGCTGAACTGTCGTCTGTGCTCGGGGAGTTGCCGGGAGAGGTACGAAGTCCAGCTTTCCCGTCCTCCTGATCCACAATGCGGGACTCCTCAAGATTTTCCGCGGCGGCGAGGGCCCGCTCGGCCGACAGCCGGTCGGCGCCGCTGCCGTGGACCCGGTTGAGCACCAGACCGGCGAGCGGCATGTTCTCCGCGGCCAGCCGTTCCACGAAGTACGCGGCCTCGCGCAGCGCGTCCCGCTCCGGGGCCGCCACCACCAGGAACGCCGTCCCGGGCGCCTGGAGCAGCTTGTACGTGGCGTCCGCCCGCGTACGGAACCCGCCGAACATCGAGTCCATCGCGGCCACGAACGTCTGCACGTCCTTCAGCAGCTGACCGCCCAGCAGTTTGCCCAGGGCGCCCGTCATCATCGACATGCCGACGTTCAGGAACTTCATCCCCGCACGGCCGCCGACCTTCGCCGGCGCCAGCAGCACACGGATGAGCTTGCCGTCGAGGAAGGAACCCAGCCGCTTGGGCGCGTCCAGGAAGTCCAGCGCGGAGCGGGAGGGCGGGGTGTCGACGACGATCAGATCCCACTCGTCGCGGGCCCGCAGCTGGCCCAGCTTCTCCATCGCCATGTACTCCTGCGTGCCCGCGAAGCCCGCCGAGAGCGACTGGTAGAAGGGGTTGCCGAGGATCGCGGCAGCCCGCTCCGGGTCGGCGTGCGCCTCGACGATCTCGTCGAAGGTGCGCTTCATGTCGAGCATCATGGCGTGCAGTTCGCCGCCCGCCGAGTCGTCGATGCCCTTCACCCGGCGCGGGGTGTTGTCGAGCGAGTCGATGCCCATCGACTGGGCGAGCCGGCGGGCCGGGTCGATGGTGAGCACGACCACCTTGCGGCCCCGCTCGGCCGCGCGCAGACCGAGGGCCGCGGCGGTGGTCGTCTTGCCGACGCCGCCCGAGCCGCAGCACACCACGATCCGGGTCTCGGGGTTCTCCAGCAGCGGGTCGACATCGAGTGTGCGCACGGGGGAGAGGTGCTGACGGGCGGCCGGGTCGTGCGCCTGGGCCGGTTCCGGACGGCTCATGTCATCCCTGCTTCCGATACGTCGCTTCCGATACGTCCGACGTGTGGCGAAACGGCAGCCGTGCAGTGGGGGTGCCGCGGCTCACAGGACGCCCTGCTCGCGGAGCTCGCGGGCCAGTTGGTAGAGGGCCGCGAGGTCCACGCCCTCCGCGAACAGCGGCAGTTCGTGCAGCGGCAGGCCGAGGTCCGCCAGCACGGCGCGCTGCTCGGCCTCCAGCGCATGCCGCTCGGCGTACTCCTCCGCCTGCGCGAGCAAGGGGTCCACCAGCCGCTCCGCGTGTCCGCCGCGCCGCGCCCCGCCGAGACCGGCGGACGACAGTGCCCGTGCGACAGAAGAACGCGGGACGCTCCCCACGAGTTCCAGGTCGGCCGGGTCCAGCAGCGCCGGGCGCACCATGTTCACGATGACCCTGCCCACCGGCAGCCGCGCAGCCCGCAGCTCGGCGATGCCGTCCGCGGTCTCCTGGACCGGCATCTCCTCCAGCAGCGTCACCAGGTGCACGGCCGTCTCCGGCGACTTCAGCACCCGCATCACGGCCTGCGCCTGATTGTGTATCGGGCCGATCTTGGCGAGCCCGGCGACCTCGTCGTTGACGTTGAGGAAGCGGGTGATGCGCCCGGTCGGCGGGGCGTCCATCACGACGTAGTCGTAGACGAACCGCCCGCCCTTGTCCTTGCGCCGCACCGCCTCGCACGCCTTGCCGGTCAGCAGGACGTCTCTGAGACCGGGCGCGATGGTCGTCGCGAAGTCGATCGCGCCGAGCTTCTTCAGCGCGCGTCCGGCGCCGCCCATCTTGTAGAACATCTGGAGGTAGTCCAGAAGGGCCAGTTCGGGATCGATGGCGAGGGCGTACACCTCGCCCCCGCCCGGAGCGACGGCGATCTTCCGCTCCTCGTACGGCAACGCCTCCGTCTCGAAGAGCTGTGCGATGCCCTGGCGGCCCTCGACCTCGACGAGAAGCGTCCGCTTCCCCTCCGTGGCCAGGGCCAGCGCGAGGGCCGCGGCCACCGTGGTCTTGCCGGTTCCGCCCTTGCCACTGACGACCTGGAGCCTGCTCACGCTTCGAGCCTAATTCCTCCGCCCCCGCACCGGCGGCTCCGGGGCCGACTTCCGCGGACATGTCACCGAGCGACAGGCGGGCCGGGCGCCGAGCGACAGACGGCCGGGCGCCGAGCCGGACGCCGTCGCGGCGGCACGCGGCGGTACGGCTAGAGTCGGCCACATGACCAAGTGGGAATACGCGACTGTGCCGCTGCTCGTCCACGCCACGAAGCAGATTCTGGACACCTGGGGCGAGGACGGCTGGGAGCTCGTCCAGGTCGTCCCCGGGCCGAACAACCCCGAGCAGCTGGTGGCCTACCTGAAGCGGGAGAAGCAGGGATGAGCGCCGTCGAGGCGAAGCTGGCCGAGCTCGGCCTGCGCCTTCCGGAGGTCGTCCCGCCGTTGGCGGCGTACCAGCCGGCCGTGCAGTCCGGGCCGTACGTCTACACCGCCGGGCAGCTGCCCATGGTGGACGGCAAGCTGCCGGTCACCGGCAAGGTCGGCGCGGAGGTCACCCCGGAGGAGGCCAAGGAGCTGGCGCGCACCTGTGCGCTCAACGCCCTCGCCGCGGTCAAGTCCGTCGCCGGTGACCTGGACCGCGTCGCCCGCGTGGTGAAGGTGGTCGGCTTCGTCGCCTCCGCCGCGGACTTCACCGGCCAGCCGGCCGTCCTCAACGGCGCGAGCGAGCTGCTCGGCGAGGTGCTGGGTGACAAGGGCGTGCACGCGCGGAGTGCGGTGGGCGTCGCGGTGCTGCCGCTGGACGCGCCGGTGGAGGTCGAGATCCAGGTGGAGCTGACCGAGTAGAACGCCCCGCGCCCCCTAGGGGCGCGGGGAACTGCGCGACCAGCCACGACGGCGCGACACCCGCACGACGACCAGGCGCCCCGGGCTCGTAGGCGCTCCTCGCCCGCCGGAGGCCCTCGGCACTCGAACATCCGGGCGTCAGCAGATAGCCTCCGGCCATGGCGAATGTGCAGGCTGATGGGCAGTGGTACCCGCCGGAGTGGCCGGAGCGGATCCGGGCGCTCGCCAGTGGGGCGCTCACGCCGGTCGTGCCCAAGCGGGCGGCCACCGTGATGCTGCTCAAGGACACCGCCGGCGGCCCTGTCGTGCACATGCTGCGCCGCCGTACGTCCATGGCCTTCGCGGGAGGCGCGTACGCCTACCCCGGCGGCGGGGTCGACCCGCGCGACGACGAACGGCACATCCGCTGGGCGGGCCCCACGCGCGCGTGGTGGGCGGACCGGCTCGGCGTCGACGAGACGGGCGCCCAGGCGATCGTCTGCGCGGCCGTACGGGAGACGTACGAGGAGGCCGGCGTCCTGCTCGCGGGACCAACAGCCGAGACGGTGGTCGGTGACACCACCGGCGACGACTGGGAGGCGGACCGGGCCGCACTCGTCGCGCGGGAGGTCTCCTTCGCCGAGTTCCTCGACCGCCGCGGACTGGTCCTGCGCTCCGACCTGCTCGGCGCGTGGACGCGCTGGATCACCCCGGAGTTCGAGCCGCGCCGCTACGACACCTGGTTCTTCGTCGCCGCGCTCCCCGAGGGCCAGCGCACCCGCAACGCCTCCACGGAGGCCGACCGCACGGTGTGGATCGCGCCGCGCGAGGCGGCCGCCGCGTACGACAAGGGCGAGCTGCTGATGATGCCGCCGACCATCGCCACCCTGCGTCAGCTGACGCCGTACGCCACCGCGGCCGAGGCGCTCGGCGCGGCGCCCGCGCGGGACCTCACGCCGGTCCTGGCCACCGCGCGCCTGGAGGACGGCGAGATCGTGCTCTCCTGGCCGGGCCACGACGAGTTCACCAAGCACATCCCGACCGGTGGAGCCCCCGCATGACGGACGCCAGCACCCTTCCGGGCCAGCCACGGGGCGGAGTCCTCTCCGGTCCGGCGACGCCGCGCGCGGTCAACGTCCTGGCGCCCAACCCCTCGGCGATGACCCTGGACGGCACGAACACCTGGATCCTCTCCGAGCCGGACTCTCCCCTGGCGGTCGTCGTCGACCCCGGCCCGCTGGACGACGGTCACCTGCGTCATGTCGTCGCCACGGCCGAACAGGCCGGCAAGCGCATCGCCCTCACCCTGCTGACGCACGGTCATCCCGACCACGCGGAGGGCGCGGGCAGGTTTGCCGAGCTGACGGGCACAAAGGTGCGCGCCCTGGATCCGGCGCTGCGGCTCGGGGACGAGGGGCTGGCCGCCGGGGACGTGATCAGCGTGGGCGGCCTGGAGCTGCGGGTCGTACCGACGCCCGGGCACACAGCGGACTCCCTCTCCTTCCACCTGCCGGCCGACCGGGCCGTCCTGACCGGCGACACCATCCTGGGGCGCGGTACGACCGTGGTGGCCCACCCGGACGGGCGCCTCGGCGACTATCTGGACACGCTGCGCCGCCTGCGCTCCCTCACGGTCGACGACGGCGTCCACACCGTCCTCCCCGGCCACGGGCCCGTCCTGGAGGACGCCCAGGGCGCCGTCGAGTACTACCTCGCCCATCGCGCCCACCGGCTCGCCCAGGTGGAGACGGCCGTCGAGAACGGGCACCGTACGCCCGCGGAGGTGGTCGCCCACGTGTACGCGGACGTGGACCGCTCGCTGTGGCCGGCGGCGGAGCTCTCCGTGCGGGCGCAGCTGGAGTATCTGCAGGAGCACGGGCTCATTTAACTCCTCTGATGAGCCCGGACACGGGCGGAGCCCCGCCTCCCGGACGGGGGGCGGGGCTCCGGCGTACGTCGCGTCGGGTCGTCAGCGGCGTCGGGCTGTCAGCCGGGGGGCGTCAGCGCGAGCGCTTCGCCAGGCGCTCGACGTCCAGGAGGATCACCGCGCGGGCCTCCAGCCGCAGCCAGCCGCGCTGGGCGAAGTCCGCGAGCGCCTTGTTGACCGTCTCGCGGGACGCGCCGACCAGCTGGGCCAGCTCCTCCTGCGTGAGGTCGTGCACGACGTGGATGCCCTCCTCGGACTGCACGCCGAAGCGGCGGGACAGGTCCAGCAGAGCGCGCGCGACACGGCCCGGGACGTCCGAGAAGACCAGGTCCGACATCGCGTCGTTGGTCTTGCGCAGACGGCGCGCGACGGCGCGCAGCAGGGCCGTGGCGACCTCGGGGCGGGCGTTCAGCCACGGCTGGAGGTCGCCGTGGCCGAGGCCCAGCAGCTTGACCTCGGTCAGCGCCGTGGCCGTCGCGGTGCGCGGGCCCGGGTCGAAGAGCGACAGCTCGCCGATGAGTTCACCGGGGCCGACGACCGCCAGCATGTTCTCGCGGCCGTCGGGGGAGGTGCGGTGCAGCTTGACCTTGCCCTCGGTGACCACGTAGAGCCGGTCTCCGGGGTCGCCCTCGTGGAACAGGGAGTCGCCCCGTGCCAGGGTCACCTCACTCATGGAGGCGCGAAGCTCCGCGGCCTGCTCGTCATCGAGCGCCGCGAAGAGCGGGTTCCGCCGCAGAACGTCGTCCACGAGTTCTCTCCTTGTCGACCTGCTCAGGGGATCTTGTTCCCCCACGTACCAGGGGACCGTGGTGCCCATTTTGCCGGACGGTCCAAACAGTGTGATCTGTCACAAGGATGCCGCACGGGCCTGCCGGGGTACGCGGCAGGGGTCCAATTGGGCGCCGATCTTCAGGGTCCGGGGCGGATGTCGGTGCCGGGCCGTAGGCTGGCCGGGTGTCCAAAGCGCCGGTGAGAGCACAGGCAGAGGGGGCTGCGCGGGTGGCTGTACGTCGCGATTCCGCTGTGGGCGAACAGGGCCCCGATGGCGGTAAGGAAACGGCGAAAGCGGCAAAGAGGGCGCCGGTGAGGAGGAAGTCACCGGCGCCGGAGGCGAGTGCGCCCGAGAAAGGGGCGCCGGAGAAGCAGGCCGCGGTGAAGAAGCCGGCCGAGGAGAGGGCGACGCCTGCCAAGCGGGCGGCTGCGAAGAAGGCCGCTGAGAAGGCAGCCACCAAGCAGGCAGCCACCAAGAAGGCCGCGTCTGCCAAGAAGGCGCCCGCGAGGAAAGCCGCTGCGAAGAAGACCGCTGCGAAGCAGGCACCCGCCAAGAAGACCACCTCCGCCAAGAAGGCCACCTCCGCCAAGAAGGCCACCTCCGCCAAGAAGCCCACCCCCGCGAAGAAGGCCGCGCCCATCAAGAAGGCACCCGCCGCCAAGAAGCCCCTCGTCGCGCCCAAGAAGGCCACGGCCGCCGTCAAGGCCGCCCCGGCGAAGACCGTCGTCCATCCGGGCAAGGGCGAGTCCCGCACCGCGCTCGTGCGCCGTGCCCGCCGGATCAACCGGGAGCTCGCCGAGGTGTATCCGTACGCCCACCCCGAGCTGGACTTCGACAACCCCTTCCAACTCCTGGTCGCCACCGTCCTGTCGGCCCAGACCACGGACCTGCGGGTCAACCAGACGACCCCCGCCCTCTTCGCGAAGTACCCCACCCCCGAGGACCTGGCCGCCGCCAACCCCGAGGAGGTGGAGGAGATCCTGCGGCCGTGCGGCTTCTTCCGCGCCAAGACCCGTTCGGTGATGGGGCTCTCCAAGGCCCTCGTGGAGGACTTCGGCGGCGAGGTCCCGGGCCGGCTCGAGGACCTCGTCAAACTGCCCGGCGTCGGCCGCAAGACCGCCTTCGTGGTGCTCGGCAACGCCTTCGGCCGTCCCGGCATCACCGTGGACACCCACTTCCAGCGCCTCGTACGCCGGTGGCGGTGGACGGAGGAGACCGACCCGGACAAGATCGAGGCGGCCGTCGGCGCGCTCTTCCCCAAGAGCGACTGGACCGACCTGTCGCACCACGTGATCTGGCACGGCCGCCGCATCTGCCACGCCCGCAAGCCCGCCTGCGGGGCCTGCTCCATCGCCGCGCTGTGCCCGGCGTACGGCGAGGGTGAGACGGACCCGGAGAAGGCCAGGAAGCTGCTGAAGTACGAGAAGGGCGGCCTGCCGGGCCAGCGTCTGAAGCCCCCGCAGGCCTACCTGGACGCCGGCGGCCGTCCCGCTCCGCCGCTGGGGGCCGGATGACGGGGCGCACGGGACCCACGGGCCGCCCGGGACGTCCCACGGGGCGGCGTGTCGCGGAACGATCGCGGGCCCCCCGGGCGTTGCACCCGCAGGACGGGACAACACCGCGCGGGCCGGGACGAGGGGGGTGGCGATGACGCGGGCGAGCAACACCCGGGGCGGGCCGGTGACGATCAGCACGGAGGGCCTGCCCGCCTGGCTGGACCCGGTGGTGCGCGCGGCGGAGACGGTCGCGCCGCGCCAGCTGAGCCGCTTCCTGCCCCCGAAGGACGGCGCGGGCCGCCAGTCCGCCGTGCTCATCCTGTTCGGCGAGGACGAGCGGGGCCCGGAGCTGCTGCTGATGGAGCGGGCGAGCTCGCTGCGCTCGCACGCCGGGCAGCCGTCCTTCCCGGGCGGCGCGCTCGACCCGGAGGACGGTGACCCGCTGGGGGACGGTCCGCTGCGGGCCGCGCTGCGCGAGGCCGAGGAGGAGACCGGGCTCGATCCGTCCGGCGTCCAGGTCTTCGGCGTCCTGCCGAAGCTGTACATCCCGGTGAGCGGCTTCGTCGTCACCCCGGTGCTGGGCTGGTGGCGGGTCCCCAGCCCGGTCGGTGTCGTGGATCCGAACGAGACCGCCCGGGTCTTCACCGTCCCCGTGGCGGATCTCACCGACCCGGACAACCGTGCGACCGCCGTCCATCCCCGAGGCCACCAGGGTCCGGCATTCCTGGTCGAATCGGCCCTGGTGTGGGGCTTCACCGCCGGGGTCATCGACCGGCTGCTGCATTTCGCCGGCTGGGAGCGCCCCTGGGACCGGGACCGGCGGGTCCCGTTGGACTGGCGGTCATGACAGGGTGGGCGCCGGAGCGAGGCGAATGACGAGGCGAGGCTTGAAGCGGTGAACGTGCTGGACATCCTGTTGCTGGTCGCCGCCGTGTGGTTCGCGGTCGTCGGCTACCGCCAGGGCTTCGTCGTCGGCATCCTGTCGGTGATCGGGTTCCTGGGCGGCGGCCTCGCCGCCGTGTACGTGCTGCCCGTCATCTGGGACGCCCTCACGGACAACGCCGAGGTGGGCACCACCGCCGCGGTCGTCGCGGTAGTCGTGGTCATAGTGTGCGCCTCCGTCGGCCAGGCCCTGACCACCCACCTCGGCAACAAGCTGCGCCGCTACATCTCCTGGTCCCCGGCCCGCGCGCTCGACGCCACCGGCGGCGCCCTGGTCAACGTGGTCGCGATGCTCCTGGTCGCCTGGCTGATCGGCTCCGCCCTCGCGGGTACGACGCTGTCGGCGCTGGGCAAGGAGGTCCGCAGCTCCAAGGTGCTGCTCGGGGTGTCCCGGGTGCTGCCCGACCGGGCCGACACCTGGTTCGCCGACTTCTCCTCCATCCTCGCGCAGAACGGCTTCCCGCAGGTCTTCAGCCCCTTCGCCAGTGAGCCGATCAACGACGTCCGGCCCCCGGACCCGGCGCTCGCGAACAGCCCCGTCGCCACCCGGGCCCAGCGCTCCATCGTCAAGGTCATGGGCACCGCCGAGAGCTGCGGCAAGGTCCTGGAGGGCACCGGCTTCGTGTTCGCCGAGCGCCGCGTGATGACCAACGCGCATGTCGTGGGCGGTGTCGACGAGCCGACCGTGCAGATAGGCGGCGAGGGCAGGAGGTATGACGCGACGGTCGTCCTCTACGACTGGGAGCGCGACATCGCGGTCCTCGACGTCCCCGACATGAAGGCGCCCGCGCTGAGATTCACGACCGAGGACGCGAGCAGCGGCGACAGCGCGATCGTCGCCGGCTTCCCGGAGAACGGGGCGTACGACGTGCGCGCCGCACGCGTGCGCGGCCGCATCACGGCCAACGGCGCGGACATCTACCACCGCGGCACGGTCCGGCGCGACGTGTACTCGCTGTACGCGAACGTCCGGCAGGGCAACTCCGGCGGCCCCCTGCTGAGCACCGACGGGAAGGTCTACGGCGTGGTCTTCGCGAAGTCCCGGGACGACGCCGAGACCGGGTACGCGCTCACCGTGGACGAGATCCAGGAGGACATCGCCAAGGGGCGCGCCGCGAACCGCGAGGTGGACAGCGACAGCTGCGCGCTGTGAGCAGCTGTGCGCACCGGCGCCTTGATGCCGCGGGTGTCGAAGGTGTCGGGGCGGTGGTCAGCCCCTGGGGTGGCGCAGGCGTACCGAGACCCAGCGGGCCCGGCGGCGGAGGATGCGCGGAATTCCCACCCTGAGGTCCGTACCTGCCATCTGCGGTGCACCGCCTCGCTGGTGGGAACCCATACCGCCCGCCGAGCGGCGATTGCGGCTTGCGTCACTGTAGTCGTGCGTCCAGCCCATACCCCGACGTCTGCCCCCGCCCCAAGGTCGATAACCGCCTGGCGGGCGCCCAATTGGCCTATGCGCCGGGCAAGTACGGGCAGCGCCCGCTCGGTTACCGATCCGGCTCGGGATCCTTCAGCCAGTTGACCAGTTCTGTGGAGAAAGCGACCGGATCCTCCTCGTGCGGGAAGTGTCCGAGTCCGTCGAACAGCCGCCAGCGGTACGGGGCCTCCACGTACTGGCCCGAGCCCGCCGCGCTGCGTGTGCGGATCACCGGGTCGAGCGAGCCGTGCAGATGCAGCGTCGGCACCCGCACCGGCCGCTTCATCCGCCGGTTGAACTGGATGCCGTCCGGGCGGGCCAGGGAGCGCACCAGCCAGCGGTACGGTTCGATCGAGCAGTGCGCCGTGGAGGGGATGCACATGGCCCGGCGGTAGATCTCCAGGGCCTCCTCGTCCGGCGGGCGTGGCCCCGACCAGTCCTGGATGAGCCGCGACACCAGCGCCCCGTCGTCCGCGGTGAGCCGGCGCTCCGGGATCCAGGGCCGCTGGAACCCCCAGATGTGGGACAGCGCGGCCGACTGCTTGACGTCGGCGAGCATCGCCGAGCGCCAGCGCCGCGGGTGCGGCATGGACGCCACCGCCAGCCGCCGCACCAGCTTGGGGCGCATCGCCGCAGCCGTCCACGCGAGGTATCCGCCCAGGTCGTGGCCGACGAGCGCGGCATCCGGTTCACCCAGCGAGCGGATCACGCCGGTGATGTCGAGGGCGAGGTTGGCGGGGTCGTAGCCGCGGGGTGTGCGGTCGCTGCCGCCGACGCCCCGCAGGTCCATGGCGACGGCCCGGAACCCGGCGTCGGCGAGCGCGCCGAGCTGGTGCCGCCAGGTCCACCAGAACTGTGGAAAACCGTGCAGCAGCAGCACCAGCGGCCCGTCACCGGCTTCCGCGATGTGGAAGCGGGCGCCGTTGGCGGCGACATCCCGGTGGATCACCTCGGTGCCGGGGATGTCGAGGCGTACGACCGAGGCGCCTTGCGCCGGGAAAGGGGCGGGGTCCGTCATGAGGACGAGCGTGCCACAGCCTCGATGGCCTCCGGTGCCCGGTCCTGCGGCAGCGCCGGGCGCTCCGGACGCGGATGCGGCTTGGCGTTCTGCAGCACGCCCGCCGTCTCCTTCACCGACGCGGCGACCTTCTGCGGGCCGCGGCCCTGCTTGGCCTTCTTGGCGAAGACCACGCCGATGAGGGCGAGGAGGCCCGCGATCAGCACGTTCGCGGCGAAGGACAGCAGGAAGCAGACGGCGAGGTTCCAGTCGCTCCAGGTGTGGATGCCGTACGCGAGGGCGAAGTTGAGCATCGGCAGGGAGAACAGGAGCAGCACGCCGGCCGCCATGAACGCGCCGCCGCTGGTCGCGCCGCGCTTGACGTCCTGCCTGAGCTGCGCCTTCGCCAGCGCGATCTCGTCGTGCACCAGCGCCGACATGTCCGCCGTCGCCGAGGCGAACAGCTGTCCGATGGTGCGTTCGGCGCCGACCGGGCTGCCGTCGGGTGCGCTCATCGCGGTCTCCCTCTTCTGCCGGCCGAGATGCTGGCTCGTCTGCCGGCTCGTCTGCGTGCGGTTCCGACTTCTGTACCGTCCCGCTTTTGTACCGTCTCGTCAGATCATGCCCGACGGTCCTCGTCCTCGCCTGCCCCGCCCGCCACTTCGGCAAGCCGCTGCCGCTCGGCGGCCTTCTCCTCGGCGAGTCGCCGGTGCTCGGCGGCCTTGCGCTCGTGGATCTCGGCCATGCGCAGGTGGTACGCCGGGTCGTCGACCTCGTAGATGTCGGGGACCCCGCTGAGGTCCTCGTCGCGCTCCTCCTCCTCGGTCAGCCTGCGGTACTTGGCGTTGCGCAGCTTCAGCAGCACCGCCGCCAGCAGGGTCGCCAGCACCGAGCCGGTCAGGACGGCGGCCTTGACGCTGTCGGTCATCGACGCGTCGTCCTCGAAGGCGAGTTCGCCGATGAGCAGCGACACGGTGAAGCCGATCCCGGCGAGCGTCGCCACCGCGAACACGTCCGCCCAGGCCAGATCCTCACTGAGCGACGCCTTGGTGAAGCGGGCCGTCAGCCAGGTCCCGCCGAAGATGCCGAACGTCTTGCCGACGACCAGTCCGAGGACGACGCCGAGCGTCTCCGGAGTGGTGAAGACGTCCGCGATCGCGCCGCCCGAGACGGCCACACCCGCGCTGAACAGTGCGAACAACGGCACCGCGAACCCCGCCGACAGCGGCCGGACGAGATGCTCGATGTGCTCACCCGGCGAGTGCTCCTCGCCCTCGTGACGGTGGCAGCGCAGCATCAGGCCCATCGCGACACCGGCGATGGTGGCGTGGATGCCGCTGTTGTACATCAGCGCCCAGATCACCAAGGCGAGCGGCACGTACACGTACCAGCCGCGTACGCCCTTGCGCAGCAGCAGCCAGAAGACGGCCAGGCCCACGAGCGCGCCGCCGAGCGCCGGGAAGTTCAGGGAGTCGGTGAAGAACACCGCGATGATCAGGATCGCGAACAGGTCGTCGACGACGGCGAGGGTGAGCAGGAAGGCCCGCAGCGCGCTCGGCAGGGACGTGCCGATGACGGCGAGCACGGCGAGCGCGAAGGCGATGTCGGTCGCGGTGGGCACCGCCCAGCCGGCGAGCGAGCCGCCCCCCGCGCTCGCGGTGAGCGTGTAGACCAGCGCCGGCGCGGCCATGCCGCACAGAGCCGCGACGACCGGCAGTGCGGCGGCCCGCGGATCGCGCAGATCACCGGCGACGAGTTCGCGTTTGAGCTCGATCCCGGCCACGAAGAAGAAGATCGCGAGTAGCCCGTCGGCCGCCCAGTGCTCCACGGACAGGTTCAGCCCGAGCGCCTCGGGACCGAAGTGGAAGTGGCTGACGCTCTCGTAGCTGTCGTGCAGGGCGGGGATGTTCGCCCAGATCAGCGAGACGACGGCGGCCAGGAGCAGCAGCACACCACCGACGGTCTCGGCGCGCAGCGCATCCGCGACGAAGGTCCGCTCGGGCAGCGACAGCCGTCCGAAGACCTTGCGGGGGGTGGGGGTGCGGGGCGCGGTCACGGCGGAGACCTCCGGTCGATGGGCAGCACAGAACACATGCCGACCAGACTTCCCGGCGCACCATGAGAATCTTGATGTGTCTCTTACGTGTTCTTGAGCTTACCCGCGGATCTTGCCGGACGCGCAGGGCGGCCGCCCGCCGAGACGACGAGGGCACCCGGCGTGTCCTTCGCCGGGTGCCCTCGTCGCGGGCCGTTCGGTCCGCCTGGCGGCGGGACTCAGTCCTCGCTGGGCGCCTGCGGCAGCTTGGCCTGGATGAGGTCCATGACCGTGCTGTCGGTCAGGGTGGTGACGTCACCGAGCTGGCGGTTCTCGGCGACGTCCCGCAGCAGGCGGCGCATGATCTTGCCGGAGCGAGTCTTCGGCAGCTCCGCCACCGGCAGGATCCGCTTGGGCTTGGCGATCGGTCCCAGCGTGGCACCCACGTGGTTGCGGAGCTCGGCGACCAGGTCCTCGGTCTCCGCCGCCGTACCGCGCAGGATCACGAAGGCGACGATCGCCTGCCCGGTCGTCTCGTCCGCCGCGCCGACCACGGCCGCCTCGGCGACCGACGGGTGGGACACCAGCGCGGACTCCACCTCGGTGGTGGAGATGTTGTGCCCGGACACCAGCATCACGTCGTCGACCCGGCCGAGCAGCCAGATGTCGCCGTCGTCGTCCTTCTTGGCGCCGTCACCGGCGAAGTACTTGCCCTCGAAGCGTGACCAGTACGTGTCGATGAACCGCTGGTCGTCGCCCCAGATGGTGCGCAGCATCGACGGCCACGGCTCGGTGAGGACGAGATAGCCGCCACCGCCGTCGGGCACCTCGTTCGCCTCGTCGTCGACGACCGTCGCGGAGATGCCGGGCAGCGGCGTCTGGGCGGAGCCCGGCTTGGCCGCGGTCACACCCGGCAGCGGCGAGATCATCATCGCGCCGGTCTCGGTCTGCCACCAGGTGTCCACCACGGGGGTGCGGTCCGCGCCGATGTTCTTGCGGTACCAGATCCACGCCTCGGGGTTGATCGGCTCACCGACCGAGCCGAGCACGCGCAGGCTGCTGAGGTCGAACTTCGCGGGGATGTCGTCGCCCCACTTCATGAACGTCCGGATCGCGGTCGGCGCCGTGTAGAGGATCGTCACGCCGTACTTCTGCACGATCTCCCAGAAGCGGCCCTGGTGCGGGGTGTCGGGCGTGCCCTCGTACATCACCTGCGTCGCGCCGTTGGCGAGCGGGCCGTAGACGATGTACGAGTGCCCGGTGACCCAGCCGACGTCGGCCGTGCACCAGTACACGTCGGTCTCCGGCTTCAGGTCGAACACGGCCCAGTGCGTGTACGCCGTCTGCGTGAGGTAGCCGCCGGAGGTGTGCAGGATGCCCTTCGGCTTACCCGTCGTGCCCGAGGTGTAGAGGATGAACAGCGGGTGCTCGGCCTCGAACGCCTCCGGGGTGTGCTCGGTGCTCTGGCGCTCCACCACGTCGTGCCACCACACGTCGCGGCCCTCGGTCCAGGCGACGTCCTGCCCGGTGCGGCGGACGACGAGGACGTGCTCCACGTTGTCCACGCGCCCGACCGCCTCGTCGACGGCCGGCTTGAGCGCGGAGGGCTTGCCGCGCCGGTAGCCGCCGTCGGCGGTGATGACGACCTTGGCGTCGGCGTCCTCGATGCGCGTGGCGAGCGCGTCGGCCGAGAAGCCGCCGAAGACCACCGAGTGGGCGGCGCCGATGCGGGCGCAGGCCAGTATCGCGACCGCGGTCTCGGGGATCATCGGCATGTAGACGGCGACCCGGTCGCCCTTGCGGACCCCCAGCTCCAGCAGGGCGTTGGCGGCCTTGGAGACCTCGTCCTTGAGCTGGGCGTAGGTGATGGCGCGGCTGTCGCCCGGCTCGCCCTCGAAGTGGATGGCGACCCGGTCGCCGTGGCCGGCCTCCACATGCCGGTCGACGCAGTTGTAGGCGACGTTGAGCTCGCCGTCCTTGAACCACTTCGCGAACGGCGGGTTCGACCAGTCGAGGGTCTCGGTGGGCTCCTTGGCCCAGGTCAGTCGGCGGGCCTGCTCGGCCCAGAAACCGAGCCTGTCAGCCTTGGCCTGTTCGTACGCCTCGGCCGTGACGTTGGCGTTCGCGGCCAGGTCAGCGGGCGGCGCGAAGCGACGCTCCTCCCTCAAAAGGTTGGCCAGGCTCTCGTTGCTCACGGCATCTGCCTTTCCCAGGGTGTCCGTTGTGTCCCAGGCCACAGCTCATCAGACGCGGGGGTGCGCTGACAAGGGTCGTCGGCACATTGGTTTAGACCTGTTCGGGTGTGTGACCTGCTTGCTGTCTCGCGGTGTCGCGGTGTGGCTGTCTCGGACCGGTGTGCGCGGTCATCCCTTCCCACGGTCGACGGAGCAAGCCGGTTCAAGAGGTGTAACGCCCCTCACACCCGGACGGGTCCCTCACACCACCAGGTCCACCGCCCGCACCCGCTCGAACACCGGCTCCTCGTCCGTCTCCGTGAGGAGGTACGTCTGTGCCTCGCCCACGTGGAAATACAGCCCGTGCAGCTCCAGCGTCCCGGCCCCGAGGGCACGGGCCACCGACTCGTGGGCGCGCAGATGCTCCAACTGCTGAACCACATTGGCCAGACAGAGCTGCTCCACCGCGTCCGCGGGCGCTCTCCCCGCCAGCCGCACCGGGGCGGCCCCCTCGCCCATGCGCTCCAGGCTGGGTCGCCCGTGCCGCAGCCACCGCCTGAGCGGAGTGCGCGCGCCGGACATCTCCGATCCGAGCAGCGCCTGCATCGCGCCGCACCCCGAGTGGCCGCAGACCGTGATGGAGCGCACGGCCAGCACGTCCACCGCGTACTCGATGGCCGCGGCCACGGAGTCGTCACCGCTCTCCTCGCCGGGCGGCGGCACCAGATTGCCGACGTTGCGCACCACGAACAGGTCCCCCGGACCACTGGAGGTGATCATCGAGGTGATCAGCCGCGAGTCGGCGCAGGTCAGGAACAGCTGCGTGGGCCGCTGCCCTTCGCGTGCCAGCCGGGCCAGCTCACCGCGCACCAGCGGGGCGGTGTTCCGCTGGAAGGCGCTGATGCCACGCACCAGTTCCAGCCCTCCACTCCCGGACGGCGCCGGCTGGGCGCCCGCGCCGAGGAGGGACGGTCTGTCGTCGACGGGGCAGGACGGCAGGGTTTCTTCGGCCGACGCGGACGGTCCGGCGGGGGTGGGCTGTGCGGCCGACGTGGCGTGTGCGGCGGGGGTGGGCTGTCCGGCGGACGCGGGGTGTCCGGTGGGTGCGGACTGTGCGGCCGACGCGGGGTGTCCGGTGGGGGTGGAGTGTCCGGCGTGCGGCGCTTGTCCGGTGGGCGCGGGATGCCCGATGTATGTGCCTTGTCCGGCGGGCGTGGCGTGCCCGGCGGGTGTGGGCTGCCCGGTCGGCGCAGGCTGCCCGGCCTGCTTGGTGTGCCCGCCGACCTGCCCGGTCCGTGAGCCCCGCATGCTTCGCGTGCCCTGCTCGGTCTGCAGGGGGTGCACCGCTTGGGGGCCCTCGCACTGGTGGTTGCGCCAGGCCGTCCAGGGGCGGCAGCGGCAGTCGGCGTCTGGGGCCGTGGGGCGGTCGCTCGCGTCACCGCCCTCCGGGATGGAGTCGTCACCGACCGGATCGGCGGTGAGCGCGGCGGGCTCGGCGATCCGGAGGCCCGACCGGCGGCCGGTGATCCGCACGGTGCCTCCCCGCGCGGTGTGCGTGTTCTGCCAGTCCTGCAGGGTCTCGTAGGCGGCGTGGTCCATGAACGACCCGTCCAACGCGACGACGGCGTCCGCCCCTTGGGGCACGAGATGCAGGGCCCGGCTGAGCCGCGGCACCGCGAGGAACGTCAACTGGCCTCTCACATGGACGTGATGGACTCCTTCCTGCTCGTCGTGCGTGATACGGGTGCGGGTCAGCCGGTGCAGGGCGACGCCGACGGCCACGGCGATACCCAGCGCCACGCCCTCCAGGACGCCGAAGGACACCACGCCGAGGGTGGTGACGGCGTAGACCAGGACTTCCCGGTGGCGGGTCACCGTGCGGATGTGGTGCAGGGACACCATCTGGATGCCGACGGCCATCACCAGGGCGGCGAGCGAGGCGAGCGGGATGAGCTCCAGGAGCGGGACCATCAGCAGCGCGGCGACTACTACGAAAACGCCGTGCAGCATGGTGGAGTTCCGGCTCACCGCACCCGCTTGCACATTCGCCGAGCTGCGCACGGCGACCCCGGCCACGGGCAGTCCGCCGAGGGAGCCGGAGACGATGTTCGCGGCGCCCTGGCCGAGCAGTTCCCGGTCCAGATCGGAGCGCTTGACGGGGACGGGACCGGGACGGGCGGCCACCAGTTTGTCCACCGCGACCGCGCCGAGCAGTGACTGCACACTGCACACCAGCGTGGTGGTGAGCACGGCGGCGAGCAGCCCGAGCACCGGGCCCTCGGGCAGTCCGGCCAGGGCGTGGTTGCTCCAGGACGGCAGGTCGACCTTGGGCAGCACCAGGCCGGCCAGGGCCGCGACGGCGGTGGCCCCGGCGACGGCGACCAGCGCGGCCGGTACCTTCCGCAGGAGGCGGCCGGTGCGGCCGGGCAGTTTCGGCCAGAGCAGCAGCAGCGCCAGGGTCAGCACGCTCACGGACAAGGCCGCCGGGTGCAGATTCGCCAACTGGGCGGGAAGCGCACGGAGGTTGTCGGGGACGGAGCTCTGCGGTGTGCCGCCGAGGACGATGTGCAGCTGGGCGACGGCGATGGTGACGCCGATTCCGGCGAGCATGCCGTGCACGATCGCGGGGCTGACGGCGAGTGCGCCGCGGGCCACCCGCAGGCAGCCGAGGCCGAGTTGGGCGAGCCCGGCGAGGACGGTGATGGCGCAGGTGGTGCGCCAGCCGTACTGCTGGATGAGATCGGCGGTGACGACGGTGAGTCCGGCGGCTGGGCCGCTGACCTGCAGCGGGGAGCCGCCGATCCGTCCGGCGACCAGCCCGCCCACGGCGGCGGCGACCAGGCCGGCTTGCAGGGGTGCGCCCGTGGCGAGGGCGATTCCGAGGGACAGGGGGAGGGCGATCAGGAAGACCGCGATCGAGGCCGACACGTCGGCGCCCGCGATGCGGAAACGCCGGGGGCCGGCCGGTGGCGGGCTGTGCGGGGGGTGGGTGCGCTCGGTGGGGTTCGAGCCCTGGGCATGGGTGGGGACGCAGGCTGACATGCTTCCCGTCTCCTCGGGTCGTGCGGTCGCGGACGGCGGGATGTATCAACAGGGACTTCAACAGTCAGTAAACGAATCGTAATTCGGAGTAAAGAGCAAACCTAGATTTTCGGGGTAAATGGGCTAATCAATCCCTCTAGCGGGTGAAGCGGCCATTTCATCGGCTTGTCGTACTAATTCCTTCTCGGCCCCGTGCGACTTTGGCGGAGATCGCCCTCAGCAGGGTTGGCCCGAGAGAAGGAAGAAGGTGGACGGATGGCCGCCACCCGAAGAATCGCCGCGGGCACCGTGATGGTCGCGGTCGGCGCAGCCTCCCTCGCCGGCTGCGGCACCGACGGCTCGCAGAGCAAGGAGAAGGCGAGACCCGCCCCGGCGCCGAAGAACGTGATCCGGCTGATCGGCGACGGCTCCACCGCCTACACCGGTGCGCAGCCGCATCTGCCCCGGCCCCAGCGGCTGAAGCCGGGTGAGAAACCTCCTCAGTTCGTGGTGTTCTCCTGGGACGGCGCCGGGGAGGACAGCCAGAAGCTGTTCTCCCACTTCCGCAAGGTCGCCCGGGAGAACAACGCGACCATGACGTACTTCCTGAGCGGCGTGTACCTCCTCCCGGAGGAGAAGCGCGATCTGTACCGGCCGCCGCAGCACTCCCCGGGCCGCTCCGACATCGGCTTCAACGACCCCGAGGGCATCGCCGACACCGTGAAGCAACTGCGGCTGGCATGGCTGGAGGGCAATGAGATCGGCACCCATTTCAATGGGCATTTCTGCGGCAGCGGCCGTGGGGTCGGCGAATGGTCGGTGGCGGACTGGAAGGACGAGATCGCCCAGGCCAAGTCGTTCGTGAAGACCTGGAAGACCAACACCGGCATGAAGAACGCCTCACCGCTCCCCTTCGACTACGACAAGGAGCTGATCGGCGCCAGGACGCCGTGTCTGGAGGGCCAGAAGAACTTCATGAAGGCGGCCCGCGACCTCGGCCTGCGCTACGACACCAGCGGGGTCAACAACCAGGTGTGGCCCGAGAAGAAGCAGGGCCTGTGGGACCTGTCGATGCAGCTCGTGCCGTTCCCGGGGCACAGCTTCGAGCAGCTGACCATGGACTACAACTTCATGGTCAACCAGTCGGGCACCACCACCCAGGGCGACCCCGCCAAGCACGAGCTGTGGGGCGACCAGATGCGTGACGGCCTGCTGCAGGGCTTCGAGCGGGCGTACAAGGGCAACCGCGCACCCCTGATCATCGGCAACCACTTCGAGTCCTGGAACGGCGGCACCTACATGCGGGCCGTCGAAGAGGTCATCGAGACGGTGTGCAACAAGTCCGAGGTGCGCTGTGTCTCCTTCCGTCAACTGGTGGATTGGCTGGACGCCCAGGACCCGAAGACCCTGAAGAAGCTGCGCACCCTGGGCGTCGGTGAGGCCCCGAAGAAGGGCTGGAAGTCCTTCCTCGCCGGCAGCCCCGCCCCGGCACCCAAGGGCGTACCCGGGGCACCGGCGGCGAAGGGCTGACCGCCTCGGACCGGCACGGGCGCGGCTCACGCGCCCGGCGGAGCCTCACGCGCTCGCGGTGACGCTCTCGCCGAGCACGAAACCGGGGTCGATCTGCGCGGCCAGGTCGGCTCCGGTGCGCTCGTTGCCCCACGAGCGGGCGTTCTTCAGGTGGAAGTGCACCATCTGCCGGGTGTAGCGCTCCCAGTCGCGCAGCTCGTACGTGGCGTCGGCGGTCGTGTGCAGCAGGCGCAGGGCGGAGCGGTTGGGGGCCTCCAGGAGGTCGAACCGGGGCGGCCGGCCCTTCTCCATGGCCCGGACCCAGTCCGAGTGGCCCACCGTCACCAGCAGGTCGTCCCCGACCTCGGCGCGGAGGAAGTCGAGGTCGTCCTGACCCTGCACCTTGTTGCCGACGACCTTCAGGGTGACGCCGAAGTCGTGGGCGTACTCCTTGTACTGGCGATAGACGGAGACCCCCTTCCGGGTCGGCTCGGCGACGAGGAACGTGATGTCGAAACGGGTGAACATGCCGGAGGCGAAGGAGTCCGAGCCCGCCGTCATGTCGACCACGACGTACTCCCCGGGGCCGTCCACCAGGTGGTTCAGGAACAGCTCCACCGCTCCGGTCTTGGAGTGATAGCAGGCGACCCCCAGGTCGGCGTCCGTGAAGGGGCCCGTGACCATCAAACGGGCGGCCCCTCCGTCGAGTTCCACCGGCCGCGCGCAGGCGTCGTAGACCGGGTTGTCCTCGCACACCCGCAGCAGCCGGGAGCCCGCTCCGGGTGGCGTCGTCTTGATCATCGTCTCGGCGGAGGCGATGCGCGGATTGCTGCCGCGCAGCCAGTCCTTGATCAGCGGCAGGTGTTCGCCCATCGCGGGCAGCCCCGCCGCCTCCGTCTCGTCCAGGCCCAGCGCGGCGCCCAAGTGCTGGTTGATGTCGGCGTCGACCGCGACGACCGGGGCACCCTCGGCCGTCAGGTGGCGGATGAACAGGGAGGACAGGGTCGTCTTGCCGCTGCCGCCCTTCCCGACGAAAGCAATTTTCATGTTCACCAAGCGTAGTGGTGTGATAGCTGTAGGTGGCAGGGGGGCGTGAAGAAGACCACTCCATCGTGGGGCGGGCGCCCGGAGTGCGTAGGGTCGTACTCATGAGTACGACAGGGGCGTCCGATCCGCTCGCGGCGCTGGGCTCGCTGCCCGGCGTGGCCGACTCCGTGGAGTCCGTGCGCAAGGCCGTGGACCGGGTCTACGGGCACCGGGTCATGCGGCGGCGCAGCAACGAGATCACCTCCGAGGCGGCGCTGCGCGGCGCCCGTGGCTCGGCGGCGCTGTCCGGCGCCGACTGGGCGCTGGAGGAGGTGCGTCGGCGCAGTGACTTCAGCGGTGACGACGAGGCGCGGACGATGGGCGCGGCGCTGCGCCTGACCGCCGAGGCGGGGCAACTGCTGTCCATCTGGCGGCAGTCTCCCCTGAGAGTGCTGGCCCGGCTGCATCTGGTGGCCGCCGCGGACCAGGCCGACCAGACCGGGCGCCCGCGGCAACCGGGCGAGCCGGTCGACGAGCCGCTGATCGGGCTTCCGCTGCCGGGCGCGGCAGAGATGCACGGCCGGCTGGAAGGGCTGTCCGAGCTGATCATCGCGGGCGGTTCCGCGCCTGCGCTGGTGACGGCAGCGATCGTGCACGGCGAACTGCTCGCCCTGCGCCCCTTCGTCTCGCACAACGGCCTCATCGCGCGCACGGCCGAGCGCATCGTCCTGGTCGGCAGCGGGCTCGACCCGAAGTCCGTCTGCCCGGCCGAGGTCGGCCACGCGGAACTGGGCCGGGAGGCCTATCTGACCGCGCTGGAGGGCTACGTCTCCGGGACGCCCGAAGGTGTGGCCGCCTGGATCGCCCACTGCGGCCGGGCGATCGAACTCGGGGCGCGGGAGTCGACGGCGGTGTGCGAGGCGCTGCAGCGCGGAGCCGCGTGACGCGTGCCGGTCGCCACGCGTGCGTGGGGGCGGGAGAACGCCCGCGCGTGGGGCCCTGAGGACGCCACGAAACAGTGATGCGGCGGTACGAGGACTCGTACCGCCGCTGGCATGTCCACCGGGTTACCAAGCGTCCTCGATATGTGCCCATCAGGCCGGGGACTTTGCCCGTCACCTGGTGCGGCTGGCCCGTAATCGACGGGTCGACGTCGCGTGGGTGCCCGGTGTTCATGCTCGGTCCGTGGGGCCAATTGCGTTGTGAAGGTGATCCTCTCGGATGTCCTTGGTCTCGCGGGCCGTTGAGTCCTTTGTACTCCAGGACCGAAGCAAGCGGAAGTCCTGGCCCTGCTTCTTTACTTTTAGGTTCAAAGAGGAGCTAAACGGACGCCGGTCGTCGGCGGCTGGCGTACCAGACCAGGCCCGCGGTGGCCGCCGCTGCTCCTATGGCGGCGGCCGCGACCAGCGCGGGGCGGGCCGGTACGGAGAAGGCGGGCAGGCGCTGCTTGAGCCGTACGGGCCGGTGGAAGTCCAGAATCGGCCACTCGCGTGCGAGTGCTTCGCGTCGCAGCGCGCGGTCGGGGTTCACGGCGTGCGGATGGCCCACCGCCTCCAGCATCGGCAGATCGGTCGCCGAGTCGCTGTAGGCGTAGCAGCGGGACAGGTCGTAGCCCTCGGACTCGGCCAGCTCGCGGATCGCCTCGGCCTTCGTCGGGCCGTACGCGTAGTACTCCACCTCGCCGGTGAAGCAGCCGTCGTCGCCCACGACCATGCGGGTGGCGACGACCCGGTCCGCGCCCAGCAGCTCGCCGATCGGCTCGACCACCTCGGCTCCCGAGGTGGACACGATCACCACGTCGCGGCCCGCGGTGTGGTGCTCCTCGATGAGGGTGGCGGCCTCGTCGTAGATGATCGGGTCGATCAGGTCGTGCAGGGTCTCGGCCACGATCTCCTTGACCTGCTGGACGTTCCAGCCCCGGCACAGCGCGGACAGGTACTTGCGCATCCGCTCCATCTGGTCGTGATCGGCGCCGCCGGCCAGGAAGACGAACTGGGCATATGCGGTACGCAGCACTGCCCTGCGGTTGATCAGACCGCCTTGGTAGAACGACTTGCTGAACGTGAGCGTGCTCGACTTCGCAATGACCGTCTTGTCCAGATCAAAGAAGGCCGCTGTGCGGGGCAAGGAGTGGTTTTCCACGTCCCTGAGCATAGGCGCACCTCATTCGGCGTAAGGTAGGGCGCGTGGGTTTGCCTGAGAGGGCTCTCGGGTACACCATGGAAGTCACGGATCGTTCGCGACCGTGCTAACCCGGTCCGACTCCTCCCCCCCCGAGTCGGCCGTGGGGACGACCCCCGCTCTCCCCCCCGGCGGGGGTCGTCGCATGTCCGGGTGGGTTTTCTTGCTCCCTTCGTGGTCGACGCGCTGCTGTGTGGTCGCAGGGTGGTGCGTGTTGACATGCTCATGATCTATAACTCCGTGTAATTGCCGGGCTGCGCTGCGAGGCGCGTCCGGAAGGTGAGCCGAGCTCACCTGTATGGGTGATGGCGATATTCACAACGGTCGACTTGTCCACAGTTTTCGACCAAGATCCACATCGATTTCCCGATCGCTGCACCGTGATTCCAACGCGCCCCGCTCGCGGCGAGTTCATGGCCGGTTCCGTTTGCCGGGTCGCGTTTGGCCGGTTTCTGTCGGCCGTCCATATGACGGCCCCTTGCCGGTTCTTCACACGTTCGGGAATCGCGGGGCGCAGGAGCCGCGCGAGAGATGCAGCGAAGGGGGACGAACATGGCCGGAACCATCACACACGATCCGCCACCCGCCACCGGGGGAGGCCGTCAGGGCGGGCCGCTGATCGTCACCGAGGACGCACAGCTCCTCGACGATCTGCTGCGCCTGTGCGCGGCGGCCGGCGCCACGCCGGAGGTCCATCACGGGGTGCCGGAACCGAGGGGCAGCTGGGAGGCCGCACCGCTGGTCCTCGTCGGCGACGACGCCGCGCGGCGCGTCCGCGGTGCCGCGCGGCGGCGCGGTGTGGTGCTGGTCGGCCGCGACCAGGACGACTCCGGGGTCTGGCGGCGGGCCGTGGAGATCGGCGCCGACCATGTGCTCATGCTGCCCGACGGGGAGCAGTGGCTGGTCGACCGCATCGCCGACGTGGCCGAGGGCGTCGGACGGCCCGCCCTGACCGTCGGCGTCATCGGCGGCCGGGGCGGTGCAGGGGCGTCCACGCTGGCGTGTGCCCTCGCCGTGACCTCCGCGCGTGAGGGGCTGCGCACGCTCCTCGTGGACGCGGACCCTCTGGGCGGCGGCCTCGACGTGGTCCTCGGCGGCGAGACGGCGGAAGGGCTGCGCTGGCCCGCGTTCGCCGCCTCACGGGGGCGGGTCGGCGGCGGAGCGCTGGAGGAGTCGCTGCCGGAGCTGCACTCGCTGCGGGTGCTCAGCTGGGACCGCGGCGACTGCGTGGCCGTACCGCCCCAGGCCGTCCGGGCGGTGCTCGCGGCCGCCCGGCGCGGCGGCGGCACGGTCGTGGTCGACCTGCCGCGCCGCGTCGACGACTCGGCGGCCGAGGTGCTCGCCCAGCTCGACCTCGGCCTGCTGGTGGTGCCGGCCGAACTGCGCGCCGTCGCCGCGGCCGGACGTGTCGCGTCCGCGGTGGGCATGGTCCTGCGCGATCTGCGGGTGGCGGTGCGCGGGCCCTACGCGCCCGGCCTGGACGACCGTGAGGTGGCCCGGCTGCTCGATCTGCCGCTTGCCGGAGACGTGCCGGTCGAGCCCGGCCTGCGGCGCCCGCACGAGTCGGGCCGGCCGCCCGCCGCGTCCGGCCGCGGGCCGCTGGCCCGCTTCTGCAAGGAGTTCTGGGAGCGGGCACTGGTGGAGGCGAGGGCGGCATGAGGACGAGGACCACTGGGAGCGGCATGAGGCCGAGGTCCGCCGAGGGCGGCATGAGGACGAATGTCACGCCGTCGCCGGGCGCGCCGGGGATGCCCGCCGGACTGCTGGACGGGGTGCGGCGCCGGCTGGCCGAGAGCGGGGCCGAGCCGACACCCGCGCGGGTGGCGCAGGCGCTGAGGGAGCAGGGACGGGTGCTCGGCGACGCGGAGGTGCTCGGGGCGGCCGAGCGGCTGCGGTCCGAACTGGTCGGCAGCGGCCCGCTGGAGCCGCTGCTCGCCGACCCGTCGGTGACCGACGTCCTGGTGTCCGCCCCGGACCGGGTCTGGGTGGACCGCGGCGGCGGTCTGGAGCTGACCGGGGTCTCCTTCCCGGACGCGGTGTCCGTGCGCCGCCTCGCACAGCGGCTCGCCGCCGTCGCCGGCCGCCGGCTGGACGACGCCCGACCCTGGGTGGACGCCCGGCTCCCCGACGGGACACGGCTCCACGCGGTGCTTCCGCCGGTGGCCGTCGGCAGCACCTGCCTGTCCCTGCGCGTCGTACGGCCCCGCGCCTTCACCCTCGACGAGCTGACGGCGGCGGGAACCGTGCCACCGGGCGGCGACCGCGTGCTGCGGGCGCTGATGGACGCCCGGCTGTCCTTCCTCGTCAGCGGCGGCACCGGCAGCGGCAAGACGACGCTGCTCAGCGCCCTGCTGGGGCTGGTCGGGCCGTACGAGCGCATCGTCCTGGCCGAGGACTCGGCGGAACTGCGGCCCGACCACCCGCACGTCGTACGCCTGGAGACACGGCCCGCCAACCAGGAGGGCGCCGGGCTCGTCACCCTCGAGGACCTGGTGCGCCAGGCGCTCCGGATGCGACCGGACCGGCTGGTCGTCGGCGAGGTGCGCGGCTCGGAGGTGGTCCATCTGCTGGCCGCCCTCAACACGGGACATGACGGCTCGGGGACGGTCCATGCCAACGCCGCCGCCGACGTGCCGGCCCGGCTGGAGGCCCTCGGTACGGCAGCCGGGCTCGACCGCCTCGCGCTGCACAGCCAGCTGGCGGCCGCCTTGTCGGTCGTACTGCACCTCGTACGGGACCGGACCGGGCGGCGGCGCATCGCGGAGGTGCACGTACTGGAACGGGACCCGTCGGGGCTGGTGCGGACGGCACCTGCACTGCGGTGGGCGCCCGAGGGGTTCGCCTACGAGCCGGGGTGGGAGCGGCTGCGGCGGCTGCTGAACTCGGGCAGCGAGAGGGGCCGGGGATGACGGGCATGAACGGGGCCACCGAGGTGTCGATGGGCGTCGCCGCCGCGTGTCTGGTGAGCGCGGTCTGGCTGTCGGGCGGCAGGAATGCCGGTGCCAGGCGGGCGCGGCTGCTGCTGGCTGGCGGGGGAGTGGTGGGCAGCGGGCCGCCGGGGTGGTCCGGGGTGCTCCGGGAGTGGGGGCGGATCCGGGGGCGGATGCGGGTCGAGTGGTGGGCGCTCGTCGCCGGGGCCGCGCTCGCCGTGCTGGGCGCGTCGGTGCTGCCGCTGGTCGCCGGGGCGGCCGGGGTGCCGGTGCTGCGCCGCGTCCGGCTGGCCGCTCGGGAGCGCCGGGCGCGTGAGCGCCGTGGGGACGCGGTGATCGCGCTGTGCGCGGCGCTCGCCGGGGAGGTGCGCGCCGGGCGGCAACCGGGCGAGGCGCTGCTTCCCGCCGCGCGTGACACCGGCGGACTCGGCGAGGCGCAGGCGGCGGTGCTCGCGGCGGCGCGGTTCGGCGGGGACGTCCCCGCCGCGCTCGCGGCGGCGGCACGGCAGCCGGGAGCGGAGGGGCTGCGGGGACTCGCCGCGTGCTGGCGGGTCGCCGTGGACCAGGGCGCCGGGCTCGCGGCCGGGCTCGACCGGCTGGAGGCGGCGTTGCGTGCGGAGCGGGACCAGCGGGGCGACCTGCGTGCCCAGTTGGCCGGAGCCCGTGCCACGGCGGTGATGCTGGCCGGACTCCCGGTGCTGGGTCTCGGGCTCGGTGCAGCCCTCGGCGCGGACCCGCTGCACATCCTGCTGCACACCCCGGCCGGGCTGGGCTGTCTGGCGGCCGGCGGGGTGCTGGAGGGCCTGGGGCTGTGGTGGGTGCTGCGGATCATGCGGGGCGCGGAGGAGGCGGCGGCATGACCGGGGACGTTGTCCACAGGCTGGGGGTGGTGATGGGGACGTTGTCCGCACTCGGCTGGCTGGCGCGTTGGCTGCGGCGGGCCCGGCTGGGGCGCAGAGCGCGCCGGCGCCTGACGGGACTGCTGCTCCGGGAGCCGGAGGCGGTCGTCCCACGCCGCATCGCGCTGAAGGACGCGGCGCGCTGGCTGCCCCACGCGGGTGTGGTGTGTGCCGGCTGGGCGCTGGTGGGCGGGCTCGCCGGAGTCGCGGTCGGACTGGCCTGCGCGGCAGGACTGTGGCACCGGCAGCGGCGGCAGGAGGCGGCCGGCACACAGCAGCAGGCACGGGAAGCGGCACGGGCGGAGCGTCAACTTCCGCTCGCCGCCGACCTGCTGGCCGCCTGCATCGCGGCGGGCGCCGGTCCCGTGACAGCCGCGCAGGCCGTCGGGGAGACGCTGGCGGGACCGGTCGGGGACGCGCTGACGCGGGGCGCGGCGGAGGTGCGGCTCGGTGGCGAACCGGCCGCGGCGTGGCGGCGCCTGTCGGCGGTACCGGGCGCCGGAGCCCTGGCCCGGCTGCTGGAACGGGCCGACGTCGCCGGGCTTCCCCTGGCCACCCCTGCCGCCCGCCACGCTGCCGAGGCCCGCGCCGAGTGGGCCCGCGCGGCGACGGCACGGGCCCGTCGGGCGGCCGTCATGGTCAGCGCGCCGGTCGGGCTGTGCTTCCTGCCCGCGTTCGTCGCGGTGGGCGTCCTGCCTGTGGTCATCGGGCTGGCGGGCGGAGTGCTGGGAGGGGGTGGTCGATGAAGCGCCCCAACAACAGCAGTAGCAAGAGCAACAACAGCAAGAGCAAGAGCACCAACAGCAAGAGCAACAACAGGACCTTTCCTCACGGGGGTTGAGATGTATCAGGCGGTACGGGCACGGCTGTGTGCCCTGACGAACAGGGCGCGTACGAGGCGGAAGGACGCCGGGATGGTGACCTCCGAGTACGCCATGGGCATCGTGGCGGCGGTGGCGTTCGCCGTGGTGCTCTACAAGGTGGTCACCAGCGGCCCGGTCAGCACGGCGCTGCGCAACATCGTGCAGCAGGCGCTCGATGGCCGGATGTGAGCGGCGCGCCGACCGGGGGTTCGTGACGGCGGAGTCGGCCCTGGTGCTGCCCGTGCTGGTGCTGTTCGCGACGGCGCTGGTGTGGGGGCTCCTGGTGGTGGCGGCGCAGATCCAGTGCGTGGACGCCGCTCGCGCGGGCGCCCGTGCGGCGGCCCGCCAGGACCCGCCCGACGCGGTCGTCGCGGTCACCCGCGAGGCGGCGCCGCCCGGCGCACAGGTCACCGTGAGCCGGGGCGAGCAGCAGGTTCGGGTGGTCGTCGTGGCCAGGCCACGGTTGTTGCAGGGGCTTCCGTTCGACGTACGGGAGGAGGCCGTGGCGGCTGTGGAGGAGACGGTGGGGTGGGTTCGTGAGAGGCGGTGAGCGGGAGCGCGGGGAAGGGGAAGGAGCCCGCGGACGTGGGTCCATGAGAAGCGGTCACAGCGGGCGGCGCGCGGGAGTCGGCGGGCGCCCCGCGCGGGGGGCCGTACGGCAGGAAGGGCGGTCCGGCCGGCCGTCCGACCGGGGTTCGGCGACCGTGTGGAGTGTCGGGGCGATCGCCGTGCTGTGCGTCGTGTTCGGTGTCGTACTCGCCCTGGGGCACGCGGTCGTCGTCCGGCACCGCGCCGCCCAGGGCGCCGACCTCGCCGCGCTCGCGGCGGCGGACCACTGGTCGGAGGGCGGCACGGCGGCCTGTGCCCGTGCCGGCCTGGTGGCCAGGGCGCAGGGCACGCGGCTCGTGCGGTGCACGGTCGAGGGGGAGATCTCGGACGTGTCGGTGGCCGCGGGCCGGGCCCTGTTCGCGGCGGAGGTCAGGGCGCGGGCGGGACCTGCGGGGCCGATGAGTCCCGGGGGGCCGGTCGACCCCGCGACTCCTCCGGACCCGCCGCTTCACCCGGACGGCCCACCGGCGCCCCCTGATCCGCCACAGGCACGCCTTCCCTCCCCTCCTCGCCCTCCTGCTTCTCCTCCGGGGCCCCCTCCAGCAGCACCGTGAGCAGGCGTACCGCTCCCCGCTTGTGCAGCGGATCGTTGCCGTTGCCGCACTTGGGGGACTGGATGCAGGAGGGGCAGCCGGCGTCGCATTCGCAGGAGGCGATGGCCTGGCGGGTGGCGGTGAGCCAGGCGCGGGCCGTGTGGAACGCGCGTTCCGCGAAGCCCGCGCCGCCCGGATGGCCGTCGTAGACGAAGACGGTGGGCAGCAGGGTGTCGGGGTGGAGAGGGATCGAGACGCCGCCGATGTCCCAGCGGTCGCAGGTCGCGAACAGGGGCAGCATGCCGATCGAGGCGTGCTCGGCGGCGTGCAGGGCGCCGCCGAGGATCTCCGGGTTGATCCGGGCCCGGTCCAGCTGGTCCTCGGTGACCGTCCACCACACCGCGCGGGTGCGCAGCGTACGCGGAGGGAGGTCGAGTTTCGTCTCGCCCAGCACCTCACCGGTCATGACACGCCGACGCAGAAAGGAGACCACTTGGTTGGTGACCTCGACGGAGCCGAAGCACAGGCGGCCGTCGCCCCACGGGACCTCGGTGTCCGTCTCCAGCACGGAGATCGACGTCGTGTCGCGGGCGACCGTCGTATAGGGCGGGTCGGCCTGCTCGACCAGGGCGACGGAGTCCTCCAGGTCCAGGGAGCGGACCAGATAGGTGAGGCCCTGGTGCAGGTGCACGGCACCCTCGTGGACGGTCGTGTGCGCGGCGCCCGCGTCGACCGTGCCGAGCAGTCGTCCCGTGCCCGACTCGACGACCTGGACCGGCCGGCCGCCCTCGCCGCGGATGCCGGTGAGGTCGGCGGCCCGCTCGTGGCGGGTCCAGTGCCAGGCCTTCGTCCGGCGGCGGAGCAGCTTCGCGGCCTCCAGTTGCGGGAGGAGCTCCGCGCAGGCGGGGCCGAACAGGTCGAGGTCGTCGTCCGTCAGCGGCAGTTCCTCGGCCGCCGCGCACAGATGCGGGGCGAGCACGTACGGGTTGTCCGGGTCCAGGACGGTGGACTCCACGGGCCGGTCGAACAGCGCCTCGGGGTGGTGCACGAGGAAGGTGTCCAGCGGGTCGTCACGGGCGACCAGGACCGCTAGGGCGCCTTCCCCGGACCGTCCCGCGCGCCCCGCCTGCTGCCACAGGGAGGCGCGGGTGCCGGGATAGCCGGCGATGACCACGGCGTCCAGCCCGGAGATGTCCACGCCGAGCTCCAGGGCGTTCGTCGCGGCGAGGCCGAGGAGCTCGCCGGAGTGCAGGGCGCGTTCCAGCGCGCGGCGCTCCTCGGGGAGGTAGCCGCCCCGGTACGCCGCGACACGCCGGGCGAGTGAACGGTCCACCTCGGCCAGGCGCTCCTGGGCGATCACCGAGATCAGCTCGGCGCCGCGCCGGGAGCGTACGAAGGTGACCGAGCGGATGCCCTGCACGGTGAGGTCGGTCAGCAGGTCGGCGGCCTCGGCGGTGGCCGTACGGCGGACGGGGGCGCCCTTCTCGCCGTGCAGCTCGGTCAGCGGCGGCTCCCAGAGGGCGAACACCAGTTCACCGCGCGGTGAGGCGTCGTCGGCCACCTCGACCACCGGCAGCCCGGTGAGACGGCGGGCGGCCACCGCGGGCTCGGCGGCGGTCGCGGAGGCCAGCAGGAACACGGGAGAGGAGCCGTAGCGGGCGCACAGGCGGCGCAGGCGGCGCAGCACCTGGGCGACGTGCGAGCCGAACACGCCCCGGTAGGTGTGGCACTCGTCGATGACGACGTACTTCAGCGATTTCAGGAAGGAGGACCAGCGGGGGTGGGACGGGAGGATGCCCCGGTGCAGCATGTCCGGGTTGGTCAGCACGTAGTTGGCGTACTGGCGGATCCACTCGCGTTCCTCGAACGGCGTGTCGCCGTCGTAGACCGCCGCGCGCACCGAATGGCCCAGGGGATGTGAAAGTTCCTTCACCGACCGGCACTGGTCCGCCGCGAGGGCCTTCGTGGGGGCGAGGTAGAGGGCGGTCGCGCCGCGGCCGTTCGGGGCCTCGGCGCCGTCCAGGAGCGTGGAGAGGACCGGCGTCAGGTACGCCAGGGACTTGCCGGAGGCGGTGCCGGTGGCGACCACGACCGACTCGCCGTCCAGGGCGTACTCGGCGGCCCGTGCCTGGTGGGCCCAGGGGTGCTCGATTCCCGCGGCCTGCACGGCGGCGATCACCTCGGCGCGGATCCGGTCGGGCCAGACGGCATGGCGACCCTCGCGCGGGGGCAAGTGCTCCGTATGAGTAATGCGCGAAGCCCGGCTCGGTCCGGACGCGAGCCGGTCCAGGACCACGCCCGGCGCGGGCCGGGACGTGGTGCCGGTCGGGGGTCGATCGGATCGGTGATTCTTGGCCATCGGCACCGAGTGTGTCACTGGCGTGACGGACAATGGAGCCAAGGCGTCGTGCACGCCTGCCGGTAAGTGATTGAATGCCATCGCGGCTGGCGAACCGTCCCGGGGGCTGAGCCGAGATGCCCCAAGGGCGACCGCTCGATAGCAAGGTGCTGGAGGATCCGTGGACCTGTCCCTGTCGACCGAGACCATGGGCGATCGCACGATCGTCAGGGTCGGTGGCGAAATCGACGTATATACCGCGCCCAAGCTGCGCGAGCAGCTGGTCGAGCTGGTGAACGACGGCAGTTTCCACCTTGTCGTCGACATGGAGGGTGTGGACTTCCTCGACTCCACCGGGCTCGGCGTACTGGTCGGCGGCCTGAAGCGGGTGCGTGCCCATGAGGGCTCCCTGCGTCTGGTGTGCAACCAGGAGCGCATTCTCAAGATCTTCCGCATCACCGGCCTCACCAAGGTGTTCCCGATCCACACCTCGGTCGAGGAAGCGGTTGCGGCCACCGACTGACCATCGCGCCCGGGCCGGCGCGCCCGGGCGGGAGAAGCGAAGCACGCGGGGACCGGGCGTTTCGGCGGCCCGGTCTCCCCGCAGCACGCCCGAAGTTGCGAGGGGGATGCATGGCCACCGTTGAACTCCGCTTCAGCGCGCTGCCCGAGCATGTCAGGACCGCCCGGCTCGTGGCGGCGGCAGTGGCGCGCAGGGCCGGAGTGGACGAGGCCGTCCTCGACGAGGTCAGGCTCGCCGTCGGCGAGGCGTGCTCACGGGCCGTAGGACTGCACCAGATCGGCGGAATCTCGGCACCCGTGAAGGTGCTGCTGATCGAGGAGGAGAAGCAGTTCTCCATCGAGGTCGGCGACGAGGCGCCCCACGCGGTCCCCGGAGAGCGGGCGTCCGCGGGTGGCTCCGGCGGTGAGGCGGAACCCGAGGAGGACGAGATGGGCCTCGCGGTCATCAGCGGACTCGTCGACGACGTCGAGGTCAGCGCCGGGGAGCACGGCGGGTCGATCCGCATGAGGTGGCCCACCACGCCGCCGCCCACCCTGATCGACTGATCCGCACCCCGAGGTTCACCCGAACAGTCAGACTTCCCGAAGGGCCCCACTCGTGGGGCCCTTCGGCATGTGCGGGTGTCAGTGCCCGCGCTTACAGTGGTCTCTGTGCGATTGATCGCGTGAATTCCTTCACGATCAATCAATGGATAGTGGTGCGATCAAGTAAATGCCTCCGAGGCATTACCGTGCGGGCCATTTACATTTAACGCGCTCTGTTTTGATCAGGTTCCGGTACCTACAATCCCGTCCACATCTTGAGCTCAGCCCAAGCGTCAAGGAGGACGAATGGCGGGGCTTTCCATCTCACATCAGTCGGGCCACACCACCTCCCTCGCAGCCGCCGTGCTGACCGACGACAACCGCGTACTCGTGGTGGTCATCGGCGTCGTGGCACTGGCGGCACTGGTGGTCGCGGGAGTCCTGGTACGCCAGGTACTCGCGGCCGGCGAGGGCACCGACAGCATGAAGAAGATCGCCGCAGCGGTCCAGGAGGGTGCCAACGCCTATCTGGCCCGCCAGCTGCGCACCCTCGGCGTATTCGCCGTGATCGTTTTCTTCCTGCTCATGCTGCTGCCCGCGGACGACTGGAATCAGCGTGCCGGACGGTCGGTGTTCTTCTTGATCGGAGCGGCGTTCTCGGCGGCCACGGGCTATATCGGCATGTGGCTCGCCGTACGCAGCAATGTGCGTGTCGCCGCGGCGGCTCGTGAGGCGACCCCGGCACCGGGCGAGCCGGAAAAGGATCTCACCGCCGTCTCGCACAGAGCGATGAAGATCGCTTTCCGTACGGGCGGTGTCGTCGGCATGTTCACCGTCGGACTCGGCCTGCTGGGTGCCGCCTGCGTGGTGCTGGTGTACGCGGCCGACGCGCCCAAGGTGCTCGAGGGATTCGGTCTCGGGGCCGCGCTGATCGCGATGTTCATGCGTGTCGGCGGCGGCATCTTCACCAAGGCCGCCGACGTCGGCGCCGACCTGGTCGGCAAGGTCGAACAGGGCATTCCGGAGGACGATCCGCGCAATGCCGCGACCATCGCCGACAACGTGGGCGACAACGTCGGCGACTGCGCGGGCATGGCGGCCGACCTGTTCGAGTCGTACGCCGTGACGCTGGTGGCCGCGCTGATCCTCGGCTCGGCGGCGTTCGGCGACGCCGGGCTGGCCTTCCCGCTGCTCGTCCCGGCGATCGGTGTCCTCACCGCGATGGTCGGCATCTTCGCGGTGGCTCCGCGGCGCGCCGACCGCAGCGGCATGAGCGCGATCAACCGGGGCTTCTTCATCTCCGCGGTGATCTCGCTGGTCCTGGTCGCCATCGCGGTGTTCACCTATCTGCCGTCGTCGTACGCCGACCTCGACGGCGTGACCGACGCGGCGATCCAGGGCAAGGACGGCGATCCGCGGATCCTCGCGCTGGTCGCGGTGGCCATCGGCATCGTGCTCGCCGCCCTGATCCAGCAACTCACCGGCTACTTCACCGAGACCACCCGGCGTCCGGTCAGGGACATCGGCAAGACCTCGCTCACGGGCCCGGCCACCGTCGTCCTGGCCGGCATCTCCGTCGGCCTGGAATCGGCCGTCTACACCGGCCTGTTGATCGGCCTCGGCGTCTACGGGGCGTTCCTGCTCGGCGGTACGTCGATCATGCTGGCGCTGTTCGCGGTGGCGCTGGCCGGCACCGGGCTGCTCACCACGGTCGGTGTGATCGTCGCGATGGACACCTTCGGGCCGGTCTCCGACAACGCGCAGGGCATCGCCGAGATGTCTGGCGACGTCGAGGGCGCGGGCGCCCAGGTGCTCACCAACCTGGACGCGGTCGGCAACACCACCAAGGCCATCACCAAGGGCATCGCCATCGCCACGGCCGTGCTCGCGGCGTCGGCGCTGTTCGGCTCGTACCGGGACGCCATCACCACCGGCGCGCGGGACGTGGGCGAGAAGCTCAGCGGTGAGGGCGCGCCGATGAGCCTGATGATGGACATCTCGCAGCCCAACAACCTCGTCGGTCTCATCGCGGGCGCCGCGGTCGTCTTCCTCTTCTCGGGGCTGGCGATCAACGCGGTGTCGCGGTCCGCGGGTTCGGTGGTCTTCGAGGTGCGGCGGCAGTTCCGTGAGAAGCCCGGGATCATGGACTACAGCGAGAAACCGGAGTACGGCAAGGTCGTCGACATCTGCACCAAGGACGCCCTGCGGGAACTCGCCACGCCCGGTCTGCTCGCCGTCATGGCGCCGATCTTCATCGGGTTCACGCTGGGTGTCGGCGCGCTGGGCGCCTTCCTCGCCGGCGCGATCGGCGCGGGCACGCTGATGGCAGTGTTCCTCGCCAACTCCGGTGGCGCCTGGGACAACGCGAAGAAGCTCGTCGAGGACGGCCATCACGGCGGCAAGGGCAGCGAGGCCCATGCGGCGACCGTCATCGGCGACACCGTCGGCGACCCCTTCAAGGACACCGCGGGACCGGCGATCAACCCCCTGCTGAAGGTGATGAACCTGGTGGCGCTGCTCATCGCGCCCGCGGTCATCAACTTCTCCTACGGTCCGGACAAGAGCGTGGGGATGCGGGTGCTGATCGCGGTCCTCGCCGTGGTCGTGATCATCGGCGCGGTGTACGTGTCCAAGCGGCGCGGCATCGCCGTGGGTGACGAAGGCAACTCCGAACCGGAACCCAAGTCGGCCGACCCCGCGGTGGTTTCGTAGGGACGGGGTCCCGGCCCCAGTTCAAGGTGCGGGCGGGCGGCGCGTATTGACGCGTCGCCCGCCCGTGCTGTGCGGGGTGCGCCGATGCCGTGAGCCTTCTCTCGCTTGGTGCAAATGGTTATAAACGTGTCTTAAGGGATGTCCGACGGGTGGGTGTCGCCCATCTGGCGTGTATGTTCCGGGGCCGAGAGCCATGGAAGGGACCAAACCGGTGAACAAGAAGCTCGCGGCCGCACTGTCCGGCGGTGCGGTACTGGTACTGGCGCTGACGGGATGCGGCGGCGACGACACCAACGAGAAGCTGGACTCCTGGGCCGAGCAGGTCTGTGACGCCGTGCAGCCGCAGGCGAAGAAGATCGAGGCCGCCAACGCCGCGATCCAGAAGGAGACCTCGGACAACAGCACGCCGGAGGAGGTCCAGAAGACCGACTCGAAGGCCTTCCAGGACATGTCCGACGCGTACAAGGCGATCGGCGCCGCCGTGAACAAGGCCGGGGCGCCGGATGTCGAGGACGGCGAGAAGAAGCAGACGGACGCGGTGAAGGAGCTCAACAGCATCTCCGCGTCGTACGCCTCCCTGAAGAAGCAGGTCGACGGCCTCGACACCGACGACCAGGCGAAGTTCGCCGACGGTCTGAAGGACATCGCCACCGAGCTGGACAAGCTCAGCAAGAGCGGAAGCGACGCCCTGAGGACGCTGGAGGAGGGCGAGGTCGGTGAGGCGATGTCCCGTCAGCCCAGCTGCCAGGCGGCGACGGCCTCGGCGGGGGCCACGAACAGCTGACCCGCAGGAACCGAGGGGCGCGCACCGTGAGCGGAACAGCGGGGCGCGCGCCCTGAACGGGACGGCGGGGCGCGGGGGTCGGGGTGGGCGGCCACAATGGGGGGCGTGAGTGAAGCCGGTCTGCCGCCCCTGCCCTCGTCCGATCGCCCCGAAGTCGCCGCGCGACTGCGGGAGGCGCTGCTCGGCGCCTCCTTCACCGCCGACGGACTGCTCGACCTGCTCGGCGCCCCCGCGTACGCGGCGCTCGCCCGCAGCGAGACCGTGCCCGCGCTGCGGGCGACCCGCGGGGACACGCCGCTGGAGGCGCTCGTACGGCTGTTCCTGCTGCAGCAGCCCGTGGCGCACGCGCGCGTGGCGGACGTCCTGCCGGTCGAGGCATGCCTGGAGAGCGGCTGGCTCAGGCGCGCCGGCGCCGACGAGGTCGCCGCGACCGTGGACGTACGGCCCTACGGCGGGCCGGACGGCGAGGACTGGTTCATCGTGTCCGACCTGGGCTGCGCGGTCGGCGGCGCCGGAGGCATCGGCAGCCATGACGAGGGCGTCGTCCTGGGCGTCGGCGGTGCGTCCACGACCCTGGCCGGCATCACGGTCCGTACGCCGGTCGCGTCCGCGCTGGACCTCGGCACCGGCTCCGGCATCCAGGCGCTGCACGCCGCCCGGCACGCCACGCGCGTGACGGCGACCGACGTCAATCCGCGCGCCCTGCACATCACCGCGCTCACCCTCGCCCTCTCGGGCGCTCCGGCGGCCGATCTGCGCGAGGGGTCGCTGTTCACCCCGGTCCGGGACGACGAGACGTACGACCTGATCGTGTCCAACCCGCCCTTCGTGATCTCGCCGGGCGCGCGCCTCACCTACCGGGACGGCGGTATGAGCGGGGACGATCTGTGCCGCACGCTCGTTCAGGAGGCGGGGGACCGCTTGACCGAGGGCGGGTTCGCGCAGTTCCTCGCCAACTGGCAGCACGTGGAGGGGGAGGACTGGCAGGACAGGCTCAGGTCGTGGGTGCCCCGCGGGTGCGACGCCTGGATCGTGCAGCGCGAGATGCAGGACATCACCCAGTACGCCGAGCTGTGGCTGCGGGACGCGGGGGACCACCGCGGTGACGTGGCCGAGTACCAGGCGCGGTACGACGCGTGGCTGGACGAGTTCGAGGCGCGCAAGGTGAAGGCGGTCGGCTTCGGCTGGATCACCCTGCGCAAGTCGGGCTCCGCCGTGCCGTCGGTCACCGTGGAGGAATGGCCGCATCCGGTCGAGCAGCCGCTCGGGGAGACGGTCCGCGCGCACTTCGACCGGCTCGACTATCTGCGGACGCACGACGACGCGGCGTTGCTGGAGGCGAGCTTCCGGCTGGCCGACGAGGTGGTGCAGGAGCAGGTGGGGCTGCCCGGCGCCGAGGACCCGGAGCACGTCGTGCTGCGCCAGAACCGCGGGATGCGCCGGGCCACCAGAGTGGACACGGTCGGCGCGGGCTTCGCGGGCGTGTGCGACGGCACGATGAGCGCGGGCCGCATCCTGGACGCCATCGCCCAGCTCCTCGGCGAGGACCCGGTCGTCCTCCGCGACCGCACCCCGGCCCAGATCCGGCTGCTGGTGGAGCAGGGGTTCCTGGAGCCGGTGAGCTGAGAGGGCCAGGAAGGCTGCGGAGAGACAGGAGGGCTGAGAGCAGCAGGAGGGCTGCGATGAGCCAAGAGGGCTGAGAGCAGCCAGGAGGCCTGAGAGGCGCCACCGAGCTCCCGACAAAAACTTTCGCGTCGTTCTCAGGCCGCCACCGGCGGACACCTCCGCCGCGTACCACCCGTGTCGCCGAGCCGGCGTCCGCGCGTTCACCCGGGGTTCGTCTGCTCGCCGCCCGGGCGTGGCAGTCTGCGCTGCGGTCGGCAGCGGGCGGACGCGGGAGAAGGGCTCGAAAGATCATGGAGAGCGGACCGGCGATCTTCGCGGGAATGGTGTTCTGCCTGTTCGGAGCCGGATTGCTGGCCTGGACCGCGACCCGCGCACGGCAGCGGCGCCCCGTCGCCCACGGTGTGAGTCCCGTCGCATCGGTCGCCGTCGCGAGCCTCGTCGCAGTGATCTCCCTGGCCCTCGGCACATGGTGTCTCACCCGCCTGTGAGAGGCGTACGACCGGCGTCGCAGCAGGTAACCGAAATGTTGCGCTCCGCATTTCGGTGTGCAGGCTCCGGACACTCCGGGCGGCAGGAACGGCGGTAGTCGGGTTACCGTTCGAGTGGCCGTTGCGGGCTTTTCCCGTTTGACACGGGGGCGGGATGTACCGTCACACTCCGCAGCGTCACCATGTCCAAGCCCCGGGAGGACCGCCTGGGGAGGCCCCAGCGTCGATCCGGAGAGAAGAGCGAAGTTGTCCCCGACCAGCGAGACCGCGAAGGGCGGCCGCCGACTCGTCATCGTCGAGTCGCCTGCCAAGGCGAAGACGATCAAGGGCTATCTCGGCCCTGGCTACACCGTCGAGGCGAGCGTCGGACACATTCGCGACCTTCCCAACGGCGCCGCTGAGGTGCCCGAGAAGTACACCGGCGAGGTCCGCCGCCTCGGTGTGGACGTCGAACACGACTTCCAGCCGATCTATGTGGTCAACGCGGACAAGCGGGCCCAGGTCAAGAAGCTCAAGGACCTGCTGAAGGAGTCCGACGAGCTCTTCCTCGCCACCGATGAGGACCGCGAGGGCGAGGCCATCGCCTGGCACCTGCAGGAAGTCCTCAAGCCGAAGATCCCGGTCAAGCGGATGGTGTTCCACGAGATCACCAAGGACGCGATCCGCGAGGCCGTGGCCAACCCGCGTCAGCTCAACCAGAAGCTGGTCGACGCCCAGGAGACCCGCCGCATCCTCGACCGTCTCTACGGCTACGAGGTCTCGCCGGTCCTGTGGAAGAAGGTCATGCCGCGGCTGTCCGCCGGCCGTGTCCAGTCCGTCGCCACGAGGCTCGTGGTGGAGCGGGAACGCGAGCGCATCGCGTTTCGTTCTGCTGAGTACTGGGACCTGACCGGCACCTTCGCGACCGGCCGCGCAGGGGACGCGTCGGACCCGTCGTCGCTGGTCGCCCGTCTGCAGTCCGTCGACGGCAGGCGGGTCGCGCAGGGCCGCGACTTCGACTCCCTGGGACAACTGAAGAGCGCGAACACCCTCCACCTCGACGAGGCGAACGCCCGCGCGCTCGCCGCCGCCCTGGAGAACACGCGGTTCGCCGTGCGTTCCGTCGAGTCCAAGCCGTACCGCCGCTCGCCGTACGCCCCGTTCCGTACGACGACGCTGCAGCAGGAGGCGAGCCGCAAGCTCGGCTTCGGCGCGAAGGCCACCATGCAGATCGCGCAGAAGCTGTACGAGAACGGCTACATCACCTATATGCGTACGGACTCGACGACCCTGAGCGACACGGCGATCGCCGCCGCCCGCGCCCAGGTCACGCAGTTGTACGGCGCCGACTACCTGCCGCCGCAGCCCCGCACCTACGCGGGCAAGGTCAAGAACGCGCAGGAGGCGCACGAGGCGATCCGCCCCTCGGGCGACCGCTTCCGCACGCCCGCCGAGACCGGGCTGACCGGCGACCAGTTCAAGCTGTACGAGCTGATCTGGAAGCGCACGGTCGCGTCCCAGATGAAGGACGCGACGGGCAACTCGGTCACGGTGAAGATCGGCGGCACCGCGTCCGACGGCCGCGACGTCGAGTTCACCGCGTCCGGCAAGACGATCACCTTCCACGGCTTCCTGAAGGCCTACGTCGAGGGCGCCGACGACCCGAACGCCGAGCTCGACGACCGCGAGCGCCGGCTGCCGCAGGTCGGCGAGGGCGACGCCCTGACCGCCGAGGAGATCACGGTCGACGGGCACGCCACCAAGCCCCCGGCCCGCTACACCGAGGCCTCGCTGGTCAAGGAGCTGGAGGAGCGCGAGATCGGCCGCCCGTCGACGTATGCGTCGATCATCGGCACGATCCTGGATCGCGGCTATGTGTTCAAGAAGGGCACGGCGCTCGTGCCGTCCTTCCTGTCCTTCGCCGTGGTCAACCTGCTGGAGAAGCACTTCGGCCGGCTCGTCGACTACGACTTCACCGCCAGGATGGAGGACGACCTCGACCGCATCGCCCGCGGTGAGGCGCAGGCCGTGCCGTGGCTGAAGCGGTTCTACTTCGGCGAGGGCACGCACAACGGCGGTGCGGCCGAGGCGGGCAACGGCGACGGTGACCACCTGGGCGGCCTCAAGGAACTGGTGACCGACCTGGGCGCCATCGACGCCCGCGAGGTGTCGACGTTCCCGGTCGGCAACGACATCGTGCTGCGGGTCGGGCGCTACGGCCCGTACATCGAGCGCGGCGAGAAGGACACCGAGCAGCACCAGCGCGCGGACATCCCGGCCGACCTGGCACCCGACGAGCTGACGGTCGAGCTGGCCGAGGAGCTGCTGGCCAAGCCGAGCGGCGACTTCGAGCTGGGCACCGACCCCGCGACCGGGCACACGATCGTCGCCAAGGACGGCCGCTACGGCCCCTACGTCACGGAGATCCTCCCCGAGGGCACCCCGAAGACGGGCAAGAACGCGGTGAAGCCGCGCACGGCGTCCCTGTTCAAGTCGATGTCCCTGGACACGGTGACGCTCGACGACGCCCTGAAGCTGATGTCGCTGCCGCGCGTGGTCGGCGTCGACTCCGACGGCCAGGAGATCACCGCGCAGAACGGCCGCTACGGCCCGTACCTGAAGAAGGGCACGGACTCGCGCTCGCTGCAGTCCGAGGACCAGCTCTTCACGATCACGCTGGAGGAGGCTCAGGCGATCTACGCCCAGCCCAAGCAGCGTGGGCGGGCGGCCGCCAAGCCGCCGCTGAAGGAGCTGGGCGAGGACCCGGTCAGCGGCAAGCCGGTCGTGGTGAAGGACGGCCGCTTCGGCCCGTACGTCACCGACGGGGAGACCAACGCCACGCTGCGCTCCGGCGACAGTGTGGAGACGATCACCCCGGAGCGCGGCTTCGAGCTGCTCGCGGAGAAGCGGGCGAAGGGCCCGGCCAAGAAGACCGCGAAGAAGGCGACCACCAAGAAGACGGCCGCCAAGAAGGCTCCGGCGAAGAAGGCGACGGCCGCCAAGAAGACCGCCGCGAAGAAGACGACGACCGCGAAGAAGACGGCGAGCGCGTCGACCGCGGCGAAGAAGACGGCCGCGCGGAAGGCGACCGCCTCGAACGGCGCGGAGGACTGAGCCCCTCTCAGAGCCCGTCCGCTTCGTCCGCCTCGCGGTGAGGCTCTTCGCCGCAGGTTCGCAATGCGAACGCCCCGGCAACACTTCGGTGTCGGGGCGTGCGCATGTCAGGATGGGCGCCCCGGGCTGTCGGTGCGGGCCGATAGGCTGAAAGCATGACGCGAGCCGAGCAGCCAACGGCCCCTCAACCGGCCCCCGACGACGCCCTGGTCGCGGACTCCCGCGAGCGCGCCGTCCGCGCGCTACTGCGCCGGCCGCAACTGAAGCGGCTGTGGAGCGCGCAGCTCGTGGGCGGTGTCGGCGACACCCTCGCCCTCCTCGTGCTGGTCCTCCTCATGGTCCAGGCGGCGGTCGCCGAGGGCTCCTTCGGCGGTGGCTACCGAGGCGTGGCGTTCGCAGTGGCGACCGTTTTCGCGGTGCGGATTCTCGCCACCCTGCTGTTCGGCGCGGTCCTCCTGGGCCCGCTCACCTCACTCACCTCGCACGACGGCCCGCTGGACCGCCGCTGGACCATGGTCGGCGCGGACGGTGTACGGGCCGCGCTGCTGATCGTCGCGCCCCTGTGGATCGACTGGACGCCCGAGGACGCTCCGGCCGTCCTCCTCGTCACCGCCTTCGTCACGTCGGTGGCCGAGCGGTTCTGGACGGTGTGCCGCGAGAGCGCGGCGCCCGCGCTGCTGCCCGCCCCGCCCCCGGAGGGCGCCTCGATCCGGCCCCTGCCGGACCACATGGACGCCCTGCGCCGCCTGTCGCTGCGCACCGGCTTCGTCGCGGTGCCGCTGGCGGGGCTCGCGCTCGTGGTGGCGTCGCTGTTCAACAACCTGCTGGGAACCGGGATCGCGTGGTTCGGCGAGCACCAGGCGGCCCTCGCCTCGTACGTCGCCGCCGGACTGTTCGCCGCGTCGCTGTCCGTGGTGACCTTCCTGGAGCTGCCCGACACGCGCACCCCGCGCGCGCGGTCGCCGCTGGAGGGGCTGCGCCGGCCCAAGAGCGCCACGGGCTCCGACAAGGGCCGCACCGGCGCCATACCGCTGCTGGTGTTCGCGTCCGCGTCCGTCGCCGCCGCCGTGTCGGCCGGTGTCGCGGTGTCGGTGCTGCACGCCAAGGACCTGGGCGGCGGCCCCGTCCTCTTCGGTCTGATGGTGGGAGCGCTGACCGGTGGTGTCGTCCTCGGCATCCGTACGGCGCCGTCCCTGCTGCCCGCCCTGTCGCGGCGCCGCCTGCTCGCGCTGGCCCTCGCCTTCACCGGCGTCGCGCTGCTCGCCTCCGGCCTGGTGCCGGACGTCACCAGCGTGCTGCTGATCATGGCGCTGGCCGGTGCCGGCGCGGGCGTGGCGGCCAACGCCGGGCACACCCTGCTCGACCAGGAGACCGAGGACCAGCGGCGGGCCCGGACCACGGAACATCTGCACGCGGTCGTGCGCGTCTTCGTGGCGCTCGGCGCGGTGATCGCCCCGCTGGTGGCCGCGGGCATCGGACCGCACCGGCTGGAGAGCGGCCGGTTCGTGTTCGCGCACGGCGGAGCCGCGTTCACCCTGATGCTGGTGGGCGCGCTGCTGCTGCCGGTGGCCGCCCTCGTGCTGGCCAAGGTCGACGACCGCTCCGGAGTGCCGCTGCGCCACGACCTGCGCGACGCGCTGCGCGGCGGCGACGACCCGGAGCAGCGGCCCGCCGCCTCCGGCTTCTTCATCGCCCTGGAGGGCGGCGACGGCGCCGGGAAGTCCACCCAGGCCGAGGCGCTCGCCGAGTGGATCCGGGCCAAGGGCCACGAGGTGGTCCTCACCCGCGAGCCCGGTGCGACGCCGGTCGGCAAGCGGCTGCGGTCGATCCTGCTGGACGTGTCGAGCGCCGGCCTCTCGCACCGCGCGGAGGCCCTGCTCTACGCCGCCGACCGGGCCGAGCACATCGACACCGTCGTACGACCCGCCCTGGAGCGCGGTGCGGTCGTCATCTCCGACCGGTACATCGACTCCTCGGTGGCCTACCAGGGCGCCGGGCGCGACCTGTCACCGACCGAGATCGCCCGGATCAACCGCTGGGCGACCGACGGGCTGGTCCCGAACCTCACCGTGCTGCTGGACGTGGCGCCGGAGACCGCGCGTGAGCGGTTCACCGAGGCGCCGGACCGGCTGGAGTCCGAGCCGGCCGAGTTCCACGCACGCGTGCGGGCCGGTTTTCTGACCCTGGCCGCCGCCGCCCCCGGCCGGTACCTGGTGGTCGACGCGGGCCAGGAGCCGGAGGCGGTGACCACGGTCATCCGGCACCGCCTCGACCAGGTGCTGCCGCTGTCCGAGGCCGAGATCGCCGCGCGTGAGGAGGCGCGCCGCAAGGCCGAGGAAGAGGCCCGGCGGCGTGCCGAGGAGGAGGCGGCCCGCAAGGCCGAGGAGGAGCGCCTGGAGCGCGAGCGCCAGGAGCAGCTGGCGCGGCTGCGTGCCGAGGAGGAGGAGCGCAAGCGGCGCGAGCTGGAGGAGGCGCAGCGACGCGAGGCCGAGCGGCAGGCCGAGGAGGCCCGCAGGCGGGCCGAGGAAGCGCGTCGGCGTGCCGAGGAGGAGCGCCAGCGGCTCCTCGCCGAGGAGCAGGCGCGGGCGGAGGAGGAGGCCCGGCGCCGCGCGGAGGAGGAACGCCGCCGCAAGCAGGCCGAGGAAGAGGCCCGGCTGCGCGCCGAGGCGGAGGCACAGCGCCTGGAGAAGCAGCGCAAGGCCGAGGAGGCCCTGCTGCGGGCCGAGGAGGCCCGGCGCCTCGCGGAAGCGGCGGCTGCCGCGGCCCAGGCGGGGCCGAAGCGTGTGGCACCAGGGTCCGCTTCGGCGGCCCCGCAGGGGGCGCCGGCCCCGGACGCGGCGACCCGGGACGCGGCGACGGTCCCGACGCCGGTGCCTCCCGTGGCGCCGCCGGACGGGCCGAGTGGCGGTGGGGCGGACGAGACGACGGTGCTTCGGCGGGTGCCCGACGAGGGGGAGGACGCAGGCGCCGGAGCGCAGGGGCCTGGTGTCTCCGAGTCCGAGGTGACGGCGGAACTGCCGAAGCCGCCGGTCCCGCCGGGGGCGACCGACGAGACGGCGGTGCTGCCGCCGGTCAGCCCGAGGGCCGGGGCCGGTGCCGGTGACGACACGGAGGTCCTGCCTCCTGTCCGGCCGGACGCCGCCGACGAGACGGCGGTGCTGCCGCCTGTTCCGCCGGGCGCGGCCGACGAGACGGCGGTGCTGCCTCCGGTGCGTGGGGAGGGTGACCGACCGGGCCAGGCTTCCGCGGACCGTGTCCCACCGGGCTACTTCCGTGACGAGCACCCGGCGAACCCGGCCGACGGAACGGAGGGCAGCACGCGCGAGCTGCCCCAGATCGACGCCGAGCCCGCCCCCCGCAGACGCCGCCGGCGCTCGGACTGGGCCGAGGAGACCCCCCTCGACGACCTGCCGACTCTGGCGGACGAACTGCTGGGCCCGCACGAGGACGACCAGGGCGACGAACGGGGGCGGGGCGGCGGGCGCCGCCGCTGACCGCCGACCGGCGACGGCCGCTGCGCGCGGCCGCCGACCGCGACCGAGGGCGACGGCAGCCGTCCGTTGCTGCTTGCTGTACGTGCCTGCGACGTGCCGGTCTTGCGCCGGCACGCCGGTCTCGCGCTCCCGCCGTGGTCTCGCGCTCCCGTCGTGGCCGGCGCTTCCAGCGTGGCCTGCGCTCCCGTGGTGGGGGTGCCGTGCTCTCGTGGTGGGGCCGCGCGCTCCCGTCGTGGCCGGCGCTTTCAGCGTGGCCAGCGCGCTCCGGTGGTGGGGTGCCGCCTTCTCGTCGTGGAGGCAGGCTCCTGGCGGGGTCCTGCGGCGTGGCTCGCCGGGTCTGCGCGGCTGTTGGCAGTTGTTCGCCGTCGTCCGACGCGGCCGTGGGCCGGGCCGGCCCTCGCTGCCACCTGGCCTCCGCCGTCACCCGGGCGCCCCGTGCTGTCCCTTGCCGCTCCCCGGCCGCAGCCTTCGGTGTTCCCCGGTCCGCAGCCTCCGGCGCTCCCGGGCCGCAGCCCTCTGCGCTCCCGCAGCCCTCGCCGCTGCCCGGCCCGCGGCACCTCGGCGGTCCGCGTTGTCAGTGGGCACCCCCACAATGGATTGCGCAGGGCGAATGTGAACGAAGGGCGGCGTGATTCATGACCGTGTGGGACGACCTCGTCGGGCAGGAGCGGGTGAGTGCGCAGCTCGACGCCGCCGCTCGGGACGCCGACGCGCTCGTCACCGCCGCGGCGGCCGACGCCCCTCCGCCCGAGGCGTCGAAGATGACGCACGCCTGGCTGTTCACCGGCCCGCCCGGCGCGGGACGCAACCAGGCGGCGCGTGCCTTCGCCGCCGCGCTGCAGTGCGTCAGCCCGGACCGCGCTCTGGGCGGATCCCCCGGCTGCGGTTTCTGCGACGGCTGCCACACCGCGCTGGTCGGCACGCACGCCGACGTCACCACCGTCGCCGCAGTCGGCGCCGAGATCCTCGTGAAGGACATGCGCGACACGGTGCGCAAGTCGTTCACCGCCCCGGCGAACGGCCGCTGGCAGATCATCCTCGTCGAGGACGCCGAGCGGCTGAACGAGAAGTCCGCCAACGCCGTCCTCAAGGCCGTCGAGGAGCCCGCCCCCCGTACGGTCTGGCTGCTGTGCGCCCCGTCCATCGAGGACGTGCTGCCGACGATCCGCTCCCGCTGCCGCCACCTCAACCTGAGCACGCCGTCCGTGGACGCCGTGGCCGACATGCTCGTACGCCGCGAGGGGATCGAACCCGAGGTCGCCGCCGCCGTGGCCCGCGCCACCCAGGGCCACGTCGACCGGGCCCGCCGCCTGGCCACCGACCCCGCCGCCCGTGAGCGCCGCGCCGCCGTGCTGAAGCTGCCGTTGCGGGTCGAGGACATCGGCGGCGCGCTGAGGGCGGCGCAGGAGCTCGTGGACGCCGCCGCCGAGGACGCCAAGCAGCTCGCCGAGGAGATGGACACCAAGGAGACCGACGAGCTGAAGGCCGCACTCGGTGCCGCCCAGGGCGGCCGGCTGCCGCGCGGCACGGCGGGCGTGGTCAAGGAACTGGAGGACATGCAGAAGCGCCGCAGAACGCGCACCCAGCGCGACAGCCTGGACGTGGCGCTGACCGACCTCACCAGCTTCTACCGCGATGTGCTCGCCCTCCAGCTCGGCTCCCGCGTCGCCATCGCCAACACCGAGGTGCAGGACGCCCTGGACCGCCTGGCCCGCGGCAGCTCCCCGGAGTCGACGCTGCGCCGCATCGAGGCGATCGCCGCCTGCCGTGACGCCCTGGACCGCAATGTGGCCCCGCTCCTCGCGGTGGAGGCGATGACGATGGCCCTGAGAGCCGGCTGAAAGGTCTGGCCGCCTGGAACCCCCGAGGGGGCATCGTCGTAACTCGTACGAGGCACGCGCCGCACGCACGGCACTCAGGTCATTGCGCAGAGTTACGCTCGCAAGATGTACACAAGGCGCACTCTCCGCAGGACACGTACCGGAGCGACACTGCTCGCCGTCGCCGCACTGCTGGTCGCCGGCTGCTCCTCCGGGAGCACGACGAGCAGCGCGAGTTCGGCAGGCCCGGCGGCGGAGGCGGCGGCGCTCAAGCCGCTGCCCAGCTCCACACCGGCGGCGCTCACGCCGTACTACGAGCAGAAGCCGAGGTGGCGCGACTGCGGCGCCCCCGGCTTCCAGTGCGCCACGCTGAAGGCCCCGCTCGACTACGCCGAACCGTCCGCCGGGGACGTGCGCCTCGCCGTGTCCCGCAAGAAGGCCACCGGCCCGGGCAAACGGCTGGGCTCGCTGCTGGTGAACCCCGGGGGGCCGGGCGGCTCGGCGATCGGGTACCTCCAGTCGTACGCCGGTGTCGGCTATCCGGCCGAGGTGCGGGCCCGCTACGACATGGTGGCCGTCGACCCGCGGGGCGTGGCCCGCAGCGAGCCCGTCGAATGCCTCGACGGGCCCGAGATGGACGCCTACACGCGGACGGACGTCACCCCGGACGACGAGCGGGAGACGGACACGCTGGTGGAGGCGTTCCGCACGTTCGCCGAGGGCTGCGGCGCGGACGCGCCGAGGCTGCTGCGCCATGTGTCCACGGTGGAGGCGGCGCGGGACATGGACATCGTGCGGGCGGCGCTCGGCGACGAGAAGCTGACCTACGTGGGCGCCTCCTACGGCACCTTCCTCGGCGCGACGTACGCGGGGCTCTTCCCGGACCGGGCGGGCCGGCTGGTGCTGGACGGCGCGCTGGACCCCTCGCTGCCCGCGCGGCGGCTGAACCTCGAACAGACGGCGGGCTTCGACACGGCGTTCACCGCCTTCGCGAAGGACTGCGTGCGGCAGAGCGACTGCCCGCTCGGCGGCGCGGGCACGTCCCCAGAGACGGTCGGCAAGAACCTGAAGTCCTTTTTCACCGAACTGGACGCCCGGCCCATCCCCGCCGGCGACGCCGACGGCCGTAGGCTCACCGAGTCCCTGGCCACCATGGGCGTGATCGCGGCGATGTACGACGAGGGGGCCTGGCAGCAGCTGCGCGAGGCGCTCACCTCGGCGATGAAGGAGAACGACGGCTCGGGACTCCTGCTGCTGTCCGACAGCTATTTCGAGCGCGAGGCCGACGGCGCCTACACCAACCTGATGTTCGCCAACGCTGCCGTGAACTGCCTGGACCTCCCGCCCGCCTTCGCATCCCCGGACGAGGTGCGCGAGGCACTTCCCGACTTCGAGAAGGCGTCCCCCGTCTTCGGCGAGGGCCTGGCGTGGGCCGCGCTGAACTGCGCCTACTGGCCGGTGGAGGCCACGGGCGAGCCGCAGCGCATCGAGGCGAAGGGCGCGGCGCCGATCGTGGTCGTCGGCACCACCCGCGACCCGGCGACCCCGTACCGCTGGGCCCAGGCCCTGGCCGGCCAGCTCTCCTCGGCCCGCCTCCTCACCTACGAGGGCGACGGTCACACGGCGTACGGCCGGGGCAGCGAGTGCATCGACTCCACGATCAACACCTACCTCCTCCGCGGCACCCCGCCCACGGACGGAAAGCGCTGCTCATAGCGGCCGCGCCAGCCCCCGGAGGCGGGCCGCGGCCCCCGCCTCCGGGGCAGGTACGAAGCACCCCACGAAACTGTGTAGACTTACCGACGTTGCTGATCGCACCATGGTGCGCACGGCGCGCCGCCTTAGCTCAGATGGCCAGAGCAACGCACTCGTAATGCGTAGGTCTCGGGTTCGAATCCCGAAGGCGGCTCCACTTGAGACCCCGGGTCGGATGGCTTCCGACCTGGGGTTTTCGCGTTCAGCGGAGATAGCGTCCGGACGGCGGGCCGGGTTGCGTTCGTCATGCGGGCGCGCGTCTCTCGCCGCACTCTGGTGCCATGGCCGGTGATCAGCCCATCGTGATCTATCCGCCCGCCTCGGACGGTGGGCGGCGGGTTCGTGCGGGCGGGAAGTTTCTGGGGATGGCGTACGGGCTGCTCGACGTCGTCGAATTCCTGCGGCTCGCGGGGCTGGAGGACGTCGACGACGACTGGGTGCGGCAGTCCGAACTGGTCGAGTGGCGGGGCGGGGGGCCTGGGCACTGGGTGGCCTGAGCGGTGGAGCTTCCCGGAGGGACCCTCGCCGGCAAACCCGGACTGTGAATGAGGAGCCCGGACCCGTGGACCAGGAGCCCTGACCCGCGGACGAGGGGCCCGGTCGTTCACCTCTGCCGACCGGGGGTCCCCCGCGATCGGACCGGGCCGCGGCGGCGACACTCCCCCGAGTTGCGCGTGAGCACGCGCGCGCCCCCGGGCCGGGTCCGATGTTGTGATCACATCAGATCTTGCCAACGGATCGCTAACATGTGGCCAATGGTTCTCCGTTGAGTGTCCGGTGTGGGGCGCGTGGACGGCGGGATGCGTCCGGAGCCGGTCCGGGAGCGGTGGGCGGGAAGGCAGTGGTGCGGCGTGATACGGCGCGAGCTGCGGTTCGGCCTGCTGGGGACGCCCGTCCTGTATGTCACGGACGGAACCGGGGCGGCGGCGCGGGACATCGGGAGTCCCAAGGTGCGTACGCTGCTCGCCGTTCTGCTGCTCGGTGCCGGGCGGGTCGTGTCGCTCGAGGCGCTCAAGGAGGCGATGTGGGGCGGGGCGCCGCCCCCCTCAGCGCAGCCGTCGCTGCACAATCACGTGGCCCGCTTGCGTCGGTTGCTCGACGAACCCGATCGTCTGGTCACCGTGCCGAGCGGGTATCTGCTGCGTGTGGGCGAGGGCGAGTTGGACGTCCATGTCTTCGACTCCCACGTCGCCGCGGCCCGCGCCGCCCACGCCGCGGGCGACTGGCAGCACGTGGTGCGCGCGTGCACGGCCGCACTCGCCCTGTGGCGGGGGGATCCGCTGGCCGGGCTGCCGCCCGAGGTGGGCGGGTACGCCTTCGCACGGCGCCTGCGGGAGGCGCGGCTGCTGCTCCTGGAGTGGCGGTACGACGCCGAACTGGGCCTCGGCGGTGAGCGACTGGCCTCCCTGGTGCCGGAGTTGGCCGCACTGACCGCCGAGTATCCGCTGCGGGAGGCGTACCACCGTCAGCTCATGCTCGCCCTGCACCGCACCGGCCGCCAGGCGGAGGCGCTGGCGGTCCACCGGGATCTGCGCGACCGGCTGATCGAGGAACTCGGTGTCGAGCCGGGGGCGGGGGTGCGGGAAGCCCACGTGGAGGTGTTGCGCGGCGTAGCCGCCGATGCGGGGCGCGTCGAGGCAGGAGAGTCGTCCGCCGGGGCCGTCAATTCCGGTGGCTCCGGCGGCTCTGGCGGCTCCGAGGGCCCCGTTGACTCCGGGGGCTCCGCCCTGCCTGCCGCCGCCGTTCTCCCCGTTGCGGGGCAGTCGCGGGGGAGTGGTGAGGACGGGACCTCCGTGACTCGTTCGGCTTCGGCCGGCTCCGCGGATTCCGCCGCGGAATCCGCAGCCTCCGCGTCCCCCTCGCCCCTCCCCTCACCTCCCGCCCAACTCCCTCCACCTCCCCCGCAACTGCCCCCAACCCCAGCGCAACTACCCGCGCCCCCCGCCCACTTCACCGGCCGCCACTCCACCCTCCGTGCCCTCCTCCGCACGCTCACCCCTGAAGCTCCCCACCCCACAACCCCCGCCGTCGCCGTCCTCACCGGCATGCCCGGGGTCGGCAAGAGCGCTCTCGCACTGCAGGTCGCGCATCAGGTGGCGGAACGTTTCTCCGATGGGCAGCTCTACGTCAATCTGCACGGCGCCACCCCGGGCATGACGCCCCTCGCCCCCGCCCAGGCGCTCGCCGCCCTGCTCCGCGACCTCGGCACCGAGCCCCGTGACATCCCGGAACACCCGGACGCCGCAGCCGCGTTGCTCCGCTCCCGGCTCGCGCCGACCCGCACGCTCCTCGTCCTGGACGACGCCGCGGGCGCCGCGCAGATACGGCCCCTGTTGCCGGCCGGGCCCGGCTGTGCCGTGATCGTCACCAGCCGCTCACCGCTCACCGCCCTAGACGGCGCCGCCCGTTTTCCGCTCGCCCCGCTGTCGGACGAGGACAGTGCCGCCCTGCTGCGTGCGGTCTCCGGCCGTGCCGATCTCGAGCCCGGCCACCCCCTCGTCGCGCTCACCGGGCGTCTGCCGCTGGCCCTGCGGGTCGTCGCCGCCCGGCTCGCCGCCCGCCAGGCGCTCACCCCGGACGCCCTCGCCGGGCAGCTGACCGCATGCGCCAGCCGGTTGCCCCACCTCGAATACGACGACCTCAGTGTCCGCCGCTCCCTCGCCGTCGCGCACGACGCGCTCGCCGCCTCCGACCGCCAAGCCGACCGGGACGCGGCCCTCGCCCTGCGGCACATCGGCGCGCTCGACCTGCCGGGCTACGGCGCACCCCTCCTGGCCCGCCTCACCGGCACCGACGCCCACCGCGCCGAGGCCGCCCTGGACCGGCTCGTCGACGTGGCCCTCCTGGAGGAGACCGCCTACGGCCGCTACGTCCCGCACGACCTCGTCCGCGACTTCGCCCGCGAACTCGCCGCAGCGGATGCCGCTGCCAGGAGAGCGACCGACGCCGACAGCACACCTGACGGCCCACCGATCACCCCACCCGTCAGCCCAGCCGACGGCGACACCATCCCCGACACCGCCCCCGGCGCCCCCGACGCCGCCGCTACCTCTGACCCCCTCACCACCCCCCACCCCATCGAAACCGCCCTCCGCTGGTACGCCGCCGTCGCCGAGCGCAGCCTCACCGCGATCGTCGAACCCGGACTCGACCAGGACGACCGCCGCCGGCCCACCCCCTCCCAGCCGCCCGGGCACGCGGCGCAGGTCGGTACCGTGCCGCCGTTCGCCGATGCCGCGGCGGCCTTCGCCTGGGGCGACCGGGAACTGGAGAACATCGTCACCCTGGTCGAACAGGCCGAGCGGTACGCCGATGACACGGCCGCCCACGGCGTCCGCGCCACCCTCGCCACGCTGCTGCGCCTCCTCTACCCCTACCTCCTGCGCAGTGGCCGTGTCGCCGAGCTGGAGGTGCTCGGGCGGGCCGCGCTCCGGGTGGCGCGGCGGCTCGGGGACGAGGCCGCCGAGGCGTACGCCCTGGGCGATCTCGCCGGGGTGCACTTCCTGGCCGGCCGCCTGGGCGACGCCCTCGAGCTCACCGACCGCGCGCTGGCGGTCTGGCGGCGGCTCGACGCGGCCTCCCGGATCCGGCGGTGCCTCAACAACCGCGGGCTGCTGCTCGAAGGACTAGGCCGGTACACCGAGTCCGGCGAGGCGCTCCGGCAGAGCCTCGCCTACTCGCGGCAGCTGAACGACCCCTACGGCGAGGCTGTCACCCACAGCCACCTGGGCAACCTGTACGAGCACACCGATCCGCGCGCCGCCATCGAGCAGCACCGGCTGTCGCTCGCCATCGGGGACGGGATCGGCGCCGTCATCGTGCAGCACTCCGCGCACTGCAACATCGGCTACGCCCACCTCAGCCTCGGTGAACCGGCCGCCGCCCTGCCGCACTTCGAGGAGAGCCTGCGCATCCTCGGCGCCCACGGGGACTGGCACGGCGAGTCCCAGACCCGGCTCGGCCTCGTCCGGGCCCTGCGGCTGCTGGGCCACACCGAGCGCGCCGCGCACGAGTGCGAGGAACTCCTCGCCCGCGCGGACGCCCGCGCCGACCGCTACACCGGCGGTCTCGCCCGCCACCAGTACGGACTGCTGCTGCGGCAGCGAGGGCGTCTGAGCCAGGCGGACGAACACTGGCGCTCGGCGCTCGCCGCGCTGGACGGGACGGACGAGCAGGCCGTGGTGGAGGAGCTCCGCGAGCTGCTGCTGAACACCGTGCCGCCTGCCGCGCCGGCCGTCAGCACGCCGCCCCGCCGCTGATCACTTGGCGTCCGCATAGCACTCCACCACCGCCGTGCTGAACGGGAACCGCACCGGCGTCTCGCCGAAGGTCAGCCGGCCCGCCACCCGGGCGGCCTCCCGGATCGCCGCCACCACTGTCTGCGCCTCTTCTTCGGGGCAGTGCACGATCACCTCGTCGTGCTGGAAGAAGACCAGCTCGGCCGCCATGTCCGCCAGGGCCCGGCGCAGCGCGGCGAGCAGCAGCAGGGCCCAGTCGGCGGCGCTGCCCTGGACGACGAAGTTGCGGGCGAAGCGGCCCCGCGCGCGGGCGTCGGTCGAGGCGTAGCCGGGGACCCACGGCCGGGCGGTGTCGGAGTCCTGGTCGTCCTCGGTGACCGGGATGCCCGCCTCCTCCACCGCGTCGTCCGTCGTCCGGGCGGCCGGCGGGCAGGTGCGGCCCAGCCACGTCCGTACGAGCCGGCCCTCCTCTCCGGCGCGGGCGGCGTCGTCGACGTAGGCCACGGCCTTCGGGAAGCGGCGTCTGAGGGCGGCGAGGTTCTTCAGGCCGTCGCCCGAGGTCTGGCCGTAGACCGCGCCGAGCACGGCGAGTTTGGCCTGGGCGCGGTCGCCGGAGAAGGCGCGGTCGGACACCGACTGGTACAGGTCGCTCTCGCGCCCGGCGACCTCCATCAGCCCCGGATCACGGGAGATCGCGGCCAGCACGCGGGGTTCCATCTGGTCCGCGTCGGCGACGACGAGCCGCCAGCCCGGGTCGGCGACCACCGCGCGGCGGATCACCTTCGGGATCTGCAGGCCGCCCCCGCCGTTGGTCACCCACCGGCCGGTGACCGTGCCGCCCGCGAGGAACTCGGGCCGGAAGCGGCCGTCGCGGACCCAGTCCTGGAGCCAGCTCCAGCCGTGGGCGACCCAGATGCGGTACAGCTTCTTGTATTCGATCAGTGGTTTCACCGCGGGGTGATCGATGCTCTCGATCTCCCAGCGGCGGGTCGAGGTGACCTTGATGCCGGCCTGTACGAACGCCTTGACGACATCGGCCGGCAGATCGGGCCGCACCCGGCGTCCGAACGCGGCGGACACCTCGTCCGCGAGCTCGGCCAGCCGGCGGGGCTCACCGCCGCCCGCGTACCGCTCGCCGAGCAGGTCGTGGAGCACGGCGCGGTGCACGTCCGCCCGCCAGGGCAGCCCCGCGTGGTTCATCTCGGCGGCCACCAGCATCCCGGCCGACTCGGCGGCGATCAGCAGCCGCATCCGGTCCGGGTGCGCGGTCGCGTCGGTCCGGCGCTGCTGCTCGGCGTAGACCGCGAGCAGGTCGGCGGCGGGGACGTGCACACCGCGCGGTTCGAACAGGGGTGACTGGGCGCCCGGTTCGGCCGGGCGCAGCGGCGGATCGGGCGGTACGGGGCCGCCGCGCAGCCGGGCCAGAGCGGCCGCGGCCGAACGGGGTTCCCCGTACCGCCCCTCGTGACCGAGCAGGAGCGTCTCGGCGGCCTCGATGTCGTAGCACCGCTCCACTCGCACCCCCGTGGCGAGCAGGCGCGGGTAGACCTCGGCGGTGGACCGCCACACCCACCGCGTGACACCGGGACGGCTCCGCACGGCCGCGGCGGGATCCGCCTCCCGCCGCACCGGACCGGCGGGCAGCCCGTCGGGGCCGAGGGGGGCGACGTCCACGCCACCGTCCTCGGCCACGACGAGCACCCATCGATCGGCCATGCCGCGAGTCTGACAGGGGGGTCTGACCATGCCCCCCGGCCGACGAGGACGGGCCCGGCCTTCAGCTCTCTGCCTGGCCGTCAGCTCTCTGGCCCCTGCCCGGCCCTCAGGCCTTCTCCTGTTCCCCCTGTGCCCCCCGTTCCCCCTGCTCGCCCTGTTCCCCCTGCGCACCTTCCGCGGGCCGGAGCTGGATCTGTGAGAGCACCTCGGTGATCCACTCCTCGGTCCTCGCCTTGGTGATGCCGAGGCCGCTGAGGACGCCTTCGCCGTTCTCGTGCTCCAGCAGGGCGAGCAGGAGGTGCTCGGTGCCGACGTAGTTGTGGCCGAGGCGGAGCGCCTCGCGGAAGGTGAGTTCGAGGACCTTCTTGGCGGCCGGGCCGTACGGCACCAGGTCGGGGGCGTCCTCGACGGCCGGCGGGAGCGCGGCCGTCGCCGCCTCGCGGACCGCGTCGAGGGTGACGCCCTGGTCGGTGATCGCCTTTCCGGCGAGGCCCTCCGGCTCGGAGAGCAGGCCGAGGACGAGGTGCTCGGGCAGGCCTTCGGCGTGGTGTGCGGCCTTCGCCTCGTTGTGCGCGGCCATCACCACGTTGCGGGCACGCGGCGTGTAGCGGTTGAAGCCCTCGTTCGGGTCCAGCGCGGCGGACTCCTTCGGCACGAAGCGCTTCTGCGCCGCCTGCCGGGTGACGCCCATGCTCTTGCCGATGTCGGTCCAGGAGGCGCCGGAACGCCGGGCCTGGTCCACGAAGTGGCCGATGAGGTGATCGGCGACATCGCCGAGGTGCTCCCCGGCGATCACCGCGTCCTGGAGCTGTTCGAGGGGCTCGTCGTGGACCTTCTTGATGGCCGCGATGAGGTCGTCGAGACGCACGGATGACGTGATGGAGGAGTTCGTGGTCATGTGTCAACCGTAAGTTGACACCCCTGGGCTGTCAACCAGTCGTTGACACCTGCGGGTGAATTCCCGCGCATGGCACGATCGGCCCGTGAGTACGTCCAGCACCGTCGACCGGGCCTTCCGTGCCGCCCTCTACGACCCCGGGGACACCGGCCTCGACACCGGTGCGTCCCTGCTCGCCGCCGACCCGGCCGCGGACGCCGAACTCTCCCGCCGAGGTGAGGAGTTCGTCGCCACCGCCTGGCGGCGCGGCTGGCAGCCCGCCGATGTCGTGCGGATCGTGCGGCGGGAGCTGGACGACGTGCACGTGCGGCTCGTCGCCGCGCTGATCCGCGCCCAGGCCGCGCACGACGACCGCCCCCGCGGCCCCCGCTGGAACGCTCAGCTCGCCGACCTCCCCGCCGAGAAGGCGCCGCGCGCGGAGCGCGGTGACCGCTTCTCGCACGCCACCGCCGTACTGGAGCTGTACCGCCTGCTGCTGCGCCTGCCCGTGCTCGAGTCCCTGGACGAGACGGCCGCCGCCGCGGACGGCCGGAGCGGGAACGGCCGGAGCGGGGACCGGCACCCGGAGTCGCGCATGCTCACCCGCATCCGCGCGCTGCTGGCCAAGGCGGAGGCCACCGGCTTCCCGGAGGAGGCGGAGGCGCTCAGCGCCAAGGCGCAGGAGCTGATGGCACGGCACAGCGTCGACGAGGCGCTGCTCGCCGCGCGGACCCCCTCGGCGCAGACGCCCACCGCCTGCCGGATCGGGGTCGAGCCGCCGTACGAGCAGGCCAAGGCGGTGCTCCTGGACGCGGTCGCCACCGCGAACCACTGCCGCGCGGTGTGGAACGAACCCCTCGGCTTCTCCACCGTCGTCGGTTTCGCCCCCGACCTGGAGGCGGTCGAACTGCTCTACACCTCCCTGCTCGTGCAGGCCACGACTGCGATGACCAAGGCGGAGGCCGCTCAGCGCAAGGGCGGACGGAAGCGGACCAAGACCTTTCGGCAGTCCTTCCTCGCGGCGTACGCCCACCGGGTGGGTACGCGCCTGGCGGCCGTCGCCGAGACCCAGGTGACCGACGATCTCCTCCCGGTCCTCGCCACCCGCGAGGTGGCCGTCACCGAGCGGCTGGACCGCCTGTTCCCCCACACCACGACCACCCGCCTGCGCGGCGTGAGCGACGCGGCGGGCTGGCAAGAGGGCGCACGGGCGGCGGACGCGGCCCAGGTGAAGCCCCGCCGCCACCTTCCCTGAGGCCGAGGGCCGCTTCCGAAACCGGCGGCCGCTCACCCGAAGCCGGGGCTGCTCCCCGCACCGCCCGCGGGCGCGGGCGACGAGGCCGTTCAGTCGCCCACCTTCTGGTAGGCGCCCACGGAGATCTCGAACCCGCCGTCGCCGTCGCCCGCCACCGGGCCGTACGACCACCGGAACACCCGCGTGCTGGGGTCACCGGCCTCGCTGGGGAAGACGACGTGCAGGTTCTTGGCGTCGAACGCGCCCTCGCCACGCGGACCGCGCACATAGGTGAGGGTGAACGACGCGGACTCGCCCTTGGCCAGGGTCAGCTTCTGCGCCCGGGCACCCTCGGCCGGCGGCACGTCGAAGGTCTCGGAGTCACCGGCACCGGCCAGGCGTACCTCAGGGAAGCCGTCCAGGGTGCACTCCGCGCTCTGGTTGGTGAAGCCGACCGGCACCTCGCCGGTGTCCCCAGCGGCCGGGGCGACGCTCGCCGGGCCGACCTCCATGCTCACCTTGTCGATCGCGCAGGCGCCCTTCTTCGGCTGCCCGGACTTGCCGCCCTCGCCCCCGTCGTCGCAGGCGGTCAGCAGGAGGAGGGCGGACAGGGCGGTGACGGCGATCGGTACGGCGCGCATGAGGGTCCCCTGGGTGTGTGGAGGTGCACCCCGATCATCACGCACGGGACCCCGGACCCGTACGCCGACCCCGCCGGGGAGGGGTCACTGGCTCGGCGATCCCAGCCCCGCCGTCGGGAGCCCGGAGGGCAGCTTGCCGCCCTCCGCCTTGGTGTAGGTCTCCGTCCCGAGACCACTCTCCCAGGTGACCTTCAAGGAGGACCCGCTCACCGAGTCGACCGTGCCGGTCGCCCGGTCCTTGCTGCCGTCCGTGCACGTCAGGCGGATCGTCGAGGTTCCGGCGTCCTCACGCGCGGAACCGCTGCACACGGTGCCGCCCGTGGCGAAGAGACCGGCCTGCTCGCCGGTGACCACCAGCGCAACGGCCTTGCCGCCGGTCGTGGCGAGCCAGCTGCCCTCCAGCTTGCCCGCGGGGTCCTTCGGGGCACCCGTGCTGCCGTAGCCGTCGGGTGCCGTGGCAGACGGGGTGGGGCTCGGCTTGGAGTCGCCGGAGTCCCCGGAGTCGCCGTCCCCGCTGCACCCGGTGAGTGCGAGCGCGCCCACCAGGCCGACGGCCGTGGCCGCCACGCGGACGCGCGAGAAGGTCACCGAAGCCACCGAAGTCACTGCAAGCCCCCTAGCTGTAGCCGGCCCCGCCGGCCGGAACGACCGCAGCCAGCTAACCGTACTCACCAGTCACCTCACCACCCCCAGTGACGCACCTCGCACAACCCGGGCACAGGGCCGCCCCGCGACACCGGATCACCTCACCCCGGAGGCCCCCCGGCAGCGGCCCACCCCCGCCGGCACCGCTCGGCACCGCGCGCCGGAGGCACCCCGGCAGCGGCTCACCCCGCCGCGGGCCTCCGGCAGCGGCTCACCCCCCGCCGAGACCGCTCGGCACCGCCCGCCACGGGTCCCTGGCAGCGGTTCGCCCCCGCCGGCACCGCCCGGCACCGCCCGCCACGGGTCCCCGGCAGCGGTTCGCTCCCGCCGACACCGCCCGGCACCGCCCGCCGCGGGCCCCCGGCAGCGGCTCACCCCGCCCGGCACCGCGCGCCGCAGCCCCGCCGCACCCCCCGCGGCCCAGGCGCCCCGCCCCTACCAGGAAGCCTTCCGCACCCCCGGCAGATACCCCGCGTGCGCCTGGCCCCGCAGGTTCACGCGGGACAGTCCGAACGCCCGGACGTACCCGCGCGGCCGACCGTCGACCTGGTCGCGGTTGCGTACGCGCGTGGCGCTCGCGTCGCGCGGCTGCCTGCGCAACTCCCGCTGCGCCGCCAGCCGTTCCGCCTCCGTCGACGACGGACGCCGGACGATCTCCTTCAGCTCCGCCCGCCGGGCCGCGTACCGCGCGACGATCTCCCGCCGCTGCTCGTTCTTCGCGATCTTGCTCTTCTTCGCCATCAGACCTTCCCTCCCCGTGCGCGGATGCGGGCGACCGCCGCCTCGACGCCGATCGCGTCGACCGTCTTGATCCCCTTCGCGCTCAGCCGCAGCCGCACGTACCGGCCCTCGCTCGGCAGCCAGTAGCGCTTGGACTGGATGTTGGGGTCGAAGCGGCGCGAGGTGCGCCGGTGGGAGTGGGAGATGCGGTTGCCGAAGCCGGGCTGTGCGCCGGTCAGCATGCAGTGCGCGGACATGGTGACGTACCTCTCTCACGGTCGGTCCGACCCCCTGATGTAAATGGGAATCGTTTTCAGTAAGCTACCAGCATGGCACGCAACGAACTCCGCCCGGTCATCAAGCTCCGCTCCACCGCGGGCACCGGCTTCACCTACGTCACCCGCAAGAACCGCCGCAACGACCCCGACCGCCTGACGCTGCGCAAGTACGACCCCGTCGTCGGCCGTCACGTCGACTTCCGAGAGGAGCGCTGAACCACCGCCATGCGCCAGGGAATCCATCCGCCCTACGGGCCCGTCGTGTTCCGTGACCGTGCCGCGGGGTACGCCTTCCTCACCCGGTCCACCATGACCAGCGACAAGACGATCGAATGGGAGGACGGCCGCACCTACCCGGTCGTCGACGTCGAGATCTCGAACGTCAGCCACCCCTTCTACACCGGCACCGCGCGGGTCCTGGACACCGCCGGCCGCGTGGAGCGCTTCGAGCGCCGCTACGGCAAGCGGGGTGACGCGTGACCCCGCCGGAAGCCGTCCCCGCGCCGCTCCCCGTCGCCGTCGTCGGCGGCCTGCACGCCGAGGCCCGCGGGGCCGCGGTCGCGCGGCTGCTCGCCGACGTGCCGGGCAGCGTCGTACTCCACCACGACCTCGAGACGGCCGCCGCGGGCACCGTCGTACGGACCGTGCGGGACGCCGGCGGCGTGCTCTCCACCGGTGAGGCGCCGCTGGTGAACGACTGCGCCTGCTGCGCCCTGCGCGAGGACCTCGTCCCCGAGCTGCGGCGGCTCGCGGACGCGGGCGACATCCCGCTCGCGATCGTCGAGCTGTGGGACTCCGTCGAGCCGAAGGCCATGGCCGAGGTGATCGCGGCCGGCGGCTTCACCGTCACCGGTGTGATCACCGCCGTGGACCCGGCGCTGCTGCTGCCGTACCTCGCCAACGGCGACGACCTCGCCGAGCGCGGGCTCGCCGCCGCGGTCACCGACCAGCGCACCGTCGCCGACACCTTCGCCCGGCAGCTGGAGTACGCCCCCGTGCTGGCCGTCGCCGACTCCCCGGAGGCCGACGACGAGGACCGGGAGCTCCTGCGCCAGCTGCATCCCACGGCGCACCCGGTGCCCCTCGGCGCCACCGGCGGCAGCAGGTCGCTGCTCGCCGCCGCCGCGCTCGCCGGGTTCGACCTGGAGGCCGCCGCCGCGGCCCAGCACCCGGCCTGCGCGCTGCTGCCCGCCGAGGCCGACGCGCACGGTGTCTCCACCCTCGTGTGGCGCCGGCGCCGCCCCTTCCACCCGGAGCGGCTGTACGCCGCCCTGGAGGACCTCACCTGCGCCGCCGTCCGCAGCCGGGGCCGGTTCTGGCTCGCCGACAAGCCCGACACGCTGTTCCACTGGGACGCGGCGGGCGGCGCCCTGTGCGTGGAGAGCGCCGGGCCGTGGCTGGGCTCGCTGCCGGACGCGGCCTGGGACCTGGTGCCGCCGGTGCGCCGGGCCGCCGCCGCGCTGGACTGGCACCCCGAGCACGGGGACCGCTGCCAGCACCTGGTCTTCACCTCGCCCGCCCTGGACCGCGACGGGCTGCACCGGCTCCTGGACTCCTGCCTGCTGACCGACGCCGAGTACGCCGCCGGGCCCGAGGCCTGGCAGCGGCTGCCGCACGCCTTCGACACCCTCCTGGAGGTCTGACCCATGCCCCGCAGGACCGAGCGCAAGCCCGCCAAGGCCCGCCCCAACCCGCTGGACCAGGCCGGGATCACGTACATCGACTACAAGGACACCGACCTGCTGCGGAAGTTCCTCTCCGACCGCGGCAAGATCCGCAGCCGGCGCGTCACCCGGGTCACCGCACAGCAGCAGCGACAGCTGGCCAGGGCGATCAAGAACGCCCGCGAGATGGCGCTGCTGCCGTACTCGAGCCGCTAGGAAGGTTCACAGGAAGGAAGTTCAAGGGAACACAAAAGCCCCCGGCTGCGTCTGAACTTACAGCGGGGGGCAATCCGGCGTCCGACGACGCTGTAACCACAGGATGACCCCGCGTGCACGTGCATCTGCGCCTGCATCTGCACATGAACAAAGCTATGATCCGGGTCAGTTGACCATGCATCAATGGCCACACCAGCCAGTGCACACCGGGGAGCGACCTGTGGACCACGACGTGTACGACGGTGACGTGTACGACGGTGCCGACGCGTCCGGCGTGTACAACGGCATGGCGGCCACCAGGCTGAACGGCGTGGCCTGGCAGAAGAGCCGGCACAGCAACTCGCAGGGGTCCTGCGTGGAGTTCGCGCGCCTGCCCGGCGGGGACGTGGCCGTGCGCAACTCCCGCTTCCCGGACGGTCCCGCGCTCGTCTACACGCGTGCGGAGATCGAGGCGATGCTGCTGGGTGTGAAGGACGGCGAGTTCGATCACCTGGTCGCCGGCTGACGCCCGGCCGGGGGGCCCGGTCCGGTATCCCGGCGAGGCCCGGACGCCGACCCGGTGTGACGCGCGTAGAGCCGTGGCGCGGTGAAGCGCCGCGGTGCGTCAGTCGGAGGGGTGCGGGCACTCGCCCGCGTGCTGAAGCCGGAACAGCGCCCACACCACCTTCCCGCCGAGGGTGCCCGCCATCGGGTGCCAGCCCCAGCCGTCGCTGAAGGAGTCGACGAGGAACAGGCCGCGGCCCGACTCGGCGGAGAAGTCGTCGGAGTCCCGGGCGACGGGACTCTCCCGGCTGGGATCGCGCACCGCGCACACCAGCCGCTCGGTCCACCGCATCAGGTGCAGCCGCACCGGAGGGTCCTGCTCCGTCAGTCGCGGGGTGTTCGCCGGCAGCGCGTGCCGCAGCGCGTTGGTGACCAGCTCGGAGACGACCAGGCACACGTCGTCGAAACGTTCACCCAGGTCCCACTGGTCGAGGGTCCTGCGGGTGAACCGCCGGGCGTCGCCCACCGCTTCGTAGCGGGCGGGGAGGGCGCAGGAGGCGGCGTCGGACACGGCCGCGGGGTCCAGCGGCGGAAGGCCCTGCCGTAACGGCTCGAGCATGGTCGATCCATTCGTCCCCATGCGAGGCACTCCCGGGAATTCGCGTGCTGGCGAGGCGGCGGTGGTGCGGGGACCATGGTTTCGGATGCGTACAGCAGATGCAAGGGCAGATGCACGTGCAGCTGACCGAAATGGACCTGCCCGTACCGCTTGTTGGCCAATTTTTCCGTCATCTTCACCTCCTCTTCTGGCCGAGCTCTTGCCCACTCGGTGCTCGTTCCCGACCGGTTTCCTTGGCCGGATTCCGTTTCCGTAACCGGACGAGTACTGCTCGGAGTGTTTTAGTGGCAGACTGCGGGCCCTGCGGATGTTGGGGAGGCTGGCGAACGTGAGCGCGGGAGAGCCGGGATCGGTGGTGCGGCGCATGCTGCTCGGATCACAACTCAGGCGACTGCGTGAGGCGCGGGGGATCACGCGCGAGGCGGCGGGTTACTCGATCCGCGCCTCGGAATCGAAGATCAGCCGGATGGAGTTGGGCCGGGTGAGCTTCAAGACCAGGGACGTGGAGGACCTGCTGACGCTGTACGGCATCACGGACGAGCAGGAGCGCACCTCGTTGCTCTCCCTCGCCCGGGAGGCCAACGTCGCGGGCTGGTGGCACAGTTACTCGGACGTCCTGCCGAGCTGGTTCCCCACCTATGTCGGCCTGGAGGGCGCGGCCTCGCTGATCCGGGCGTACGAGGTGCAGTTCGTGCACGGCCTGCTGCAGACCGAGAGCTACGCCCGCGCGGTGGTGCGGCGCGGGATGAAGGGCGCGAGCGAGGCGGACGTCGAGCGCCGGGTCGCGCTGCGGCTGGAGCGGCAGAAGTACCTGGTGGCGGAGAACGCCCCCGAGTTCCACGTGGTGCTCGACGAGGCCGCCCTGCGCCGCCCCTACGGGGACCGCGAGGTGATGCGCGGGCAGCTCCAGCACCTGATCGAGATCTCCGAGCGGCCCAACGTCCGCCTCCAGGTGATGCCGTTCAGCCTCGGCGGGCACTCCGGGGAGTCCGGCGCGTTCACCATTCTCAGCTTCCCCGAGTCCGACCTGTCGGACGTCGTCTACCTGGAGCAGCTCACCAGCGCGCTGTACCTGGACAAGGCCGAGGACGTCGCCCAGTACGAGAAGGCGCTGAAGGAGCTCCAGCACGACAGCCCGGGCCCTTCGGAGAGCCGGGACCTTCTGCGAGGACTCCTTCAACTCTCTTGAAACACAAGTACGATGACGTGTGATCAGAAAATGATCAGACCGTGGGTCGATCTGGGTTCTGCTTCGGCAGCAAGGGATTGAGGGATCACATGTCGTCGTACTTCACCGACCTGGCGCAGCAGTACATCGACGGTGAGTGGCGCCCGGGCACAGGCTCCTGGGACATCATCGACTTCAACCCGTACGACGACGAGAAGCTCGCGTCGATCACCATAGCCACGGTCGACGAGGTCGATCAGGCGTACCGGGCCGCCGCCCGTGCCCAGAAGCAGTGGGCGGCGACCAACCCCTACGCCCGCCGCGCGGTCTTCGAGAAGGCGCTGAGACTGATCGAGGAGCGCGAGGAGGAGATCTCCGAGGCGATCGTCGCCGAGCTCGGCGGTACGCGTCTGAAGGCCGCCTTCGAGCTCCACCTCGCCAAGGAGTTCCTGCGTGAGGCGATCCACCTGGCGCTGGCGCCCGAGGGCCGGATCATCCCCTCGCCGGTCGACGGCAAGGAGAACCGCGTCTACCGCGTCCCGGTCGGCGTCGTGGGCGTGATCAGCCCGTTCAACTTCCCCTTCCTGCTGTCGCTCAAGTCGGTCGCCCCGGCGCTCGCGCTGGGCAACGGCGTCGTCCTCAAGCCGCACCAGAACACCCCGATCGTCGGCGGCTCCCTGGTCGCGAAGATCTTCGAGGACGCGGGCCTGCCCGGCGGCCTGCTGAACGTCGTCATCACCGACATCGCCGAGATCGGCGACGCCTTCATCGAGCACCCGGTCCCCAAGGTCATCTCCTTCACGGGCTCCGACAAGGTCGGCCGCCATGTCGCCACCGTCTGCGCCGCGCACTTCAAGCGCTCCGTGCTCGAACTGGGCGGCAACAGCGCGCTGGTGGTCCTGGACGACGCCGACATCGACTACGCGGTCGACGCGGCGGTCTTCAGCCGGTACGTCCATCAGGGCCAGGTCTGCATGGCCGCGAACCGTGTCCTGGTCGACCGGGCGGTCGCCGACGAGTTCACCGAGAAGTTCGTCGCCAAGGTGAAGACCCTCAAGGCCGGCGACCCGCGCGACCCGGAGACCGTCATCGGCCCGGTGATCAACTCCCAGCAGGCGGACGCGGTCTCCGGCGTCGTCGAGCAGGCCCTCGCCGAGGGCGCCACGGCCCTGGTGCGCGGCGGCAGGCGGGACAACCTCGTCGAGCCCTCCGTCCTCACCGGCGTCCCCGCCGACTCGGCCCTGCTCCAGCAGGAGGTCTTCGGCCCGGTCGCCTTCCTCGTCCCGTTCGACGGCGAGGAGGAGGCCGTCCGCATCGTCAACGACACCCCGTACGGCCTGAGCGGCGCGGTGCACACCGGGGACGTCGAGCGGGGCGTCGCCTTCGCCAAGCGGATCGACACCGGCATGTTCCACGTGAACGACGGCACCGTCCACGACGAGCCGATCGTCCCCTTCGGCGGCGAGAAGCACTCCGGCGTCGGCCGCCTGAACGGCGACACCATGCTGGACGCCTTCACCACCCTGAAGTGGATCTCGGTCCAGCACGGCCGGAGCGGCTTCCCGTTCTGAGGGGCAACAGCGACGCCCTGCACGGCGGACCATGGCGGAACATGCATCCAGGTGTACAGTAGATGCATGTCTGCTACGTATCCCATTGCCGAGGCGCGGGGGAAGCTCGGCGAGCTCGCTCGCCGAGCCGCCCAGCACGAGCACATCACGCTGACCGACCGCGGCGTCCCGGCCGCCGTGCTGATCTCGCCGGCCGAGCTGGAGGACCTCGAGGACGCGCTGGCGCTCGCCCGTCTGGAGCGTGACCGCGCACTCGGCCGCAGCGGGGCACCGGTCCCGCACTCCGAGGCTCGTCGGGCTCTGCTGGAGGCCGCCGGGCGGGGTGGCGAGTGACCTGGCAGGTCGTCTGGGAGCCGGCCGCGCTGGATGCGGCCACCGGGTATCTCAAGGTCGATCCGCAGGACGTCGACGACCTCCTGCGGGCCACGGACCAGCTCGCGGAGGAGCCGCGGCCGGAGGGATCGCGCGCCTGGGGTGTCGACCATCGTCGCCTCCACCACGGCCGTTGGCGCGTCCTGTACCGGCTCGAACCGGAGACCCGCACGCTGTACATCGAGCACGTCGGCCGCAGGGAGGCCTGACCGCCCCGCCGCGGGTGGAGCAGGGCAGCGACTGGGGCTGAGCCCCGGGGTCCTACGCTGGGCGCATGTCAGCGATCCGTCTTCTCGTGCTCGGCGCGGTGCGCCAGCACGGGCGGGCCCACGGCTACCAGGTGCGCAACGACCTGGAGTTCTGGGGCGCGCACGAGTGGTCCAACGCCAAACCGGGCTCGATCTACCACGCGCTGAAGCAGATGGCGAAGCAAGGGCTGCTGCACGCGCACGAGATCGCCCCGTCGACGGCCGGCGGCCCGCCGCGCACCGAGTACGAGATCACCGACGAGGGCACCGAGGAGTACTTCCGGCTGCTGCGGGCGTCCCTGACGTCGTACGACCAGAAGCCGGACGTGCTCTCCGCCGCCCTCGGCTTCATCGTCGACCTCGAACGCGCGGAGGCCCTGGCCCTGCTGGAGGAGCGGGTGCGGGCCATCGAGGCGTGGCGCAAGGCCGTGACCGAGTACTACACGCCCGAGAACGGCCCCGGTCAGCTCGGTCACATCGGGGAGATCATGGACTTCTGGGTCCACTCCGCCGACACCGGCGCCGCGTGGACCCGCGGTCTCATCGAGCGGATCCGGGGCGGCGCGTACACCTTCGCCGGTGAGGGCGAGCCGTTCGTCGGCATCCTGGCCGAGGGCGAGGAGAACCCGTACGCGACGGGGGAGCGGCATCCCGGCGACGAGCGCTGAGGACCGCTGCGAAGAAACCTCGTTAATCAAGTTTGACTAATGCTGCCGACGGGGATACCGTCGATCGAGTAGTCAAGATTGACTAGCGAGGGAGTGTCAGTGGCCGACGCGGCGATCACCGTCGAGGGCGCACGCAAGACGTACGGAAACGACAAGCACGGAAAGCCCGCGCTGGACGGGCTCGACCTCACGGTCGCCCGCGGCACGGTGCACGGGGTGCTGGGGCCCAACGGAGCCGGCAAGACCACCCTGGTCCGGATCCTGGCCACCCTGCTGCGGCCCGACGCGGGCCGGGTGGAGGTGGCGGGACACGACGTGGTGCGCGAGGCGTACGCCGTACGCCTGCGCATCGGCCTGCTCGGCCAGCACGCGGCGCTCGACGAGGAACTCGGCGGCCGGCAGAACCTGGAGCTGTTCGGCCGCCTGTACCACCTGGGCACGCGGCGGGCACGCGCGCGTGCGGACGAACTGCTGGAGCGCTTCGGCCTCACCGACACCGGCCGCAAGCCGGTGCGCGCCTACAGCGGAGGCATGCGGCGGCGCCTGGACCTCGCCGCCTCCCTGATCACCGACCCGGAGGTGCTCTTCCTGGACGAACCCACCACCGGCCTCGACCCGCGCGGCCGCGCGGAGGTGTGGGCGTCGGTCCGCTCCCTGGTCGGCGGCGGCACGACGGTCCTGCTCACCACCCAGTACCTGGAGGAGGCCGATCAGCTAGCCGACCGCATCTCGGTCGTGGACACCGGCCGGGTCATCGCGAACGGCACGGCCGACGAGCTGAAGGCGGCCATCGGCGGCGACCGCATCGACGTCGTCCTGCGTGACGCCGGACAGCTGGGCGCGGCCGTCGCCCTGCTGCCCGTGGCGAAGGACGAGGTCACCGTGGACACCGATCGCCGGCTGCTGAGCGCCCCCGTCACCGACCGCATGGCGGCGCTGGCCGGGGTCGTCCACGCGCTGGAGACGGCCGGGATCGAGGCCGAGGACATCGCGCTCCGGCGCCCCACGCTCGACGAGGTGTTCCTGCAGCTCACCGGGCACGACGACCGAGTGAAGGAGGCCGCGTGACCACCTACGCGCTGACCGACTCCTGGACCATGACCCGCCGCGAACTCGCCCGCTGGGGCCGCCAGCCGGTGACGGTCGTGGTCAACCTGGTCTTCCCGGTGATGCTCCTGCTGATGTTCGGATACCTGGTCGGCGGCGGCCGGGGCGTCAGCGGCGAGTATCTCGACTTCCTGGTCCCCGGCATGCTCGCGCTCACCATGGCCTTCGGCCTGGAGGGCACGATGGTCGCCGTCACCCAGGACCTGGGCAAGGGCGTCATCGACCGCTTCCGCTCGATGCCGATGGCCAACGGCGCGGTCCTGGTGGGCCGTTCGGCCGCCGACATGCTTCAGTCCGCGCTCGGCCTGGCGGTGCTGCTCGCCGTCGCCGCCGCGCTCGGCTGGCGCGCGCACGGCGGCCCGGCGGGCTTCCTGGGGGCCGTGGGACTGCTCCTGCTGTTCCGGTTCGCGATGCTGTGGATCGGCATTCACCTCGCCCTGGTGGCCGGAAAGCCGGAGCTGGTGCAGGCCGTGCAGATCCTGGTCTGGCCGGTCGGCTTCCTGTCCAACGCCTTCGCCGCTCCCGAGTCCATGCCCGACTGGCTGGGCACCGTCGTCCAGTGGAACCCCATGTCCCAGACCGCCACGGCCGTCCGTGACCTGTTCGGCAGCCCCGGCGGCGAGCCCGGACACGTCTGGGCCGCCGTCGCCTGGCCCTTGGCGCTGCTGGCGGTGTTCTTCCCGCTGGCGGTGCGCAGATTCGCCCGCCTGAGCCGCTGAGGGACACCCCCTGGCCCGGGGCCTCAATGATGGAAACCGGTCGCCGCGCCCCTGTCCTCGGTGAGGGGGCGCGGCTGCCGGCGCAGCTCCGGCAGGAGGCGGACCAGGTCGTCCTCGAACAGGCCGGCGAGGTCCTCGGAGAAGCCGTTGCGGCACACCAGCCGCAGCACGGACAGGTCCTGGCGGTTCGCCGGGAAGGTGTACGCGGGCACCAGCCAGCCGTGCTCGCGCATCCGCCGGGCCACGTCGAAGACGTCGTACGACGTCACGTCGTCCGCGGTGGTGAAGGCGAGCACCGGCAGCTGGTCGCCCCGGGTCAGCAGCCGGAAGTCGCCCAGCGACTCGATCCGTTCGGCGAGCGAGCGGGCCACGTCCCGCGCGGCCTGCTGCACCGCCCGGTAGCCGTCCCGGCCGAGCCGCAGGAACGTGTAGTACTGCGCCGCGACCTGGGCGCCCGGCCGGGAGAAGTTCAGCGCGAAGGTCGGCATGTCGCCGCCCAGGTAGTTCACCCGGAAGACCAGCTCCTCGGGCAGCGCCGCCGCGTCCCGCCACAGCGCCCAGCCGACGCCCGGGTAGACCAGCCCGTACTTGTGCCCCGAGGTGTTGATCGACGCCACGCGCGGGAGCCGGAAGTCCCACACCAGGTCCTCGTCGAGGAACGGCGCGATCATCGCGCCGGACGCCCCGTCGACGTGCACTGGGATGTCGAGACCGGTGCGCTCCTGCAGGGCGTCCAGCGCCGCGCACAGGTCCGCGACCGGTTCGTAGGAGCCGTCGAAGGTGGAGCCCATGATGCCGACGACCCCGATGGTGTTCTCGTCGCACAGCGCGGCGGCGGCCTCGGGATCCAGATGGAAGCGCTCGCCCTCCATGGGCACCTGACGGGCCTCCACCTCCCAGAAATTGCAGAACTTCTCCCAGCAGACCTGCACGTTGACGCCCATGACGAGATTGGGCCGGGCGCCCCTCGACGGATACCGGTCGGCGTTGCGCAGCGCCCAGCGCCGCTTCAGCGCCATCCCGGCGAGCATGCACGCCTCGCTGGATCCGGTCGTCGAACAGCCCACGGCGGCCGACGGATCGGGCGCGTGCCACAGGTCGGCGAGCATCGCCACGCAGCGCCGCTCCAGCTCGGCCGTGCGCGGGTACTCGTCCTTGTCGATCATGTTCTTGTCCCGGCACTCCGCCATCAGCACCCCGGCCTCCGGCTCCATCCAGGTGGTGACGAAGGTGGCCAGGTTCAGCCGTGCGTTGCCGTCCAGCATCAGCTCGTCGTGCACCAGCTGATACGCCGTCGAGGGCGCCATGGGCGCGTCGGGCAGCCGGTGCTTGGGCGGTGCCCCGGTCATGTCCCCGACGGGGTTCGCCGCCCCCAGGAAGGGATTGACGGACAGGGGACGCTCGTCGTGCTGCGGGCCTTCGTGGAGCGGCATGAGTTCCTCCGGGAGTGCCGGGATCTGCGGATGGTTCCGGTGAGCGTCGAAAGGGGCCGTACGGCGGTCAGCGCACCGCCCTGCCGTCCGGCCGGAGCTGCATCTGCGGGCGCCCGGTCACCAGCAGCCAGGCCGGCAGCGAGGCGAGCACCAGCAACGAGATGACTCCGGGCGAGGTGACCAGGACAGCGGCGACGAAGAGGCTCACCCAGCCCTGCCGGGTGATCGCCAGCAGCATCCCGAGCACCGCGGCCGACACACCCACCGCCAGATGCACCTCGGGCACCAGGGCGTGGGCGCACAGTCCGAGAGCGGTGCCGACGAACACGGCCGGGAAGATCCGCCCGCCCCGGAAGCCGCACGAGGCGGCGACGAGCAGCGCGGCCAGCTTCACCACCGTCATCGTGGCGAACTCGCCCGCCGACCAGCCGCCGGGATCCCGGGCCAGCTCCGTCATCTCGTCGAGCCCCTTGAAGAGCGTCAGGTGCCCGCCCAGCGCCGCCAGGGCGCCCAGCACCACGCCGCCCGCCGGAAGCATCAGCATCGGGTGCCGCAGCCGCCGGAAGACGCCGTGGACGTAGGGGAAGGCGTACACGGCGCACATGCCGAGCGCCGCGCCCGCCACCGCGATCGTCAGGGCGGCGAGCAGATCGGTCCAGCCCGGGTGGCCGAACGCCGGCAGGTCCAGATCGAAGCTCGGCGCGGCCAGCAGCGTGATGGTGAGCGCACCGGCCGCCGCCGCGATCAGCGGCGCGAAGAGGCTGTCCCACAGCTGCCCCTTGATCCGCTGCCCGGCCAGCGCCTCGGAGATGATCAGCGCGGCGGCCACGGGCGTACCGAACAGCGCCCCGATCGTCGCCGCCTCCGCCAGCACCACCCAGCCCTTCTCCGGGGCCTCCGGGAAGGCCTTGGCGCCCAGCCAGACCGCGAGGGACACGTTCACGGCGATGATCGGGTTCTCCGGGCCGAGGCTCGGCCCGCCCGCCAGCATCAGTCCGGTGACCAGCAGCAGGCCCGGGAGCACCGCCGGGTGCAGCACGGGCGCGTCGAGTCCCGTCGTCGCGGGGTCGGGGCCGGCGTGCCCCGGCGCCTTCCACACCAGGAGACCGACCGCGATCCCGGTGGCGAGGAGCACCACGAACATCCACAGCACGGAGTACCGGCCGACCCCGAGCGCGTCCGGCAGGTCCTGCCACAGCACGTGCTCCAGTTCCTCGGCCGCGACCTCCACCCCCAGCAGCAGCAGGCTCGCCGCCACTCCCACCAGCAGAGCAGGGACGATGGTGGGCAGCAGGGCGCGCGCCGGTGTCGCCGGGGTGGAGGAGGGCGCCTGCTCGCTGTGCTGGACCACCCGCACACGATAAGGGGGCCAAGTGGACATTCCCGGCGCGACATCGCGGCGTGCGGCGGCCACGGGAAAACGGGCTTGCACCTCACGTCACGTGAGGACCCATCGTGAAGTGCGTACCGAGAAGGGAGCGGAAGTGAACTACTCCGTCGGACAGGTGGCCGGCTTCGCCGGGGTCACGGTGCGCACCCTGCACCACTACGACGACATCGGCCTGCTCGTCCCGAGCGAGCGCAGCCACGCGGGGCACCGGCGTTACAGCGACGCCGACCTCGACCGGCTGCAGCAGATCCTGTTCTACCGGGAGCTCGGCTTCCCGCTCGAGGAGGTCGCCGCGCTGCTCGACGACCCGGCCGCGGACCCGCGCGCGCACCTGCGCCGCCAGCACGAGCTGCTGACCGCCCGGATCGAGAAGCTGCAGAAGATGGCGGCGGCCGTGGAGCACGCCATGGAGGCACGCACGATGGGCATCAACCTCACGCCCGAGGAGAAGTTCGAGGTCTTCGGGGACTTCGACCCCGACCAGTACGAGGGGGAGGTGCAGGAACGCTGGGGCGACACCGACGCCTACCGGCAGTCCCAGCAGCGCACCGCCTCCTACACCAAGGAGGACTGGCAGCGGATCCAGCGCGAGGCCGACGAGCTCACCCGGCGGTTCGTCGCGCTGATGGAGGCCGGTGAGTCGGCGGACTCCGAGGCGGCGATGGACGCCGCCGAGGAGCACCGCCAGGGCATCGCCCGCAACTACTACGACTGCGGGCACGAGATGCACACCTGCCTGGGCGAGATGTACGTCAACGACGAACGTTTCACGCGAAACATCGACAAGGCGAAGCCCGGTCTCGCCGCCTACATGCGGGACGCGATCCTCGCCAACGCCGTCCGGCACACCGCGTGATCCCTGGCCCGGGGTCAGTCCCGGGCCAGGACCACCGCCGTCCCGTAGGCGCACACCTCCGTGCCGACGTCCGCCGCGTCCGTCACGTCGAAGCGGAACGCCAGCACCCCGTTCGCCCCACGCGCGCGTGCCTGCTCGACGAGCCGCTCCATGGCCTGGTTGCGGGTCTCCACCAGCGTCTTGGTGAGCCCCTTGAGCTCACCGCCGACCAGTGACTTCAGCCCGGCCCCGATCTGGCTCCCCAGGTGCCGGGAGCGCACGGTCAGCCCGAAGACCTCACCGAGGACCTCCTGCACCCGGTAGCCGGGGACGTCGTTCGTCGTGACCACCAGGACGTCGGGCTCGGGGCCCTGTCCACCGCCGTATTCTTCGATGCCCATGGTCCACAGGTTTGCTCAGGGCAGGGCACAGTGCATCCTGGGTACGCCCATGGAACCCGGGCCGCGGCGGCTGCGTTGATAATTTGGGCAGCCAGCCCTTGCCCATCCCCCCAAGCAGCAGGAGCCACAGCCCCGTGACCACCCTTGCGCTCGGCCCCGAGTGGCTGAGCCCGGACTACCTGATCGAGACCTTCAGCCTTCCCGGCATCCTGCTGATCGTCTTCGCCGAGTCCGGACTCTTCGCGTTCCTGCCCGGCGACTCCCTGCTGTTCACGGCGGGCCTCTTCGTGGCCGAGGGCAACTACATCAGCCAGCCGCTGTGGCTGGTCTGCACGCTCATCGTGATCGCCGCGGTCGTCGGCGACCAAGTCGGCTACATGATCGGCAAGTTCTTCGGCCCGAGAATCTTCAACCGCCCCAACTCCAGGCTCTTCAAGCAGGAGAACCTGGAGAAGGCCCACGAGTTCATGGAGAAGTACGGCCCGAAGGCGATCGTCCTGGCCCGCTTCGTCCCCATCGTGCGCACCTTCGCCCCCATCGTGGCCGGCGCCGGCCGCATGAAGTACCGCACGTTCCTGACGTACAACGTGATCGGCGGTATCGCCTGGGGCTCGGGCGTCACGTGCGCCGGCTACTGGCTCGGCCAGATCGAGTTCATCAAGACCAACGTCGAGGCGATCCTGGTCCTGATCGTCTTCCTGTCGGTGGTCCCGATCATCATCGAGTACCTGCGGGAGCGCGGTAAGAAGAAGCGAGCCGCCGCGGCCCAGCCTCCGGCAGCACCTCACCAGCAGCCCCCGTACCCCGTGATGGACGAGCCCACGACCCAGCTGCGCCGCATCGACCCCCAGCAGCCGTACGACCGGCGCTACTGAACGCAGGGCGACGCCCTCAGGGGCGCGGGGAACTGCGCGAGCAACCCACCACAACCCGCAGCCGCCCACGAACCGCGCCTCGAACTCCCAGGCACCGTTTCTCAGAATCCCCGCGTCCGCTTGGCCGCCCGGCGCTTCTCGGCGGAGCCGATCCGCAGGAACATCCGCGAGATCTCCGACCCGAGATTCACCCCGATCGCGATGGCCATCGCCAGCGCCACCGCCTGCGTGAGATACACCAGCCCCGCGTCGACCTCGTTCTGCGCGATCGCCAGCAGCCCGAAGTACGTCGCCGAACCCGGCAGCAGCGGCCCGATCGCCGCGGTCGTGTACGGCAGGGCCGACGCGAACCGGTACCGCGCCAGCAACTGCCCGAACAGCCCGACCACACCCGCCGCCGCTGCCGTGGAGGCGACGGGCGAGATGCCACCGGCGTAGTGCATCGCGCCGTACACCACCCAGGCGACCCCGCCGTTGAGGGTCACCATCAGCACCGTGTGCCGCTCCTGCTGCAACAGCACCGCGAACGTCAGCGACAGCAGCATCGACGCGAGGATCTGCCACACCGGCCGCTCGGACAGCACCAGCGCCGCGTCCGGGTTGAGCTCGGCGCCCAGCTGCACGCCGAAGTACAGCACCACCAGCACCCCGGCCACGATGCCGACGAAGAAGTACAGGACCTCCAGCAGACGCGCCGACGCGGTGATGTAGAAGCCGGTCAGCCCGTCCTGCACGCCCGCCACCAGGGCCCGCCCGGGCAGCAGCGCGAACAGCCCACCGGTGATCACCGCGGAGGCGGTCACGTCCGCGTGCGCCAGCGTCAGCGTCACCCCGATCGCGGCGGGCGGCATCGCGGCCACCGTGAACTGGTAGAACTCCGGCAGCCCGCGCCCCGCGCACAGCCACGCCAGCCGGTCGCCGAGCATCGCGCCGATCGCGGCGGCGACGAACACCAGGGGGCCACCACCGACCAGCACCGAGGCCGCGCCCGCGAGCAGCCCGCTCGCCACCGTCAGCACCCAGCCGGGGTACGGGTGCCGGTTGCGGCGGATCTCCGCGAGCCGCCGGTAGGCCTCCTCCAGGGAGATGTGCGTCTCGTCGTCGCTGAGGTCGTCCACCAGCTGGTACACGGCCGCGAGGCGCGTGTAGTCGGTGCCCCGGCGGCGCACCGTGCGCGACGCGGTCACCGGGTCGTCCACCAGTGACGGCTGGTACGAGATCGACAGCAGGGTGAAGGTGACGTTCGGTTCGCAGCGGTCCAGCCCGTAGGAGCGGCACACGGCGAACATCGCCGCCTCGACGTCCTCCGCGCCCTCACCGCCCGCGAGCAGCAGCTCGCCGATACGCAGCGTCAGGTCGAGCACGCGCGGGACGGCCGGGCCGCCCTCCTCCGGCTTCGGAGTCGCCTTCTCCGGCGCCGGACGCTCGGCCACCGGCATGCGCAGCATGGTCCGCATCCGGTCCTGCCAGGGCACGTCCTTGGTCAGGCTGACCACCGGCACGCCGCCGGCCGGGGTGAAGGCGGGAGGCGGCTGCTTCGCGCTGTACGTCCTCGGCGGGCTGAACGCGGAGCCTTCCGCGTCGGCCGGGTGTGTTGGGGCCACGTCCAGCCCCTCCGGGATCGCGAACTCGGAGGTGGTCTCGGACTCGCCCCCGGGCCCGGTCCTGGGGACCGCCAGCCCTTCCGGGATCGCGAACTCCGAGGTGATCTCCGACTCGCTCTCCACCGGGGACGGCAGACCCGCCGGAGGCGTGAACGCACTCCTCGCCTCGTCCGACTGCGGCTTGCGGTCCTCCGCGTCCGTCACCTGCGTAGCGCTCCCTGTACGACACCGGTCGGTCAGCCTGCTCCGTAGAGGCCCCTGCCCCGTCAAGCCTCAGTATGCGCACGCACAGCGAAACGGGCCGCACGCGCACGCGTACGGCCCGTCTCACGGCTCACGCCGTGGGAGACCTCAGTGGTGGCCGCCCTGCTCCTTGAAACGCTTGTAGGACCGCTCGATCTCGGCCTCGGCGTCGGTGCGGCCCACCCAGTTGGCGCCCTCGACCGACTTGCCGGGCTCCAGGTCCTTGTAGACCTCGAAGAAGTGCTGGATCTCCAGGCGGTCGAACTCCGACACGTGGTGGATGTCCCGCAGGTGCTCCACGCGCGGGTCCGTCGCCGGGACGCACAGCAGCTTGTCGTCGCCACCGGCCTCGTCCGTCATCCGGAACATGCCGATCGCGCGGCACTTGATCAGGCAGCCCGGGAACGTCGGCTCGTCGAGAATGACCAGCGCGTCCAGCGGGTCGCCGTCCTCGCCGAGGGTGTTCTCGACGAAGCCGTAGTCGGTCGGGTAGGCGGTCGAGGTGAAGAGCCGACGGTCCAGGCGGATCCGACCCGTCTCGTGGTCCACCTCGTACTTGTTCCGCGAACCCTTCGGGATCTCGATCGTGACGTCGAACTCCACCGGACGCTCCTCCATGATCAGCACATAGTTCTGGTGGTTAAGTGTCCCTCACGCAGGTGTGTGATCGCGAAAGGGGCTGGTGGTCGTGCCAGAGCTGAGGCCTTGGCGGGCCGCGAGACCGCATGTCGTGCGGATCGCGCACGCCGTACGACCGTCTCTCGCACGCGTGGGCACCACCGTGCGACGGTCGACCGGCACCGGATCGCCGCAGGTCAGGCGGGTCTCCCAGCCGAAGACCTGGCAGTTCACCGCGACCGCCGCCACCGCCGGTCTGGCGCTGGCCGCCGGGGTGGTGACCGCCGCCGGGCCCTGGGACTCCTCGGGTCAGCGTACGGCCGAGCGGGACCGCGCCGTGACCCTGGAAGCCGCGCGTGGCACAGATCACGGCAGCACACGCGGCAACGCCGGCACCCCGCCCCGCGAGCCCCGTACGCCCCCCAGCGCCCCCTCCGTGCTCACCGGCCTCGGCGGCACCGCCACCACCGTGAAGTCGGCGCCCGGCGGAAAGGCCCTCGCGGCCGTCCTCGACCCGCTGCTGAAGGACCCGGCACTCGGCCGCCGCTCCGCCTCGGTCGTGGACGTGGCCACCGGCCGACGCCTCTACGGCACCGGCTCGGGCGACGCGCTCACCCCCGCCTCCACCACCAAGATCGCCACCGCGGTCGCGGCGCTCTCGGCGATGGGCGCCGACCACCGGCTCACCACCCGCGCCACCTTCGAACCGGACACCAAGGAGGTCGTCCTGGTCGGCGGCGGCGACCCCACCCTCACCGCCCGCGAGAAGACAGCCCCGGGCTGGGCGAGCCTGCGCGACCTCGCCGACCGCACCGCCGCCGCCCTCGGCAAGCGCGGCGTGCGCCAGGTGACCCTCTCCTACGACACCACCCTGTACGCCGGCGACAAGCGGCACCCGATCGGCGTCAACCCCAACATCGCCGAGATCAGCCCCCTGATGGCCGACGAGGCGCGCACCGACGACTCCGGCAGCGGCCCCGCCGCCCGCGTCCCGGACCCGGCCGCCGACGCCGCCCGCACGTTCGGCGACCTGCTGAAGAAGCACGGCATCAAGGCCTCGCCCCCCGGCCCGTCGAAGTCCAGCACGCGCGCGTCCACCCTCGCCACGGTCTCCTCGCCCCCGCTCGCCACCCTCGTCGAGCGGATGCTGACCAACAGCGACAACGACCTCGCCGAGGCCCTCGCCCGCCACACCGCGATCGCCACGGGCAAGCGCGCGGACTTCCAGGGGGCGGGCGCCGCGGTGCGCGCCCAGCTGCAGAGACTGAAGGTCCCCCTGAAGGGCGCCGTCTTCCGCGACGGCAGCGGCCTCGACCGCCGCGACCGCCTCACCGCCGACCTCCTCACCGCCCTGCTCGTGAAGGCCGCCGACCCCGCCCACCCCGACCTGCGCCCCGCCCTCACCGGCCTGCCCGTCGCCGGCTTCACCGGCACCCTGAGCGGCCGCTACGCCGACGGCGCGGCCGGCGTGGTCCGCGCCAAGACCGGCACGCTCACCGGCGTCAACACCCTCGCGGGCACGGTCGTCGACAAGGACGGCCGCCTGCTGGCCTTCGCCTTCCTGGCCACCGGCACCAGCAGCGCGGGCGCGGCCCAGACCGCCCTCGACAAGGCGGCCACCGCGCTGTCGGCGTGCGGCTGCCGCTGACGTGCGCAGCGCCCGCGCCGGTGCGGTGCGGGCGCCCGGAATGTCACCGGCGGTTCGCTGCCCTGCCCCCGATCGCGGCACTCACGTACGGTTGACGCATGACGAGCATCGGTGGTGCTGCTTCTTCCGGGATGGTCGACTGGAATCTCGCGGTGGCGACCGCGACCCGGCTCATGCGGCCGGGCCCCGACGTGAGCCGTGACGAGGCCAGGGCCGTCGTCGCGGAGCTGCGCCGGCACGCGAAAGCCTCGGAGGGTCACGTCCGGGGCTTCACTCGTCTGGGGACGGAGGAGACGCACGACACCCCCGTCCTGGTCGTCGACCGGCCCGGCTGGGTGCGCGCCAACGTCGCCGGTTTCCGCGAGCTCCTCAAACCGCTCCTCGACAAGATGCAGGAGCGGCGCGGCAGCGGCCCCGGCAACGCCGTCCTCGGCGCCGTCGGCGGCAAGGTCACCGGCGTCGAACTGGGCATGCTGCTGTCCTTCCTGGCCTCCCGCGTCCTCGGCCAGTACGAGACGTTCGCCCCCGCCACCCGTGACCTGCCCGCCGGGGCCGACGGCGGCGGCCGGCTGCTGCTCGTCGCGCCCAACGTCGTCCACGTCGAGCGCGAGCTCGACGTCGACCCGCACGACTTCCGGCTGTGGGTGTGCCTGCACGAGGAGACCCATCGCACCCAGTTCTCCGCCGTGCCCTGGCTGCGCGACCACCTGGAGGGCGAGATCCAGTCGTTCCTGGGGGAGACCGACGTCGACCCCATGACCGTCCTGGAGCGCATCCGCGACGCCGCCCAGTCCCTCGCCGGCAGCCGCCCCGAGGGCGAGGAGGACGACGGCGGACGCTCCCTCGTGGAGATCGTCCAGACCCCCGCCCAGCGCGAGATCCTCGGCCGCCTCACCGCCGTGATGTCCCTGCTGGAGGGCCACGCCGACTTCGTGATGGACGGTGTCGGACCCGAGGTGGTGCCGAGCGTCGCCGAGATCCGCGAGAAGTTCCAGCAGCGCCGCGCCAAGGGCGCCTCCCGCCTGGACCTCGCCCTGCGCAAACTGCTCGGCCTGGACGCCAAGCTCCGCCAGTACCGCGACGGCGAACGCTTCGTCCGCGCGGTCGTCGACGAGGTCGGCATGGACGGCTTCAACCACGTGTGGACCTCGCCCAACACCCTCCCCACCAAGTCCGAGATCTCCAAACCGGCGGACTGGATCACACGGGTGCACCGCAAACCGGAGGCATAAGCTCCGCACCACGGCAGGCGGAGTCCCCTCCAATCACCCGTCCGAGGGACCGTGAGCCATGGGTAGGCGTGCAATGCTCGGGGAACGGCCCGGTTCTGTCACCATCTACACACTCTGCGTGACCGAACCTCGGGCTCACCCCCCGACAACTTCATGAAGGGAACCGGACATGGGTCCCCATCCTGCGGTCGCGGCGATACGCCTGGCAGTCCGCCGCGTCCTCCACGACATCCTCGACGAACACGACCTCAGCGCACACCACCTCAGTGAGCGCAGCCGGACTCCGTCCCGCACCCCGGCGACGGCCTCGCACGAGCGTCCCCCCTCCCCGCTCGTGCTCGTGGCCTGCTCCGGCGGCGCCGACTCCATGGCCCTCGCCTCCGCCCTCGCCTTCGAGGCCCCCCGGCTCGGCATCCGCGCCGGCGGCATCACCGTCGACCACGGCCTCCAGGCAGGCTCCGACCTGCGCGCCGCGGAAGTCGTCCTGCGCCTGAGAGAACTCGGCCTCGACCCGGCCGAGTCCGTCGCCGTGTCCGTCGGCCGCGACGGCGGCCCCGAGGCCGCGGCCCGCGACGCCCGCTACGCCGCCCTCGACGCCGCCGCCGAACAGCACGGCGCCAGCGCCGTCCTGCTCGGCCACACCCGCGACGACCAGGCCGAGACCGTCCTGCTGGGCCTCGCCCGCGGCTCCGGCATCCGCTCCCTGTCCGGAATGGCCGCGGTCTCGGGGGCCGGCGGCCGTTACCGGCGCCCCTTCCTCCAGCTCGACCGGCAGACCGCCCGCAAGGCCTGCATGGTCCAGTCCCTGCCCGTCTGGGACGACCCCCACAACACCGACCCGGCCTACACCCGCTCCCGGCTGCGCCACGAGGGCCTGCCCGCCCTGGAGAAGGCCCTCGGCAAGGGCGTCGTCGAGGCCCTCGCCCGCACCGCCCAGCTCTCCCGCGACGACGCCGACGCCCTCGACGCCTGGGCCTCCCGCGCCGAGGCCGGCGTCCGCGACGCCGACGGCGGACTGGAGTGCGCCGGGCTCTACGCCCTGCCGCCCGCCGTACGCCGCCGCATCCTGCGCCGCGCCGCCATCGAGGCGGGCGCACCGGCCGGTTCGCTGTTCGCCCGCCACATCGAGGAGGTCGACCGGCTGATCACCGGATGGCGCGGCCAGCGGGCCATCAATCTCCCCGGCAAAGTCGTCGCCCGGCGGCAGGGTGGCAGACTGGTGATTCGGCAAGGCTGAATCCGTACCCCCTCGGCGACGCCGCGGACGGGGCCGGACAGCCGGTGGGACGACCGAAAGTGATGCGGGTGGACGCGAAAGACATGGGTGCCGACCTCGAGAAGGTGCTCATCACCAAGGAAGAGATCGACGCGAAGCTGGCCGAGTTGGCCGCGAAGATCGACGCGGAGTACGCGGGCAAGGACCTGCTGATCGTCGGTGTGCTCAAGGGCGCGGTGATGGTCATGGCCGACCTCGCCCGGGCGCTGTCCACCCCCGTCACGATGGACTGGATGGCCGTATCCTCGTACGGGGCGGGCACCCAGTCCTCCGGTGTGGTGCGGATCCTCAAGGACCTCGACACCGACATCAAGGGCAAGCACGTCCTCATCGTCGAGGACATCATCGACTCCGGCCTGACCCTGTCCTGGCTGATCTCCAACCTCGGCTCGCGCGAGCCCGCATCCCTCAAGGTGTGCACGCTGCTGCGCAAGCCCGAGGCCGCGAAGGTCGCCATCGACGTGGAATGGGTCGGATTCGACATCCCCAACGAGTTCGTCGTCGGCTACGGCCTCGACTACGCCGAGAAGTACCGCAACCTCCCGTTCGTCGGTACGCTCGCGCCTCACGTCTACGGCGGCTGAGCCCGAAGGGCCCATGCGCCGGACGGTGATCGGGAACCCCGGCGGGCTCCGCGCCGTTGGAGCATGCGTAGACGCGATTGCCAGTCGTCCCGCGCAGCTTCGGGGGACAATGCTGGGGTACCGTCCGAAGAACAGCCTTTATCAAACTCACTATGGCAGGAGGGACGGGGCGGCACCGCTCCGTATGGATGGACGTGAAGCGATACTTCCGTGGGCCGGTCATGTGGATCGTGCTGGCCGTCCTTGCCGTGGTCGTGTTGATGCAGGTCGTCGGCTCGTCCGGCGGCTACAAGACGGTGGACACGGGCCAGGTTGTCCAGGCGATCAATGAGAACAAGGTCGAGTCGGCCAAGCTGACCACCGGCGACGAGCAGACCATCAAGGTCTCGCTCAAGGACGGCGAGAAGGTCGAGGGCAGCTCGAAGATCCAGGCGAGCTACATCGGCGACCAGGGCGTCACCATCGCCGGCACGCTGCAGAACAAGTTCGAGAACGAGCAGATCCCGGACGGCTACACGGTCTCGCCGTCCAAGCAGAACCCGTTCGTGAGCATTCTGCTGTCCCTGCTCCCCTTCGTCCTCATCGTGGTCGTCTTCCTGTTCCTGATGAACCAGATGCAGGGCGGCGGCTCCCGTGTCATGAACTTCGGCAAGTCCAAGGCGAAGCTCATCACCAAGGACACGCCGAAGACGACGTTCGCCGACGTCGCGGGCTCGGACGAGGCCGTCGAGGAGCTCCACGAGATCAAGGAGTTCCTGCAGGAACCGGCGAAGTTCCAGGCCGTCGGCGCCAAGATCCCCAAGGGCGTGCTGCTCTACGGCCCGCCCGGCACCGGCAAGACCCTGCTCGCGCGTGCCGTCGCGGGCGAGGCCGGTGTCCCCTTCTACTCGATCTCCGGTTCCGACTTCGTCGAGATGTTCGTCGGTGTCGGTGCCTCCCGAGTCCGTGACCTGTTCGAACAGGCCAAGGCCAACGCCCCCGCGATCGTCTTCGTCGACGAGATCGACGCGGTCGGCCGCCACCGCGGCGCCGGCCTCGGCGGCGGTCACGACGAGCGCGAGCAGACCCTGAACCAGCTGCTCGTCGAGATGGACGGCTTCGACGTCAAGGGCGGCGTCATCCTCATCGCCGCCACCAACCGGCCCGACATCCTCGACCCGGCCCTCCTGCGCCCCGGCCGCTTCGACCGGCAGATCGCCGTCGACCGCCCGGACATGCAGGGCCGTCTGGAGATCCTCAAGGTCCACCAGAAGGGCAAGCCGGTCGCGCCCGACGTCGACCTGTCGGCCGTCGCCCGCCGCACCCCCGGCATGACCGGTGCGGACCTGGCCAACGTGCTGAACGAGGCCGCGCTTCTGACCGCCCGCAGCGACCAGAAGCTGATCGACAACAAGATGCTGGACGAGGCGATCGACCGCGTGGTCGCGGGCCCGCAGAAGCGGACCCGGATCATGTCGGACAAGGAGAAGAAGATCACCGCGTACCACGAGGGCGGACACGCCCTGGTCGCGGCGGCCTCCCCGAACTCCGACCCGGTCCACAAGATCACGATCCTCTCCAGAGGCCGCGCCCTCGGCTACACGATGGTCCTGCCGGACGAGGACAAGTACTCGACCACGCGCAACGAGATGCTCGACCAGCTCGCCTACATGCTGGGCGGCCGGGCGGCCGAGGAACTGGTCTTCCACGACCCGACCACCGGTGCCGCCAACGACATCGAGAAGGCCACCAACCTGGCCCGCGCGATGGTCACCCAGTACGGCATGACCGAGCGTCTCGGTGCGATCAAGTTCGGCGGCGACAACACCGAGCCGTTCCTCGGACGTGAGATGGCTCACCAGCGCGACTACTCGGAAGAGGTCGCCGCGCTGGTCGACGAAGAGGTCAAGAAGCTCATCGAGACCGCGCACAACGAGGCGTGGGAGATCCTCGTCGAGAACCGCGACGTCCTCGACAACCTCGTGCTCGCCCTCCTGGAGAAGGAGACGCTGGGCAAGGAGGAGATCGCCGAGATCTTCGCCCCCATCGTCAAGCGCCCGCCCAGGCCCGCCTGGACCGGCTCCTCCCGCCGTACACCGTCCACCCGCCCGCCGGTCCTCTCCCCCAAGGAGCTGGCCCTGACGAACGGGGCGAACGGCGCGACGCCGCAGGCGATCACCACCGCCAAGAGCACCGCGGCGGAACCCGCCCCGGCGCCCGAGCGGACCCCGGAGGACCGCCCGGAGAGCTGAGCCGACCGGCTCCCCGGCGGCCCCACCCGGCCCGGAATGGATGCCGCGCCCCCCTGGTTCTAGCCTGGGGGGCGCGGCATTTGCGTACCCGCAGTTGAGACGCGTGCCCGGCACACGCGCAGGCACAGGAACGAGGCACCACATGACCGACCCCGTGACGCTGGACGGCCAGGCCCCTCTCGGCGAGTTCGACGAGAAGCGGGCGGAGAACGCCGTACGCGAACTCCTGATCGCGGTCGGCGAGGACCCGGACCGCGAGGGCCTGCAGGAGACACCGGCGCGGGTGGCTCGGGCGTACAAGGAGATATTCGCGGGCCTGTGGCAGAAGCCGGAGGACGTGCTGACGACGACGTTCGACATCGGTCACGACGAGATGGTGCTGGTGAAGGACATCGAGGTGTACAGCACCTGTGAACATCATCTGGTGCCGTTCCGGGGCGTGGCGCACGTCGGCTACATCCCGTCGACCAGCGGGAAGATCACCGGCCTGTCCAAGCTGGCGCGGCTGGTGGACGTCTACGCCCGGCGACCGCAGGTGCAGGAACGACTCACCACGCAGATAGCCGACTCCCTGATGGAGATCCTGGAGCCGCGTGGCGTCATCGTGGTCGTGGAGTGCGAGCACATGTGCATGTCGATGCGCGGGATCCGCAAGCCCGGCGCGAAGACCCTCACCTCTGCGGTGCGCGGCCAGCTGCGGGACGCGGCGACGCGCAACGAGGCGATGAGCCTGATCATGGCGCGCTGAGCCGGCGCACCGAGCCGCGCGCCGCCGCCCGCCGACGCGGAGGCGGCGCTCACGCCGCCGGAGCTGCCCCCGGGGTGTCGTCGTCCTCGTCCTCCGGGAGTTTGCAGACGCGTTCCAGGTAGAGGGCGGCCGCTATGACGGCGATGCCCGCGAGGACCGAGAAGCCGGCGTAGATGGCCTGGTCGCGGCGGGCGGGGATCTCCAGGGACTCCAGGAGGAAGACGCCGACGCCGCCGTACATGCCGGCGACGAGGGCGGCGACCAGGGCGCTGGCCTGGCCGAAGACGACCGCGCGGGCCGCCATCAGGGGGTCGACGCCCTTGGCCTCGGGCCTGCGTTCACGCTGGGCCTTGAGCCGGGCGCGCAGGGACAGCGCCGTGGCCGCGAGGACCACGGCGATCAGGGCGAGGACGATGGGCGCGGCCACGGGGACGCTCGGGAGGGTCCCGAGGGAGTTCCAGAGGCGGGCGCCCGCCCAGGACAGGATCCCGGCGACGACGAAAACGCCGGCCAGCACCCTGATGCGCAGCTCTCTCACGGTGTCCCTTCCCCGGCACTTGGTCGTGTCGACCTTAACGGCTATTCGGGCAGCCGGAGTTCCAGGTCCGGGCGCTGAGTGACGCCTTGGCGGGTGATCGCGTCCAGCAGCTGGGTGACCGGGCCGCGGCCGGGGAGCTCGGCGTCGGGGTCGACGTCGTGCCAGGGGGCGAGGACGAAGGCGCGTTCGTGCGCGCGGGGGTGGGGGAGCGTGAGGTGCGGATCGTCGGAGAGCAGGTCCGCGTAGGCGACGATGTCCACGTCCAGGGTGCGCGGGCCCCAGCGCTCGTCGCGGACCCGGTGGAAGGCCTCCTCGACCGCGTGGGCCCGCTCCAGCAGGGAGGACGGCGGCAGCGTGGTCTTCAGGACCGCGACCGCGTTGAAGTACGAGGGCTGGCTGCCGGGCTCGACGCCCCACGGCTCCGTCTCGTACACGGGCGAGACGGCCTTGACGCGGATGCCCGGGGTGTCCTCCAGGGCGTCGATGGCCCCCTGGAGGGTCTCCAGGCGGTTGCCCAGGTTGGCGCCGAGGGAGACCACGGCTCGCTTGGGGTTCTGCAGGGTGGCGTCGGCGGCGTCGACCTGCTCGACCACGGAGGCGGGTACGGGCTGGACGGTCGGGTCGGTGTGGCCCTGGGTGAACGGCCTGGTCATACGCGGCTCCGGGTGATGGTGACGGTCACGTCGTCGAAGGGCACGGTGATCGGGGCGTCCGGTTTGTGGACGCACACCTCGACCTCCCGCACCCCGTCGTGCTTCAGACAGACCTGGGCGATGCGCTCGGCGAGCGTCTCGATGAGGTTGACGGGCTCGCCCTCCACGACGGCCACGACCTCCTCGGCCACGATGCCGTAGTGCACGGTCTTCGTCAGGTCGTCGTCGGCCGCGGCCGGGCGGGTGTCCAGGCCGAGAACCAGGTCCACGATGAAGGTCTGGCCCTCCTCGCGTTCCTTCGGGAACACACCGTGGTGCCCGCGGGCCCTCAGGCCGCGCAGCGCGACACGATCCACGCGAATCACTCCTGCAGTCGTCGGTCCGGCCGGTCGGTGCCGCGTGCGGGCGGCACACCGGCCTGAGGTCGAATCTACCTGCGGGCACCGACAGCGCCGGGCCGCCGAGGGTGCGGTCCGGGACCGGTGCCGGGAGGTTTCACCCCGCGTTTTCCCTGGAGAGGCCGGGGGCTCACGGGTCGGTAGCGGCCCCTACCCGCGTGGCCGTGATTCCAACCACTTGTCGGTCCGCGCGGGGCGGGGGAGGGGTCACGCGGGGCTGTCGTCGACCGGCGCGTCGTCGGGGGGCGTCTCCTGGTCCTCGTCGTCCTCGTCGGTCTCGGCGAGCACCGGGGAGGCGTGGTGGGACCAGAGCTTCCAGCCGGCGGGTGTGCGCCGGAACACATTGGTGGCGACGACGAGCTGGCCGACCAGGGGGCCGAGCTCCTCGCCCTCCTCGGGGGCGGGGCCACCGCTGAGGATGTTCTCCGTGCAGGTCACCAGGGCGGTGTCGCCGGTGACGGAGACGTGCACGTCGGTGAGGAAGAACTGGATGTAGTCGGTGTTCGCCATGATCACGGCGTACGACCGCAGGACCTCGCCGCGGCCGGTGAGCACCGGCCAGCCGGGGTGCACGCAGGAGACCACGCCGGTGTCGGCGGGGTCGTGGTAGCTCTCGTCGACACCGAGGTCGGCCGGGGTGAGCCAGAGCGACGCGACCTCTTCGAAGTCGCCCCGTTCGAGTGCCTCGTAGTAGGCGGTGTTGGCGGCCTCGACCTGCTCGACGTCGGTGTGGGGCGCGCTCACCGGGCTCCTTCTGCGCCGTGCGCGCCGGGCACGGCGGTTGCGGGGGGCATCGTGCGGGCCTCTTCGACGGCGCGTGCGACGCGTACGGCGTCGGCGGTGGCGCGGACCTCGTGCACGCGGACCGCCCAGGCGCCGGCCTGGGCGGCGAGGGCGGAGACGGCGGCGGTGGCGGCGTCGCGTTCGCGGGCGGGTGGGGGCGCGCCGTCCGGGCCGGCCAGGACGCGGCCGAGGAACCGCTTGCGGGAGGCGGCGACGAGCAGCGGGTGGCCGAGGGTCAGGAGGCGGTCGAGGTGGGCGAGGAGGGTCAGGTCGTGCTCGGCGTCCTTGGAGAAGCCGAGACCGGGGTCGACGATCAGGCGGTCCTGCGCGATGCCGGCCTCCAGGACGGCCTGCACGCGTGCGTGCAGTTCGTCGACGACCTCGGTGACGACGTCCTCGTAGACGCCCCGGACGTTGCCGCCCTCCAGGAAGCCGCGCCAGTGCATGACCACGAAGGGGGCGCCGGCCTCGGCGACGACGCGGATCATGGCGGGGTCGGCGAGGCCGCCGCTGACGTCGTTGACCAGGGCGGCGCCGGACGCGAGGGCCTGTTCGGCGACGGAGGCGCGCATGGTGTCCACGGAGACCGTGACGCCCTCGGAGGTGAGGCCGCGGACCACGGGGATGACGCGCTTGAGCTCCTCGGCCTCGTCGACGCGGGTGGCGCCGGGCCGGGTGGACTCGCCGCCGACGTCGACGAGGTCCGCGCCCTGGGCGACCAGGTCGAGGCCGTGCTTGACGGCGTTCGTCGTGTCGAACCAGCGGCCGCCGTCGGAGAAGGAGTCGGGGGTCACGTTCACGACTCCCATGACCGCGCACCGGTCCCAGTGAGGAAGACCCGCGACGTGAGGGCGTCCGCTGTGATTGCTCATATGTTCAGCGTAGGCCCAGGGGGCGGCGGGGGAGTGCTGCGGCCCGAGCGGGAGCCGGGGACGGGGCGGAGCTTCCGCTCGGGCCGGTCCGGGGGATCAGGCGGCGCGGACGGTGCCTTCCGAGGGGGCGGGTTCCAGGACGGGGCGGTGGGCGCAGGGGCGCGGTGCGGGCGTGCGGCGGCGCAGGAAGCGCGGGAGCGGCACGGCCAGGTTGAGGAAACCTTCCGCCTGCATCGCGGCGAAGCCGATGCGGGGCAGGTCCGCCGAGACCCGGTAGACGACGAAGCGGGGCTCCCAGCGCGGCCGGAACTTGGCGTTGAACTTGTACAGCGACTCGATCTGGAACCAGCGCGACAGGAACAGCAGCAGCCCCCGCCACGCCCGCAGCACCGGCCCCGCGCCGATCTTCTCGCCGCGCGCCAGCGCCGAGCGGAACATGGCGAAGTTGAGCGAGACCCGCTCGATGCCCAGGGCCGGCGCGGCCTGCAGCGCGGCCACGATGAGCAGCTCGTTCATGCCCGGGTCGGCCGCGCGGTCCCGGCGCATCAGGTCCAGGGAGACACCGTCGCCGCCCCACGGCACGAAGTGCAGGATCGCCTTCAGGTCGCCGTACTCACCCGGCTCCGCATCGGCCTTGTGCGCGGTGGCGACGAGACAGTCGCCGTCGGCCGGGTCGCCGACGCGGCCCAGCGCCATGGAGAAGCCGCGCTCGGTGTCGGTGCCCCGCCAGTCGTCGGCGGCGCGGCGGATCCGGTCCAGCTCGGCCTCGCCGAGGTCACGGACACGTCGTACCCGGGTCTCGTAACCGGCGCGCTCGATGCGCTTGACCATCTGGCGCACGTTGCGCATCGCGCGGCCGGCGAGGGAGAAATCCTTGACGTCCACCACCGCCTCGTCGCCGAGTTCGAGCGCGTCGAGTCCGGTCTCACGGGTCCACACCTGGCCGCCCGTCTCCGAGCAGCCCATGACGGCGGGCGTCCAGGAGTGCGCCCTGGCCTCGTCCATGAAGCGCTCGATGGCGCCGGGCCAGGCCTCGACGTCGCCGATGGGGTCACCGCTGGCCAGCATCACCCCGGACACCACGCGGTAGGTGACGGCCGCCTTGCCGCTGGGGGAGAACACCACGGCCTTGTCGCGGCGCAGCGCGAAGTGGCCGAGGGAGTCGCGCCCGCCGTGCTCGGCGAGCAGGGCGCGCAGCCGCGTCTCGTCGTCCTCGGTGAGGCGGGCGGCGGGGTGTTCGGGGCGGAAGGCCAGGTAGACGGTGGTGACGGCGGTGAGCCAGCCGAGGGCGCCGAGACAGAAGGCGACGGTCCAGGAGGTGTCGCCCCGGTAGTCGACCGGCCCTTCGAAGCCGAACAGCCCGTACAGGACGTGGGCGAGCCGGTCCGCGAGGCTCGGATCGCCGACCAGCCGCCCCGGCTGGGCGTTCACGATGACCAGGCCCAGCAGCAGCGAACCGGCCCCCATGAGCACGAAGTTTGCCAGCGCCCGCCACCGGCTGCGCGGGTCGGGCAGCGCGGCGAACTGGTCACGGTGGCGCAGCAGCAGGGTGAGCAGCACGAGCGGGATCAGGACGCCCAACAGCGAGTGCCGGTAGGTGAACTGGGCCACCGCTCCCACCGGGAGCAGGGCGACCGCGGCCCGCCAGGCCCGCCGCTTGCCGCGCTTGAGCCCGTGCGCGAGGAGCAGCAACAGCACGCCGGCGCTGAGCGAGAGCGCCGCGGCGAACGACCCGAGGGCCCCCGGCAGCACCTCCGCGAGGGCGTGCATACGGCTGTGCCGGAAGCGCGGGAACACCCCGGCGGCGATGTCCAGGAGGCCCACCAGTGCGCACGCCCGGCCGACCAGAAGAGGTACGGCCTCGGGGCGCGGCCCGCGCGGCAGCCGGCGCACGCGGCGCAGCACGGCGCTGTCCCGCACGCGCTCCCGCGTACGGGCCGTGGGCTTCGGAACCCGGCCCGACATTTCCTCATCTGTCCTGCCAGACATCGCAATCCTGTAGTTCTGCGAGAGACCTTGGATCCGGTGCCGATCGGGCATCCGGCGACATTGCGCCCTCTAGGACGGTGTCTCGGGGGGAGAGGTTCACTCCGCCCGCCAAAGCCGCCGAACAGGCCGACGACAGCCCGGCGCTGCCCTCGTGACGGAGCGAGGGCGGCGCACGCAGGGCGGAAAGTGCAGGCAGGTACCACCCATGGGTCTCACGAGCGACAAGCTGCTGTGGTCGGTGGTCCTCGCCGCCGCCCTGCTGTTCACCGGCACGGTGTGGCTGTGGCCGCGGCTGGCCCGGCGCACCTGGCGGGCGGTGTGCGGGCGGGTGGGCCTGCTGCTCGCCACCCAGGTGACACTGTTCGCCGCGGCGGGCCTGGCGGCCAATCAGGCGTTCGGCTTCTACGCGGGCTGGGCCGACCTGTTCGGGCAGGAGAAGGACCAGGGCGTCGTCGTCGACCACGCGGCCGGCGGCGCCGCACTCCGCGTGGTCGGCACCGGGCGCGTGCCCGGGGTGACGGGCGCCCGGCCCGAGACGGGGGGCCGCATCGACGAGGTCCGCATCGTGGGCCGTACGAGCCGTATCGCCTCGCCCGCGTACGTGTATCTGCCGCCGGAGTACTTCCAGGCCGAGCACCGGGCCCGCGACTTCCCCGCGTCGGTCGTCCTCACCGGCTATCCGGGCACCGCGCGTGCGCTCGTCGACAAACTGCGCTACCCGCGTACGGCTCTTCAACAGGCCCGGAAAGGCAGGATGGAGCCGATGATCCTGGTGATGCTGCGCCCGACGGTGGCGCCGCCACGGGACACCGAGTGCGTGGACGTCCCCGACGGACCGCAGACCGAGACGTTCTTCGCCGAGGACCTGCCCGAGGCCGTCGGCGGGCACTACCGAGTGACCGGCGGGCGCGGCGCCTGGGGAGTGATCGGCAACTCGACCGGCGGCTACTGCGCCCTCAAGCTCGCGATGCACCATCCCGAGGTGTTCGGCGCCGGGGCCGGACTCTCCGCGTACTACAAGGCGCCGGTCGACCCCACCACCGGCGATCTCTTCCAGGGCGACGAGAAGCGCGAGAACGAAGCCGACCTGGGCTGGTACCTCGAACACCGTCCCGCCCCGGACACTTCACTCCTCGTCAGCAGCAGCAAGAGAGGCGAGACCAACTACAAGGCCACGCTCGACTTCATCGAGAACGTCAAGGCCGCCGAACGCACCCGCATCTCCTCGATCATCCTGGAAAGCGGCGGCCACAACTTCAACACCTGGCGACGAGAGATTCCGGCCGCCCTGGAGTGGCTCGGCAAGCGCCTCGCCGAACCGAAACGATCTTGATAATGGACCACCCTGCCTATTCACGCTCGGACCGTGTTCCCTGATGCGCTGTGAAAGCGCCGGTACGGCTTTGTTTTTACGGGGCGGGGGCCCATCATTCGCCTACGCGCGGTAAGTTTCTGGCCATGCCACGTGGACGTCACCGCCATTCCCCGCCTCTGCACAGGATGCTGCCCCCGTCGGCGATCGCAGGCGTGTCCCTCGTCTGCGCCCTGGGGCCCTGGGTGTTCACGCAACCGACGGTGCTACGCGTCCTGTCCGCGGCCGCGGCGGCCACGGCGGTCACCGGCGCGGTCGTCATGCGGCGCTGGGACACGCAGGCGGGCAAACGCGTCGCCGACCTCACGCGCGCGCGTGCGAGCGACGAGTGGCGTTTCGAGGAGCGGGTTGCCGAACTGGAGGCCGACCTCGACGAGTCGCGCGAGCTGCGCGTCAAACTGGAGCAGCGGCTGCGGGCCAAGCGGGCGGAACTCGCCGGCCTGCGCAACGAACACGCGGCCCTCCTGCGCCGCTACGCCACGGCGGAGGCCGACCGGGCGAGCGTCCTGGAGCAGCGCCGGATGCTCGAGATAGAGGCCGCGGCCCCGGCCCGCGCCCTGCCGGCGGGCACCGGCGCACAGACGGAAGCCGAGAACGAGACCCGCACCGACGCCGAGAAGCCGACGGACGACGAGACCCCGGCCGTCTTCTCGCCGGAGGGCTCCCGGCTGTTCCTCCGGGCAGGCGCGGCCCTGGCGCGCTTCGAGAAGGACGACGCCGACGAGACACCGGTCAAGGGCGACGGCAGCCCCGAGGACGACGGCCCCGAGCCCACGAAGAAGGACAGGCCGCAGGAGGACGAGGCGGAGGGGAAGTCCGAGGCGGTCGCCGACCATGACCGCGCGACCGCCGCTCCCACCGACCCGGCGGTACCGGCCCAGCCCGCCCGCCGGTCGGCCGGCCACTACACCGTGCCGACCGCGGTCGCGGTCGTACCGCCGACGGCGCCCGCGCGCCGCCAGGCGCCCGAGGGCGGCTTCGACTTCTTCGGCACGAAGAAGGACGCGGAGCGCTCCGCGCTGGAGGCCGTCCAGAACGAGGACCTCGCGGACGTCGTAGGGCAGGAGGCGCTCGCCCTGCACAAGGCGGAGGCGGAGGCCCGGTTCAAGCCGGCCGACGAGGAGTCCAGGGCCGTGGGCCAGGTCATCGACCTGACGGCCCACGACGAGACGGAACAGATCGACGTACAGGGCCTGCGCAGCGCGGTGTCCTGAACGGCGTGGGACCGCTCGCCCGCGCTTGCGGGGTGCCGCTGCGCCCACCCTCCCCCACTCTCGGCTTCGCTCGAGCGGGGGGCCCCATCGCCCCAGCGGCACGACTGCCCGCAGCTACGCGCGTATGACGGCCCGCAGCCGCCTGCGGCGCGCAAGCGCAGCGGACCGTGGGCGTGCCGCAGCCGCCCGCGGCGGGGAGGGGACGGGGCGGTGGTGTCCGCCCGCAGCGGCTGGCGCGTC
>NZ_JBFAXA010000009.1:0-215354 GCF_040689265.1 Streptomyces sp. NPDC052012
CGTCGCCCAGCTGCTGCTGGAATCCGTCAAGACACCGCTCGACCCGGCCGGCGACGCGCAGACCGAGAGCGCACCCGAACCCGAACCGGTGAAGTGATGCCCCAGGGCGCCTGATTCTGACCCGCATACGGGCAGAGGGCCGGCAACCACACCTCGTGGTTCCCGGCCCTCTCCCCTTCCCTGGGGTGACGCGTGGGACCTACACGTCGAAGTCCAGCCGTACGTGGTCCGACACCGGGCGGGCCTGGCACGGCAGCGTGTAACCGGCCTCCTCTTCCTCCCGGGAGAGCGCGTGGCGGCGGTCCAGGACGACCTCGCCCTCGACCACCCGCGCCCGGCACGAGCCGCACAGACCGTCGCGGCACGAGTACGGGGTCTCCAGCCGGTGCCGCAGTACCGCCGCGAGCAGCGAGGAGTCCTGCGGGGTCATCTCGGCCTCGGTGCTGCGGCCGTTCAGCGTGACCGTGATCCGGGCGCCGCCCGTGATGGCGGCCGTGCCCGTGCCCGTGCCAGGGGCCGGGGCCGGGCGGGTGGGCGGATCCTGTGCCTCCGGGGCCGTGGTGAACAGTTCCCGGCGCACCCGGGACGGGGTGACGCCCAGCCGCCGGAGCACCTCGCCCGCCGACTCCACGAGGCCCCAGGGCCCGCACAGGTAGAAGTGCGTGCGGTCGTCGTCCGGCCGGGCACCGAGTCCGGCCAGCAGGCGCGGCAGCTTCACGGCGTCGATCCGGCCGGACAGCACCCGGGACTCGCGCTCCTCGCGGGACAGCACGTGCAGCACGAAGAACCGGTCGGTGTAGCGGTCCTTGAGGTCCGTCAGCTCCTCGGCGAGGAGGATGGAACGGGTCGTGCGGTTGGCGTAGAGGAGCGAGACGCGGCACTCGGGGTCGTCGCGCAGCGCGGCGGCGGCCATGCTCATCAGCGGGGTGATGCCGCTGCCGCCGCCGATCAGCACGTGGTGTGCTCCGGAGCGGTCCACGAGCGTGAAGCCGCCCTTGGGCGGGCCCACTTCGAGGGTGTCGCCCACGGCCAGCGTGCCGAGCGCGTGCTCGCCGAAGCCGCCCGGGCCGAGCTGCTTGACGACGATGCGCAGCGTTCCCGGCGGCGCGGACAGCGGCGGCAGGCAGATCGAGTAGCTGCGCCGGATCTCCTCGCCCGCACCGGGCCCGCCGAGGCGGTGGCGTACCGCGATGTGCTGGCCTGGACGGTGGGTGAAGGTGGCGGCCAGTTCGTCGGGAAGGCCGAGGGTGACGGCCACGGCGGTGTCGGTGAGCCGGTCCACCCGGATGACCGGCAGCGCGTGGAAGCCGGACGCCGGCCGGACCGGCTGCGGTTGCGACTGCCGGTGCCGGTCGCGGCTGTGCGCGCGTTCCTCGAGCGGGCGGCCGGCACCGTCTGGTGGTGTCATATCGCCTTCATGTGGCCGAAGTTCTCCCCGCACGAGAGGCATACGAGCACGGACTGGCAGCGCGTCGCCCCGAACGGGCTCTGTGGCCGGGTGGCCGTGGAGCCGCAGTGCGGGCACACCGCGCCGGTGCCGAGCCGCACGTGCGGCGGGTCGGTCCTGCCACCCGGCGGCGAGATACCGTTCTCGGCGAGCTTGCGCCGCCCCTCGGGCGTGATCCAGTCGGTGGTCCACGCGGGCGCCAGGACGGTGAGCACCCGGCCGTCCGGATGCCCGCAGCGGGCGAGTTCGGCCCGGATCTCCGCCACGATGGTGTCCATGGCGGGGCAGCCGGTGTAGGTGGGCGTGACAGTGACCTCCAGCGTCCCCTCGGGCGTCTCGGTCACCCGCCGCACCACGCCGAGCTCCCCGAGGGTGATCAACGGCAGCTCCGGGTCCGGGACCGCCTCGATGCGCGTCCGTACCTGCTCCGGCGTCAGCCGTTCGCGTACCGCCGTCACCAGATGCCTCCCGGGTACTGCCGGTGCACCGCCTGGAGTTCGGCCACCAGTGGGCCGAACCCCTCGGTGTGCAGACCGTCCCGGCCGCCGCGGGAGTGCCACGTCGTCCTGGGCCGGGCCAGTCCGGCCCGGCCCAGGACGCCGTCGACGGCCGCGTCCCACTCCTCCCGCAGCCCCGCGGGGTCCACCGCGACCCCGGACGCGACGAGCCGTGCGGTGACCGCGTCGGTCTCGAACAGCTCACCGGTGTACGGCCAGACCTGCTCCAGACCCGCCTGCATCCGGCGGTGGCTCTCCTCGGTGCCGGTGCCGAGCCGGACCGTCCACTGCTCGGCGTGCGCGCAGTGGTACGTGGACTCCTGGACGGCCTTCTGGGCGAAGGCGGCGAGCACCGCGTCCGCGGAACCGGCCAGCGCGGTGTACAGGAGCCTGGTGTGCTGGGTCAGACAGAGCTGACGCGCGAGGGTGACCGCGTAGTCCCCGTTCGGGATCTCCGCGAGCTGCACATTGCGGAACTGCCGCTCGGTACGGGTGAACGCGAGCGTGTCCTCGTCACCGCTGCCGGTCAGCTCGGCGGAGTACGACAGCAGGGTGCGGGCGTGGCCGAGCAGGTCCAGGGCGATGTTGGACAGCGCCAGGTCCTCCTCGATGGACGGCGCCCGGGTGACCCAGGCACAGAGCCGCTGGCACAGGATCAGCGCGTCGTCGCCGAGGGCCAGCGCGTACTGCGCGATGTCGCCCTCCAGCCCGGTGGCGTCCGGGGAGGTGGTCTCAGTCGCCGTGGCCATGATCACCCCCGCCCTCCCGTACGGCGTACTGCTCGGAGAGCCGGTACGGCTTGCCCGCGCCGTTGCTGAACAGCGGCTCCTTCTCGTCGGGGGCGGTGGCCCGGATGTCCGCGGACCGGACCACCCAGATCGACGACGGCTCCCCGCGCCGGGTGTACAGATCGCGGGCGTTCGCCATCGCCAGGTCGGCGTCGGCGCCGAGTACCGAGCCGACGTGCTGGTGGCCGAGACCGCGGCGGGTTCTGACGAAGACCTCCCACGGCGTCTCGGCCCCGGTGATCGCGGTGGTGCTCACTCAGGTGTCCCCCTCTTCTGGCCGGCGGCGGCGCGGCCGCCCTGTGCGGACCCGTGGGTCCCTTCCGGTGCGGACCCGGTCCTTCCCCGTGCGGACCCGTCGGTCCCTTCCGGTGTCTGCGTCCGCGTCGCCTCGCGCCGGGCCGCGGCGACGGCGGCCTCCCGCACCCAGGCGCCCTCCTCGTGCGCGGCGACCCGGTGCACGAGGCGCTGCCGGGCGCACGGGGAGTCGTCCGAGAGCACATCGCGGTACTGGTCCCAGGAGACGGGAGTGAAGTCGTAGTGCCCGCGGTCGGGATTCCAGCGGATGGCCGGGTCGGGCAGGCGCAGGCCCAGCTCCTCGGCCTGCGGCACGCAGATGTCGACGAAGCGCTGACGCAGCTCGTCGTTGGGATGCCGCTTGATGCCCCAGGCGATCGCCCGCCTGGTGTGCGCCGCCCCGAAAGCGGCGGCCTTGTCCTTGCTCCCCGGAGTGTCCGGGGGACCGAACATCAGCGCCACGGCGGGCAGCCACCAGCGGTCCACCGCGTCCTGCGCCATCCGCCGCTGCTCGGGCGTGCCCTGGCACAGCGCGCGCAGCGAGTCGTAGCCCTGGCGGACGTGGAAGGTCTCCTCCTGGCAGACGCGCAGCATGGCGCGTGCGTACGGTCCGTACGACGTGCGGCACAGCGGCACCTGGTTCACCACCGCGGCACCGTCCGTCAGCCAGGCGATGGCCCCGGTGTCCGCCCAGGTGAGCGCCGGGTGGTTGAAGGTGCCCGAGTAGCGCTGGCGGCCGCTGTGCAGGGCGTCGAGGAGTTCGGCGCGGCTGACGCCCAGGGTCTGCGCCGCCGCGTAGAGGTAGAGCCCGTGCCCGGCCTCGTCCTGCACCTTCGCGAGCAGGACCGCCTTGCGGCGCAGCGAGGGCGCGCGGGTGACCCAGGCGCCCTCCGGCTGCATGCCGATGATCTCCGAGTGGGCGTGCTGGGCGATCTGCCGGACCAGCATCCGCCGGTAGCCGTCCGGCATCCAGTCGTGCGGCTCGACCCGTTCGTCGTCGCGGAGCAGTTCCTCGAAGCGGGCTTCCAGCCGCTCGGCGCACGGGGTGTCGGCGGTCAACTCAGACCTCCCGGCCGGAGCTCACGGCCGTCCGGCCCGGGGCCGCCACGGGCGGGGCCGGCTCGTCGCGCTCCTGAAGGCCGCTCAGGAAGCGCTGGTGGAAACGGCGCAGGGGACCCGGCGCCCACCAGTTGGCCTTGCCGAACAGGGCCATCAGCGAGGGCACGAGGAGGGCGCGCACCAGGGTGGCGTCGATCACGACCGAGGCGGCCGTGCCGAAGCCGAGCTGCTTGATGAAGATCAGCCGGGAGAGCACGAGCGCGCCCATCGGGATGCAGAACAGCACCGCGGCCAGCGTGACCGTGCGGCCGACCTTCTCCAGACCGGTGGCGATGGCCTCGCGGTCCGGCAGCCCGTGGTCCACGCCCTCCTTGATGCGGGAGAACAGGAAGACCGTGTAGTCGGTGGACATCGCGAGGGCCACCGCGAGCAGGATGATCAGCATCGTCGGCTGCAGCGCGCCCTGGTCGGTGAAGCCGAGGGCGCCGGACAGGTGGCCGTCCTGGAAGACGAAGACCAGCAGACCGAAGGTGCCGGCGAGGGTGAGCAGATTGGTGACGACGGCCTTCAGCGGGAGCACCACCGAACCGGTCATCGCGAACAGGATGAGCAGCGTGGTGAGCGACATCAGGCCGATGCTCAGCGGCAGGTGGTCGCCGAGGCTGGTCATCATCGCGTCGTAGAGCGCGGTGTTGCCGGTGGGCACCGTCGGGTACGGGGCCCGCACGCTCTCGATCGCGTCCAAGGTGTCCTGGGCGTCCAGGGAGAGCGGGGCGTCCTCGAGCGCGACCTGGGTCTCCCACATGCCGTCGCCGATCGGCCGCGGCGCGGTGACGGCGGCGACGCCGTCGAGGCGGGCGAGCCGCTCACCGTAGGCCGTGAGCTCCGCGCCCGCCTCCTTCGGGGCCTCGGAGATGAGGTGCACCGGGGACTGGAGGGAGCCCGGGAAGTCCTTCTCCAGCGTCGCGTAGACGCGGCCGGCGTCGGAGTCCTCGGGCATCGAGGCGGAGTCGATGCCGGTGAACCTGATGCCGAGGACGGGCAGCGCGAGCACCACGAGCACCGCGCCCGCGGCCACCGCCGCGCTGACCGGGCGGCGCATCACACCGTGCGAGAAGCGGTACCAGCGGCCGCCGGAGCCGTTGCCCGCGCCGCGCTCCTGGGCGCGCTGCCAGCTCTTCGGCGCCCACGCGTTGATGCGCTCGCCCAGCACGGTGAGCAGCGCCGGGAGCGCGAGCAGCGCGAAGAGCAGCGCACCGAGGGAGGTGGCGATGCCCGCGATGCCCATGGTGTAGAGGAACCGCTGCGGGAAGACCAGCAGGGAGGCCAGCGCGACGGCGACGGTCAGGCCGCTGAACAGCACGGTGCGGCCGGCGGTGCGCATGGTCCGGCCGACCGCCTCGTGGACGCCGTGGCCGAGCCGCAGCTCCTCGCGGAAGCGGGAGATGATCAGCAGGCTGAAGTCGATGGACAGGCCGATGCCGAGCGCCATCACCAGGTTGAGCGCGAAGACGGACAGGTCGAGCACCGTCATCACGCCGCCGAGCACGCCCAGCGCCACGGCGATGGAGACGAGGGCGCCGCCCAGCGGGATCAGCGCCGCGATCACGCCGCGGAAGATGAACAGCAGCAGGATCAGCAGGAGCGGGAAGGCGAGCGCCTCGGCCTTGCCGAGGTCCTCGCTGGAGATCGCGCTGGCCTCGACGTTGGACGTGGTCGGCCCGCCGAGGGTCACGCGGTCACGCAGCTGCTCGTCCGCGTTGATGGCGTCCTGGGTGCTGGTGACGGCCTTGGTGACGGCGTCGCCCGGCTCGAAGCCGCGGACGGTGGCGACGAAGTAGGTGCTCCTGCCGTCCTCGCGCACCATCGCCGGGTTCCCGGCCGAGACGAAGTCGGTGACGCCCGCGACCTCGGGCCGCTTCTCGATCAGCTCGACGGCGCGGCGCAGCAGTTCGGGCCGCTTCTGTGACGCCGGGTCGACGGGCCGGTCCAGCTCGACCAGGACGACGTAACCCTGTTCGAGGTTGGCGCCGCTCGCCCTCTCGACGTCCTCCAGGACCTCGACGGCGGCCGACGCGGAGTCGTCGTAGTCGTCCACGCCCATGGTCATGGATTTCATCTGGGCCCCGCCGCCTGCCAGGCAGACGAGTGCGAGAACCCCGACGGTCCAGAGCAGACGCCGCGGTCCCCTCTCCAAAAGCTGCAACAGCCTTGCGAACACTTCGCGAACTCCCTTTCGAGCGGGGGCAGGACGGGGGTGACGGCGAGACGCCCCCGAGGGTGATGAGGCCGCGGCCCGCCCCCGCTATCCCCGCCGGGTCTATGGGGTACGCCACACGGTCCAGTTCGGCCGGCGAGGGATTGCCGGGCCGGTTCGCCGGACTCTCTTGTCGGTGCGTGCCGTTGCGGCGCGCAGGCCCCGCGCCGCTCTGGAACCGCCCGAGCGCCCGGCCGCCCGCCCCTGGGGCGGCCCACCGCCACCGCCCCTGCCACTGCCCACCCCTCCCGCCCGGAAGGACCGCGCCACCATGGCTACCGACGTCCGCGCACCCGCCGCCCCGGCGACCTCCGCCGGGTCCTCGGCGACTCCCGCCGGCTCCCCGGCGGACCCCGCGCTGCGCCCCTGGCTGACCGCCCTGCGTGACCTGGTGCCGATGCCGGACAGGTACCGGGAGCTACGCGTGGGCCGGGGCGAGGCGCGGGCCCTGCTCGGCTGCGCCGACGAACTCCTCGACCGGCTCGCCGCAAGCGGCCTCGCCCACGCGGGCTCCGGGGACGAACTGCGCTTCGACTACCACGACCTGGCGAACGTGGCGCTCTACTCCGGTGCCGTCGGAAGCGTCCCGCTGGCCGGCCAGCGGATGATGCTCCGGTTCGCCTCGGGCAGCCCCGACACCTGGACCCCGCCGCGGCGGTGGACGCTGGACTGGCGGCTGCGCTGCCGCGAACCCGGGTGTCCGGGCGGCACCTGGCGGATCGCGCTGCCCACCCCCGAGGTCTTCGGCGGCCGTCTGGACGAACTGGACTGCGCGCAGCCCGCGGTACGCGAGGGCGACCGGCTCGTCGTGGAGAACGCCGCCACGCTGCGTCTGATCGGCCGCGTCACCACCTCCGGACGGCGCGCCCCGCTGCTGTCGGCCACCGCCCGGGGCCACTTCGAGGCGCTGGTGGCCGAGTTGCGCGACGGGCCGTACCGGTTCCAGTGGATGCACCCCGGGTTGCGCACCGACCGGGCCGAGACCGAGCGGCTCGGGATCATGGACTGCACTGTCTGCTCCCTGGAGCTCCAGCGCCGGGCACAGGCGGACGGCCTCACGGCCCGCACCCGGCGCGGCCGCTACCTGGGCGTCCTGGACGCGGAGCACGCCTGGTGCGAAGTCCTGGACGACGACGGCGAGTTCAAGCCCGTCGACCCGGTCTTCGCGGTCCTCTCCGAGCGGCACCGACCGCCCCACGAGGAGTTCCGAGACTTCTGCGCCGGTTCCGTCCCGAGCCGGTTCCTGCCCTGGTCCGTCCCGGCCGGCGTCCCGCTGGCCGTGCACGACTGCCCCGTCGGCGACGGGTCCTGGGACAACACCTTCAGCGGCACCACAGTGAGAGGCAACGCATGAGCACCGTAAGGGAAATGCTCGTCGAACTGACCGGCATGGCCGAGTTCGGCGGTGAGATCGCCGCCGACGCCGACCTGAGCGCGAGCGGCGTCGACTCGGGCGACCTGGTCCGCCTGGTCCTGCTCATCGAGGAGCGGACCGGCGTGGAGGTCACCGCGGAGGACATGGACGGCCTGTCCTCCATCGCCGACTACGAGCGCCTGATCGCCGCGCGCCGCACGGCCGAGGGAGCCGCCTGATGTGGCTCGGCCAGATCCTGCACCGCAACCGGCAGTGCTTCGCGGACCGCACGGCGCTGATCGACGCCGAACGCTCGGTCACCTGGGCCGAGCTGGACGACCGGACGGACCGGCTCGCCCGCTCGCTCGCCGCCCGCGGCGTCGGCCGGGGCGACCGGGTCGCCGTCCTGTCCCTGGACCGCATCGAGGTCCTCGAGTCGTACTTCGCGCTGGCCAAGCTCGGTGCGCTGTTCGTACCGCTGAACCACAGCCTCACCGCGACCGAGGTGACCGGCATCGTGCGGCGCACCGGCACCGGCGTGATCCTCGGTGAGACCGCGCTCCTCGACCGCCACCCCGACCTGCCGGTCCGCCTGCGGATCGCGGTGGACGGCCCGGAGTACGCGCGAGCGACCGCGCCGGGAACGCCGGCGGACGGCGACGAGAACGCGGACACGGCCACGGCCACGGACGCGGACACGGACACGGACGCCGGCCTCCGGCTCCCCGACGTCAGCGACAGCGACCTCGCCGCGATCCTGCACACCTCGGCCACCACGGGCCGGGCCAAGGGCGTCACCGTCGACCACGGCTCGTTCCGCACCATCTCGCTCGGCTGGCTCGCCTCGGCGGCACCCGGCGGCGACATGGTGCTGGTCAACTGCTGCCCGCTCTACCACGGCAGCATGACGATCACCCTCACCTACATGGCGGCCGGAGCCACGGTCGTGGTGATGCCCGGCTTCACCCCGCAGCGGGCGCTCGCGGCGATCGAGCGGCACCGCGCCACGCACGTCTGGCTGGTGCCGCAGATGCTCCGCTTCCTGTTGCAGAGCAAGGGCATCGCGAGCCATGACCTCGGCTCCCTGCGCGAGGTCATGTACGGGGCGGCGCCGATGCCCGTCGAGCTGTACGCGGAGGCGGCCGAGCGGCTCGGCTGCGGCTTCCGGCAGGTCTACGGCATGACCGAGGTGGGCGGCCCGTTCGTCACCCTCGGCCCGGACGACCACCCCGAGCCCGGCAGTGACCGGCCGCTGCCCGCGGGCCGGGTCATCCCCGGCATGTCGGTGCGCGTCCTCGACGACGAGGGCACCGAACTGCCGCGCGGCGCCGTCGGCGAGATCACCGTGCGCGGCCCCGGCCTGATGCGCGGCTACTGGAACGACCCGACCGCCACCGAGGAGATCACCGCCGACGGCTGGATCCGCACCGGCGACCTCGGCTTCCTCGACGAGAGCGGACTCGTCCACCTGGTCGACCGGCGCAAGGACCTCATCCTGCGCGCCGGGCAGAACGTCTACCCCGCCGAGATCGAGCGCGCGCTGCTCACCCACCCGCTGGTGCGGGACGCGGCGGTGGTCGGCGTCCCGGACGCGGACTACGGCGAGACGCCGCTGGCGTACGTCGTCACGGGCCCGGCGGACGGCACGGCGGACGGCGACGGCCCCACGGACGGCGACGGCGCGCCGGCCGTGACCAAGGCCGAGCTGCTGGCGCACCTCGCCGAGCGCCTGGCCCCGTACAAGCGGCCCCGGCACCTGGAGTTCATCGACCAGGTGCCCCGCAGTCCCGCCGGAAAGATCCTCAAGAAGCTGCTGCGCGCCTGAGCCGGAAGGAAGGCCATGACCAGCGCACCCACGCTCGACCTGCGCTACACCGCGGAGCGCACGCTCCGCGTCTCGGACGACACCGAGCTCTACTACGAGATCCAGGGCGATCAGGGCCCGTACCTCACCCTGGTGAACAACTTCTTCATCATCGCGCCGATGTGGCGCAACTTCACCGCCGAACTCGCCCGGCACAACCGGGTCCTCACCTACGACCTGCGCAACCAGGGCGCCTCCTCGGTCTGCCCGGACATGACCTGGGACGACCACGTGGAGGACCTGCGGGCGCTGCTCGACGGCCTCGGCATCGAGCGCACCCATCTGCTCGGCACCTCCGCCTCCGGCTTCATCTGCCGTGACTTCGCGGCCCGTCACCCCGAACGGGTCGACGGACTGATCCTCGCCGGCCCGTCCTGCACGCCCTCGGACGGCATCCGGCGCCGGGCCACCGAGCGGGCCTGCATCAACTCCCTGGAACTGGGCGGGACCCAGGCGCTGTGGGACCACCTGTACTCGGTGGTCTTCAGCGAGAAGGCGATGCGCGAGATGGGCGCCACCGGCTACCTCGGACTGCGCTCGGCGTTCACGGCCATCCACCCGCCGGACCCGATGCTCACCAACCTCAGGTGCGCCACCCAGGTCACCGACGGACCCCAGCAGCTGACGCGCATCAAGCAGCCGACGCTGCTGCTGCTCGGTGACAAGGACGAGATGTGGAACCAGGACCTCGGTGCGCAGGCCGGACGTCTCATCGAGGACTGCGAGGTCCAGTGGATGCACGACACCGGCCACCTGCCGTACATGGAGGACCCCGACGGCTTCCAGGTCCGCGTCCAGCACTTCCTCGACTCGCTGGCGGCCCGCGACGCGGCCGTGTCCCCGGACGGCGAGGACCCGCTGATCGCGGAACTCGGGGCGCTGCTGCGCGAGGTCGTCGCGGACCGCGCCGACCTGCCGGAGACGGGACTCGCCGACACCCCCCTGAACAGCATCGGCCTGGAGTCCTGGGCGTTCACCCAGCTCCTCGGCCGGATCGAGGAGCGGCTGTCCGTCGAGTGGGACATGGACGTCCCGCCGGAGGTCTTCGAGAGCCTCCGCACCATCGCCGGCCACCTGCGCGCCCACCACAGCCCCACCCTCCCCACCACCTCCCAGGAGTCCGCACAGTGACTGCCACGGTTCCCGCAGCCCATGTGATCACCGGCGCGACCGGCTTCGTCGGAGGCGCCTTCGCCCTGGAGCTGCTCCGGCGGACCACCGACCGCCTGGTGTGCCTGGTCCGCGGCGCCGACGACGAGGCCGCGACCCGTCGGCTGCACGACGCGCTCGGCCACGCCGCCGAGATGTACGGCGTCCCGGACCTGCTCCCGTCGATCCTGGAGCGCACCCGGGCCGTCGCCGGGGACATGACCGACGACGAACTGGCCGAGTCCGCCGACCGGTTCCGCGCCGCCGCGGGCGGCACCACCATCGGCACCTTCTGGCATGTCGCGGCCTCCCTGAAGTACGAGGACCGGCACGCCGACGAGATCAACCTGATGAACGTGCACGGCACCCGCAACGTCCTGGCACTGGCCAAGACGCTCGGCGAACCGGTGTTCAACCACGTCAGCACCGCGTACGTGGCGGGCAGGCGCACCGGGGTGATGCGCGAGGAGTTCCCCGGCGACACCGACTGGGCCAACAACGTCTACGAGTTCACCAAGACCGTCGGCGAGGAGGAGGTCGCCGCCTCCGGCCTGCCGTGGCGGGTGCTGCGCCCGTCGATCGTCATCGGCCACAGCGGGACCGGCGCCGCCACCAGCTTCACCGGCATGTACGGCTTCGTCTCCTCGGTGCTGCGCTTCAGGCAGGCCGTGGAGAAGGAGTTCGGCAACCTGCTCCAGCACCGGCAGGTGCCGATCATCGCCGACCCGGACATCGAGTGCGATCTGGTCCCGGTCGACCTGGTCGCCCGCAACGCCGTTACCATCGGCCGCGAGGGCCCGCTGAGCACCGTCTACCACCTCAACAACGCCGGTTCGCCGAAGGTCGGCGAGGTCATCGAGGAGGTCTTCGAGCTGACCGGGCTGCGCACCCCGCGCTTCGTGTCCAACCGCGGACTGCTCACCGCGATCGACCTGAAGCTGGACGAGGGCATCCAGTTCTACGCCTCGTACATGATCAACGGGAAGCACTTCGACCAGACGAACACCGAGTCCGTCTGCGGCACGGGCGCGCAGCGCTTCGACGTGGACCGGGCGGAGGTCCGCCGCTTCGTGCGGTGGTACCTGGACCGCATCCACGCCGACGGCCGCAGCATGTCCCCGGCCCGGGCCTCCTTCGCCTACCAGAACACGCGCAAGCCGGTCGGCAGCACACGGGGTTAGCGCCTGCCGTTCGGATCACGCCGCAGACGCGGCGCTGATCAGGCACCGCCCCTTCCCTGCGACGTGATCCAACGACGGGCCCCAGCGCCTGTCCGACACACGCCGACCACCACCGCCGAGACGCCGCACCGTCTCCCGTCCCCTCCAGGAGAGGAGACCGACCATGCCCCTGCCCGACGATCTGCCGAAGCCCGGGAAGCTGTTCACGCTGGGCCTGATCACCCAGCAGGCCGCGAAGAAGTACCCCGACTCGCTGTTGTACCTGGACCGGCCCTTCGACCTCGCGCCCGAGCTGGGGCTCAGGCCGACCTACGCCCAGGTCGCCGAGCTGGTCGAGGACACGGCCGCCAGGCTGTACGCCGCCGGGGTGCGCCCCGGCGACACCGTGGCCGTCTTCAAGAGCCACAACGCCGACATCCTCTTCCTCGCCTGCGCCATCGGCCGCGTGGGCGCGGTCCCCGCCATGTTCGCGCCGTTCCTCGAGTGGCCGACCGTGGTGAAGATGACGGCCCGGCTGAAGCCCGACCACTTCGTCACCGACCCGGCCGTCCTGGAGGGCGCCGGCGACCACTTCGGGGAACTGCGCGGGCACGCCCCGTCCGTACTCCTCGCGCACGGCGACGCTGCCGGGCTGCCGTCGCTGGCCGGCACCGTCCCGGGCGAGGCCCCGCCGTACCCGGACCTCCCTCATGACGCGCCCGCGCTGATCACGCACACCTCCGGCACCACGGGCGTGCCGAAGCTGGTCGCCGCCGCCCGGCGCGGAACGCAGCTGCCCATCGACACCCAGGCGCGGATGGCGAAGCTGCTGCGCTACCGCGAGACCTTCGCGATGTGCATCTCGTTCGTGCACGCGCGCACCTACGCGGCGCTGGCCACCGCGCTCCAGCTCGGCATCGGCATCGCGCCGCTGGCCGACGCGGACGTGGACAGCGTGCGCGAGGTGCTCTCCGAGTGCCGTCCGGGCTGCGTCGAGGCGCACCCCAACATGTATCTGCACTGGGAGGAGCTGGCGGGCATCCCCGACGGGCCCTTCGAACGGGTCCGCATCTTCATGAGCACGTTCGACGCCATCCACCCGCGCAGCATCCGCACCCTTCTCGGGGCGAGCAGACGCCGCTCCCCGCTGTTCATCCAGAGCTACGGGCAGACCGAGACCGGCCCGGTCACCATGCGCATCTACACGCGCCGCAACATCCGCAAGGCGGACGGACGTTGCGTGGGCTTCGTCTTCCCCGGCATGACCCGGGCCCGGATCCGGCCCCGCCCCCAGGACAAGGGCACCCGCAACGGCTACATCCAGGCCAAGTCCTCCGGCGTCGCGCTCACCTACGTCGGCCAGCAGGAGCTGTACGACGAGCGGTGCGAGGGCGGCTGGTGGAACCTCCAGGACATCGGTCACCGGTCCCGCTGGGGCTGTGTGCACCTGCTGGACCGCGAGTTCGACCAGACCGACAGCCTGGAGAGCCTGCTGGCCGCGGAGGACTCCCTCATCGAGGCGCTGCCGGAGCTGACCGAGGCCGTCTTCGTCCGGGTCGGCGAGACCGTACGCCCCGTGGTGTGCACCCGCCGGGACCGGCCGCTGGACCGCGCCGCCTGGCGGGCCGCCGTCGCGCACCTGCCCGAGCTGCCGGAGCCGGTGCACATCGCCTGGGCGCAGATGCCGCACACCGCCACCTGGAAGGTGAAGCGCAACGTGCTCGCCGCCGGTCTGGCGGACGGTTCGATCCGGGCACTGGACGGGGTGCTGGACCGACGATGACCACCCATCCGCTGCCCGTCCCGCTGCCCCGGGGGTGGACCACCGGGGCCGGGGTCCGTGTCGAACGCACCCGCACCGCCGTCGACGGCGAGTCGGCCCTGCGGGAGCTGGAGAACGCGCTGGACACCCGCCGGGGCGCCGTGCTGCGCTCCGACTACGAGTCCCCCGGCCGCTACCGCCGGCACGCCGTCGGCTACACCGACCCGCCCGTCGAGATCGTGCTGCGCGGGCTGCGCACGGTCGAGGTCCGCGCGCTCAACGAGCGCGGTCAGGTGCTGCTGCCGGTGCTGCGCGCCGCCGCCTCGCGCACGCTGCGCGAGACAGGCGAGCTCACCACCGGAGGCCCGGGGTTCCGCGGCGCGGTGCGCAGCACCTCGCATCAGGACCTGATCCGTGAGGAGGACCGGTCGCGCCGGCCGGGCGCCTTCGACTTCGTCCGCGCCGTCCGCGACGCGCTGTCTTGCCCGCCGGGGGACTTCCTCGGGCTGTACGGCGCCTTCGGCTACGACCTGGTGCTCGCCTTCGACCCGGTGCCGCTGCACCAGAGAGGGCGGTCCGCGCAGGACCGCGACCTGGTGCTGCACCTGCCGGACGAGGTGACCGTCACCGACCCGGTGGCCGGCACCGCCTGGCGGCACAGCTACGAGTTCACCGTGCAGGGCCGCAGCACCCACGGCCTGCCCCGGACCACGCCCGCCGAGCCGGTCCGCACCGGCGGTCCCGTGAACGGCCGCGGTGACCACGCACCCGGTGAGTACGCCGCCCTGGTCCGCGAGGCCCGGGAGCGGTTCCGCGCGGGCGACCTGTTCGAGGTGGTGGCCAGCCGCACCTTCGACCGCCCGCTGCACCGTCCGCCCTCGGAGCTGTTCCGGACGCTGCGCGCCCGCAACCCCTCGCCGTACCAGATGCTGATGAACCTCGGTGAGGGCGAGCACCTGGTGGGCACCTCGCCGGAGATGTTCGTGCGGGTGCATGCGCGGACGACCGCCGAAGGCACCGGCTGGCGCGTGGAGTCGGCGCCCATCAGCGGCACCGCGGCGCGCGGCCGGGACGCCCTGGAGGACGCCGAACAGATCAAGGCGCTGCTCTCCTCCGAGAAGGAGGAGGCGGAGCTGACCATGTGCACCGACGTGGACCGCAACGACAAGTCCCGGGTCTGCGAGCCCGGCACCGTACGGGTCATCGGGCGCCGCCAGCTGGAGCTGTACTCCACGCTGATCCACACCGTCGACCACGTCGAGGGGATCCTGCGGCCGGAGCGGGACGCGCTGGACGCCTTCCTCAGCCACATGTGGGCGGTGACCGTCACGGGCGCGCCCAAGCAGGCGGCGGTGGCCTTCCTGGAGGAGCACGAGCGCTCGCCGCGCCGCTGGTACGGCGGCGCGGTCGGCCGCATCGGTTTCGACGGCACCCTGGACACCGGCCTCACCCTGCGCACGGTCCACGTGCGCGACGGCCGCGCCCGGGTGCGCACCGGCGCGACCCTGCTGTACGACTCGGTGCCCGAGGCCGAGGAGCGGGAGACCGAGCTCAAGGCGAAGGCGCTCCTCGACGTGCTCGACGGCGCGTCCGCTGCCGCGCCGTCCCCGGAGCCCCGGACGAGCCAGGCCCCCCTGACGGCCGTGCCCCCGACGAGCGCGGACGGCACCGCGTACCGGCCCCGGGTGCTCCTGGTCGACCACCAGGACTCCTTCGTGCACACGCTCGCCGGCTACTTCCGGCAGGCGGGCGCGCACGTCTCCACGTACCGCAGCGGTTTCGACAAGTCCCTGGTGGCGGAGGTCGCTCCGGACCTGCTCGTGCTCTCGCCGGGCCCCGGCCGTCCCGTGGACCACGACATCGCGGGCACCCTGCGCATCGCCGAGGACCACGGCATCCCGGTGTTCGGCGTCTGCCTCGGCATGCAGGCCCTCGTGGAGTACCTGGGCGGGCGCCTCGGCGTGCTCGACCGCCCCGTCCACGGCAAGCCGTCGCGGGTCTCGCTGGTGGGCGACGGCGGTGAGCTGCTGCGCGGCCTGCCACCCCGGTTCACCGCCGGCCGCTACCACTCCCTGTACGCCGACGACGCCGCCCTGCCGCCCGGCCTGCGGGTCACCGCCCGCTGCCCGGACGGAGTGGTCATGGCGGTCGAGCACGTCAGCCGGCCGCTGGCGGGCGTGCAGTTCCACCCCGAGTCCCTGATGACGCAGTTCGACGATCACGGACTGTTGCTGATCGGCAACGTCCTCGCCCGACTCGCACGGCGGCCCCAGCCGGTCGGCGGTGTGCCCCGTGCGTGACGAGAAAGGCTGACGACCATGACTGACACCGCTGCCCCGGTCCGGCGGACCTGGCAGGCTCCGGGAGAGCTGCACCCCGACGACCGCCGTGAGTTCGGCGCGATGCTGCGCTACTGCCTGGACGGCACCGCCGGGGGTGACATCCGGCTGGAGCCGGTGCCCCGGATCGAGTTCGGCGCCGCGGACGAGGCGCAGGCCGACCGTGTCGAGCGGCTGCTCGGCGAGGCGTTCAAGCGGTTCGCGGGCGCTGCGCAGCGGCCCGAGCGGACCCGCCTGGACCGCTGGGACCTGGCGGCCGAGCCCGCGCCGCCCGCGGACCCCGGCCCGCTCGGCGACACCCCGGCGGACGGCCGTATCGGCCCCGGCCTGTTCGTCAGCGGCCCGCGCAACGCGCTGCTCGTCCGCGCCCTGGAACGGCTGCTCGGGCAGATCGCCGGCCGGCTCGGTGCCGCCGAGTACACGGTGCCCGCGCTGCTGCCCTGGACCACCCTGGAGAAGGCCGGCTACACCGGCAACTTCCCGCAGCACATCACCGCCGCCGGAGTCGTGCGCCCCGACCTGGACGCGCTCGACCGCTTCGGCAGCGCGACCGATCAGGCGGGCCGCGTGGCCGAGCTGGAGTTCACCTCGGTCGCTCTCGCACCCGCCGTGTGCCTGGGGCTGTTCGAACGGTTCCAGGGCGCGCGCCTGACGGAGCCGCTGACGGTCACGGCGACGGGGCAGTGCAGCCGCTACGAGGGCAGGACCACCGCGGACACCTCGCCGACCCGCCGCTGGTCGTTCAGCATGCGCGAGATCGTGTACATCGGTGACCGGCCGGCGGCCCGCGCCTTCCACGCGCGGGTCCTGGAGGAGCTGCTCTCGCTCGCCGACAGCCTGGGCCTGCCGTGCAAGGTGCAGCCCGCCTCGGACCCGTTCTTCACCAAGGCCCGCCCTCAACTGGCCCAGTACCAGGCGGCCATGGACGTGAAGTACGAGCTGGTGGGGCGGATGGCGCACGACGGCTCGGGCGTCGCGGTCTCCTCGCTCAACTACCACAACCAGCACTTCGGCAAGGGCTTCGACATCACCTTCGACGGCCACCCGGGCTTCTCCGTGTGCTGGGCCTTCGGCCTCGAACGCTGGGCGGAATGGCTCGGCGGCTACCTCCCCGACGACCCGACCGACTGGCCGCCCCGGTTGCGCGAGCACTGCTGACGCGGGCACTGCGAGGGAAGGCGGGGGCGGGTGCGCGAACGGGGGAGCGCGAGTGAAGGCGGGGGCCCGGATGAAGGCGAGGTCGCGAGCGAACGCCGGGGCACGGGCCCGCTGCCGCTGAAGCCGCCGCTCGACGACGGATCCGGCCTGCTGCGGGCCCTCCGCGCACTGCGCCCCGTCGTCGAGGGAGCCGACCCACGCCCCGCGTCCGTCGGCCCCGGGCTTGCGCTCGGGCTCGGGCTTGCCGCGGTGACGGAACCGGGGCTGGGGCCGGCCGGTCCGGTCGAGGAGCGGCTGTGTGCTGCTCTGCCGTCCGGGCGGAGCCTGGAGTTCCTTGCCGGGCGGCGTGCCCTGCGTCGGGCCCTGGGGCGAGCCGGGCTGCCCGTGGCCGGGGAGATTCCGTACCAGGCGGACGGAGTACGGCCCGAGCTGCCGCCGGGCAGCGTCGGCTCGCTCAGCCACTCCGGCGGCGTGGCCGTCGCGCTGGCCGCCCCGGCCGCCCGCTGCGCCGCACTCGGCGTCGACCTGGAACGCCACCCGCTGCCGCTGTCCGCCGCCCGCGTGGTGCTCGGTGGCGACGAACAGCTCCTTCCGCACGGCGAGCTCGAGGGGCGCGAACGCCTTCTGCGGGAGCTGTTCTCCGCGAAGGAGTCCGCGTTCAAGGCGCTGTACGGGTTGCTACCGCCGCCGCGGCGGCCCACGACCCTGCGCGGGATCGCGGTCCGTCCCGTGCCCGGGGGATGGACCGCCTGGGCGCGCGGATGCCCGGAGCGGGTGCTGCACGTGAACGCCCGCTGGGCGGTCGGCGCGGTCCTGACCTGGACCGTCACCGACCGCCCGCCGGACGGGACCGGCTGATCCGGTACCACCCGGTGCCGGATCAGCGCCAGGCGTCCTGGAAGCTCCGCCGGGCGCGGTGCAGCCGGGAGCGCACCGTACCGACGGGCAGGGAGAGCACCCGTGCCGCCTCCCGCTCCTCGAGGCCGTACACCGCGCGCAGCGTGAGGATGTCCCGCTGGTGCGAGGGCAGCCGCTCGAGGACGTCGGCTATGGCGACCCCGAGCGAGGGGTCGGCCGCGGACGGCTGGTCGGTCAGTTCGGTGGTCGCGGCCTGTCCCGCGCGACGCGCGACCCGCGCGGCCTCCCGTACCGACACGGCGCGCACCCAGCCGTAGAACGCCGCGGGCTCGCGGAGGGTGCGCAGCCCGCGGAACACCGCGAGCAGGGATTCCTGTACCGCCTCGGGCCGGTGGGTGGCGTCCACCGAGGAGCACAGCCGTCGTACGAACGGCGTGATGTGCAGCAGCAGATCGTTCAGCGCGCGGCGGTTGCCCGCCTGGGCGCTCAGGATCAGCTTGTCGACTGGTTGGGCCATGGCCGTGTTGTTCATTCCCCCGCCTTTTGTGCTCGGCGCACTTGCCGCTGAATTACCGGGGATGGTGAAAGGCCCGCGACGCGGATACCGAAAGACGCGCCGTGCTCGATCCCCGTGGTTCCCAGGTTAGTGACGAAGATCCACAGGGCGCAGTAATAAGCACTGGCTGGCTTCCGCCATGGCGAAACCTCGCCACCGGACCGGTCGCCGAATGTGACGCATTTCCTGTGACCCGAGTGACCTGGCTCTCACCCGCCTCGCGCGGCGGCCAGGCCCCCGCCCCGCTCCCGACCTGTGGCGTCACAAGATCGCTCGAACCTCGAAATGAGCCTGCCCGGCGAATCGAGGTGCCGTTAGAGTGCCCACCGTGCGACAGGAGCAGTAGCACCAAAAAACTCATTCACCGGGGGACGGTCTTGTGAGAAAGGGTGAATCAGGCGCGGATGCGCAGGCGTCCGAGGTCTCACGACTCGCTGTTTATATGGAGTTGCGAGAACGCGGGGATTCCGATCCGGAAGAGCTGACCGACAGTTTCGGATTGTCGCGCTCCGAGGCGCGTGCGACCTGGGCCTCGCTGCGCCGTCTCGGGCTGGTGAACTGGCCGACCGAGTCGGGCGACCGCGTCGTACCGGTGGATCCGGGATTCGCGTTGCTGCGGGCGCTCCGGCGGCAGCAGGATCTGGCGCAGCGCAGCCTGGAGAAGTCCCGCCAGATGCACGAGGTGCTGGAGACGCTGCTGGAGGTCTACCTCCCGGCGACCGGTTCGTCGCAGTCCCGCGTCGAGGTCACCTCCGTCAGCACCGTGGACGAGATGGTGCAGGCGCTGTACGACGTGACCGACTCGGCGCGCTCCACCCTGCGCACGGCCTACGCGGAGAGCGCGCTCCCCGTCCGGCTGCGCCGCAGGCTCGGCCCGCTCCGGCAGCGGATGTTCGACCGGGGCATCCGGATCCGCTCGATCCGGCTCCGCCGCGACTCCGTCTCGCCGGGCTCCTACGACACCTTCAGCCGCCTGGCCGCACAGAACGTGGACCTGAGGCTCGCCTCGGTCATCCCGCTGAACATGCTGATCGTCGACTCCGACTTCGCCGTGCTGTCCTCGTCGGCGGGCGAGCCGGGCACCCAACTCACCATCCACAGCCCGGTGCTGGTGAACGCGTTCGCCGCGGTGTTCGAGCACACCTGGCGCGGGGCGACCCCGTTCTCGCCGGACGGCGAGCGTTCCCCGTCCGGTCTCTCCCACGAGCAGCGCACCCTGGCGCAGCTGCTGGCCGACGGCATGAAGGACGAGGCGATCGCGCGTACCCTCGGGGTCTCGCCACGCACCGTCAGCCGGCTGATCGCCGACCTGATGCAACAGCTCGGTGCCACCAGCCGCTTCGCGGCGGGCGTCCGCGCCGCCCAGTACGGCCTGCTCGCCACCGACCGCCCCCGGCACGTCGACCCGCCGCACGATCCGGACCCCGGCCCCTGATCGCCGCACGCCCCGCGCACCGCGGGTCCCGGAGCGGGAGGTTCCGCCGCGTCGGCGCACGGGTTCCGCCCCCTCGGCCGCCCCACGACCTGCGACACTGGTACGCCACGACCGCGCTCAAGCGGCATGATCTAGCGTTTCCGCAGGTCGGAGGGGTGGTTACGGTATGTGCGGACGGTATGCGGCGAGTCGCAGGCCCGAGGATCTCGCAGGGATCTTCGAGATAGAGAAGTGGGAGCCTCAGGAGGCACTCGAGCCCGACTACAACGTGGCCCCCACCAAGGAGGTCTACGCCGTCCTGGACCGCCCCCTGAAGGACACCCCCGACCCACGGCCGGTCCGGCAGCTGCGCAAGCTGAAGTGGGGCCTCGTCCCCTCCTGGGCGAAGACGCCCGAGGGCGGCGCGCGGATGATCAACGCCCGCGCGGAGACGGTCCACGAGAAGCCGTCGTACCGCCGTGCCTTCGCCACCCGGCGCTGCATCCTGCCCGCCGACGGCTACTACGAGTGGGTCACCGGCACCCAGGAGCGGGACCTGGAGGTCGAGGGCAAGCGCAAGCGGCCCCGCAAGCAGCCGTACTTCGTGACGCCGGCGGACGGCTCGGTGTTCGCGATGGCAGGGCTGTACGAGTTCTGGCGGGACCGCACACTGCCCGACGACCACCCGCTGGCCTGGTGGGCGACCTGCTCGGTCATCACCACCGAGGCGGAGCGGACCCCGCTCGCCGTGGCCCCGGAGGAGGGGCCGCGGGCGCTCGCCGACATCCACCCGCGGATGCCGCTGATGCTCACCCCGGACCGCTGGGACGCCTGGCTCGACCCGGCCCGCACGGACCCCGACGACCTGCGCGAACTGCTCGCCCCGCCGCCCGCCGGACTGATGCGCGCCTTCCCGGTCGGCACGGCGGTCAGCAACGTCCGCAACAACGGACCGGAGCTGCTGAAGGAGCTGCCGGCCCCCGAGGAGGGCACACTCTTCTGATGTGACCACCGCTTCGGATGTGACCATCGAGACCGTCGGCACGGACGCCGGCCCCGCCCGCATCACCTGGCACGCCGCCACGACGAAGCCCCGCCTCGTCCTCGCCGCGAGCCACGGCGCCGGCGGCGGCATCGAGGCCCGGGACCTGAGGAGACTCGCCGCCGTGCTGCCCGCGCACGGCGTCACCGTGGCCCTGGTCGAGCAGCCCTGGCGCGTGGCCGGCAAGAAGGTCGCCCCCGCTCCGAAGACGCTGGATGCCGGCTGGCGCGGGATCTGGCCGGCGCTGACCGCCCCCGGCCTGCCGGTGATCTCCGGCGGACGCAGCGCCGGGGCCCGCGTCGCCTGCCGCACCGCCCGTGAGCTGGGCGCCCGCGCCGTGCTCGCCCTGAGCTTCCCGCTGCACCCGCCGGGCAAGCCGGAGAAGTCCCGCGCCGGGGAACTGCTCGGAGCCGGGGTGCCCACGCTCGTCGTGCAGGGCGGCAACGACCCGTTCGGCCGACCCGAGGAGTTCCCCGACGGGTCGTACGACCTGGTGGAGGTGCCGTACGGCGATCACGGCTTCGCGGTGCCGAAACGGGCGGACCTCACCCAGGAGGAGGCCCTGGCGGTGGTCACGGACGCGGTGGTGAGGTGGACCGGCTCACTCGGGTGACGGCCCGGGAATGCCCGGACGGCCCCCGCTGTTGGAGCGGACGTATGTGCCGGCCGCAGGCACAGCAGCCGTGAGAGAGGGAGTCCGCCGCATGGGTTCGATCCAATGCCCTAGCCGCACCACTCGCGCCGACCTGGACTGGACGGTGCTGCACGCGGCCAGGACCGCCCCTATTCGGGCGGCGGGCGGACCGGATCGTCGTCTATCCTCCGATTCGGGTGGGGCCGGCCTCGGTCTCACGACAACTCTGGAGGAGGTGGGTCCGGTTCCCGGTACCGACGCAGGGACCGAACACGGCCAGGCGGAGCAGCCCGAGGGCCAGGGCGGCACGGGTGCGGAGTCGACCGCCGAGCGCAGTGCGCGCTTCGAGCGGGACGCGCTCGAGTTCCTCGACCAGATGTACTCGGCCGCGCTGCGCATGACGCGCAACCCGGCCGACGCCGAGGATCTGGTGCAGGAGACCTACGCCAAGGCGTACGCGTCGTTCCACCAGTTCCGCGAGGGCACCAACCTCAAGGCGTGGCTGTACCGGATCCTCACCAACACCTTCATCAACTCCTACCGCAAGAAGCAGCGCGAGCCGCAGCGCAGCGCCGCGGAGGACATCGAGGACTGGCAGCTCGCCCGCGCCGAGTCGCACATGTCGACCGGGCTGCGCTCCGCGGAGTCGCAGGCGCTGGACCACCTGCCCGACTCGGACGTGAAGGAAGCGCTCCAGGCGATCCCCGAGGAGTTCCGCATCGCCGTGTATCTCGCCGATGTCGAGGGCTTTGCCTACAAGGAGATCGCGGACATCATGGGGACACCCATCGGTACGGTGATGTCCCGGCTGCACCGTGGCCGCCGTCAGCTGCGCGGCATGCTGGAGGACTACGCCCGCGACCGCGGACTGGTCCCGGCCGGCGCCGGAGAGTCGAACGAAGCGAAAGGCTCGGGGTCATGAGCTGCGGAGAGCCGCACGAGACGGATTGCAGCGAAATCCTCGATCATCTCTACGAGTTCCTCGACCGTGAGATGCCGGACTCGGACTGCGTGAAGTTCGAGCACCACTTCGAGGAATGCTCGCCGTGCCTGGAGAAGTACGGCCTCGAGCAGGCCGTGAAGAAGCTCGTGAAGCGGTGCTGCGGGCATGACGACGTGCCGGGCGACCTGCGCTCCAAGGTCATGGGCCGGATCGAGCTGATCCGCTCCGGCCAGGCGGTGCCCGACCAGGACGTCACGGCGTCACCGGCCACACCGGCCACACCCCAGGAGTCCTGACGCCCCTGGCGTCACTCGTACGTGCTAATCCGCGGGTTATCGGCCCGCGGAGGCACCCTCCGCCGTCCTAGGCTCCGGAACCTGACAGGCGGCGGGCCGAGGGCGGCCCGCACGGTCGGGGAGGGGCTCATGGAGGCGTTACCGGCACGAGCCCGCGTCTGCGTGGCGGGTGTCGCCCTCTTGGCACTGCTCTGCCTCCTGCCGCTCCCGATACCGGCCGCTCCCACCTGGTGGTGGCCGGCCGCCCTGCTCGCGGCGCTCTACGCCGGCTGCGAGCGGCTCGCCCGGTCGGCCCCCATCGGTGCCGCCAACCCCGGCGGCACCTTCTACCCCGTGCTGCTGGCCGGGGCCTTTCTGCTGCCGCCGCACGCCGCCGCGCTGGTCGCGCTGCCCGGGGCCCTGCTCGCCCCGGTGGACCAGCGGCCGTTCCTGCCCCGGCGGATCTGGCGGGCCGGTCAGCTGGTCCTCGCCGTGTGGGCCGCGAGCCGGGTCCACCGGGCGGTGGGCGGCCGGGAGGCGGTCGCCGACTGCGACATGCCCGCGGCACTCGGCGCCGCCGGCGCCGCGGTTCTGGCGTTCAGCCTGGTGCTGACCCTCCTGGACTGCGCCATCCTCACGCTGACCTCCGGCGCACCGCTGCGGCGCACGCGGCGCACGTCCGGCCCCACGGCCTGGTGGCGGCTCTTCCCGAGGTCCCTCGCGCCGCTCACCGTGCACGGACTCGCCGGACTGATGATGGCGCTGCTGTGGCGGAGTCCCTACGGCCCCGTGGCCGCGCTGCTGGTGCTGCTGCCGATGGGCGTCTCGTGGTGGGCCTTCGCCCAGTACCACCGCGAGCGGGCCGCTCACCAGGCGACGATCCGGGCCCTGGTCCAGGCCGTCGACATCAAGGACGGCTACACGCGCGGGCACAGCGAACGCGTCGGACAGGCCTCCATGATGATCGCCCGCGAACTGGGCATGGACGACGAACGCGTCGAGGTACTGCGCTTCGCGGGCATCCTGCACGACGTCGGCAAGCTCGGCGTGCCCACCCGGCTGCTCACCAAGGACGGGCCGCTGACCCCCGAGGAGCGGCGGGTGATCGAACTGCACCCCGAGTACGGGCACGAGATGGTGCGGGGCATCGCCTTCCTCGGCGAGGCCCGCGCGGCGGTGCTGCACCACCACGAACGCCTGGACGGCACCGGCTACCCCTACGGGCTGGCAGGCAACCAGATCCCGGAGTCGGCACGGGTGGTGGCCGTCGCCGACGCCTTCGACGCGATGACCTCCACCCGCTCCTACAGCCGGGCCCGCCCCGTGCCCGTGGCGCTGGAGGAGCTCCAGCGGTGTGCCGGGGCCCACTTCGACCCGCGGATGGTGGCCGCCCTGGTCCGGGTGATCGGACGGCTCGGCTGGCATCCCGCCGTGACCGCCGACGACGCGCCGTCCGCCCTCGTGCCCCCGCCCGCCACGCCGGTCACCGACCGGCCCGGAGCGCGCCGATGACCCAGCGCCCCCGCCTGCACACCGTCGTGCACGGGGCAGCCGCCGTCCTCGCGGGCGGCTGCCTCGGCGCCACCCTGTGGAACGGCGTCGAGGACCGCGGCACAGCCCTCGCCTTCGGAGTTCTCGTCGCCGTCGGCGAGCTCACCCGGCGGGGCCGCACGCACATCCGCCAGGCCGCACCGCTGGCCGCCGCGGGATCCCTGGCGTACGCGCTGCTCGGCGGGGGCGGGGGGCACCCCACGGCGCACGGCGCCGCCCAGGTCGTCACCGTGGTGCTCGCGGCGTCCCTGCTCGGCAGCGTGCCGCACGTCGGACGCGGCCACGGGCCCACCCTCGACCACCTGGCACGTCGCGTCCTCACCGTCGGCTTCGTCGCCGTCTGCTTCCAGCCCCTGTACCACCGGGGGGCGTTCGACGCATGGGGCGGGCCCGCCTACGCGCTGCTGCTGCTCTCCCTGCTGTCCCTGACCGCGCTGTGCGACGCCGTGCTCGCCGCCGCGCTGGCCCACTCCCGTCACGGGTGGCCCTTCGGGCCGGTGCTGCGCGACGAACTGCGCGCGGTGCCCGGCATCGGTGCCGCGGTCATCGCGACCGGAGCGGTGATGGCGCTCGCGGTCGCCGTGGTGGGACTGTGGGCGCTGCCCGTCTTCTCCGTACCGCTGCTGCTGGCCCAGCTGTCCCACCGGCGCTACGCCGCCGTCCGCGCCACCTACCGGCAGACCATCGCCTCCCTGGCGCGCGCCACCGAGATCGCCGGATACACCCCGGCCGGGCACGCCCGCCGCGTCGCCGCGCTCAGCCAGGCGGTCGGCCGGGACCTGGGGCTGACCGAGCCGGAGCTGACCGTGCTGGAGTACGCCGCCCTCATGCACGACATCGGCCAGCTCAGCCTCGTCGACCCGGTGCCCGCGGGCGCCACCGCCGGCCTGCCGCGCACCGAGCAGCGGCGGATCGCTCTGCTGGGCGGCGCCGTCGTACGCCAGACCGGGGTGGACCCGCAGGTCGCCCGGATCGTCGAACAACAGGCCGACCCCCACCGGGATCAGCCGCTCGCCGCGCGGATCGTCCGGGCGGTGAACGCGTACGAGGAGAAGTCCCGGGAAGGAGGCCCCGGCGGGCCGCTCACCGCGCTGGAGGAGCTGCGGCTCGGCGCCGCCGGTGAGTACGCGCCGGAGGTGGTCGAGTCGCTGGCCCGCGTGCTGTCGCGGAACACGGAGGTGATGCGTGAGCCGAGGGGCTGAGCGTGGCGAGGGCCACGCATGAGACGGCGGGAGACACGGTCTGACCCCGGCCCGGGCTGGGTAACCCATGGGTAATGAGCGCCCTTGTGGCCGTACGTGGTTGGATGCGAAGAAGAGGGTGTCCGGGGGCGCAGCAAGGAACAGCCAGCCCACCGCACGGAACTGGCAGGCGGGAATCGTGAGGATCTTCGGCAAGGGACGGCACCGGCCCTCCGCCTCCTGGCGGCAGGCCACGGACCGCGCGTTCACGCTCATCGGCGACGGCCGTTACGAGGACGCCGGCGCACTGCTGACACGTGCCGCCGATCTGGAGCCCTGGCTGTCGGAGTCCTGGTTCAATCTCGCGCTGCTGCACAAGTTCCGGCACGACTGGGAGCAGGCGCGGGCCGCGGGCCTCAGGGCGGTGGCCCTGCTCGACCGGGACACCGGGGCGCCCGACTGGTGGAACGTCGGCATCGCCGCGACCGCCCTGCAGGACTGGCCGCTGGCCCGCCGCGCCTGGCAGGCCTACGGGCTGAAGGTGCCCGGCGCCGCCACGGACTCCGGTGAGCCGCTCGGCATGGACCTGGGCAGTGCGGCCGTGCGGCTGTCACCGGAGGGTGAGGCCGAGGTCGTGTGGGGGCGGCGGCTGGACCCGGCCAGGATCGAGGTGCTGTCGATCCCGCTGCCGTCCTCGGGGCGGCGCTGGGGCGAGGTCGTCCTGCACGACGGGGTGCCGCACGGGGAGCGCAGCACCGCCGCGGGCCACACCTACCCGGTGTTCGACGAGATCGAGCTGTGGGCGCCCTCGCCCGTGCCGACGTGGGTGGTGCTGCTGGAGGCGGCGAGCGAGGCCGACCGGGACGCGCTGGAGCAGCTGGCCGCGGACGCCGGGTTCGCGGCGGAGGACTGGTCGTCGTCGGTGAGGCTGCTGTGCCGGATGTGCTCGGAGTCGCGGATGCCGTCCGACGAGGGGGAGGGTGAGCACCTCGACCCGCACGATCACAGCGAGCCGGGGCATCCCGGGCCGCTGGGACACCGGACGGACGGGCAGCTGTGGGTGCCGGAGCGGGAGTGCGGGGTGGCTGCGCCGGCCGCGCTGGTCCGTGGGCTGCTGGACGGATGGGTCGCGGACAGTCCGGACTCCAGGGATTGGCGGGATCTCGAAGAGGTCTGCTAGGTACTTCGCCGACTGCGGGGGCGTGGGGGCCTGTCGCGCCCACGCGGCGGAAGCCGCATATCAGACACAGCCCCGCACCCCTGAAGGGGCGCTTGCACGTACCCTGTATCAGCACTGAAACCCCCGTTTTTGCTAGGAAGGCTTACGTCGGCATGGCTCAGCAGGACACCGATCAGCAGCGCGTGGGCGTGCTCCCCGTCGACGACGAGGGGTATGTCATCGACACGGAGGACTGCGAGGAGCGTGAGGCCGCCTACCGTGAGCGGGGGACCTCCCGTCCGATCACGGTCGTAGGGAACCCGGTGCTGCACAAGGAGTGCAAGGACGTCACGGAGTTCGACGACGAGCTGCTGAAGCTGGTGGACGACATGTTCGCCAGCCAGCGCACCGCCGAGGGCGTGGGCCTGGCCGCCAATCAGATCGGCGTCGATCTGAAGGTGTTCGTCTACGACTGCCCGGACGACGAGGGCGTGCGCCATGTCGGCGTGGTGTGCAACCCGAAGCTGGTCGAACTGCCCGCCGAGAAGCGCCGGCTGGACGACAGCAACGAGGGCTGTCTGTCCGTGCCGACCGCGTACGCGCCGCTGGCCCGGCCGGACTACGCCGAGGTGACGGGGCAGGACGAGCGGGGCAACCCGATCAAGGTGCGCGGCACCGGGTACTTCGCGCGCTGTTTGCAGCACGAGACCGATCACCTCTACGGCTACCTGTACATCGACCGGCTGTCGAAGCGTGAACGCAAGGACGCGCTGCGGCAGATGGCCGAGAACGAGCCCCGCTACCCCGTCGTGGCGAACGACTGATCTTCTCGAACCGTACGCGAACGGCGTCCGATCGGGCCTGCTGCCCGGCCGGACGCCGTTCGTGTGTTCGTCACACGTTCGATCCCCTGCTGCCGTCTACTGATCCAGAATCAGACACACAAGGGGAGATTCTCGGCATCCAGGGGTAGTGAAAGAAGCAAATCCGTTCCCAGAACGGTCAGTTGTGGTGCTGAATGGATGTACGTGGATGCGCAACACCGGCGTACGCCCGGCACGGGGGACGGGTGCACGTCAACTGGCGGCTGAGAGGGGATTGTTCGTGCATGCTTTGTCACACGGCACCACATCGGCACCGAGCGCCATCGCAGTTCCACCGTCGCTGTCTCTCCCGTTGATCGAGGCGGCGTTTCCGCGCCGACTCCATCCGTATTGGCCGACGCTCCAGGAGAACACCCGTGCGTGGCTGCTCGAAAAACGGCTCATGCCGGCGGACAAGGTCGCGGAATATGCCGACGGACTGTGCTACACCGACCTCATGGCGGGCTACTACATAGGCGCCGCCGACGAGGTCCTGCAGGCGATAGCCGACTACAGCGCGTGGTTCTTCGTCTGGGACGACCGGCACGACCGCGACATCGTGCACGGCCGCCCCACCGCCTGGCGGCGGCTGAAGGACCTGCTGCACACCGCCCTCGACCGTCCCGGGGACCACCTGGGTCACACCGACCCACTGGTGGCGGGCTTCTCGGACAGTGTGCTGCGGCTGTACGCCTTCCTGCCCGGCAGCTGGAACGACCGGTTCGCCGGGCACTTCCACGAGGTGATCGAGGCCTACGACCGCGAATTCCACAACCGTACGCACGGGGTGGTTCCCACGGTCGGGGAATACCTCGAACTGCGCCGGCTCACCTTCGCACACTGGATATGGACCGATCTCCTGGAACCGAGCGCGGGGCATGAACTCCCCGTGGCGGTACGGGAGAACCCGGCGTATGCACGGGCGGCACTGCTCAGTCAGGAATTCGCCGCCTGGTACAACGACCTCTGCTCGCTGCCGAAGGAAATAGCGGGCAATGAGGTCCACAATCTCGGAATCAGTCTCATCACCCACGAGGGGCTGACGCTCGAGGAGGCGATCGTCGAAGTCCGGCGCCGCGTCGAGGAATGCATCACCGCATTCCTCGACGCGGAGAGCGACGCATTACGGTTCGCCGACACGCTCGACGACGGCACGGTGGGCGGAAAGGAACTGAGCGGCGCCGTGCGAGCCTGCCTCGGCAATATGCGGAACTGGTTCAGCTCCGTCTACTGGTTCCATCACGAGTCCGGCCGGTACATGGTCGACAGCTGGGACGACCGGTCCACGCCCCCGTACGTCAACAACGAAGCGGCAGGTGAGAAATGACCGTCGAGTCCGTCAAGCCCGAAACATCCGAAGCACCCGAAGCACCCGGAGTGTCCGGAGTAACCGAACTGCGCGAGCCGCCGGTGGCGGGCGGAGGTGTCCCCGTCCTGGGCCACGGCTGGAAGCTGGTCCGCGACCCGCTGGCGTTCCTGGCACAGCTGCGCGACCACGGCGACGTCGTACGGCTGCGGCTCGGCCCCAAGACGGTGTACGCCGTCACCACGCCGGCCCTGACGGGGGCGGTGGCGCTGAGCCCCGACTACATCATCGCCGGGCCGCTGTGGGAGTCCCTGGAGAGCCTGCTGGGCAAGGAGGGCGTGGCCACCGCCAACGGGCCGCTGCACCGGCGCCAGCGGCGGACCATCCAGCCCGCGTTCCGGCTCGACGCGATCCCCGCGTACGGGCCGATCATGGCGGAGGAGGCGTACGCGCTCGTGGAGCGCTGGCGCTCCGGCGAGGTCCTGGACGTCACCGCCGAGTCCTTCCGGGTGGCCGTGCGGGTCGCCGCCCGCTGTCTGATGCGCGGCAGCTACATGGACGCCCGGGCGGAGCGGATCTGCGCCTCCCTCGCCACGCTGTTCAGCGGTATGTACCAACGCATGGTGGTCCCGCTCGGACCGCTTTATCGGGTGCCGCTTCCGGCCAACCGGGAATTCAACCGGGCGCTGGCCGATCTGCACCTCCTGGTCGACGAGATCGTCGCCGACCGCCGGGCAAGCGGTCAAAAGCCGGACGATTTGCTGACGGCTTTGCTGGAGGCGACGGACGAGAATGGCGAGCCCATCGGGGAACAGGAGATCCACGACCAGGTCATCGCGATACTCACCCCCGGCAGCGAAACCGTCGGATCAGTGATCATGTCGTTGCTCCTGGTTCTCACCGAACACCCGGAGCTGGGCGACAGGATCCGCGACGAGGTGAAAGCCGTCGTGGGTGACCGCCCGGTCGCATTCGAGGACGTCCGGAAGCTGACGTACACCGCGAATGTGGTCACCGAGACCATGCGGCTGTATCCGGCCGTATGGATATTGACGCGCCGGGCGGTGGCCGACACGGAACTCGGCGGATACCGCATTCCCAAGGGCGCGGACCTCATCTACAGCCCGTACGCCATCCAGCGCGACCGGCGCTCCTACGAGCGGCACGAGGAGTTCGACCCCGACCGCTGGCTCCCGGAGCGGTCCAAGGAGGTGCCCAAGTACGCGATGAGCCCGTTCAGCGTGGGCAACCGGAAGTGTCCGAGCGACCACTTCTCGATGGCCGAGCTCACGCTCATCACCGCGGCGATCGCCTCCGCCTTCCGGTTCGAGCACGCACCCGGTTCGGACACGCGGCCCCGGATCGGCATCACCCTCCGGCCGCGGCGGCTGATGCTGCGGGCGCTGCCCCGCTGACCGGCAGCGCGCGGCGCGCGTTCAGGCGGCCTCAGGGCCCCTGAACGTGCGCCGGTAGGTCTGCGGGGTGGTGCCCACGGCCCGCACGAAGTGGTGGCGCAGCGCCGCCGCGTTGCCGAAGCCGGTGCGGCTCGCGATCGCGTCCACCGTCTCGTCCGTCCCCTCCAGCAGACGCTGGGCGAGCAGCACGCGCTGGCGCAGGATCCAGCGGTAGGGCGTGGTGCCGGTCTCCTGCTGGAAGCGGCGGGCGAAGGTGCGCGGCGACATGTGGGCGCGGGCGGCGAGCTGCTCGACGGTGACCTCCTCGTCGAGGTGCTGCTCCATCCACACCAGCACCTCGGCCACGGTGTCGCCGCCGGGCTGCGGCAGCGGGCGCTCGATGTACTGGGCCTGGCCGCCGTCGCGGTGCGGCGGCACCACCATCCGCCGGGCGATCTTGTTGGCGACCTCCGGGCCCTGCTCCTTGCGGACCAGATGCAGGCACGCGTCGATCCCGGCGGCGGTGCCGGCGGAGGTGATCACCGGGTCCTCGTCCACGTAGAGCACGTCGGGCTCGACTTTCAGATGCGGATACTGCCTGGTCAGCGCCTCGGCATGACGCCAGTGGGCGGCGGCCCGGCGACCGTCGAGCAGCCCGGCCGCGGCGAGCACGAAGACCCCGGAACAGACGCTGAGGACCCGGGCACCCCGGTCCACCGCCCGGCGCAGGGCGTCCAGCAGTTCGGGCGGGAACTCCCGGGCCTCGTAGCAGGACCCGGCCGGCACGGCGATGAGGTCGGCCTCCTCCAGCCGCTCCGGACCGTGTTCGACGTGCAGGGCGAAGCCCGTGTTGCTGCGCAGCACGGGGCCTTCGGCCGACGCGACGGCGAAGTCGTAGACGGGCAGGCCGTCGTCGCTGCGGTCGGTGCCGAAGACCTCGCAGACGACGCCGAGTTCGAAGGGGTTCACACCGTCGAGGAGGACGGCGGCCACGTTCTGGAGCATGCCTCCAGTGTGCCTCGCTGTTGGCAGGAAATCGAGGGTGTGCGGCAGTCCTGCCACTGTTTGTAAGGAGTGTCAGGCGCGACAGTGGTGTCCATGGATACGGCACACATGGAAGCACTGATCGGAATGCTCGTCGTTCTCGGACTGCTCGTCCTGATGGTCCTCCCCGCTGTGATCGGCATCGTGCACGACCGGCGGATCGACCGGCAGCTCAGGCGGGCCGAGACCGCCAGGGACACGACACGGGCCACCTCCCGTGCCCCAGCCGGACGGCCGGCGCACCGCGGCGCCACCTCGCACCACACCGCGCGGGCGGCGTGAGACGAGGTGGCAGCCGAGCGGACGCCGACCGGACGGCCCTCGACAGGAACCAGGGAGTCCGCTAGAAGTCCTCGTCCAGGTCGACCGTGCCCTCCACGGCGACCTGGTACGCGGACGGGCGCCGCTCGAAGAAGTTCGTGAGCTCCTGGACACCCTGGAGCTCCATGAACGAGAACGGGTTCTCCGAGCCGTACACCGGCGCGAAGCCCAGCCGGGTCAGCCGCTGGTCGGCGACACACTCCAGGTACTGCCGCATCGACTCGGTGTTCATGCCCGGCAGCCCGTCCCCGCACAGGTCACGGGCGAACTGCAGCTCCGCCTCGACCGCCTCGCGCAGCATGTCGGTGACCTGCTGACCCAGCTGCTCGTCGAACAGCTCCGGCTCCTCCTTGCGCACGGTGTCGACCACGTCGAAGGCGAACGACATGTGCATCGTCTCGTCCCGGAACACCCAGTTGGTGCCGGTCGCCAGCCCGTGCAGCAACCCCCGGCTGCGGAACCAGTACACATAGGCGAAGGCGCCGTAGAAGAACAGGCCCTCGATGCACGCGGCGAAGCAGATCAGGTTGAGCAGGAAGCGGCGGCGGTCGGCCCGGGTCTCCAGCCGGTCGATCTTCTCCACCGAGTCCATCCACTTGAAGCAGAACTCGGCCTTCTCCCTGATGGACGGGATGTTCTCCACGGCAGCGAAGGCGGCGGCCCGGTCGTCCGGATCGGGCAGATAGGTGTCCAGCAGCGTCAGATAGAACTGGACGTGGACGGCTTCCTCGAACAGCTGACGGCTCAGGTACAGCCGCGCCTCGGGGGAGTTGATGTGCTTGTACAGCGTCAGCACCAGGTTGTTCGCCACGATCGAGTCACCGGTGGCGAAGAAGGCGACCAGCCGGCCGATGAGATGCTGCTCGGCGGGCGTGAGCTTCGCGAGGTCGGCGACGTCGGAGTGGAGGTCGACCTCCTCCACGGTCCAGGTGTTCTTGATCGCGTCCCGGTAGCGCTCGTAGAAGTCGGGGTAGCGCATGGGGCGGAGCGTGAGCTCGAAGCCGGGGTCGAGCAGGTTCTGGGTGCTGGGCATCACTGGCAGGCCTCGCAGGACTCGGGGTTCTCAAGGGAGCAGGCGACCGCTTCGGGATCCGGGGTGGCCTGCACGGGGACGGTGGGCTGCTGCGCCCGGGCGGCGCGGGCAATGCGGGTCGCCGGACGCGACCGCAGGTAGTACGTCGTCTTCAGCCCGGACTTCCAGGCGTACGCGTACATCGAGGAGAGCTTGCCGATCGTCGGTGTCTCCAGGAAGAGGTTCAGCGACTGCGCCTGGTCCAGGTACGGCGTGCGCGCGGCGGCCATGTCGATCAGACCGCGCTGCGGGATCTCCCACGCCGTGCGGTAGAGCCGCCGTACGTCCTCGGGGATCCAGGTGAGGTGCTGCACCGAGCCGCTCGCCTCGCGCAGCGCCTCCCGGGTGCGCGCGTCCCACACGCCGAGCCGCTTCAGGTCGTCCACCAGATAGGAGTTGACCTGGAGGAACTCCCCGGACAGCGTCTCGCGCTTGAACAGGTTGGACACCTGCGGCTCGATGCACTCGTACACGCCCGCGATGGAGGCGATGGTGGCGGTCGGAGCGATCGCCAGGAGCAGCGAGTTGCGCAGCCCCACGGACGCGATCCGCTCCCGCAGCGCCGCCCAGCGCTCCGGCCAGGTGAACTCCACGCCGTAGTGGTCGGGGTGCAGAACGCCCCGCGCCGTACGGGTCTTCTCCCAGGCCGGCAGCGGCCCGTTGCGCTCGGCGAGGTCGGCGGACGCCTCGTACGCGGCGAGCATGATCCGCTCGGCGATCCTGGTGGACAGTGCCTTCGCCTCCGGGGAGTCGAAGGGCAGCCGCAGCTTGAAGAAGACGTCCTGCAGGCCCATCGCGCCGAGACCGACGGGGCGCCACTTGGCGTTGGAGCGGCCCGCCTGCTCGGTCGGGTAGAAGTTGATGTCCACGACCCGGTCGAGGAAGGTCACGGCGGTGCGGACGGTCGCGTCCAGCCGGTCCCAGTCGATGTCCCCGGTCGTCCGGTCGACGAAGGCGCCGAGGTTGACGGACCCGAGGTTGCAGACCGCCGTCTCGCCGTCGCTGGTGACCTCCAGGATCTCCGTGCAGAGGTTGGAGGAGTGGATGACGTGACCGGGCTCGGCGGTCTGGTTCGCGGTGCGGTTGGCGGCGTCCTTGAAGGTCATCCAGCCGTTGCCGGTCTGCGCGAGGGTCCGCATCATCCGGCCGTACAGCTCCCGTGCGGGCAGCGTCTTCCTCGCGAGGCCCGCCGCCTCCGCCCGGCGGTACGCCGCGTCGAACTCCGCGCCCCACAGGTCGACCAGCTCGGGCACGTCCGAGGGCGAGAACAGCGACCAGGACTCGTCGGCATCGACCCGGCGCATGAACTCGTCCGGCACCCAGTGCGCGAGGTTCAGGTTGTGCGTACGGCGGGCGTCCTCACCGGTGTTGTCGCGCAGTTCCAGGAACTCCTCGATGTCGGAGTGCCAGGTCTCCAGGTAGACCGCCGCCGCGCCCTTGCGCCGGCCGCCCTGGTTCACGGCGGCGACCGAGGCGTCCAGCGTCTTCAGGAACGGCACGATCCCGTTGGAGTGTCCGTTGGTGCCGCGGATCAGCGAACCCCGGGAGCGGATGCGGGAGTACGACAGCCCGATGCCGCCGGCGTGCTTCGAGAGGCGGGCGACCTGGTGGTAGCGGTCGTAGAGGGAGTCCAGCTCGTCCTTGGGGGAGTCCAGCAGATAGCAGGACGACATCTGCGGGTGGCGCGTACCGGAGTTGAACAGCGTGGGGGAGGAGGGCAGATAGTCCAGGCGGCTCATCAGCCGGTACAGCGCGGCGACCTCCTCCAGCGAGCGCAGGCCGTCGTCCTCGGCGAGACCGGCGGCGACGCGCAGCAGGAAGTGCTGCGGCGTCTCGACGACCTTGCGGGTGATCGGATGCCGCAGCAGGTAGCGGCTGTGCAGGGTGCGCAGTCCGAAGTAGCCGAAGCGGTCGTCGGCCTCGGTGTCGATCAGTGCGTCGAGCCGCTGGGCGTGCAGCCGGACGAACGCGGCGGTCCGGTCGGCGATGAGGCCCTCGCGGTGTCCGGTCGCGACGGACGCGGTGAAGGAGGTGACTCCCTGCGAGGCGGCCTCGGCGCGGATGCCGATGGTCAGCAGCCGGGCGGCGAGCCGCGAGTAGGCGGGGTCCTCGGAGATGAGCCCGGCCGCCGCCTCCGTGGCCAGCTCCCGCAGTTCGGCCTCGTCCGCGTGCGCCGACCGGCCCCGCAGTGCCGCGGCGGCGACCCGGCCGGGATCGGCGTCGGGCAGGTCGGCGGTCAGCTCCGTCAGGGTCCGCAGCAACGCGGCACCGGGTCCGTCTTCGGGCACCTGGATCGCTGAAGCCGGATCGGCTGGCGCGATGGTCACGTGGGGCTCTCCCTCGCTCGGCACAGGGGCCTCGGCGAGGGCAGGAGGCAGCACACGAGCGCACGCGGCGTCGCGTCCACCGGCCCATTCCGCGAGGCCCGGACGTCAGGGCACCCGGACCGGACGGCCGGGTGCGCTGTCGGCAGGTCCTCGGACTGACTCTCGTACACGACGGCATGCGGGCATACGTGGACGACTACACCGTTGCGGGACAGTTCCGGATTCGCACCGGATTCCCCTGCGGCGACAGCGAGCATGAGCATACATCTTGTGCCGGGTGCTGCGAGCACCCCCATATGTTGTGCCGCGCCGGTGTCAGAGCGTCAACTCATAGGTGAGCAGCGTGATGTCGTCCAGGTCCGGTACCGGGTTCCAGTCGCGCTCGGGCGTACGGACGAACCCGAGCCGTTCGTAGATGCGGTGCGCCGAGTGCATCGCCCGCTGGGTCGACAGCACGACCCGCACACACCCCTCCTGCGCCCTGGCCCGCTCCACACAGGCCCGCACGAGCGCCTCCCCGGCCCCCCGCCCCCGGCCCGCCCGGTCCACCGCGAGCATCCGTATCTCGGCCTCACCGGCTCCGGCGATGTCGGCCATCGGCCCCCCGCACGGCACGAACGTCACCCCGCCGAGCACCCGCCCCCGCTCCTCGGCGACCAGCACCTCGGCGGCGACGGCCCGCTTGGCCACGTCCCTCAGCTCACCGAGGTAGGCGTCACTCTCCCCGAAGTCGAGGAGCCCGTCGTCGAGATAGGCCCGAGCGGTGATCTCCCCGAGCTCCGCGTACTCACCGGCTTCGACCGGCCGGATCACGATGTCCATGGGTGCGAGTGTCTCCCACGGGTACGACAACGGGCCGCCGGATTTCATCCGGCGGCCCGTCCGCCAACCCAGGGGCGCGGGGCTGTATCGATGTGCGGCTCCGCCGCTGCGGGCGCGACCAGCCACAGCGCACCCGCAGCGGAACGACGACCCTAGTGAGCCGACCCAGCCGTAGCCGGCGGCAGCTCGACCTTGACGCCCGGGTCACCCGCGTCCGCCGTGTAGTCCTCCGGCTTGGTCTCGTCGACGCCCTCGGGCGCCTTGACCGCCTTCAGCACGAACGTCAGCACAACCGTCACGACCACGTTGATCACGAACGCGGTGAGACCGATGTACCCGATCTCCCCGATGCCCGGGATCTCCTTCGCCGACCCACCGAAGTGCTTCTGCGTCGGCGAGGCCACCCCGTACGCGGCGACCGTGCCGTAGATCATGCCGACCGCCCAGCCCGCGAGCAGCGCCCAGCGGTGGAACCAGCGGGTGAACAGGCCGCCCACAAGCGCCGGGAAGGTCTGCAGGATCCAGATGCCGCCGAGCAGCTGGAAGTTGATCGCGACCGTCTTGTCCATGGTCAGGACGAAGGCCAGCGCACCCACCTTCACCAGCAGCGAGACCAGCTTGGACACCCGCGTCTCGTCCTTGGGCGTCGCGTCCGGCTTGATGAAGTCCTTGTAGATGTTGCGGGTGAAGAGGTTCGCCGCCGCGATCGACATGATCGCCGCCGGCACCAGCGCGCCGATGCCGATCGCCGCGAAGGCCACGCCCGCGAACCAGTCCGGGAACATGTTCTCGAACAGCTGCGGGATCGCCAGCTGGCCGTTCTGCACCTTCACCCCGGCGGCGATCGCCATGAAGCCGAGCAGCGCCAGCAGGCCCAGCATCAGCGAGTACAGCGGCAGGATCGTGGTGTTGCGGCGGATCACCTCACGGCTGCGCGAGGACAGCGTCGCCGTGATCGAGTGCGGGTACATGAACAGCGCGAGCGCCGAGCCCAGCGCCAGCGTCGCGTAGGTCCACTGGCCCGCGTCGCCCGGTACCAGCGCACCGCGCGGCTGGCCGGTCGCCGGGTTGGTCTGGCCGAACGCCTCGCTCGCGCTGGCGAAGATGTCGTCGAAGCCGCCCAGCTTGATCGGGATGTAGATGATCGCGACCGCGATCACGATGTAGATCAGCGTGTCCTTGACGAACGCGATCAGCGCGGGGGCCCGCAGACCCGACGAGTACGTGTAGGCCGCCAGCACACCGAAGGCGATCAGCAGCGGCAGGTCCTTGATGAACCAGTTGGTGTCCTCGCCGCCGCCGACCCCCATGACGTCCAGCACGGCCTGGATGCCGACGAGTTGCAGCGCGATGTACGGCATCGTTGCCAGGATGCCGGTGAGCGCCACCGCCAGCGACAGGCCCTTCGACCCGAACCGGCCGCGCACGAAGTCGGAGGTGGTCACATAGCCGTGCTTGTGCGACACCGACCACAGGCGAGGCAGGAAGGTGAAGATCAGCGGATACACGAGGATCGTGTACGGCACCGCGAAGAAGCCCGCCGCGCCCGCCGCGTAGATCGCCGCCGGTACGGCCACGAAGGTGTACGCGGTGTACAGGTCGCCGCCCAGCAGGAACCAGGTCACCCAGGTGCCGAACGACCGGCCGCCCAGGCCCCATTCGTCCAGGGTGTGCTCGTTCGCCGCCTTGCGCCAGCGCGCGGCCAGGAAGCCCATGGCCGTGACGAGCACGAAGAAGAAGATGAAGACGGCGAGTGCCACGCCGTTGACGCCCTCGTTCACTGCTCCGCACCACCCTTCGAGGCGTTGCGGGCCCGCTGGTCACGCTGCCAGAGCTTGTACGCCACCATCGTCAGCCCGGTCGAGAGCAGCACCCACAGCATCTGGTACCAGTAGAAGAACGGGATACCGATGACGACCGGGTCGGTCTTGGCGTACGAGCCGACCCACAGCATGGCCACGAATGGTGCGAAGAGACAGAGGCCGATGACGACACGCATGGGCGTCACCACCGGCCCTCTGCTGGTTTCTGGGGCTTGCGACATCTGACGGCTCCTGTCCCCTCACTGATCACCGGCGTGCAATGCGCAGGAAATCTAGGTCAGGCCCGACGGGAGCCGGAACCCCTCGTCCGCATAGCGGTACCCGAGCGCCGCTCAACCGAGAGGCAACAGCAACGAAATCTCTGTCAACCGTCCGATTTGCCGGGATCAGCAGGCCGGGGCCGGCTCACTCCTGGGGGCGCTTGAGCCGTGCGACGAACTTGTACCGGTCGCCCCGGTACACCGACCGCACCCACTCCACGGGCTGTCCGTCGCGGTCCAGCGAGTGCCGGGAGAGCATCAGCATGGGCAGGCCCACGTCGGTGCCGAGCAGGCCGGCCTCGCGCGGGGTGGCCAGCGAGGTCTCGATGGTCTCCTCGGCCTCCGCGAGATGGACGTCGTACACCTCGGCGAGGGCGGTGTACAGGGAGGTGTACTTCGCCAGGCTGCGGCGCAGGGCGGGGAAGCGCTTCGCGCTCAGGTGGGTGGTCTCGATGGCCATCGGCTCGCCGTTGGCCATCCGGAGCCGCTCGATGCGCAGCACTCTGCCGCCGGGTGCGATGTCGAGCAGCTCGGCGAGCCGGTCGTCGGCGGTGATGTAGCCGAGGTCCAGCAGCTGCGAGGTGGGCTCCAGACCCTGGGCCCGCATGTCCTCGGTGTACGAGGTGAGCTGCAGGGCCTGCGAGACCTTGGGCTTGGCGACGAAGGTGCCCTTGCCCTGGATGCGCTCGAGGCGCCCCTCGACGACGAGTTCCTGCAGCGCCTGGCGCACGGTGGTGCGCGAGGTGTCGAACTCCGCGGCGAGCGTGCGCTCCGGCGGGACCGGTGTGCCGGGGGGCGCGGTCTCGGTCATGTCGAGCAGGTGCTTTTTCAGCCGGTAGTACTTGGGCACGCGCGCCGTACGGACCGTGGTCCCGTTCTCGTTCTCCGCACTGCTGACGTCGGTGCTCATGCTCTGCCTTCCCGGCTCCGAGTGCCGAAGCGACCGACATCCCCGTCGGCCACGGCTCACATCGTGGCACGGCTCGCGGCGGGGCGGTGCCCCGCACGCTCCGTGATCTCCTCTGTATACCGCCGGGACGGGGGCTGGTCTAGTCCACAGCAGGCGGTCGGGGCCCCGTGATCAGATTCCCTGCCACTCCGGCTTGTTGGCATAGGTGTGGCGGAAGTAGTCGGCGAGCTTGAGCTTGGACGCCGCGGCCTCGTCGACGACCACGGTGGCATGGGGGTGCAGCTGGAGCGCGGAGGCCGGGCACACCGCGGCGACCGGCCCCTCCACCGTCGCCGCGATCGCGTCGGCCTTGCCCTCGCCGGTGGCGAGCAGCACCAGGTGGCGGGCCTCCAGGATGGTGCCGATGCCCTGGGTGATGACGTGGTGCGGCACCTGGTCGATGTCGCCGTCGAAGAAGCGGGCGTTGTCGATCCGGGTCTGCTCGGTCAGCGTCTTGATCCGGGTGCGCGAGGCGAGCGAGGAGCAGGGCTCGTTGAACCCGATGTGCCCGTCCGTCCCGATCCCGAGCAGCTGCAGGTCCACCCCGCCGGCCTCGGTCAGCGCCCTGTCGTACGCCTCGCACGCGCCCTGCACGTCCTCGGCGGTCCCGTCGGGCCCCATGAAGGCGTCCATGGCGATCCCGAGCGGCTCCAGCACCTCGCGCCGGAGCACCGACCGGTACGACTCGGGGTGGTCGGCGGGCAGCCCCACGTACTCGTCGAGCTGCGCCACCCGTGCCCGCGAGGCGTCGACCGCGCCGGCCCGCACCTTCGCGGCCAGTGCCTCGTAGATGGGCAGCGGCGTCGACCCGGTGGCCACGCCGAGCAGCGCGTCGGGCTTGCGCCGCAGGAGCTGAGCCATGGCCTCGGCGATGAGCTCGCCGCCGGCCTGGGCGTCCGGAACGATGACAACTTCCACGCTGGGCCTGCCGATCTGGAGGAGGGCTCGGAGGGATGTGGTTTAGACCAATCCCAATCTAACAGAGGCACGGCCTCCCTCCCAGGTGAAGGAGATTCCCGTGGCCGAGTGCCCCCGCGGGGCGCGCCTGACGGGTTAGGCTGCGTGACGGACGCCTTGCAATGGACAGTGTCCTACGCATGGACAGTGCGAAGTGGTCTAGTCCACAATGCCTCACAGGAACACACAGACCTGCCTTCCCCGCACAGGAAGGCGGATCGAGGGTCCGGGGCTCTCTGCCCTGACTGCACCGGGTCCTCGTCGCTCGGCCGATCGGGACCGCACACCCCACGGCCGATATTGCTCCGGGCTGCGGTGCCGGGAGGGTTGAGGGTCCCTCCCAGGCGCCGCGGCCCGCGGGTGTTTCAGGGCCGGACAATCCCGCAGGTACGCTCGCTGACGTGCCCTCCATGAACGAACTCGTACGCCAGCACACCGCCCTCGACGACACCGATCTCGAGTGGCTCCACCTGCTGGTCTCGGAGTGGCAGCTGCTCTCCGACCTCTCCTTCGCCGACCTGGTCCTGTGGGTGCCGACCCGTGACGGGACCCGCTACGTCTCCGTCGCCCAGATGCGGCCCAACACCGGGCCGACCTCGTACCAGGACGACATGGTGGGCCACCTCGTCCCGCGCGGTCGCCGGCCCATGCTCGACGCGGCGCTCGACGAGGGCCGGATCGTGCGGGAGGGCGACCCGGAGTGGCGCGAGGAAGTCCCGGTCCGCGTCGAGTCCATCCCCGTGCGGCGCGAGGGCCGCGTCCTCGGGGTGATCGCCCGCAACACCAACCTCCTCACCGTGCGCACGCCCAGCCGGCTGGAGCTCACCTATCTCCAGAGCGCCTCCGACCTCGCCCAGATGATCGCGGCCGGCGCCTTCCCGTTCGCGAACCAGCAGCTGGACATGGACGCCTCGCCCCGCGTGGGCGACGGGCTGATCAGGCTCGACGCCGACGGCATCGTCCAGTACGCGTCCCCGAACGCCCTGTCCGCCTACCACCGCATGGGCCTCGCCGCCGACCTCGTCGGCCACCACCTCGGCCGCACCACCGCCGAACTGGCCCCCTCCCGCGGCCCCGTGGACGAGGCGCTGGCCAAGGTCGCCAGCGGCTGGGCGCCCCGCGAGTTCGAGATCGAGGCGCACGACGGCGTCATCCAGTTCCGGGCGATCCCGCTCAAGCCGAAGGGCACCCGCATCGGTTCGCTGGTCCTGCTGCGGGACGTCACCGAACTTCGCCGCCGCGAACGGGAATTGATCACCAAGGACGCGACCATCCGGGAGATCCACCACCGGGTGAAGAACAACCTCCAGACGGTGGCCGCGCTGCTGCGCCTCCAGGCCCGGCGCATCGGCTCCGAGCGCGGCCGCGAGGCGCTGGAGGAGGCGGTGCGCAGGGTCGGCTCCATCGCGATCGTGCACGAGACGCTCTCCCAGAACCTGGACGAGCGCGTCGAGTTCGACGAGATCGCCGACCGCGTGCTGGCGATGGTCGCCGAGATCTCCCCGGGAAAGGTGACCGGCCGGCGCTCGGGCCGCTTCGGCATTCTCGACGCGGAGGTCGCCACACCGCTGTCCATGGTGCTCACCGAGATCCTGCAGAACGCCCTGGAGCACGGCTTCCGCGAGGGGGACACCGGCACGGTCGAGGTGTCGGCGGTGCGCGGCGGCACCACGAAGGAGGCCCGTCTGCTGGTCACCGTCCAGGACGACGGCGTCGGTCTGCCCGACGGCTTCGACCCGAAGACGGCCGGCAACCTGGGCCTGCAGATCGTACGGACCCTGGTGGAGGGCGAGTTGGGCGGCACCTTCGACATGGTCCCGGCTCCGGAGCGGGGGACCAGGGTGATCCTCGACATCCCCGTGCAGGCGGACAAGTAGGTCCCGCGGAGCGGGTGCGGACGGCAAAGAGCCCCGGACCGGTGAACGGTCCGGGGCTGATGCGCATCGGGGGAACTGCGCGCTGCGGCTCGGGGGCGGGAGATGCGTGCGCGGTGCACGCGCCGCCAAGCTCAGGCTGTCAGCAGGGGTGGGAGTGTCAGGCGGAGGCCTGACGGGCCCGGTTGCGAGCGGCGCGGCGCTTCATCGCACGGCGCTCGTCCTCGCTGAGACCACCCCAGACGCCGGAGTCCTGGCCGGACTCGAGCGCCCACTGCAGGCACTGCTCGATCACCGGGCAGCGGCGGCAGACGGCCTTGGCTTCCTCGATCTGCAGCAGCGCAGGACCGGTGTTGCCGATGGGGAAGAAGAGCTCGGGGTCTTCCTCGCGGCAAACGGCGTTGTGACGCCAGTCCATGGCTGCTACCTCTCCTTGGTATTACTGCGGTTGCTTGTGAATGTGAACGCTTTCACGAATCCCTCAACAAGTGAAGGGCCGACTGCCAGATTCCCTGGCGTGGTCCTTGGGTCTGAAGAGGGGTTCCGGTGATCTGTGGAGGCCGGTGTTGCGGGCCGTCCCGATCGCCAAGAAGAGACTCGCAAACCTCGACGACGGATACAACCCCTTCCGGAAAGTTTTTTTTGATTCTTCGGTGTCGACTAGGTCACAGCCGTACTTCCATGGGGTGGACCCTGGCCTAAACGTTCGAGTGAAAGGACTTTGGCCCGTTCTGCTCACACAATCACACGCAGTGCACGGCGTACGCCTGTGAACGTCACGCTGGTACGCAGCCCCAGGTGGTCACCGTCCATCTGAAGGGGCAGCGGCACCTTCGAATGCAAGGTGAACTGGGTGAGATCGTGCCGCGAGACCGCGTGCCTGCCCTTGGGTCCGCGCTCGGGGGACGAAGCGAGCAACTGGGTGCCATACCGGGCAACCGCGGCAGTGGAGAGACGCTTCAGGCCGAAGATGTCAAGGCCGGTGTCGAACGAGGCCTTGGGTGAGGCATAGATCGGGCGATTGCCCAGGAACGTCCACGGAGAGGTGTTCGAGACTATGGACAGCACCAGATCCGTGACCGGCTCCTCACCCGGCTGCTCCAGCGTGATCACCCCGTGCCGGCGGTGCGGCTCGCCGAACAGCGCCCGCACGACCTGACGGACGTACAGCGAGTGGGTCGACTTCTTGCCGCGCTCGCGGTGCTGCTCCACCCGCCCGACCACGCCGGCGTCGAAGCCGAGGCCGGCGTTGAAGGTGAACCAGCGGGCCGGGACCGCCTCGTCCTGCGTGCCCGGCGTGCCCGAGGTGAGCCCCAGGCCGACCGTGCGCTGACGGCCCTCGCGCAGGGCGTCCAGCAGGGCGCCGGTTGCCTCGACGGGCTGGTTGGGCAGGCCCAGGGCGCGGGCGAAGACATTGGTGGAACCGCCGGGCACCACGGCCAGGCCCGGCAGGTGCTCCGGGTCGGGGCCCGCGTGCAGCAGACCGTTGACGACCTCGTTGACCGTGCCGTCGCCGCCGAGGGCCACCACCAGGTCGATGTCGTCGCTCTCCGCCGCCTGCCGGCCGAGGTCGCGCGCGTGCCCGCGGTACTCGGTGGTGACCGCCTCCAGCTTCATCTCGCTGGCGAGCGCATGGATCAGCACATCGCGCGTGCGCGCACTGGTGGTGGTTGCCGCCGGATTGACCACGAGAAGTGCACGCATGCGTTGCAGGGTACCTACTGGACGGTACCGCGCCCAGGGCGAGGGCCGCCCTTCCAGGGCGACGGCTACCCTTCTGGGGTGAGCAGTGAGCAGACCCCCACCACCGCACCGGACACGACCGGACCCCGCCCGCGCCGGCTGACGTACGCCGCGGGGCTCGTCGCCCTGGAGGGGCTGACCCTGGTGGCCGGCGGGGTCTGGATGCTGGTGCTCGGTCTCACCGGCGAGCCCGACGACCGGCAGCAGGCCGTCACCGGCGGGGTGACGCTGATCGCCCTCGCGCTGCTCCCGCTGCTCGCCGCCCGCGGTCTGCTCGGCCGCCGCAGCTGGAGCCGAGGCCCGGCCGTCATCACCCAGCTCATGGCCCTGCCGGTGGCCTACAACCTGCTCCAGGCCGACAGCGTGGCCATCCCGGCGGGCATCGCCCTCGCGGTGGTCGCCGTCGCGTCCCTGGTCCTGCTGATCAACGCGGAGACGACGAAGGCCCTGGGGATCCGCGGCCCCGGGAACGCCGAGAAGTAGCCGGCCCACCCCCGCGCGGGGTTCGTTCCCGGGTGCGCTCACTCCTCGACGAGCAGCTTCTCCCGGAGCTGGGCCAGCGTGCGGGCCAGCAGGCGGGAGACGTGCATCTGGGAGATGCCGACCTCCTGGGCGATCTGCGACTGGGTCATGTTGCCGAAGAAGCGCAGCAGCAGAATGCGCTTCTCGCGCGGCGGCAGGTCCTCCAGCAGCGGCTTGAGCGACTCTCGGTACTCCACGCCCTCCAGCGCCTCGTCCTCCGCGCCGAGGGTGTCGGCGACCGCGGGGGACTCGTCGTCGGTGTCGGGGACGTCCAGGGACAGCGTGGAGTACGCGTTGGCCGACTCCAGCCCCTCCAGGACCTCCTCCTCCGAGATCGCCAGCTTCTCGGCGAGCTCGTGCACCGTGGGGGAGCGTCCGTGCAGCTGGGAGAGCTCGGCCGTGGCCGTGGTCAGCGCCAGGCGCAGCTCCTGCAGCCGGCGCGGCACCCGGACCGCCCAGCCCTTGTCGCGGAAGTGCCGCTTGATCTCGCCCACGACCGTCGGCGTCGCGTAGGTGGAGAACTCCACCCCCCGGTCCGGGTCGAAGCGGTCGACCGACTTGATCAGTCCGATGGTGGCGACCTGGGTGAGATCGTCCAGGGGCTCACCGCGGTTGCGGAAGCGGCGCGCGAGGTGCTCCACGAGCGGCAGATGCATGCGGACCAGCTGATTGCGCAGCTCCGCGTACTCGGGGCTGCCGTCCTTCAGTGTGCGCAGCTCGAGGAACATGGCGCGCGCCCCGCTGCGGTCCTGCGGGTCGTGGTGTGCGCCGCGCGCGCCCTGGGAGTCCGGTGCGCTCCGGGCGGCCGGTGCCGCCGGTGCCGCCGGTGCGGCCGGCACACCCGGCGTCCGCGGCGCCTCGTCCTCGGCGTATCGCTCGTGCTCGTTCATCGTCCCGCCCGTCGCCCTTCCCCGAGCGCTCGCCTCGTCCCCCGTCGCCGGCTTCGTGCGAGCAGGGGCGCCCCCATGGCCGGGGACCACCCCGGTCCGCCCGTCCGCAGGCGTGCTCCGCACGGCACCGTCCGGCTGCCCGCCCGGGGCGCCGGTCGGCGCGGAGTCCTCCTCCGGATGCGGCCGGGCCTGCTCGGGGATGCCGTCCATGCCGTCGGGCACGCGCCCGCCCGGCAGCTCCCGTGTGCCGCGTTCTTCGTCCCGCACCGGCCCGTCCTCGTTCCTCACGCCGGCCCGGGTCCCGCGCCGCGCTGTTTGTAGAGGCTGATCGAAACGGTTTTGTCCTCGTCCACGGCGGAGGAGACCTTGCCCGCGAGCGCGGACAGGACGGTCCAGGCGAAGGTGTCCCGCGAAGGGGCATGACCGTCGGTGGTCGGCGCCGAGACGGTGACCTCGAGCGAGTCGTCGACGAGCCGGAAGACACAGCTGAGCACCGAGCCGGGCACGGCCTGCTGCAGCAGGATCGCGCAGGCCTCGTCGACCGCGATGCGCAGGTCCTCGATCTCGTCGAGGGTGAAGTCCAAACGGGCCGCGAGGCCGGCCGTGGCCGTACGCAGCACCGACAGGTAGGCCCCCGCGGCCGGCAGCCGGACTTCCACGAAGTCCTGGGTCGCGGGCTCGCCTGCGATCTGGGACACCCTCACCTCCAAGGTGGTACAAGCGTTTCAGGGCCGGGTATCGCCCCCGGGTGACGCGCTACGTGGTTCAGCGGTGACGCTATCGCGCTCTCCATGGTCCTGTCCCGGGACCCCGAGCCCTTGCTGTCACTCATAGTAAAACTATGAACACGCTCCGTGGCTAGAGGTCTGCGGGCCCAATTGGGAAGAGCGCGCGCCGGATTGACGTACCCAGACGTCAGACGGTCGAACCGTCCGGCTCCCGGGCCCCGCCGGGTCACACCAGTACGTGATCGACGAAGCACCAGCGCCAGCTCTCCCCGGGTTCGTGCGACCGCATCACGGGGTGGCCGGTCTCCTTGTGGTGCTCCGTCGCGTGCCGCATCGGCGACGAGTCGCAGCAGCCGACGTGACCGCAGGTGAGGCACAGGCGCAGCTGCACCGGGTCCGAGCCGTCCCGCAGACACTCCGGGCACGTCTCACTGAGCGGGACGGGTTCCGGGTGCGGCAGCGCGTCGGCGTGCGTGCACTGTTTCATGATGGCCAGATTACGACGGGCGCGCGGAAACCGAGGGTGAGCCGTACATGGACGTGATGCAGCTGCTGTTGCTGGTGGCGGGCAGTGCCGCGGTCGCCGCGGGTGCCCGGCGCACCCCGGTCCCGGCGCCGCTGCTGCTCGTCGCCGCCGGCCTCGCGGTCAGCTACCTCCCCGGGGTGCCCGATTACGCGCTCGACCCGCACGTCGTGCTGCCGCTCATCCTGCCGCCGCTGCTGCACACGGCGGCGACCGAGAGCTCGTACCTCGATCTGCGGGCACAGCTGCGGCCGGTGGCGCTGCTGTCGGTCGGGTACGTGCTGTTCGCGACCCTCGCCGTCGGCTGGGTCCTGTATCTGCTGGTGCCGGGACTGCCGCTGACCGCGGCGCTGGTGTTCGGTGCCGTGGTGGCCCCGCCGGACGCGGTCGCGGCGACGGCGGTGGCCCGCAGGGTCGGGCTGCCGTCCCGGGTGACGACGATCCTCCAGGGCGAGTCCCTGCTGAACGACGCCACCGCGATCACCGCGTTCCGGGTGGCCGTGGCGGCGGCCGTCGGCGAGGGCGCCACCTGGATCGGCGGGATCGGCGAGTTCCTGCTCGCGGCGGTCGGCGGCCTCGTGGTCGGCCTGCTGCTGATGGCGCCGCTGCACTGGCTGCGCACGCACCTGAAGGAGGCGCTGCTGCAGAACACGCTCTCCCTGCTGATCCCGTTCGTCGCCTATGCCGTCGCCGAGCAGGTGCACGCCTCCGGGGTCATCGCCGTCGTGGTCGTCGCGCTGTATCTGGGGCACCGCGCGTGGGAGGTCGACTTCGCCACCCGGCTCCAGGAGGAGGCCGTGTGGAAGATGGTCGCGTTCGTCCTGGAGTCGGCGGTCTTCGCGCTGATCGGACTGCAACTGCCCGTGGTCCTCAGAGGGCTCGGGGAGTACGAGGGCGTCGACGCCGCCTGGTACGCGCTCGCCGTCTTCGTCGTGGTCGTCGCCGTGCGGTTCGTGTGGGTGTACCCGGCGACGTATCTGCCGCCGAAGCTGTCGGCTCGGATCCGGGAACGGGAGGGCAGACCCGGCTGGAAGGCGCCGTTCGTCATCGCCTGGGCCGGGATGCGCGGGGTGGTGTCGCTGGCCATCGCCTTCTCGATCCCGCTCACCGCCGACGGCGAGGACTTCCCGCAGCGCAACCTGCTGCTGTTCCTGACCTTCACCACGGTCATCGGCACGCTGGTCGTGCAGGGGCTGACGCTGCCCCCGCTGATCCGTCTGCTGAGGTTCCCCGGGCGTGACGCCCAGGCCGAGACGCTGGCGGAGGCCAACGCCCAGGCACAGGCCTCGCGGGCGGCCGAGCGGCGCCTGGAGGAGCTGCTGGCGGACGAGCGCAACGCCCTTCCGGGGCCGCTCGCCGACCGGCTGCGCACGGTCCTGGAGCGCCGCCGCAACGCCGTCTGGGAACGGCTCGGGCAGACCAACCCCGTCACCGGGGAGTCCGTGGACGACACCTACCGGCGGCTGGCACGGGAGATGATCAGCGCGGAACGCGCGGTGTTCGTCAGGCTGCGCGACGGGCGCTACATCGACGACGAGATGCTGCGGACGCTGCTGCGCCGGCTGGATCTGGAGGAGGCGGCGGCGTTCAGGGAGACGGCGTAGGGCCGGCAGCGGGATCGGGGAAGGGGCGGCCGGTGATCACGGCGGCGACCGTGCTCCCGCGCGGGAAGGCGTGCTCCGCCGCGAGGGAGACAAGGGCGTAAAGCAACTTGGCGACATAGAGCCGCTCGACGGGGACGCCGTGACGGTGCTCGAAGTCCTCGGCGAACGCGTCGAGTTCCGGGGTGGTGCGGGCGTAACCGCCGAAGTGGAAGCGGTCGTCGAGGCTCCAGTCGCCGCGCGGGCCGCCGAACGCCGCGGTCTGCAGGGCGTGGACGTCGGTCTGGAGGAAGCCGCCCTTGAGGACGGGTATCCCCAGCGCACGCGCGCGTGGGCCGAGGCCGGCGGCCATCCCGGCGAGCGTGCCGCCGGTGCCGCACGCCACCGCGGCCACGTCGGCCACGCCCGCCAGTTCCTCGCCGAGCGCGCGGCAGCCGCGTACGGCTCGGGCATCGCTGCCGCCCTCGGGAACGACGTACGCGTCCTCGGCGCCGGCGGCGCGGAGGACGGCCGCCAGGGTGTCCGGGTCGCTCTTGCGGCGATATGTCGACCGGTCGACGAAGTGCAGCCGCATGCCGTCGGCCACGCACCGGGCGAGCGACGGATTGAGCGGGCGGTCGCCCAGTTCGTGACCCCGTACGACACCGACGGTACGCAGTTCGAGCAACCGCCCGGCGGCGGCCGTCGCCCGCAGATGATTGGAGTAGGCCCCACCGAAGGTGAGCAGGGTCCGCCCGTCCGCCGCCGCGAGATGGGGCGCGAGCTTGCGCCACTTGTTCCCGACCAGCTCCGGATGGATCAGATCGTCCCGCTTGAGCACGAGCCGCACACCATGCCGCTCGAACCTCCCGTCCACGAGCTCCTCCACCGGCGAGGGCAGCCGCGGCCGAAGCCCGGCGAAATCGGGGGAGCGGGGGGCGTCGGACCAGGTCACGGTGCCATTGTCCCAGGAGGGCGCGGCGCCGGCCGGGCGGGCGGGCCGCGCTCGCACGCGGGGCGGGGGCTCCGGCGCCGCCCCTCCTGACGAGGTCACCTGGCTTCGCCACGAGGTCACCTGGCTTCGCCGGAGCCGGGCTGGGCCGCGGCGCGCAGGCTTGGCCGGAAACGATCGCCCGCCACACGCAGCACCCGACGTCGGTCACCCGGTCCGGTCACGCCGTGCGGAGCTTCAGGTGGTGGGGTCAGTTCAGGCGGTCGCGGATGCGGGCTCTCATCGAGGACATCGTGAAGCCGCGTGGGTCGACCTTGCCGGGCTGCCACTCCAGGTGGCCGATCACCGACCGCTCGTTCCAGCCGTGGCGGCGGCAGACCGCCGCCGCGGCTCTTTCGATGGCCTCCAACTGCGCCGCCGGCCACGGATCCTTGCCGTCGCCGAGGTTCTCGCACTCGAAGCCGTAGAAGTGCCGGTTGCCGTCGGTATTGGCCTCGTTGTCCGGCGGCAGCCCGTTCTCCGCGATCACCGCGCGCAGCACGTCGTCGTCGCCCAGACCGGCGTGGTTGGCCCTGCCGTAGCCGACGAGATGGACCCGGCCGTCCTTGGTGATGACCCCGTGGCACAGCGGACCGGGCAGGCCCTCGTAGCCCCTGCGGCAGATCTCGACGGTCCTGGCGCTGCCCTTGGTGACCGTGTGGTGGATCATCACGCCGTGCACTGGCCCCCAGGGGCCCTTGTGGTTGCGGTTGTGGGTCCGCCAGTCGCCGACCTCGACGACCGTGAGACCCTCCGCCTTCAGAGCGCTGAGGAACGCGCTCGCGGACATGGGTGGGGCCATGACCGCCTCCTTACGTGCTGCGGACGGCCACCCGTCGCGGCCGCCTCATACCGGAGCTTGTACCGAAACGGAACGGCCGGAACGCATCGTTCGGTGCCTGTGCGAGCCGATCCGGACAAGGCCCTTCCGGCCGGCGGCCCTTGAGGGGATCCCCAGCGTGCCCACGCGCTCGAAGATCCATTCCCGCTCTTTCGGGTAATGGCACGGACACGTTGCGTGAGGAAGGCTTGCATTCGCAGGTCGATGCCCGGCACGGACGGGCGGGGATCACAACTGGGAGGGCAATTCTCTATGTCGGTAGGCGAAGAGGTCCGCACGGAGCAGACCAGGCCGCAGCAGAGCCTCGGTACGGCGGCCGCGCGGAACCTGGCCACCACGACCAAGTCCGTTCCGCAGATGCAGGAGATCAGCTCCCGCTGGCTGCTGCGCATGCTGCCCTGGGTGGACGTCAAGGGCGGTACGTACCGGGTGAACCGACGGCTGACCTACGCCGTGGGCGACGGCCGGATGACGTTCGTGAAGACCGGCGATCGCGTCGAGATCATCCCCGCGGAGCTGGCCGAACTGCCGGCCCTGCGGTCGTACGAGGACGAGGAGGTGCTCTCCGAACTCGCCGCCCGCTGCCGGCAGCGGGAGATCGAGGCCGGCCAGGTCATCGCCTCGTTCGGCAGCCCCACCGACGAGGTGTACCTGCTGGCCCACGGCCGCGTGGAGAAGATCGGCACCGGCCCCTACGGCGACGACGAGTCCCTCGGAGTCCTCGCCGACGGCGCCTACTTCGGCGACCAGGCCCTGCTCGACGAGGACGCCATCTGGGAGTACACGGCCCGCACGCTGACCGCCTGCACCGTGCTCGTCCTGCCCCGCGATGCCGTCCAGCAGGTCGCCGAGCGCTCCGAGACCCTGCGCGAGCATCTCCAGCAGCGCCGGTCGATCCCCGGGCAGCGCACCAACAAGTACGGCGAGAAGGAGATCGACCTCGCGGCCGGCCACAGCGGCGAACCGGACATCCCGCACACCTTCGTCGACTACGAGGCCCGGCCCCGCGAGTACGAACTGAGCGTCGCCCAGACCGTGCTGCGCATCCACACGCGCGTGGCCGACCTCTACAACCAGCCCATGAACCAGACGGAGCAGCAGATCCGGCTGACCGTCGAGGCCCTGAAGGAGCGTCAGGAGCACGAACTCATCAACAACCGCGACTTCGGTCTGCTCCACAACTGCGAGTACGACCAGCGGATCCAGCCGCACGACGGCGTACCCGGCCCCGACGACATGGACGAACTGCTCAGCAGGCGCCGCGGGACCAAGCTGTTCCTCGCCCATCCGCGCGCCATCGCCGCGTTCGGCCGTGAGCTCAACAGGCGGGGACTGGTCCCGGAGACCATCGACATGGCAGGCAACCGCATCCCCACCTGGCGCGGTGTGCCCGTCTTCCCCTGCAACAAGATCCCGGTGACCGAGGCCCGTACGACCTCCATCATCGCCCTGCGTACCGGCGAGGAGGACCAGGGCGTCATCGGCCTGCGGGCCTCCGGCATCCCGGACGAGATCGAGCCGAGCCTGTCCGTGCGCTTCATGGGCATCAACGAACAGGCCATCATCAAGTACCTGGTCACGGCCTACTACTCGGCCGCGGTGCTGGTACCGGACGCGCTCGGTGTCCTGGAGAACGTCGAGATCGGCCGCTGGCGGTGACCGTCCAGCCGCTTCGCGGCCGTCCCGCCGTGTCCCCGCCCTCCCGGGCGGGTACACCCTGGGGGTACGTGCTCTACGGCGGCGCAGGCGCCACCGGTCGCTCATCCTCCGAGACGGTCGCAGGGGTGAGTCCATGACGGAGCTCAAGACGGAGTCCACGGCGGGGCTCGCGCGCCTGGGCGGGCCGGATCCCGGGCAGCGTCCGGCCGAGGGGCACGAGGCGACGACGTTGCTGGAGCTGGCGCGGGCCGAGGTCGACCCGGTGCTGCAGGCCGCGATCGGCTCGCTGCCCGGCCCGATACGCCGGATCGCGCGCTACCACTTCGGCTGGGAGCACGCGGACGGCAGCCCGGCCGCGGGCGGTTCCGGCAAGGCGATCCGCCCGGCCCTGGTGCTCGCCGCGGCCGCCGCCCTCGGCGGACCTCGCGCCCGCGCTGCGGTGCTGCGGGCGGCCGCCGCGGTGGAGCTGGTCCACAACTTCACGCTGTTGCACGACGACGTGATGGACCGGGACACCACCCGCCGCCACCGCCCCACCGCGTGGACCGTGTTCGGCGACGCGGACGCGATCCTCGCGGGGGACGCCCTCCAGGCGCTCGCCCTGCGGCTGCTCGCCGAGGACCGGCATCCCGCCGCCCCGGTCGCGGCGTCCCGGCTCGCGAACTGCGTCGTCGAACTGTGCGCGGGCCAGCACACGGACACCGCCATGGAACGGCGCGCCCCGGACGAGGTCACCCTCGACGAGACGCTCGCCATGGCCGAGGCCAAGACGGGCGCCCTGCTCGGCTGCGCCTGCGCACTCGGCGCGCTGTACGCGGGCGCCCCGGACGCCGAGGTGCGGGCCCTGGACGCGTTCGGACGGGAGGCCGGGCTGGCCTTCCAGCTGATCGACGACGTGATCGGCATATGGGGCGACCCCCGCCGCACCGGCAAGCCCGCCGGCGCGGATCTGGCCGCCCGCAAGAAGTCCCTGCCGGTGGTCGCCGCGCTGACGTCCGGCACGCCGGCGGCCACCGAACTCGCCGCGCTCTACGCGGCCCCGCACGCGAAGGAGGACCTGGAGCGCATCGCCTCGGCCGTGGATCGGGCCGGCGGCCGTGACTGGGCGCAGGCCCAGGCGGCCGACCGAATGGCCCGGGCGATGCAGGAACTGGCACGCGCGGTGCCCGACCCGGAGGCGGCCGGCGGACTGCTGTCGCTGGCCGAGTTCGTGACCCGGCGCACCGCCTGAGACCCGGACCCACCGCGCCGCGCGGCTCCTGACCCCGCACGGCCCTCGGTGGCTCCGGTCCCGGCGGGTCCCGCACTTCCCCACGGTGTGCGGGGCCCGCCGTCCGCGTCACCCGCACTCTGCGTCACCCGTCCCATTGCCCCCACCGATAGGCTCAACCCCCGTACGGACAAAGACGGTTGAGACGAAGGGGCGGACATGGGTGTGGCGATCCGGACGGCTGGGGACGGGGACCGGGAGCTGGTGGTCCGGCTGCTGGACGAGGCGTTCCAGAACGACCCGGTGAGCGGCTGGGTGTTCCCCGGCGAGGAGTACCGGCGCAGGACGCACCACCGGCTGATGGCCGCGTTCACCGACATCGTGCTGGCCGAGGGGCGCATCGACGTCACCGAGGACGGCTCGGCGTGCGCGCTGTGGATGTCCGTACCGGCGGACGAGCACGGTGAGGGGGAGGAGGACGACGGGCCCGCGCAGGTGCGGCAGGCGGTCGACCCGGACAACGAGCGGGTGGAGCAGATCGGCAGGCTGACGGCGGGCATCCACCCCTCAGGACGGGCCCACGAGTACCTGTGGATGATCGGCGTGGCCCCGGACCGGCAGGGCGAGGGGCTCGGCACCGCGCTCATCGCCTCGGTCCTCGACCGCTGCGACCAGGAACGGCTCCCCGCGTATCTGGAGGCGAGCAGTGAGCGCAGCCGCCGCCTCTACGAGCGCCTCGGCTTCGCGCTCGCCGGTGAGCCCCTGCTCCTCCCCGACGGCCCGCACATGTGGCCGATGTGGCGCGAACCTCGCGTCGGATAAACCCTTGCGACCACTACACATGAAGTACTACAACTGGAGTTGTTCACGAAGAAGCGCTGCCAGGAAAAGAGATCACCGTGCGAAAGCTCACCTACTTCATCGCCTGCTCCATCGACGGCTTCATCGGCGACCCGAGCGGCGACGCGTCGGCCATGTACCCCTTCGTCGACGAGGAGTTCCTCGAGTACCTGAAGACGGAGTACCCGGAGACCATCGCCACCCACGGCCGTCGCGCCCTCGGCGTGGACGACCTGCCGAACAGACGGTTCGACACGATCATCCAGGGCCGGGCCAGCTACGACCTCGCCCTGAAGGAGGGCATCACCAGCCCCTACGCCCACCTGCGCGAGTTCGTCGCCTCCCGCACGCTCACCGAGTCACCCGACCCGAACGTCGAGATCGTCTCCGAGGACCTGGTCGGCCGGGTCCGCGAGCTGAAGGCCGAGGACAGCGCGTACGACATCTACCTGTGCGGCGGCGCCCGGATCGCCGGGGAACTGGCCGGGGAGATCGACGAGATGGTCATCAAGAGCTACCCGATCGTGCTGGGCGCCGGCATGCCGATGTTCGCCGCCGAGTTCCCCATGATGCAGTTCGCGCTGGAGTCGGTGCGCAGCTTCGGCAACGGCGCGGTGGTGCGGACGTACACCAGGAAGCGCTGAGCCACGCACGGGCCTACCCTGAGGACATGGCCAGCGAACAGCCGGTCTGTCCCTCGTGCGGACAGCCAGTGGAGATGGTCGTCCGGCGCCACAAGACGCTGGGCGCATGGGTCCCGACCTGGACGCCCGGGCCGTGCCGCAACGCCGAGTGCGGCAAGCCCGGCGAGCAGCCGCCGGTTCAGGAGCGGCCGGACGAGCCGCCCGTCTCGGGGTCGCGTCCGGTCAGGCAGTAGGTGCCGGCTGCCGGGTCGCGCATCACCGTCCAGTGGTCGAACGCGGCCACGACCGCGGCGCCGAGCTCCTCGTGCCGGGCTCGGGTCGCGGCGATGTCCGTGCAGGCCAGGTCCAGGTGAGCGGACGCGGGGCGCTCGTCGGCCAGGCGCTGGAGGAGGATGCGGACGGGCAGGCCGGCGGGCGGGGCCAGCACGTGGAACTCCGGGAGGGAACCGGGACGGCTCTGCCGGCCGGGCAACAGAGCGCTCCAGAAGGCGACTTCGGCGCCGAAGAGCGAGGGCGGGGTGTCGAGACACACCTGGTCCAGCCGGCTGCCCCGCACGATCCCCGGCCGGACCGACTCCCCGTGCCACGGCACCGCGCAGAACAACTGACCGGCGGGGGAGCGCAGTACGGACCAGCCGTCGTGCTCCGCGACCGTGCGCGCACCGAGCCGCAGCGCCGTCGCGACGAACTCCGGTACGTCATCGGCGCACAGGTCGAGATGAGCCCCGCCTTCCCCCGAGCCGACCGCCTGCAGCTTGACGCAGGGGTCCGCGCCGTCCGGCACGAGCGTCACGAACTCGCCGTCGGTGCCCCGGGGTTCGGACAGGCGCGTGTGCGTCACCGCCGTCCAGAACGCGGCCGCGCGTTCCCGGTGCGCGGCGGGCCGGTCGATGTAGGCGTACGTCCAGCGGATCGTCATCGCTCGATCGTAGATCGGCACACACCGGAGGGCCCGGCCGTGAGTACGGCCGGGCCCTTCGGGATGCCCAGGGACCTGCGATGGTGCACCGATCGCCGGTCACGCACACGCGGCTGCGGCCGGGTCAGGCCTTCTTGGTCTCCCAGAAGATCTTGTCGATCTGGGCGATGTAGTCCAGCGCCTTCTGGCCGGTCGCCGGGTCCGTCGACGCCTTGGCGGCCGACAGGGCCTTCAGGGTGTCGTTGACCAGCTGGTGCAGCTCCGGGTACTTCTCGAAGTGCGGCGGCTTGAAGTAGTCGCTCCACAGCACGGAGACGTGGTGCTTCGCGAGCTCCGCGCGCTGCTCCTTGATGGTGGTGGCACGCGCCTGGAAGTGCGGGTCGTCGTTGCCGGCCATCTTCTCCTGGATGGCCTTCACCGACTCCGCCTCGATGCGGGCCTGGGCCGGGTCGTACACGCCGCAGGGCAGGTCGCAGTGCGCGCTGACCTTGACCTTGGGGGCAAACAGGCGGGAAAGCATGGAGCATTCCTTCCTCGTGATCGTCTTCTCAGGGGGGACATTACTCCCTGCGAGACCCGTTTTCGCGAGTGCCCCCACAGGCTTAGGACAAAAGTCCGGGGTCACACTGAGACTGGTGGAGGAAAGACCGGGGAGGTGCCGGGTGATGCCGGAGCTGTCGCAGGACGCCGAGCGGGCGAGGGCGGCGCTGCCCTTCGGGGTGGCCGAGGTGACGGGGCCGTCCATGGTGCCCACGCTGTATCACGGGGACCGGCTCCTGGTGCACTACGGGGCCCGGGTCCGCGTGGGTGACGTCGTCGTGCTGCGGCATCCGTTCCAGCAGGACCTGCTCGTCGTCAAGCGGGCCGCCGAGCGGCGCGACGGCGGATGGTGGGTGCTGGGGGACAACTCCTACGCCGGGGGTGACAGCACCGACTACGGGACGGTGCCCGACGAGCTGGTGCTGGGGAAGGTGCGCTTCCGGTACCGGCCCCGCAAGGCCGCTCAGCGGTCGCCGCTGGCCCTGCTGGGCTGGGCGCTCTCCGCGGCCCGGCCGGTGTTCTCCTCCGACCGGTCGGCCTCCAGGCGCTTGCGGGCGCGGTAGGCGGCCACGTTCGCGCGGGTGGCGCAGCGGTCGGAGCAGTAGCGGCGCGAGCGGTTGGTCGAGGTGTCCAGGTAGGCGTTGCGGCACGGCGCTGCCTCGCACAGCCCCAGTCGGTCCACGCCGTACTCCGTGAGGTGGAACGCCAGGCCCATCGCGGCGATGGCGGCGTAGCCGGCGGTGGCGTTGGACGGGTGGTCGGCGAGGTGCATGTGCCACAGCGGGCGGCCGTCGTCGTCGCGGAAGTCGTGGCCGGAGATCTGCGGGCTCACCGGGAACTCCAGGAGGAGCGAGTTCAGCAGGTCCACGGCGAGCGTCTCGTCACCGGCGTCCGCCGCCTCGAAGACCGCGCGCAGCCGGGCCCGGACCGAGCGGAACCGGGTCACGTCGGCCTCGGTCGCGCGGCGGGCGGCCGACTGGTTGCCGCCGAACAGGTCGCGCACGGCCTCCACCGAGTTCAGGGTGTCCTTGCCCCGGGCCGGTTCCTCGGTGTTGACGAGGCGTACGGCGTAGTCCGAGTAATAGGCCAGTTCCACTTGTAGTCCTTACGCAGGGGCTCTATGGTCGTGCGTGCGGTCGGGTAACAGACGGTCGTGCTTTCAGGGTATTACGTGACGTGTGCGAGGGAGTGGGCTCGATGACGGACATCGGCAGCGGCGCGGGGACGGGCACGGACACCACGTACACCGCGACCGGCGGTGCCGACTGGCACGCCTGGCAGGAGAGCTGGGACCGGCAGCAGGAGTGGTACATGCCCGACCGGGAGGAACGGTTCCGGGTCATGCTCGACATGGTGGAGGCCCTCGTCGGCACCGCCCCCCGCGTACTGGACCTCGCGTGCGGCACGGGAAGTATCACGGCCCGGCTGCTCGCCCGGTTCCCGGACGCCACCAGCACCGGCGTCGACCTGGACCCTGCCCTGCTCGCCATCGCCGAGGGCACCTTCGAGGGCGACGAGCGGGTCACCTTCGTCACCGCCGACCTCAAGGACCCCGACTGGGCGACCCAGCTGCCGTACGACTCCTACGACGCCGTACTGACCGCGACGGCCCTGCACTGGCTGCACCGGGAACCCCTCGCGGACCTCTACGGGCACATCGCGGGGCTGGTCCGCGACGGCGGTGTCTTCATGAACGCGGACCACATGATCGACGAGACGACGCCCAGGATCAACGCCGCCGAGCGCGCACAGCGCCACGCCCGCATGGATCAGGCCAAGCGGGACGGCGCCCTCGACTGGACCCAGTGGTGGCAGCTCGCCGCCCAGGACCCGGTGCTGGCCGGACCGACGGCCCGCCGCTTCGAGATCTACGGCGAGCACGCGGAGGGCGATACGCCGTCGGCGGCGTGGCACGCGCGCGTGCTGCGCGAGCAGGGCTTCGCGGAGGCCCGGCCGGTGTGGTGCTCGCCGTCGGACACGCTGCTGCTCGCGCTGAAGTAGCCGGAGGGGGACCGGCCGGAGGGGAATGCGAAGGGGCGGTACGGGATCCGTACCGCCCCTTCGTATGTCCGTGTGTCCGCTCCTAGCGCCTCGGACGCTCAGAGGACCTTGGACAGGAACGCCTTCGTGCGCTCGTGCTGCGGGTCCGTCAGGACGTCGCGCGGGTTGCCCGACTCGACGACCACGCCGCCGTCCATGAAGACCAGGCTGTCGCCGACCTCACGGGCGAAGCCCATCTCGTGCGTGACGACGACCATCGTCATGCCCGACTCGGCCAGGTCCCGCATGACGTCCAGGACGTCGCCGACCAGCTCGGGGTCGAGGGCCGAGGTCGGCTCGTCGAAGAGCATCAGCTTCGGGTCCATCGCGAGCGCCCGGGCGATCGCCACGCGCTGCTGCTGGCCGCCGGAGAGCTGCGAGGGGTAGTTCCCGGCCTTGTCGGCCAGGCCCACGCGGTCGAGAAGCTCCCGCGCCCGCTCCTTGGCCTGGGCCTTGCTCACGCCCTTGACCTGGATCGGCGCCTCGATGATGTTCTCCAGCGCGGTCATGTGCGGGAACAGGTTGAAGCGCTGGAAGACCATGCCGATGTCCCGGCGCTTCAGCGCGACCTCGCTGTCCTTCAGCTCGTAGAGCTTGTCGCCCTTCTGGCGGTAGCCGACGAGCTCGCCGTCGACGTAGAGGCGGCCGGCGTTGATCTTCTCCAGGTGGTTGATGCACCGGAGGAAGGTCGACTTGCCGGAGCCGGAGGGGCCGATGAGGCAGAACACCTCACCCTGCTTGACCTCCAGGTCGATGCCCTTGAGGACTTCCACCATGCCGAAGGACTTGTGGACGCCCTCCGCCTTCACCATGGGCACGGTCGTGTCCTTGGCGGGCGTTTCCTTCTTGCTGAGCTTGTCGGTCATGCCGTGCCTCCCTTCGGGCGGCCGAGGGAGAGCAGGTTCGCCTTGATCTTCTGCATCGGCGTCGGCGGCAGCTGGCGCGTGGTGCCCTTCGCGTAGTACCGCTCAAGGTAGTACTGGCCGACGCTGAAGACCGAGGTCAGCAGCAGGTACCAGGCCGCGGCCAGGAACAGCATCTCGGCCGGGGCGCCGGAGGTCTGGCCGATGTCCTGGGCCGCCCGGAGCAGCTCGGGGTACTGGACGACCGACACCAGCGAGGTCGTCTTCAGCATGTTGATGACCTCGTTGCCCGTCGGCGGCACGATCACGCGCATCGCCTGCGGGATGACGATCCGGCGCAGCGTCTTGGAGTGGCTCATGCCCAGCGCGTGCGACGCCTCGGTCTGGCCCTCGTCGACCGAGAGCAGACCGGCGCGGCAGATCTCCGCCATGTACGCGGCCTCGTTCAGGCCGAGACCCAGCAGAGCCGTCAGGAACGGGGTCATGAAGTCCGACCACTCGTCCTTGTAGAACGGCCCGAGGTTGATGTACTCGAAGACCAGGCCCAGGTTGAACCAGACGATCAGCTGGACCAGGACCGGGGTGCCGCGGAAGAACCAGATGTAGAACCACGCGATCCACGCGGTGACCGGGTTCTTCGACAGGCGCATCACGGCGAGCACGATGCCGCCCACGATGCCGATCGCCATGGCCAGCACGGTGAGCAGCAGCGTCTTGCCGACACCGTCGAGGATGCGGTCGTCGAAGAAGTAGTCCGGGATCGCCCCCCACTCGATCTTGCCCTGGGAGAACGCGTAGACGACGGCCGCCAGCAGGGCGAGCGCGACAACGGCGGAGACGTATCGCCCGTAGTGCCGGACCGGGATGGCCTTGATGGCCTCCGGGCCGGCCGGCGGAGTGTCGGCCGGGCCCGGTGTCTTGTCAGTGTCAACTGTCACGGGTGTTGCCTTTCAGTGCCGCTCGCTCGCGGTCACTTGCCGCCGTTGATCGTGGCTTCCTTGACGGCGCCCTCGGCGACGCCCCACTTGTCCATGATCTTCTGGTATTCGCCGTTCTTGATGATCGCGTCCAGCGCGGCCTTCAGGGCGTCCCGCAGCTCCGCGTTGTTCTTGGCGACCGCGATGCCGTACGGGGCGGCCTCGACCTGCTCGCCGACGAGCTGGAAGTCCTTGCCGCCGCCGGAGGTCTTCACGGCGTACGCGGCGACCGGGAAGTCCGAGGAGCCGGCGTCGGCGCCGCCCGCGCGCAGGCGGGTCTGGGCCTGCTGGTCGTTGTCGAAGGCCTCGATGGTGATCTTCTTGCCGGCCGGGCACTTCTTGTTCTCGGCCTTGGCGAGGTCCTCGGAGACCGTGCCGCGCTGCAGCACGATCTTCTTGCCGCACAGGTCCGACCAGGTCTTGATGCCCTGGTCGTCACCCTTCTTGGTGTAGATCGACACGCCGGCCGTGAAGTAGTCGACGAAGTCGACGCCCTCACCGACCTTCTTGCCGGTCTCGGAGTCGATGCCCTCCTGGCGGTCCTTGGTGTCGGTCATCGCGGACATCGCGATGTCGTAGCGCTTGGAACGCAGACCCGTGATGAGGGTGTCGAACGTGCCGTTCTCGAACTCGAACGTGACGCCCAGCTGCTTGCCCATGGCCGCCGCGAGGTCGGGGTCGATGCCGACCGTCTTGCCGGAGCTGTCCTTGAACTCGACCGGGGCGTAGGCGATGTCCGAGCCGACCTTGATGACACCCTTGTCGCGGATGGCCTGGGGCAGCTTGTCCGCGAGCGGGGCCGCGGCGGCGGACGCGCCGTCCGTGCTGTCCGAGCCGTTGTCCTTGGTCTGGTCACCGCAGCCGGTGAGAAGCAGTGCGCCTGCGACCGCGATCGCGCCGACCGCTGCAATCCGTGAGCGTGCGGCGGTGGTACGACGGGTGGTGCTTGCGGTCATGGTGGGTTCCTCCGGCGGATGGGTGGAGTTGCCGATGGGGCCGGCGACTGCTTGCACAGCGAGTACAGCAGCGCCATGGGTCGACGAGAGCACACGCCTTCGAGTGTCGCGACCTCGTGTGATTACCGCATCTTGCCATTCGGACTGCGCCATTCAGGGGGTGAGCAATGTCAAAATCGGATAACGGGTGACCGGCGAAGCGCGTCACCTGGGTGCATCCCGGCCGGACGGTCTGCGGGAATCTCTCATTCCGGCCGGAAGATCTTCGGTGGACGGGAAGAGTGTGAGGAGCCGGCCGCGGTGTTTGGTGCGGCTCGAGCGCTTGCCGAGCGTTTGTCCAGGTCTTGTCCTGAAATTGGGCGATGAGTCCTGGCGCCGTCATGTGACCTTCGCGTTATGGACTCGTCGCCGGTGGCGTCCGTCCGGTAAGAAGGTTCTTTACACCCCTCATCCGGGGCTCAGGGCGCGTGTGCGGCGCGCCCGTCGTGTTTGGCCCGTACGCATCAACCCATCGGGCCTTGCGCGGTCCCGCCCACCCCTCACCAGGAGTGGCTAACCCTCAAACCATGAACACTTAAGGGGTAAAACCAAGTGGCAGCGGAGATTGTGAATCCTCGCAGCGACAGTGAGACCGGGAGCGGACATAGCGAGCAGGACGGCGGGGCAGAGCCCCTCACGTCCCTCGACTCCTTCGACCCGGCGTTCGCGCTGCACCGCGGCGGCAAGATGGCTGTGCAGGCCACCGTGCCGGTCCGTGACAAGGACGACCTGTCCCTGGCGTACACGCCCGGCGTCGCGAAAGTGTGCAGCGCGATCGCCGAGCAGCCGGACCTCGTCCATGACTACACGTGGAAGTCGTCGGTCGTCGCCGTCGTGACGGACGGTACGGCCGTGCTGGGGCTCGGCGACATCGGGCCCGAGGCGTCCCTCCCGGTGATGGAGGGCAAGGCGATCCTGTTCAAGCAGTTCGGCGGAGTGGACGCGGTGCCGCTTGCGCTGAGCTGCACGGACGTGGACGAGATCGTCGAGACCGTGGTGCGGCTGGCGCCGTCCTTCGGAGGCGTCAACCTGGAGGACATCTCGGCGCCCCGGTGCTTCGAGATCGAGCGGAAGCTGCAGGAGCGGCTGGACATTCCGGTCTTCCACGACGACCAGCACGGTACGGCGGTCGTGACGCTGGCGGCGCTGCGGAACGCGGCGCGGCTGAGCGGCCGGGCGCTGGGCGATCTGCGGGCGGTGATCTCGGGCGCCGGCGCGGCCGGGGTCGCCATCGCGAAGATGCTGGTCGAGGCCGGGATCGGGGACGTCGCGGTGGCCGACCGCAAGGGGGTCGTGTCGCGGGACCGGGACGACCTCACGCCGATCAAGGCCGAGCTGGCGTCGTTCACGAACAAGGCTGGGCTGTCCGGGTCACTGGAGGCGGCGCTGGCCGGGGCCGACGTGTTCATCGGGGTCTCCGGTGGGACGGTCTCCGAGGCCGCGGTGGCGTCGATGGCGGAGGGCGCGTTCGTCTTCGCGATGGCCAACCCCGACCCTGAGGTGCACCCCGAGGTCGCGCACAAGTACGCGGCGGTCGTCGCCACCGGTCGGTCGGACTTCCCGAACCAGATCAACAACGTGCTGGCGTTCCCGGGGATCTTCGCGGGAGCGTTGCAGGTGCGGGCCTCCCGGATCACCGAGGGGATGAAGCTGGCGGCAGCCGAGGCGCTGGCGTCGGTGGTCGGCGACGATCTCGCGGCCGACTACGTGATTCCGTCTCCGTTCGACGAGCGGGTCGCCCCGGCGGTGACCGCGGCGGTGGCCGCGGCTGCTCGGGCGGAGGGGGTTGCCCGACGCTGAGGCGTCGAGTGCCGCCGGTCGTGTCGGCCCCGTCCCCGGTTGGTGGGGGCGGGGCCGGACTTTTGGGTCGGGCGTTGGGCCGGGCGGGTGACGCGGGGCCGCTGAGCCCGCGTTCACGATCAATGCGGTGGCGTCCTGGCAAGAGGGTGTGTCTCACAGGCCGGGTCGGTTCCTATTCGTGGCGTCGGGAACCTATCGTCGACCTCATGTTCGCTGTCTACGCTGCCCGAATCGACCGCGACCAGCCGCTCTCCGGTCTGGAGTTGGGAGAGCGACCGGCTCCCGAGGCTCGTCCCGGCTGGAGTACCGTCACGGTCAAGGCCGCCTCCCTCAACCATCACGACCTGTGGTCCCTGCGCGGCGTGGGCCTCGCCGAGGACAAGCTGCCGATGATCCTCGGCTGCGACGCCGCCGGCGTCGACGAGGACGGCAACGAGGTCGTCCTGCATTCCGTCATCGGGCAGAGCGGCCACGGGGTGGGTCCCCGCGAGCCCCGGTCCATCCTGACGGAGCGTTACCAGGGCACCTTCGCCGAGCAGGTGGCCGTGCCGACCTGGAACGTCCTGCCGAAGCCGAAGGAGCTCTCCTTCGAGGAGGCCGCCTGTCTGCCCACCGCCTGGCTGACCGCGTACCGGATGCTGTTCACCAACGCCGGTGTGCGGCCCGGTGATTCGGTGCTGGTGCAGGGCGCGGGGGGCGGTGTCGCGACCGCCGCCATCGTGCTAGGCAAGGCCGCCGGGCTGCGGGTCTACGCCACCAGCCGGGACGAGGCCAAGCGGAAGCGGGCCCTTGAGCTCGGGGCCGTGGAGGCGCTGGAGTCCGGTGCGCGGCTTCCGGAGCGCGTGGACGCGGTGATCGAGACCGTGGGTGCCGCCACGTGGTCCCATTCGGTGAAGTCCCTGCGGCCCGGGGGGACGCTGGTGATCTCGGGGGCCACGAGCGGCGACCGGCCCTCGCACGCCGAGCTGACGCGGATCTTCTTCCTCGAGCTCAAGGTCGTCGGGTCCACGATGGGGACCAAGGACGAGCTGGAGGATCTGCTCGCCTTCTGCGCCGCCACGGGGGTGCGGCCCGTCATCGACGAGGTGCTGCCGATGGACCGGGCCCGGGAGGGCTTCGAGCGGATGGCTTCGGGGGAGCTGTTCGGGAAGATCGTGCTCACCAATCGGTAGTTCGTTGCCGCTGAAGTTCGTTCTGCTGCTGACGGCCGGTCCGGGTGCGGGCCGGCCGTTCGGTTTGTCAACTGTGGTTGACGCGTGGGTCCTGTCAATGTAGGTTGACAGCATGAGTGAGGCTACCGATCTGGCCGAGCGGGCCGGGGATCGCGATCCACGGGTCGGGCTGCGGGCCGTCGCCGCGTTGCGGAGGCTGCTGGAGCAGCTGGAGGCCGTGCAGGTGCGCAGTGCGCGCAATCAAGGGTGGTCGTGGCAGGAGATCGCCAGCGAGCTCGGAGTGAGCAGGCAGGCCGTGCACAAGAAGTACGGGAGGCATTGATGTTCGAGCGGTTCACCAAAGACGCCCGTGCCGTGGTGAAGGGGGCGGTCGAACAGGCGGAGGCGGTGGGGGCGGCGTCCGTCGCGCCCGAGCATCTGCTGCTCGCCCTGATCGAGGGGGAGGGGAGCCGGGGGTCGTTCGCGCTGGCCGCCCTGGGCCTCGCCGAGCGGAGGGAATCCGTGCGGGCGGCGTTGGAGGAGGCCCGGCGCAGGGCCGGGCTGACGCAGGCCGAGACCGACGCTCTCGCCGGGCTCGGGATCGATGTGTCGGAGATCGTGGCCCGGGTGGAGGAGGTGCACGGGGTCGGCGCCATGTCAGGGGAGCGGCGGGTCCGCTGGTCGGGGCATCGGCCGTTCGAGAAGGGCTCCAAGGAGGTTCTGGAGAAGTCCCTGCGCATCGCCCTCGCTCACCGGGACCGGCACATCGGGGACGAGCACCTCCTCCTCGCCCTCACCAGCCGACCCGGCGTCCCCGCCGAGGTGCTCGCCGATCACGGGGTGACGTACGAGTCCGTGACCCGGGTGTTGTACGGGGGCGGCGAGGCCAAGGCGGGGTGACGGGGGGTCAACCGCTCTTCGGGGCGCGGAGGAGGGCGCCGATGTGGGCCGCTGCCGTGGAGAGATGGCGGCGGGCGTCCCGGAGCTGATCCTGCGTGATGCCGTGGTCGCGGGCCGCGTCGCGGATGTCGTCGCGGAAGCGGTCCAGCAGGCGGTCCAGGTCGCGCGCCGGGTCGCCGGTGGTGTCCGTCGCGCCCTCGTGGGCCCAGCCGGGGGTGTAGGCGGCGGGGAGGTCCTCGGGGGTCTGGGAGTACGTGGGGCGGCTCGTGGCGTCGGCTGTCGCCTCCTTGCCGGCCCAGGTGCCCATGCCGAAGTCGCCCACCTCCTTGATGAGTTCGCTCAGGCCCTCGCGCAGACCCGTCGGCCAGTCGCCTCGGGAGAAGTGGTCCTGCATCTGGTCCTGGACCCGCCGGGCGATGCGCTGCACCTCCTGCTGGGCCCGCTCCTGGGCCTCCTTCGCCTGGCGGCGGGCACGCTGCGCCTCCTCGCGGGAGCGGCGGCTCTCGTCCTTGGCGCGCCGGGCCTGCTCCTTCCACTCCTGCTTGGCACGGCGCATCTCCTCCTTGGCGGCACGCCAGGCGTCCTTGTCCGTCAGGCCCGTGAAGTCGCCGAGGAGGGGGTCGTCGTCGGTGGCTGCGCCGGTCCGGCGGGCCTTGCCGGCCGCGGCGCGCATCTCGCGGCGCAGGTCGCCCGCCGCACCGCGGACGTCCGCCTTGATCTCCGCGGCCAGTTCCGCGACCGACTCGCGGATCTCCAGCTCCAGGTCGGCCAGTTCACCGCTGCGGTCCGACAGTTCGGCGCGGCCGGCGTCCGTGATGGAGTACACCTTGCGGCCGCCCTCGGTGGTGTGGGTGACCAGGCCCTCAGCCTCCAGCTTGGCCAGGCGGGGATAGACCGTGCCGGCCGAGGGCGCGTACAGGCCCTGGAAGCGCTCTTCGAGGAGACGGATCACCTCATAGCCGTGTCGCGGGGCCTCGTCCAGCAGCTTGAGCAGGTAGAGACGGAGGCGGCCGTGGGCGAAGACGGGAGGCATGTCAGAGCACCTTCTTGTCGGTCGGGCCGTCGGTCCGGTCGTCGGCCGGGGCGTCCGGGGTCTCCGGGGCGTCCGGGGTGCCGGTGGGGGCGGGGGGCGCGTCCCACGGCTCGTGGTCGTCCTCGCGGGGTGGGCGGCGCAGCAGGGCGATGGAGCCGGAGACGGTGGTGGCGCGCAGCTTGCCGGTGCCGGCGCCCAGCCGTCCGGTGATCTTGTGGGCACCCCACTGCCCGTGCACCCGGAGGTCGTCGAAGGCGTTGGAGACGGCGCCGCTCGCGGTGTTGGCCTCGACCTCCGCGTCCGCGGGGTAGGGGAGGCGGACCGCTATCTCACCGGAGACGCTGGTGAGCCGGACGTCCGTGGGGCCGTCGGGGTCGAGGTCGACGATCATCGAGCCGCTGACCGAGTCCGCCCGGACCGAGGAGCCGGAGCCGTCGACCACGGTGAGGTCGCCGGAGACGGAGTTGAAGCGGAGATCGCCGGTGACCGACTGGGCCTCCAGATTTCCGGACACCGTGTCCGCGCGGACCGGGCCGGACAGGGCGACCAGGGTCGTGTCGCCGGTGACGCCCTTGACCACCGAGGGGCCGCGGAGGCCGGAGACGACCGCGGCGGCACCGACCACGCCGACCTCCACGCGCGTGCGAGCCGGGACGGCCAGGGAGACCACCGCGCTGCGGCGCCAGCCCTTGCGGTCCAGCCACTTGAGGAAGCCCTTCCACGGCAGGTCCTCGTAGGCCACGGTGAGCGTGCCGCCCTCCTGCGTGACGATCAAGGGCGGTCCCTCGATCTCGGAGACCTCCAGCCGGGCGGAACTCTCGTCCGTGCCCACCACGTTCACCGTGCCGTTGACGATGCGCACATGGAGCTCGGTCACGGGCTCGTCGAAGGTGAGCTTCGTGGGCTCCGCGACGGACCACTCGGACATGGTGGGACCTCCTAGACACGCGCCATATCGCGTATTACGTGATTCACGATATATCGCGGGCAGGGAAAGTCAAGGCACTCGTTCGGGTGATCAGGGCACAGCCGGCCGGTGAGTCGCGAAGGGGGACGCGCGGACCTACTCGTCGTCCTCATCGTCCAGACGGGCCAGCCACGTCGCCAGGCGCTCCACCGGGACCTCGAAGTCGGGGTTCAGGTCCACGAACGTACGCAGCTGCTCGGCGAGCCACTCGAAGGTGATCTCCTCCTCGCCGCGCCGCTTCTCCAGTTCCTCGATGCCACGGTCGGTGAAGTACATGCCGTCAAGGATAAGTGGCGGGAAACGGGCGGGCCGCACCCCCGGGGAAGGGGGTGCGGCCCGGAAAACGCGGGACCCGTGGGGGGCGACGGCTAGGCGTCGAAGACCTCGCGGACCAGCTGCTCCTGCTCGGCCTGGTGGCGCTTGGCGGAGCCGACCGCCGGGGACGAGCTGTGCGGGCGCGAGATGCGGCGCAGACGCTCGTCGTGCGGGAGGTCGGCGCCGACCGCCAGGTCCAGGTGGTCGATCAGGTTGAGCGCGATGAACGGCCAGGCACCCTGGTTCGCCGGCTCCTCCTGGGCCCACAGGTACTTCTCGGCGTTCGGGTACTTCTTGATCTCCGCCTGGAGCTCGGCACCCGGCAGCGGGTACAGGCGCTCGATGCGGATGATCGCCGTGTCCGTCGCGCCGCGCTTCTTCCGCTCGGCCTCCAGGTCGTAGTAGACCTTGCCGGCGCAGAAGACGACCTTCTTCACCGCGGCCGGGTCGACCGAGCTGTCGCCGATGACCGGCTGGAACTGCCCGGTCGTGAACTCCTCCGCCTTCGACGCGGCGGCCTTCAGACGCAGCATCGACTTCGGGGTGAAGACGACCAGCGGCTTGTGGTGCGGGTTGTGCACCTGCCACCGCAGGAGGTGGAAGTAGTTCGACGGCGACGTCGGCATCGCGACCGTCATGTTGTTCTGGGCGCAGAGCTGCAGGAACCGCTCCGGGCGGGCCGAGGAGTGGTCGGGGCCCTGGCCCTCGTAGCCGTGCGGCAGCAGCAGGACCACGCCGGAGGTCTGGGCCCACTTCTGCTCGGCCGACGAGATGAACTCGTCCACGACCGTCTGCGCGCCGTTGACGAAGTCGCCGAACTGCGCCTCCCACAGCACGAGCGCGTCGGGGCGGGCCAGCGAGTAGCCGTACTCGAAGCCCATCGCCGCGTACTCGGACAGCAGGGAGTTGTAGACGTTGAGCCGCGCCTGGTCCTCGGAGAGGTACTGCAGCGGCGTGTACTCCTCGCCGGTGGTGCGGTCGATGATGACCGCGTGGCGCTGGCCGAAGGTGCCGCGCTGGGAGTCCTGGCCCGCCAGGCGGACCGGGACGCCCTCCAGGAGGAGGGAGCCGAAGGCGAGGGTCTCGCCCATGCCCCAGTCGATGGTGCCGTCCTCGACCATGGCCGCCCGGCGCTGCAGCTGCGGCAGCAGACGCGGGTGGACGGTGATGTGGTCGGGGATGTTGACCTGGGACTCGGCGATCCGCTTGACGACCTCGGTGGTCACCGCGGTGTTCACGGCGACCGGGAACTCGGCCTGCGGGTCGGACGGCTCCACGGAGGCCGGCTGCGAGGTGGCCTCGCGGACCTCGGTGAAGACCTTCTCCAGCTGGCCCTGGTAGTCCTGCAGCGCCTGCTCGGCCTCTTCCAGGGTGATGTCGCCGCGACCGATCAGGGACTCGGTGTACAGCTTGCGCACCGAGCGCTTCTTGTCGATCAGGTCGTACATCAGCGGCTGGGTGAACGCCGGGTTGTCCGACTCGTTGTGACCGCGGCGGCGGTAGCAGATGAGGTCGATCACGACGTCCTTGTTGAACGCCTGGCGGAACTCGAAGGCCAGCCGGGCGACGCGGACGACGGCCTCGGGGTCGTCGCCGTTCACGTGGAAGATCGGGGCCTCGATCATCCTCGCCACGTCCGTCGCGTACATCGACGAGCGGGACGACTCCGGGGCGGCGGTGAAGCCGACCTGGTTGTTGATGACGATGTGGACCGTGCCGCCGGTGCGGTAGCCGCGCAGCTGCGACATGTTCAGGGTCTCGGCCACCACGCCCTGGCCCGCGAAGGCCGCGTCGCCGTGGATCGCCACCGGCAGGACGGTGAAGTCCGTGCCGCCCTTGCCGATGATGTCCTGCTTGGCGCGCGCGACGCCCTCCAGGACCGGGTCCACCGCCTCCAGGTGCGAGGGGTTGGCGACCAGCGAGACCTTGATCTGCTCGCCGTCCAGGCCGGTGAAGGTGCCCTCGGCGCCCAGGTGGTACTTCACGTCGCCGGAGCCGTGCATCGACTTCGGGTCGAGGTTGCCCTCGAACTCGCGGAAGATCTGCGCGTACGACTTGCCGACGATGTTGGCCAGCACGTTCAGCCGGCCGCGGTGGGCCATGCCGATGACGACCTCGTCGAGACGCGATTCCGCGGCCGAGTCCAGCACTGCGTCGAGGAGCGGGATGACGGACTCGCCGCCCTCCAGGGAGAAGCGCTTCTGGCCGACGTACTTCGTCTGCAGGAACGTCTCGAACGCCTCGGCCGCGTTCAGCCGGCGCAGGATGCGCAGCTGCTCCTCGCGCTCCGGCTTGGAGTGCGGGCGCTCGACGCGGTCCTGGATCCACTTGCGCTGCTTGGGGTCCTGGATGTGCATGAACTCGATGCCGGTGGTGCGGCAGTACGAGTCGCGCAGCACGCCGAGGATGTCGCGCAGCTTCATCATCGACTTGCCGGCGAAGCCGCCGACGGCGAACTCGCGCTCCAGGTCCCACAGCGTCAGCCCGTGCTCGACGATGTCGAGGTCGGGGTGCTTGCGCTGGCGGTACTCCAGCGGGTCGGTGTCGGCCATGACGTGGCCGCGGACCCGGTAGGAGTGGATCAGCTCGAAGACGCGGGCGGCCTTGGTGACGTCGTCGTCGTGGGACGCGTCGATGTCCTTGAGCCAGCGGACCGGCTCGTAGGGGATGCGCAGCGCCTCGAAGATGTCGTCGTAGAAGCCGTTCTCGCCGAGGAGGAGGTTGGCGACGGCGCGCAGGAACTCGCCGGAGGCGGCGCCCTGGATCACCCGGTGGTCGTAGGTCGACGTGAGCGTCATGACCTTCGAGATGCCGAGCTTGTTGAGGGTGTCCTGGCTGGTGCCCTGGAACTCCGCCGGGTAGTCCATGGAGCCGACGCCCATGATCACCGACTGGCCGGGCATCAGACGCGGCACGGAGTGGACGGTGCCGAGGCCGCCGGGGTTGGTCAGGGAGACCGTGACGCCGGTGAAGTCGTCCATCGTCAGCTTGTTGTCGCGGGCGCGACGGACGATGTCCTCGTAGGCCTGCCAGAACTCGAAGAAGTTCAGCGTCTCGGCCTTCTTGATCGCCGCGACGACCAGCTGGCGGTCGCCGTTGGGCTTGACCAGGTCGATGGCGAGGCCGAGGTTGACGTGGTCCGGCTTGACCAGGGTGGGCTTGCCGTCCACCTTCGCGTAGGACCAGTTCATCGACGGCATCGCCTTGATCGCCTGGACCATGGCGTAGCCGATGATGTGCGTGAAGGAGATCTTCCCGCCGCGGGCCCGCTTGAGGTGGTTGTTGATGACGATGCGGTTGTCGAACAGCAGCTTCACCGGGACGGCGCGCACGGACGTGGCCGTGGGCAGCTCCAGCGAGGCGTCCATGTTCTTCGCCACCGCGGCGGACGGGCCGCGCAGGGTCACCTTCTCGGGACCGGCCTTGGCCTCGCCGTCGGGCTCGGCCTTGGGCTTGGCGGCGGCGGCCGGCTTGGCGGCGGGGGCCGCGGCCTTCGCCGGGGCGGGCGCCTGAGCCGGGGCCTGGGCGGCGGGCTGGGCCTGCGCGGCGGGCTGCTTCGGCGCGGGCGCGGGCTGTGCGGGCGCCGGGGCGGCGGTGGGCTGGGCCGGAGCGGCCGGCTGAGCGGTGGGGGTGGTGCCCGCGGCCCCCGTGGCCGCGGTACCCGCCGGAGCCGAGGCGTTGGGCGCCCCTGGCTTGTAGTCGGCGAAGAAGTCCCACCAGGCTCGGTCCACCGAGTTCGGGTCCTGGAGGTACTGCTGATAGATCTCGTCGACGAGCCACTCGTTGGCACCGAACGCCGCGGCGGGGTTCTTGCCCGCTTGGTCGGTGTCGGTCGAGATGCTCGAGTTACTGGGGGACTGTGGCGACACGGCGGCAACCGCCCTCTTCCGCTTCACAAGGTGATGGACAGCGGAAATAAAGGCTACGCCCCCCGGAGCGAGAAGGTCAGGCCGGGCCCGTTCATCGTCGCGTAAGTCACATCTCGGAGTGCGTTTCGGCGCTGGAAATGGCGGGAAACAAGCGAGGTTTCGCTTCTTCGGGCCGTGTCAGGGATGCGTCGGCCCCGGCCCGGCGCGCAGGTCGCGCGGGCCTGTGCCTGATCACACGTGTCCGTCAGCGCGGACGCCGATGGATCTTGTGGCTCCGGTTCGAACTTTACGTCAACTTTGCACGGAAGGGCTGCCCGGAAGAGTGACAAGAATCCGGCAACCTCGCTCGGATTCGGCCACGCCGATCCGGCCGCCGTGCAGATCGACCGCCCAGCGGGCGATCGCCAGGCCCAGACCGGTGCCGCCGTCGCTGCCCGGACCGTGCGGCCGGTTGACGCTTCCGCGGTTGAAGCGCTCGAAGACGCGGTGCCACTCGGCGCGCGGGATGCCGGGCCCCTCGTCCAGGACCTCCAGCTCCAGCGACTCCGGCTGCGGGCCGCGCCGTGCCTTGACCGTCACCCGGCCGTGCGGCGGGCTGTGCTTGACCGCGTTGTCGATGAGGTTGGCGACCACCTGGTGGATGCGCTCGGGGTCGGCGTGCGCGGTGAGCTCCGGCGGCGAGACGTCGAGGTGCAGATGGACGTCCGTCCGCGTGTGACTGCCCGAGCCGGTGGCGATGCCCGCGCGGACGGAGGCGACCATGTTGGCCTCCTTCAGCACGCCCGACAGATACGGCCACACCTCGAAGCGCCGCTGCTTGAGCGGGACGACGCCGTTGTCCAGGCGGGACAGGTCGAGCAGGGTCTCCACGAGCCGGCCCAGCCGCTCGGTCTGCTTCAGGGCCGTGCGCATGGTCTCGGGGTCTGCCTCGGTGACGCCGTCGACGATGTTCTCCAGCACCGCGCGCAGGCCCGCGATCGGCGTGCGCAGCTCGTGCGAGACGTTGGCCACCAGCTCCTTGCGCTGGTTGTCCTGGGCCTCCAGCTCGTCGGCCATGACGTTGATCGTCTGAGCCAGGTCGCCCAGCTCGTCCTTGCGGTTCTCGCGCACCCGGCGGGTGTAGTCGCCCTGCGAGATCGAGCGGGCCACCGCGTTCATGTCGTCCAGCGGCGCGGTGAGCGAGTGCGCCACGAACTGCGTGATGAGCAGCGTGGCGATCATCGAGAAGACCATGATGAAGCGCAGCTCGGTCTTGGTGTGCACCGCGATCATGGACAGACCGGTGGTGATCAGTACCGAGACGACGACCAGCGCGGTCAGCTTCGTCTTGATCGAGAACGGGCGTACACCGGCCCAGGGCCGGGGCGCCCCGGGGCCTCTTCGCACGGCCGGCCCGTCGCTCATGGCGTCGGCGTCTCCAGGGCGTAGCCCACGCCGTGCACCGTGCGGATGCGCTCGGCGCCGATCTTGCGGCGCAGCGCCTTGATGTGGCTGTCGACCGTGCGGGTGCCGGAGGCGTCCGCCCAGTCCCAGACCTCGGCCAGCAGCTGCTCGCGGGAGAGCACCGCGCGGGGGGTGTTCGCCAGGCACACCAGGAGGTCGAACTCGGTGGGCGTCAGGTGGACGTCCTCGCTGCGTACGCGGACCCGGCGCTGGGCGTGGTCGATCTCCAGTTCGCCCAGGCGCAGGATGCCGCTGCGCGGCGTCGTGGCGGCGAGGGCGGCGCGCTCCATGCGGCGCAGCAGCACGTGCACGCGTGCGGCCAGCTCGCGCATGGAGAACGGCTTGGTCATGTAGTCGTCGGCGCCGACGCCCAGACCGACCAGCATGTCGGTCTCGTCGTCACGCGCGGTGAGCATCAGCACCGGCACCGGCCGCTGGGCCTGCACGCGCCGGCAGACCTCCAGGCCGTCGAAGCCCGGCAGCATGATGTCGAGGATCAGCAGGTCGGGCTGCCAGGCCTCCGCCGTGTCCACCGCGGACGGGCCGTCGCCCGCCGTCTGCACCAGGAACCCCTCGGCGCGGAGGCGGGTCGCGATGGCGTCCACGATCGTCGCGTCGTCCTCGACCACCAGGATCCGCCGCTGGGCGCCGGGAGTGGTCGCCGCCGTGCCGTTGTGGGAGGTGTGTGTCTGCTCCATCGCCCGCCCCTGAAGTGTGCTTTCCGGAATCCGTGGGGTGATCCGTGATCTGCGCAGGACTGCGCTTGACGCTTGAATGATCCGCGTCAGGGCAGCAGCGTACGGGGAGTCGCCACGCGTTAGCTATCCAGGGCGGACGCCGAGATGCACGACGTCCGGAACGCCCCGGGCAACGGGGATCTCTTCGGTACGCACCTGTTGGAACCCGGCATTCCGCAAGGTTTCTTCAAAATCCGCGGACGGTTTCGCGGACCATACCGCGAGCACCCCGCGCGGCCTCAACACCCTTGCGCAGCCTGCCAGTCCGGCCGGTGAGTAGAGCCCGTCGTTGTCCTCGGTGACGGTCCAGTCGGGCCCGTTGTCGATGTCGAGACAGAGCGCGTCGAACGTGTCGGAAGTCTCATTGACGTAACGGACGAGGTCGGCTTCGACGATCTCGGTGCGCGGGTCGGCGAGGGCGTCCGCGGAGAGTGCGGCCAGCGGGCCGGTGCGGTGCCAGTCGATGACGGCCGGTTCGCGCTCCACCACGGTGATCCGTCCCCAGCGGGGGTCCGCGGCGGCGTGTGCGAGCGAGAAGCCGACGCCGAGCCCGCCGATCAGGACGTGCGGGCCGGGGCGTGCGGCTGCTCCCGTGCGGGCGTCGGCGGCGTCGAGCGCGGACAGCGCGGCGTCGACGAGCCGTCGTTCGGAGCGGCCGTCGGAGGTGTCCATCAGGAAGCAGCCGTTCGCGATGATCTGCAGCAGACCGCCGTGCCTGCGCAGCACGACCTCGCCGTACGGACCCTCTCGGCGGTCCAGGACTTCGGGTGCATCGGGAATGTCGTACGGGGTGGACATCCGTTCATCTTGGCAGCTCCCCTGCCCTCCGTGGAGTGATCGCTCAGAGCGAACAGTGCTTGGGGAACATTCGATGGCTCACGAGCATTGAGTCGGCATAGCTCAACTTGACTGCCGAAGGGGAGATCATGGCTGCTGAGTCCACACCGCTCGCCCTGCCTGTGCTGCCGCTCGACGACGAGGTCGTGCTGCCCGGGATGGTGGTCCCGCTGGACCTGAGCGACTCCGAGGTGCGCGCCGCGGTGGAGGCCGCGCAGGCCGCCGCGAGGAACGAGCCGGGAAAGCCACGGGTCCTGCTGGTCCCACGCGTCGACGGGACATACGCCGGCACCGGCGTCCTGGGCACGGTCGAGCAGGTCGGCAGGCTGGCCGACGGCGACCCGGGCGCCCTGATCCGCGGCCGGGGCCGGGTGCGGATCGGCGCGGGGACGACCGGGCCGGGGGCGGCGCTGTGGGTGGAGGGCACCCGGATCGACGAGTCCGTGCCCGAGCCGCTGCCCGGACAGGTGACCGAACTGGTCAAGGAGTACAAGGCCCTCGCCACCGCCTGGCTGCGCAAGCGCGGCGCCTGGCAGGTCGTCGACCGCGTCCAGGCCATCGACGACGTCTCCGCGCTCGCCGACAACTCCGGCTACTCGCCGTTCCTGACCACCGAGCAGAAGGTGGCGCTGCTCGAGACCACCGACCCGGTGGCCCGGCTGAAGCTGGCCACCCAGCAACTGCGCGACCACCTCGCCGAGCAGGACGTCGCCGAGTCGATCGCCAAGGACGTCCAGGAGGGCGTCGACAAGCAGCAGCGCGAGTTCCTGCTGCGCCGCCAGCTGGAGGCGGTGCGCAAGGAACTGCGCGAGCTCAACGGCGAGAAGGACGGGGAGGAGTCCGACGACTACCGCGCCCGCGTCGAGGCCGCCGACCTGCCGGAGAAGGTCCGCGAGGCCGCCCTCAAGGAGGTCGACAAGCTGGAGCGGTCCTCCGACCAGTCGCCCGAGGGCTCGTGGATCCGCACCTGGCTCGACACGGTCCTGGAGATGCCGTGGAACGAGCGGACCGAGGACGCGTACGACATCCGGGGCGCACAGGACGTGCTGGACGCCGAGCACGCGGGCCTCCAGGACGTCAAGGAGCGGATCATCGAGTACCTGGCGGTGCGCAAGCGGCGCGGCGAGCGCGGGCTCGGCGTCGTCGGCGGGCGGCGCGGCGGCGCGGTGCTCGCCCTGGTCGGGCCGCCCGGCGTCGGCAAGACCTCGCTCGGCGAGTCCGTGGCGCACGCGATGGGCCGCAAGTTCGTCCGCGTCGCCCTCGGCGGTGTGCGTGACGAGGCCGAGATCCGCGGTCACCGGCGTACGTACGTCGGGGCGCTGCCCGGCCGGATCGTGCGGGCCGTCAAGGAGGCCGGCTCGATGAACCCGGTCGTCCTGCTGGACGAGATCGACAAGGTGGGCTCCGACTTCCGGGGCGACCCCGCCGCCGCCCTCCTGGAGGTGCTCGACCCGGCGCAGAACCACACCTTCCGGGACCACTACCTGGAGGTCGAGCTGGACCTCTCGGACGTGGTCTTCCTCGCCACCGCCAACGTCCTGGAGGCCATCCCGGAGGCGCTGGCAGACCGGATGGAGATCGTCCGCCTGGACGGCTACACCGAGGACGAGAAGGTCGTCATCGGCCGCGACCACCTGCTCCCGCGGCAGCTGGAGCGCGCCGGGCTCGGCAAGGACGAGGTCACCCTGGAGGAGGGCGCGCTGCGCAAGCTCGCCGGGGAGTACACGCGCGAGGCGGGTGTGCGCAACCTGGAGCGGTCCATCGCGCGGCTGCTGCGCAAGGTGGCGGCCCAGCACGAACTGGGCGAGCGGGAGCTGCCGTTCACGGTCACCGAGGGCGACCTGCGCGCGCTGATCGGTCGGCCGCACCACGTGCCCGAGTCCGCCCAGGACCCGGCCGAGCGCCGTACCTCCGTCCCGGGTGTCGCCACCGGGCTCGCGGTGACCGGCGCCGGCGGTGACGTGCTCTACGTGGAGGCGTCGCTGGCCGACCCGGAGACGGGCGCGGCGGGGCTGACGCTGACCGGGCAGCTGGGTGACGTGATGAAGGAGTCCGCGCAGATCGCGCTGAGCTTCCTGCGCAGCCACGGCGCCGAGCTGGAGCTGCCGGTGGGCGATCTGAAGGACCGGGGCGTGCACATCCACTTCCCGGCGGGCGCGGTCCCCAAGGACGGCCCCAGCGCCGGCATCACGATGACCACCGCGCTGGCGTCGCTGCTGTCCGGCCGGCTGGTCCGCACCGACGTCGCGATGACCGGCGAGGTCTCGCTGACCGGGCGGGTGCTGCCGATCGGCGGGGTGAAGCAGAAGCTGCTCGCCGCGCACCGGGCGGGCGTCACCACGGTGATCATCCCCAAGCGCAACGAGCCCGACCTGGACGACGTGCCGGCGGAGGTGCTGGACAAGCTCGACGTCCACACCGTCACCGACGTCCGCCAGGTCCTTCAGCTGGCGCTGTCGCCGGCCACCGACGGCGCGGCGCCGGAGGTTCCGGTCGCCGCGTGACGGGGGCGGCCGGACGAGGGAAGGCCCGGGTCCCGTGAGGGAGACCCGGGCCTTCACCGTGCTGTCCTGCTGTGGCTGTGGCTGTGGCTGTGGCTGTCGTGGCTGCCGTGCTCAGCTGCCCAGGGCCAGTCTGCGCAGCTGGTCGAGGGTGCCGTTGAAGCGGTCGTGGTCCCCGACCGTGGGGCCGGTCGAGGTGTACTGCCACATCGTGTAGTAGCCCCAGCCCGCGGGCAGTTCGCCCACGCTGGAGGCGTACCGGGCGATCCACAGCGGGGTGGCGGCGGCGAAGCCGGCGTAGTTGCCGGTGCACTGCTTCCACCAGCTCGTCGCCGTGTAGAGCACGGCGTCGCGGCCGGTGCGCGCCCGGTACTGGTTCAGGAAGTCGCGGATCCAGGTCACCATCGCGCTCGGCGACTTGCCGTAGCAGGCGTCGCCGTACGGGTTCCACTCGATGTCGAGCGCGCCGGGCAGGGTGCGGCCGTCGGCGGACCAGCCGCCGCCGTGGTCGACGAAGTAGTTCGCCTGGGTGGCGCCGCTGGAGGTGTCGGGGGTGGCGAAGTGGTACGCGCCGCGGATCATGCCGACGTCGTACGAACCGCCGTACTGCTGGGAGAAGTAGGGGTTGGTGTAGTAGGTGCCCTCCGAGGCCTTGGCGTAGGCCCAGCGGACGCCGCTGTTCCACAGGGTCGGCCAGGCCACGTTGCCCTGGTGGCTGGAGACGTCCACGCCTTCGGTCTGGGCGGCGCGCTCGGCGGGCAGGCCGCCGCGGCCGTCGTGGGCCACGACGCCCATGCCCATGTGGGCGGAGCCGCGGGGCGGGACGGCGGGCGGTGACTCGGCGGCGCCGGCCGTGTGGGGGAGGGAGAGGACGGCGAGCAGGGCCGCGACGACGGCCGTGAACGCGCGTAACCCGGTGAGACCGGATCTGCGTTCGGGCATGACGTGCCTCCAAAGGTCGTGGGGGAACCAGGCATGTCGCGCATGTGAACCACATCGCATGTAGTGGGCATGCCACGTATGCGCCTGGTAGAGAAAGCTACGCACGTAGACCGTGACGTGGATAGAGGGTCCGGAAGCTGCCGTTGGTCTACGCCTGCGAAATACTTACGGAGCAGCGGCGACGTCGCCACTTGGCGGAAACTTTCAGGACCGGGAAAACCGAGGCAGGGGCTGACGTGCAGGAAGACGGAAACGGCGGCGGAGAGCGTGCCGCATCCCCGGCGCCCGGGAACGGTACGGACCAGCCCGGGTTCCTGGCGCTGGAACGGGAGTTGACGGTCCTGCTGCGGCGCGCCCGGGCCAACCAGGGGGAGATGGCCCGGGAGGTCCACCCGGACCTGGAGTCGTCCGCGTACGGGCTGCTCGTCCGCTTGGATGAATGCGGGCGGCAGCGGGCCACGGAACTGGCCGCGTACATCGGGGTGGGCAAGGCGACGATGTCGCGTCAGCTGCGGGCGCTGGAGGAGCTGGGGCTGGTCGCGCGGGAGCCGGATCCGGCCGACGGGCGTGCGTGGCTGGTCGCGCTCACCCAGGAGGGGCAGGAGCGGGTGCGCCGCGTTCGTGAGGCGCGGCGGGCGCGGTATGCCGGGCGGCTGGCGGACTGGGATCCGGGCGAGGTGGTGGAGCTGGCGAGGTTGCTGCGCGAGCTGAACCGGAGCATGGAGAAGTAGGGCGGTGGGGCTCGGGGGTGGGTGAGGTGGTTGTGCGGGTGCGGGTGGTGGGGGGGGCTGGTCGCGCAGTTCCCCGCGCCCCTGGGTGGGCTGCTGTCTCCGGCGTTCACAGCTCCACGTAGATCACCCGTGCGGTCCTGGGTGGGCTGCTGTCTCCGGCGTTCACAGCTCCACGTAGATCACCCGTGCGGTCCTGGGTGGGCTGCTGGCTCCGGTGTTCACAGCTCCACGTAGACCGCCGTCGCGTCGTCGTGGCGTTTGCTGCGGCCCAGGAGGAGTCGGTCCGTGTCCGCCCGTTCCCGTTCCCGTACGCGGTCCACCAGGGCCTGTGGGCCCTCCTTGCGGACGAGGGTCAGGCAGTCGGGCCAGTCGCCCTCGGTGAAGCGCTCCACCCAGCGGGCCGCGCCGTCCGTCAGGGCGAGCAGGGCGCGGACCTCCTCGCGCGGCAGTGAGCCGGTGACCGCACGCGCCGCCACCGAAGGATCCGCGGCGGCCGTGAAGAAGCCGCCCTCCTTGTTGCGGACCGTGGCGTCCACCAGGGCGTCGGTGGCCAGCGCCGAGCGGGGCAGCAGGGCCAGCCGGTCGTCCAGCAGCGCCGTGACCGCGCCGGTCGGTGACTCGACCAGCAGGGCCGAGTCGGACAGGACCAGGTAGTCCACCGCGGCCGGTGACCAGCGGGCCAGCACGACCGTTGCCTGAGGCGTCCGGGGGTGAGAAAGGTCACAGCTGTCGGCGTGCGCCTCGGCGGTCCGGGCGATGGCGCGGGAGAGCAGATCGGCCAGCGGAACATCCGGGAGCGAAACGGTCAGTTCGGTCAGTGCCCCGCCCAAGCGCGCGGTGAACCAGGGGACGGAATGCAGACAGCCCGTCCCGTCCCTGGGCGGCGTCACGCCGTCCAGCACGACGAGCGAACCGCCCTGTCCGGAGGCCGGAAGTCCGACACTCGCGAAGTCCTCGTTGGGGCGATCCGGATCGCCCGGTTCCGAAACAAGCTCCGTACGCATCCGGCCAGTCTGCACGACCCCTTCACAAGGATCGCAAGAGGCTGGCAATGGTCGCCAAATCCTCGCCGCCGCGCAGGTCAGGCGCCGGATTTGGGGCGGAATGCAGTGCTCCGGGAAGACGTGGCGGCGAATCCTGCCACCGCCCGCCGCGGACGTCCAACCGGCGTGCCGCGCAAGGCCGCTGCACAGGACAGCGGAACTTGCTCCCCAACTCACGTCCGATGTTCACTCCTTCGAGTGGCGGGTCAGGTGATGCGCATCCACTGCCCACTGGCACTGGGAGGGTCGGGGAGCGATGGGGGCGCCTCGCGGCCCGAGCACGGTCGACGGCTCGGGAAGGCGTCCGCGCCCGTTGACGGAGCGTCACCCGGGCCCACGGGTACACGAGTCAGGAATGCGAGCACCGGTGCAGAAGACGCGGCCTCGTCGCACAGGCAAGCAGACGCCCCCCGCGGGGGACACGGAGCAGACGCCCACCGTCGGCAGGGGCCGTCCCACCCGTGTGCGCAACCGGCTCATCGTGGCCGTCGCCGTGGTGGCCGCAGCGATCGCCGGCGCGGGCACCCCGTCCCTGCTCACGGCCTCCGGTCAACTCAGTGACGCCCAGGACCTGGTGACGCTCTCCGAGCAGACCCAGGACGCCCTCACCCTCGCGCACTCCCTCGCCGACGAGCGGGACGAGGTGACCTCCTTCATCGCCGCGGGCCGCCCCAAGTCCAAGGCGCCGTCCGAGGAGCACAGCGCCCGCGTCGACCGGCAGGTCGAGGAGCTGCGCGCCGGCACCGACACCTCCGACGAGCTGCGCGACGACCTCGACGCCATCGCGGCCGTCCGCCGGGCGGCGCTCACCGGCAAGAACAGCGCGCTCGAGGCGCACCAGGCGTACTCGGCCGCGATCAACGAACTGCACCGGCTCGCCGAGCGGCTCGCGGAGCGGACGCCGCCCCGCGCGGGCTCCGGCGCGTACGCGCTCGCCGAACTGGACTCGGCCGTCCAGCAGGCCGCCGCGACCCGCGGGCTGCTGCTCGCCGCGCTCAGCGTGCCGCGCACCACCGAGACCGTGATCGACCCGGTCACCGGGCTGCCGTCCACGTCCACCGGCTCCTCCTCCGCCGACACCAAGCGGCGCGACGCGCTCACCGCCGCCGCCCTCCAGGCCCGGCTGCGCTCCGACGCGGCCCTCGCCGACTTCCGCGACACCGCGCCCGAGGCCGCCCGGACCTCGTACGACTCCACCGTGACCGGGCCCGAGGTCGACTCCGCCGAGAAGTACCTGGCGAGGCTCACCGACGCCCCGGCCCTCTCCGACGACGAGCTCGGCACCAGCGCCGAGAAGCTGAAGGCCGCGCTGACCGCGCGCATCGACATGATGCGCGGGGTGGAGTCGGCGCTGTTCGAGCAGCGCAGCAAGGACCTCGCGCAGCTCCGGGACGACGACGTCACCGCGCTGGAGATCCGCATCGCGGTCCTCGGCGCGCTGATGCTGCTGGCCGTCGGCATCGCCACGGCGATGGCGCGGACCCTGACCCGCCCGCTGTCGGTGCTGCGCCGTGGTTCCGCACGTCTCGCCGAGGCGGAGGACCCGGCGACGCAGGAGCCGGTCACCTTCACCGGCCGCAACGACGAGTTCGCGCAGGTCGTCCGCTCCGTGAACGCCCTGCACGCGCACGCCGCCGGGCTGGCCGAGCGGATCGCCACCCTGGAGGCCGACCGCAAGCATCTCGTGGGCCAGCGGCAGAAGATGGCCGACGCCCGCGAGGAACTGCGCACCCAGCTCGCCGAGTCCACCGCGCAGCTGGAGCGGATGCGCACCAGCATCGGCGGCACGTTCGTCAATCTGGCGCTGCGCACGCTCGGCCTGGTGGAACGCCAGCTCGCCGTCATCGAGGGGCTGGAGGAGCGCGAGCAGGACCCGGACCGCCTCGCCACCCTCTTCAAGCTCGACCACTTCGCCACGGTGATGCGCCGGCACAGCGAGAACCTCCTCGTCCTCGCCGGTGCCGAGCACGTCCAGCACACCGCGGGTCCCGTTCCGCTGGTGGACGTCGCCCGGGCCGCGGTCAGCGAGATCGAACGCTACGAGCGGGTCCGGATCGCGGCGCTGCCGCCGCACGCGCACATCGCCGGGTTCGCGGCGGACGACCTGTCCCATCTGCTGGCCGAGCTGCTGGAGAACGCCACGTCCTTCTCGCCGCCCGACCTGCCCGTCGAGGTGTCCGGCTGGCTGCTGGAGAACGGCGAGGTCATGCTCTCCGTGCAGGACGAGGGCATCGGCATGACCGCCGAGCGGCTGGAGCGGCTCAACGCACGGCTGTCCGACTTCGACCCGGAGGCCGGGTACGACGCGGAGGGCGAGGACGGTCTCGGCCTCGGCCTGTACGTCGTGGCCCGGCTCGCTCAGCGGCACGGGGTGCGGGTGCAGCTGCGGGCGCAGAAGCAGGGGGGTGTGGCCGCGGTCGTGGTCCTGCCCAAGCCGCTGCTCGCCGACGGTACGGCCGCCGCGGTCCCCGCTTCCGGCCCCGTCTCCGGCACCGCCCACACCTTCACCCTCCCCGGCGCCGACGCCGAGGCCAACTCCAACGTCCTCCACGGCCGCGCGGAGAAGGGCGACCGCCTGGTCGCGCTGGCGGAGAAGGCGGTGCGTCGCCGGGAGTCGGAGGAACGGCAGGAACGGCAGGAGGCGGGCGAGGGCGGCACGGAGCCCGCGGACAGCCGTGCGGGAGTGCATGCGCAGGACACCGACGGCACAGGGGGCGACCGGACCGGGGAGCCCGGTGGCGAGCCTGCGGGGAGCACCGCCGGGAGTGCGCCGAGCGAGTCCGTCACGGACCCCACGGACGGCGCGGACGAGCGGCCCGCCGAGACCACCATGGAGCTGCTGCTGCCGTCCGTGCAGGACGCGGCCGCCGAACAGACCGAGGACGCGCACGCCCCGGACACCGGACGTCCGGCAGCCGTCGAGGACGCCGAACCCACCGCCGGCACTCACACCGGCACCGGCACCTGGACCGCCCCCGACGCACCGGCGGAACCGTCCGGTGAGCGGGCGCCCGGTGCCGGGACCGAGTCCACCACCGGCACCTGGACCGCCCCCGGCGACGCCGCGCGGCCCGGGCTGCCGACGCGGCCCGTGTCCGACGGTCCCGAGGACGAGCACGCACGCGTGGCCGACGGGCCCGCCGAGGAAGAAGCCGTCACCGCCAAGGGACTGCCCAAGCGGACGCCGAAGATCACCGCGCCTGCCGCCGTGCCGCGGCCGCGCACCGGGAGCGTGGACGCCGAGGCGCTGCGCCGCCGGCTCGGCGGGTTCCGGCAGGGTGCGGAGGCCGGGCGGAAGGACGTCGAGGCGGAGATCGCCGAGCAGACGGGCCGCCACCAGCGCCCGGCACAGACCACATCCGCACCAGGCACATCCGAAGAAGCCACGGGGGGCACCGTCGAGGAGGCAAGCAGTTGACCGCGCCCAGTACCTTCGGACTGAGCAGTGAGGCCCGCAATCTGCACTGGCTGCTGACCAACCTGGTCGAGGAGGTGCCCGGCATCCTCTCCGTCGCGGTGGTCTCCTCCGACGGCCTGCTGCTCCTCTCCTCCGACGCCGACCGCATCACCGAGGCCCGTGAGGCCCGCGCCCGGCACCGCCCCGGCCCCCGCGGCTCCGCCGCCGACCTGGCCACCATCGTCTCCGGCATCGGCAGCCTCACCGTCGGCGCCGCCAAGCTGATGGACTACGGGCCGGTCAAGCACACCATGGTCGCGATGGACGAGGGCAGCCTGTTCGTGATGTCGATCAGCGACGGCTCGCTGCTCGGCGTGCACGGCTCCGCGGACTGCGACATGAGCGTCGTGGCCTACCACATGGCCCTGTTCGTGGGCCGCGCCGGCCACGTCCTCACCCCCGAACTCCGCAGCGAGCTGCGCAAGTCCCTGGAGAACGAGTCCACCGGGAGTCCCCGATGAGCAGCACGTCCAGGAAACACCTCCCCGTCCGCGGCGCCGACCGCAAACCCGCCCGGGTGCGCCCGTACTCGCTCACCGGCGGCCGTACCCGCTTCGGGCACGTCCTGCTGGTCGAGACGTTCGTCGGAGCCACGGTCGCCCCGGCGGGCACCGCCGCGCTGGACGCCGCCGAGGAGCGCCCTGAGCTGACGAACGGTTCGCTGAAGTCGGTGATCATGCCGGAGATGCGGGCCATCGTCGAACTGTGCCGCCGCATGCGTACGGTGGCCGAGATCGCCGCGCTGCTGAAGATGCCGCTCGGCGTGGTCCGCGTGCTGCTCAGCGACCTCGCGGACCAGGGAAAGATCCGTGTGTACGGCACCGGAACCGGCCACGGCACGGGCCGTCCGGACCGCGCTCTGCTGGAAAGGGTGCTCAGTGGACTCCGCCGTCTCTGACGTCTCCGACGCCCCGCGAGGCGTCTCCCCGCTCGTCGCCGAGCCCGACGAGCCGATGCAGCCCTGGCAGACGGACCGCACCCGCGCGCCGATCGCCACGAAGATCGTGGTGGCGGGCGGCTTCGGCGTCGGCAAGACCACGCTCGTCACCGCCGTCTCGGAGATCACGCCCCTGCAGACAGAGGCGCTGATGACCCAGGCGAGCGAGGACACCGACGACCTCACCGCCACGCCGGAGAAGCTCACCACCACCGTGGCCATGGACTTCGGCCGCATCACGCTCGACGACGACCTGGTGCTCTACCTCTTCGGCACCCCCGGTCAGCAGCGGTTCTGGTTCATGTGGGACGACCTGGTGCGCGGCGCGATCGGCGCCGTCGTCATGGCCGACACCCGGCGTCTGAAGGACTGCTTCCCGGCGCTCGACTACTTCGAGAGCTGCGGACTGCCGTACGTCGTCGCCGTCAACCACTTCGACGGCAGCGAGCTGTTCGAACCGGAGGACGTGCGGGAGGCGTTGACGATCCCCGCGCACATACCTGTCATGATCATGGATGCGCGCCGCCGGATCTCGGTCATCGAGACCCTTCTGTCCCTCGTGGGCCACGCGCTCGACGAAACCCCCGAGTAGGAGACACCCAACGCATGCGGAAGATACTCGTCGTCGGAGCCGGCCAGTCCGGCCTCCAGCTCGCCCTCGGCCTCCAGTCGCACGGGTACGAGGTCACCCTGATGTCCAACCGGACCGCGGACGAGATCCGCACCGGCAGGGTGATGTCGACGCAGTGCATGTTCCACACGGCCCTCCAGCACGAGCGCGATCTCCAGCTGAACTTCTGGGAGTCCCAGGCCCCGAAGATCGAAGGACTCGGCGTCTCGGTCGCGGCCCCCGGCTCCTGGGAGCAGGGTCAGACGCAGCGGGCCATCGACTGGCTGGGCCACCTCGACGGGTTCGCCCAGTCCGTCGACCAGCGGGTGAAGATGGCCGGCTGGATGGAGACCTTCGCCCAGCGCGGCGGCCAGCTGGTCATCCACGGCGCGGCGGTCGGCGACCTCGACTACTTCTCCCGCACCTACGACCTGGTGCTTGTCTCGGCGGGCAAGGGCGAGCTGGTGCAGATGTTCGCCCGGGACCCCGAGCGCTCCCCGTACAGCGAGCCGCAGCGCGCCCTCGCCGTCGCCTACGTGCACGGCCTCGGCCCGCGCCCGGAGCACCCGGACACCGAGGCGGTCCGCTGCAATCTGGTCCCCGGGGTCGGCGAGATGTTCATCATGCCGACGTTCACCACCTCCGGCCGCGCCGACATCCTGTTCTGGGAGGGCATACCCGGCGGCCCGCTGGACGTCTTCAAGGACGTCAAGGACCCGGCGGAGCACCTCTCCCTGACCCTGGAACTCATGGAGAAGTACCTCCCCTGGGAGTACGCGCGGGCCACCAAGGTCGAACTGACCGACGCGGGCGGCACCCTCGCCGGCCGCTACGCCCCCACCGTCCGCAACCCCATCGGGCGCCTGCCCGGCGGCGGACTGGTCCTCGGCGTCGCCGACGTGGTCGTCGCCAACGACCCGATCACCGGCCAGGGCTCCAACTCGGCGTCCAAGTGCGCCGCCTCCTACCTGGCGTCGATCCTGGAGCACGGCGACAAGCCGTTCGACGAGGAGTGGATGCAGCGGACCTTCGACCGCTACTGGGAGACGGCCCAGCACGTCACCAAGTGGACCAACGCCATGCTCGCCCCGCCGCCGGAGCACATCCTGAACCTCATCGGCGCCGCGGGCCAGCTCCAGCCGGTCGCCGACCGCTTCGCCAACGGCTTCAACAACCCGGCGGACTTCGAGAACTTCTTCTACGACCCGAGGAAGACCGAGGCCTACCTGATGGAGGTCTCGGGCGCCGCGGGCGCGTAGCCCAGGTCCGACCCCTCCGTCGCCCCCTCGGGGAGCTCCGGCGGCTCGTAGTGCCGCAGGGGCTTCCCGGCCGGGTCGGGGCGTACGGCGCCCAGGACGGGGTTGGCGGCGATGGGGGAGACCTTGATCCTCGCGCCCGGACGGGGTGCCTGGACCACCATGCCGTCGCCGAGGTAGAGGGCGACATGCGTGGCCTCGGGGAAGTACAGCACCAGGTCCCCCGGGCGCAGTTGCTTCAGGGGGATCCGCTTCAGCCGGGCCCACTGCTCCTGGCTGGTGCGGGGGATGGGGGTCCCGGCCGCGTCCCAGGCCTGGGACGTCAGGCCCGAGCAGTCGTACGTCCTCGGGCCCTCCGCGCCCCACTCGTACGGCTTCCCGACCTGCTCGACGGCATAGCGCACCGCCCGGTCGCCCGCCGCGGAGGGCGCGGACGGTGCGCCCGCGGCGGGCAGCGCGCCGGAGGCGACCAGCTTCTGCTGCTCCTCGGCGACCTCGGTGCGCTCCAGTTCGGCCAGCGCGGTCAGTTCCTCGGCGCTGAGGGAGGCGAGCAGTTCCTCCACCTCGTGCAGCCGCTCGCGCACCTCGTCGCGCTGCTTCTTGCGCCGCTCGGCGAGGGCGAGCTGCGCGTCGAGGGCCTTGCGCGCCCGGCGGGCCAGCGCGGTGGCCTTCTTCTCGTCACCGGTCAGCCGGCCCACCGCCCGGGCCCGCTGCCGCGCCAGCTGCCCGATCACCTGGCCCTGGTCGAGCGCGCCCTGCGGATCGCGTGCGAGCAGCAGCCGCAGATAGGGGGAGAGGTCGCTGCGGCTCTGGTACTGCTGCCGGGCCAGCCGCCCGGCCGCGCCCCGGCTGTCGTGCAGGGAGAGCCGGGTGCGGGCGAGGGCGATCTCCAGCCGCCGGGTCAGGGCGCGCTGCTTCTTCAGCCGCTCTTCGGTCGCGTTGTAGGTCTCGGTGGCCTTCTCCGCCTCCCGGTACAGCTTCTGAAGGTCCGTCAGCAGCTCGGCGACGGACCGCTCACCGGGTGCGGGCGGCTCGGGCGCGGCCGCCGCGGGCACGGGTGCGAGGACGGTCCCGGCCGCCACCGCCGCCGTACACACCAGACGCAGAAGCATTCCTGACACGACGTCACCTCCGATGCGGGGCGGCCCCTCCGCTCCGCATCGCGAGCATCAGACGGCCTGTCGTGTCCCGCTCGCCGAGTGTGCGCGGTTCGGCGCAACCCGGTCACCCGTCCGCGTCGTCCGGCTTGCCCTTCGGCGTGGCGTCTGGATCGGCGGCGGGCCGCGACCACGGCCACCTCAGCCGGCTCGGCGGCACGCCCTCGGGGGCGTACACGTACTTCCACCCCCGGGACAGCCCGGTCCGCCCGGCGTGTCCCCGCGGGGTCCGTACGTAGACCAGCACCGTGGGCGGTCCGCCGTCGGGCGCCGGAACGGGGATGCGGTACGTCTTGGGCGGGTGCCCGGTGATGCCCAGGAGCACGGGCAGGACCCGGCCGTCCATGGGCCCGCCCTCGAAGGGGGTGTCTTCGCTCTTCACGGCACCAGTGTCCCGTTCCCGCGGCTCAGAGATCCGCGGCCAGCGCCCGGAACAGCGTCTCCGTCTGGGCGTCACGGCGGGCGGTGACCTCCAGGACGGCGACGAACTGCTCCACGAGCCAGTCCCGCAGCTCGTCCGCGGGCGGCTGCTTGTCCTCGTCGAGCCAGATCAGGGAGGCCGCCTCGACGGCCGTGATCCACATGCGGATGGTCATCCGCAGCCGGGGCCCGGGGTCGGGGACCCCGAGATGGCTGAGGATGTGCTCGGCGGCGGCCCGGCGCACCCCGTCGACGATCGCGGTCGTACGGGACGTCTCGACGACGCTGCCGCCCTGGAGCAGCGCGCTGAAGCCGGTGTCGTGCTGGTCGACGAAGGCGAGGTAGCGGTCGAGGGCGCGGGAGAGGCGGGGGAGCAGGGGGCCCTCGTGCGGCTCGTCGAAGCAGTGCTGGAGTTCGTCGGCGGCGGAGCGGAGGGCGGCCTCGTAGAGCTGCTGTTTGCCGCCGGGGAAGTACCGGTAGACCAGGGGGCGGGACACTCCGGCCGCTTCTGCCACGTCGTCCAGGGAGATCTCCTCGGGGGCGTGGTGGGCGAAGAGGGACAGCGCGGCGGTGAGGAGCTGGCTGCGGCGTTCCTCGACGCTGAGTCGCCGGTAGGCGGGGGCGGCGGTCATGAGGGCAGGGTAATCGCCGTGGGGGGTGAGGTCTCCTTCGACTGCGGGTCGGTGGGGGCTGGTCGCGCCCACGCGGCGGAGCCGCATATCGACACAGCCCCGCGCCCCTCGGTCGGTCAGCGTGCCCTAGGCCAAGAGGCCCGACGACCTCCACAGGCGCCGGCCCACTCCGCGCAGGACCCCAATGTCGTCCAGGAAGTCCGTCAGGCGTTTCGCTCCCGTCTGCATGACCTCGCGGCGGTGGGCGCTCGCCTTGACCTGGGCCATCGCCTCGCGTTTGTCCAGGCCGACGTTCGTGTAGACCTCGGGGTTGACGAAGGCCACGGAGAAGACGCGGGCGAATTCGCCGGAGGTGAGCCGCGTGAACTCCTGGGACCACCTCGGGGCGGTCACCATCTGGCGGCGCAGTTCCTCACGGGCGTAGCGGACGTGACGGGCCTCCTCCACCACATGGATGCGGGTGACGCCCCGGATCAGCGGCTGGACCCGCTCGTCGGGGAAGGTGAGCCGCTGCATCCAGTCCAGCACCTCCTCGCCGAGCAGCGTGGCGGTGAAGGAGCCCGGGGTGGTGGAGATCGTCTTGAACAGGCGGCCGAGGTTGTGGTGGACCGGGCTCACCGGGTACCAGGGGGTGTCCCCGCGGGTGATCACCCGCGCGAACATCTTCGAGTGCCGGCACTCGTCCTCGATCTCGGTGAGCGCGTAGCGCACGTGCGCGCTCGTCGCCGCCTTGTCGTAGATGTGCCGGACCAGCAGCTGCATCAGGATCAGCTCGAACCAGATGCCGAGCGAGGCGAGCGCCGCCGCCTCGTGCTGGGAGAGCAGGATGCGCTGCTCCTCGCTCATCCGCTTCCACATCGGGGTGCCGTACAGCGAGACCAGCTCGGGCGGCCAGAACCACTTGCCCTCCTCGAAGGGCGCGTCCCAGTCCAGCTCCTTGTCCGGGTCGAACGAGTGCTTGGCGGACGAGTCGAGGAGCCGCTGGGCCACCTGCTCCCGGTCCTTGAGCAGACCGAGTGCGTCGCGCAGGCCGTCGAGCGCGTCGGCATCCGTCAGGGTCGTCATGACTGTCCCACCTCGTCGTACGGGATCAGGGGTTACCCGGGGTGACTCACTCGTCTTATGAGACTGCCCGTCAGCAAGCCCGTCAATCCCTCGCGCACGACTTGTTGACCCCGCGTCTACTCCGTGTGAGCCTGCGAAGCATGCCGAGTTTCGACCGCTACGCCAGCGATCCGGGTGATTCCCACTGGCAGGTGCCGGCCACCGGTGCGGCGCGCTTCAGCTGGGAGTACGACCAGGGACGTGACCGCCTCCTCGCCCTCTACCAGAAGGGCAAGGACAAGCAGTGGGACGGGCAGACGCGGATCGACTGGGACCTGGAGGTCGATCCGTTCGACCCGCTCGGCACGCCCGACGAGGCGATGAGCCTGTACGGCACCAAGCACTGGGCCAAGCTCGGCGACAAGGGCCGGGGAGAGCTGCGCCGGCACTACGCCTCCTGGCAGTTCAGCCAGTTCCTGCACGGCGAGCAGGGCGCGATGGTCTGCGCCGCGCGGATCGTGGAGTCCGTGCCCGACCTGGACGCCAAGTTCTACTCGGCGACGCAGGTGATGGACGAGGCCCGGCACGCCGAGATCTACGGCCGCTTCCTGCACGAGAAGATCGGGCTGCTGTACCCGATCAACGACAACCTCCAGTCCCTGCTCGGGGACACCCTGCGCGACTCCCGCTGGGACATGCCGTACCTGGGCATGCAGGTGCTGATCGAGGGCCTGGCGCTCGCCGCCTTCGGCATGATCCGGGACACCACCGACAAGCCGCTGCCGAAGCAGATCCTCGCCTACGTCATGCAGGACGAGGCCCGCCACGTCGCCTTCGGGCGCATGGCCCTGCGCGACTACTACCGGCAGCTCAGCGACGCCGAACTGCGCGAGCGCGAGGAGTTCGTCATCGAGGGCTGCTACCTCATGCGGGACCGGCTGCGCGGGGTCGAGGTCCTGGAGAACTTCGGCGTCCCGAAGGCCGAGGCCGAGGAGTACAGCGAGCGCTCCGAGTTCCTCGCCCTGTTCCGCAAGCTCCTCTTCAGCCGCATCGTCCCCTGCGTCAAGGACATCGGCCTGTGGGGCGAACGCCTCCAGCGGGCCTATGTCGACATGGGCGTCCTGGAGCTGGGGGACGCCAGCCTCGATCTGCTGATGCACCAGGACGAGGAGACGGCCGAGAAGCTGGACGCGGAGCGGTTCGCGGCCGAGGAACGCGCACGGGCAGCGGAGGTCGAGGCGGCGATCGAAGCCGGTGGCGGCCGCTAGACCGAGCAGCCGAGCCCCTCCGGCACCTGGCCGGGCACGGGCGTCAAGGCCCCCGGCGGGAAGGACGTCCGCAGGGTGAAGGCGTACGCCGTCGGGCCGTTGGTGCGCAGGTGCAGCAGGCGGGACTCCGCCTCGGCGACCGTGGGCCGGTGGCCGGCCGGGACCCACCACAGGGTGGCCATCGCCTCCTGCACCCGCTCGAAGAACTCGCGCCGGCGGGCGAGCAGCTCGCGGTGCCGGCCCTGGTACATGAACGTGGTCAGCGCGTCGATGTCCCTCCACACCGACATGTTGATGATCAGCCAGTCGTCGCCGAACACGGGCACGTCGGTGGCGTCGCCGGACTCGCTCTGCAGCCGCCACACGAAACCGGGGGCCGCGTCGGCGTCGGCGTTGACGGGGTCGAGACCGTCGACGAAGTCCTTCAACTGCGGGGAGTCCAGCGGGGCCTTGAGGCGGGCGATGTTGACCTGGGCGAGTTCGAAGGCGGCGTCAGTCATGACCGGACGGTAGGTCCGGCGGCCCGGATACCGGTACCCCCGTCTCAGGGATCGAGCAGCGCCTGCATCACCGACCGGGCGATCGGCGCCGCCGTGCCGCCGCCGCTGATCTCCCGCCGGTTCCCCGCGGCGTCCTCCACCACCACCGCCACCGCCACCCTCGGCTGCATGTCGCTCTCGCCCTGCGCCCAGCCGACGAACCAGGCGTACGGCGTACCGGAATTGCCGAGACCGTGCTGGGCGGTGCCGGTCTTGCCGCCGACCACGGCACCGCGGATCGCGGCCCGGGCTCCGGTGCCCTTCTCCACCACGCCCCGCATCAGCTCCTGCATCCGCATCGCCGTCGACGGGTGCATGGCCCGCCGGACCGGGCGCGAACCGGACGCGGACACCGTGCCGCCGTTCGCCCGGGTGGTGCGCTCCACCAGATACGGCTCCCGCACCTGCCCGCCGCCCGCCACGGCCGCCGCGACCATCGCCATCTGCAGCGGGGTCGCCCGCGTGTTGTACTGCCCGATCGAGGCCAGCGCGAGCTGCGCCCGGTCCACCGTGGTGTCGAAGGTGCTGCGCGCCACCGGGAACGGCATCCGCAGGTCCACGTCGTTGAAACCGAAGGCATGCGCCGTGGACGTCATGTCCGCCACGCCCGTCCGCACGCCGAGCTTGGCGAACACCGTGTTGCAGGAGAAGGTGAACGCCTCCCGCAGCGAGGCGTCCTCGCAGCCCCGGGCCCCGTTGGTCAGCCGGGTCGTCGTCCCCGGCAGGACGTACGGGTCGGGGGAGTCCGTCGGCTTGTCGAGGTCGGTGACCACGCCCGCGTCCAGCGCCGCCGCCGCGGTGACCACCTTGAACGTCGAACCCGGCGGATACGTCTGCCGCACCGCCCGGTTCAGCATCGGCCTGTCCGGGTCGGCGTTCAGCCGCGCCCAGGCGTCCCGTGCCGTCTCCCCGTTCCCGGACAGCAGTTCGGGGTCGTACGACGGCAGCGACACCAGCGCCAGGATCCGCCCGGTCGAGGGCTCCACCGCCGCGACCGCGCCCTTGCGTGAGCGCAGCCCCTCGAACGCCGCCCGCTGGGCCGCCGGGTGGATCGTCGTCTCCACGTCACCGCCCGCGTTGCGGGAGCGGGTGAACTCGTTCCACAGCGGCAGCGGGGCCAGCATCGGGTCCGTGCCCGACAGCAGGGCGTCCTCCGTGTGCTCCAGCAGCGACGTCCCGTACTCCTGTGAGGCGAAACCGGTCACCGGCGCGTACAACGGCCCGTCGCTGTAGGTCCGTTCGTAGCGCAGATGCTCCCCGGTGTCGCGCGAGCCGGTGACCGGGCGGCCGGCGACGAGGATGTCGCCGCGCGGCTGGTGGTAGCGGGCGATGGTGTCGCGGCGGTCGGCGGGGTTGTCCTGGTAGGCCTCGGCCCGCACGAGCTGCACCCGCGCGGCGTTCACCAGCAGGGCGACCAGCAGCAGGGCGCAGAACAGGGCAGCGCGCCGGATGTACCGCGTCATGGGCGCTCACCTCCGCCGGCCCGGCCGTGCGCGTCCGCCTGGCGCCGCGCCGAGTGGCTCAGCCGGACCAGCAGCGCCACGATCGCCCAGTTGGTGACCACCGAGGAGCCGCCCTGCGCCAGGAACGGCATCGCCATGCCGGTCAGCGGGATCAGGCCGGTCACCCCGCCCGCGATCACGAACACCTGGAGCGCCACGATCGAGGACAGCCCCACGGCGAGCAGCCGCCCGAACGGGTCGCGCAGGGCGAGGCCCGCCCGGTAGCCGCGGTCCACCAGCAGCCCGTACAGCAGGAAGATCGCGCAGAGTCCGGCCAGGCCCAGTTCCTCGCCGGCGGTGGCGAGGATGAAGTCCGACTTGACGGCGAAGCCGATGAGCACCGAGTGCCCGAGCCCGAGTCCGGTGCCGAGCAGCCCGCCCTCCGCGAAGGCGAACAGCGACTGCGCGAGCTGATCGGGTCCCTCACCGGCCTCGATCGAGGCGAAGGGGTGCAGCCAGGTCTCGATCCTGCCGTGCACATGCGGCTCCAGCCGGCCCACGGCCACCGCCCCCAGCGAGGCCAGCAGCAGGCCGACGGCGATCCAGCCGGTGCGGCCGGTCGCCACGTACAGCAGGACGACGAACAGGCCGAAGAACAGCAGCGAGGTGCCGAGGTCCCGCTCCAGGACGAGCACGCCCACGCTCACCAGCCACACGGCGAGGATCGGGCCCAGCACCCGGCCGGTGGGCAGTTGCAGGCCCCAGACACGGCGCCCGGAGTAGGTCAGCGCGGTGCGGTTCGCGGCCAGGTACGCGGCGAAGAACACCGCGAGCAGCACCTTCGCGAACTCGCCGGGCTGGATGGAGAATCCGGCGACCCTGATCCAGATGCGGGCCCCGTTCACCGCGGGGAAGAGGATCGGCACGGTGAGCAGGATCAGCGCGGCGGCGACACACAGGCGGGTGCAGCTCTGGAGCACCCGGTGGTCGCGCAGTACCAGGATCACCCCGATGAACAGCGCCACGCCCAGCGTCGACCACACCAGCTGGGTGGGGGCCGCCCGGTCGTACGGCGTCTCGAGGTCCAGCCGGTAGATCAGCACCAGGCCGAGGCCGTTGAGCAGCACGGCGATGGGCAGCAGCAGGGGATCGGCCCAGGGGGCCCTGAAGCGCACCGCCAGATGCGCGACCAGCGCGAGCACGCCGAGCCCGGCGCCGTAACCGGCGGCGCCGGGCGGGACGGAGCCGTTCCTGGCGAGGCCGACCGCGCAGTAGCCGTAGACCGACAGCAGGACGGCCAGCAGGATCAGGGCCAGTTCGATGCCACGGCGCCGGGGGAGACGGACGGGGGGCGCGGGCGGATCCGCGGTCGCCAGGGTGATTCCGGCCTTGCTCATGTCCGGAACCTACCCAAATGCCGTGTCTCGTGTGCTTCGCCGGTCAGCACCAGCGTGGCGCGGGACCGATGTTGTCGATGTAGCGGGCGGGACCCCAGGCCCAGGTGCCGTCCGTGAGCAGGTACCAGAGCGGGTTGCCGTCCACCTTGTCGCCCGGGACCTTGCAGAAGATCGAGACGACCTCGCCCCGGTGGGCGTAGCGGATGACCTTCGCACCCCGATCCGGGGCGGTGCGCAGCGCCAGCCGGTCGGCCGTGACCCGGCCCTTGTACTGGCCCTGGTCGCCGTGGTTGCCGCCGGCCTGGTTGTAATCGCCGTTGCCGCCGCCCTGGTTGTTCGCGTTGCCGTTGCCACCACCCTGCTGGCTCCAGTCGCCGTTGCCGCCCTGCTGGTTGCCGCCTTGCTGGTTGCCGCCTTGCTGGTTGCCGCCTTGCTGGTTTCCACCCTGCTGGTTTCCGCCGTGCTGGTCGGACCCCTGGCCGGAGTCCTGTCCGGACCCCTGGTCGGATCCCTGGCCGGACCCCTGTCCGGAGCCTTGGTCGTAGCCGCCGCCGGTGTCACCGGCGCCGCCGCTCTGCTGGCTCCAGCTCTCGCCGCCGCCGTCGTCCCCTTCGTCGCTCGCGACGGCGGGGGTGATGGCGGCCGCTACGGCGAGAGCACCTGCGGCGAGCGCTATGGGCAGACGGCGGGTCAGAGGAGAACGCAGGGACATGGCAGTACCTCCATATGAGGGACGAACGTGTCGAAGGTGACTTGTCGCCACATGTCGTCACACTAGGAGCGCCCCGGGGAGAACCGCCCGCCTTACTGCGCCATCGGAGAAGCCGTCAGATCACACCGTCGGCGGTTGCGTCGCCGGCTTGAGGGAGCGTCAGCGTGGTCACGGCGCCGCCGTCGGGCGCGTTCGCGAAGTCCAGCCTCGCGCCGAGGACCTCCGCCTGGCCCAACGCGATCGTCAGCCCGAGCCCGTGCCCCTTCGTCCCGCTCTCCGTGCGGAACCGCTGCGGCCCGTGCGCCAGGAGGTACTCCGGGAAGCCGTCCCCGTGGTCCCGCACGGTGACCACCGGCCCGTCGACCGTCAGCGTCACCGGCGCCCGCCCGTGCCGGTGCGCATTGGCCACCAGATTGCCGAGCACCCGCTCCAGCCGCCGCCGGTCGGTCTCCACGGCGGCGTCCCGCACGACCCGGACCTCCGTGTCCGTCCCCGAGGCCCGCACCACGCGCAGGGCCAGCGCCCCGAGCTGCTCGGTGTCCAGGTCCAGCCGCTCGCGCCGGGCGTCCAGCCGGGAGATCTCCAGCAGGTCCTCGGTGAGCGTGCGCAGCGCCGCCACCCGGTCCCGCACCAGCTCGGTCGGCCGGCCCGGCGGCAGCAGCTCGGCCGCCGCGTGCAGCCCGGTCAGCGGGGTGCGCAGCTCGTGCGCCACGTCCGCGGTGAACCGCTGCTCGGCGAGCAGCTTGCCCTGCAAGGAGGCCGCCATCGAGTCCAGCGCGGCGGCGACCGCGGCCACCTCGTCCTGCGGACGCGTCCGGTCCCGGGCGCGCGGGTCGTCCACCCGCGCGTCGAGATCGCCCGCGCTGATCCGCCGGGCCACCCGGGCGGTGGTGTGCAGCCGTCGCGTCACCCGGGTCACCGCGAAGGCGCCCACCAGCAGCGTGGCCCCGATCGCCAGGGCCGAGGACAGCACGATCGCCCGGTCGAGCCCGTCGATGGTGCGCTCGCCCTGGGAGTAGTCGACCCGGACGGCGAGCGCCCGCTCACCGTCCACCGGGCCCGCCGCCCACATCGTCGGCCGGCCCTCGTGGTGCGCCAGCATCGTGCCGCGCCGCCCGGAGACGGCCAGCTCGCGCAGCTCCTCGGGCAGCCCCCGCGGATCCACCGCGGCCCCGCCGCGCGGCGCGTCCCCGGCCTCGTACGCCTCGGTCGCCTCCGTCAGCCGCCGCAGCGCGGACTCCCGCGCCTGGCCGACGGTCTGATCGGTCACCTGCACGTGCACCAGCACACCGAGCAGCGCGGCGAGCGCGCAGCACATCACGGTGATGAACACGGCGGCCTTCACGGCGAGCGGGCCGGTCCAGCGGGGCAGCGGGAGCCTCACGGGGTGTCCGCCGACGAGGAGGACGAGGAGGGCGAGGGCGAGTGCGAGGACGTGGGCGTGGCGGTGTCCGGGCGCCGACTCGGCGGCCGTTTGCGGCCGGTCGGCAGCATCTCGTCGTGCGTCAGCAGCATCGCCCGCTGATCGGGGTCCCAGGTCCACTGCAGCCGGTACTCGTACCCGGCGACCTCGGACGGCGAGCGGATGATCACCGACCGCCCGGTCAGCTCGACCCCGCTCAGGGCGTCGTCGTACGCCATGACCTGCACCAGCCGGTGCTTGTCCACGGTGTAGACGCGGACGCCGGTCAGCTTCTCCGGCAGCAGCCGGAAGCCCAGCGTGAGATCGACCCGCCCGTCGCCGGTCAGGTCGCGGTAGTACGGCTCGAGCAGCGGGCACCCGGGCCGGTGGCGGCTGCGGAAGCGCTCGCCGCACTCGGCCATCGCACGGACGGTGTCCCGGTAGGGGGCCTTGTCGCCCCGGTAGTCGTCGGGATGCGCGGCGATCTCGGCACGCACCACCGCGACCGGATCCACCGCGCGGATGTCGTCGCCGGGGACGGCGACGCCCTTGACCACCTCGGTGTCCACCTCGCCCAGGTCGTACGCCGGACTCGACGCCGGCGTCAGCTCGGGCCACAGCCGGGCGGGACTGATCGCGGTCGGTGTCGCCCCGGCACCGCGCAGCCCGCCGCTGTCACCGCAGCCGACGACCGCCGACAGCGCCAGGACGGCGACGGCGGCGCAGCGGAGGACGCGCATGCGGCGGCTCGGGGGCACGGGACTCCTGAACGTTCTGGGACCACCTGGGTGTGCGCACACCCTATGCGCGCGTGCGCCGCGCCACAGTCCCGGGTGACGCCCACGAGGGAGCCGCGGCGGCGGTGCCCGTGCCTACTCCGTCAGGTCCTCCAGCAGCCGTGCCGTGGGCAGGCCCGTCCGCAGGTAGTCGACGAACAGGTCGTTGTGCAGGGCCCAGGAGGAGCGGCGGGAGCGGATCAGGCGGATCGCCGCCTCCGCGGACTCACCCCGGCGCATCAGGGCGTGCGCGACGACCAGGCCCGAGCGGTTGTACCCGTGGTAACAGCGCACGAGGACCGTACGGCCGCGCTCCAGCGCCTCGCACGCCGCCTCCGCGAGCCGTATCACGCCGGCGAGCTGCGTCCCGTCCAGCGGCCCGTCCGGGATCGGCCACACCTGGTGCTCGACCTCCGGGTCCGGCCCGTATCCGGGCAGCCGCAGCAGCGTCTGGACGAGATCGAACTCCTGCCGCACCACCGCGAACTCCAGTCGCCCGGACCGGCCGGTGAACTCGTGCCCGCCCATCCACAGACCAGGCACGATCTCGTCCCACGGACGGTCCGGAGCCGGTACGTCGGGTCGTTCCCTGCGGGTACGCAACGGCGCCTCCCCACGATCCCCCAACTCCTTCCCAAGGTAGCCGGGTTCTTGCCCGCACAGCACCCCGCCTGTTCCCATGGACTGGGGTGATGGTGCATGAACGGACTGCGCGTCATACCGACCTGGCACGGCGGCCGGGAACGGCTGTACGTCTGCCACCCGGACGGCAGGAACCTCGCCTGGTACGACCGTGAGACGGCCCGCGTCCATCTGCTCGGCCAGGACCACGAGGAGGAGGTGCTCCAGGCACTGAGCCCCTTCCTCACCGGCCCGGTCTCGGTCGGCCCGCCCCCGGTTCCCACCCCCGCCGAGCTCGCGCGCCTGTCCCTGCACCCCGACGACGATCTCGCCCCCAACCGCCCCGGCGAGGCGCTGCTGATCGCCCTCGACCGCGATCCCGGCACGGCCCGCCTGCTGCGCCCCGACCCGCGCCGCAGGGCGCTCACCGCGGAGCTCACGGTGGGCGAGGCCCTGGACCGCACGGACGGAGCCGGCTGGCGCACCCTGCACTCGATCCCGCTCCCCGGCGGCGACCGCATCCACCATCTGCTGATCGGCCCCGGCGGCCTGTACGCCGTCCACAGCCTGTACGCCCACAGACAGCGGGTGACGGTCACCGACCCCCACGTCGCGCTCGGCCGCCGCGCGCCGGCGCCGCTGCTGCGCCGCGTCCGGGCCGGCGCCGACCGCGCCTCCTACGCCCTGACCGCCGAGGTCCGCCCGGTGCTGGTCCTGGTCGGCGCCTCCCAGGTGAGCGTCCCGGCCCCGCCGCGCGAGGTGCGGGTCCTGACGGACGCCGACGTGGCGGGGCTGACCGGGCAGGGCGGGGTGCTCAAGCCGGCCGACGTGGAGGCCCTCCACGCGATGGCCCGCGACCGGAACACGTGGTCGCGGGTGTGACACCCGGCTGTGTTCACGGCAGCGCACCCGCGTGCCCCGGATCCAGCAGCGGCGCCAGCAGGTCGCCGTAGTCCTGAAGGCGTGGGCCGATGTCGGGGGCCGTGAAGGCCAGCCGGTCCGGTGACCGGCACTCCTCGACCTCCTCCCAGGTCACCGGCGCCGACACCAGCGGCTCGGCCCGGGCGCGCAGGGTGTACGGGGTCGCCGTCGTCTTCCGGGCGGCGTTCTGGCTCCAGTCGACGAAGACCTTCCCCGGCCTGAGACTGCGCGTCATCCGGTGCAGCACCAGCCGGGGCATCGCCTTCTCCGCCTCCACGGCCAGCCCCTTGGCGTAGTCCGACACCCGCTCGGACGAGGCGCCGCGCACCGACGCCAGCAGATGCAGCCCCTTCGACCCGGACGTCTTGGCGTACGCCTCGATGCCGTCCTCGGCCAGCCGCTCCCGCAGCCACAGCGCGACCTCGCAGCAGTGCACGATCGTCGCGGGCGGACCGGGATCCAGGTCGAAGACGATCCGGTCGGCCTGCCCGGGGTCCCCGACCAGCCACTGGTGCGTGTGGAACTCGGTCACGAGGTTCGCCGCCCACATCAGGCTCGGCAGATCCTGCACCAGCACCATCCGCGACGGCCCCTCCGACCTGGGCACCTCGGCGGTGATGACCCACTCGGGCGTACCCGGCGGCACGTTCTTGGTGAAGAACACCTGCCCGTCGGGCCCGTCCGGATACCGCAGGAAGGACACCGCCCGGTCCCGCAGGTGGGGCAGCAGCACCTCCGCCACGGTCGCGTAGTAGTGCAGTACCTCCGCCTTGGTGAATCCGGTGGCGGGATACAGCACCTTCTGAAGATTGCTGAGCGGGAGCCGTCGCCCCTCCACCTCAGTGATAGGCGCCATACGATGAGAATCTCACGCAAACCATGACAAACGGTCGGAAAGGTGCGGCACGTGAGGTCCATCTGGAACGGCGCGATCTCGTTCGGCCTGGTCAGCATCCCGATCAAGCTCGTCAACGCCACCGAGAGCCACTCGATCTCCTTCCGCCAGATCCACACCGAGGACGGCGGCCGGATCCGCTATCGCAAGTTCTGTGAACTGGAGGACCGCGAGGTCACCAGCCAGGAGATCGGCAAGGGGTACGAGGACGCGGACGGCTCGATCATCCCGATCACCGACGAGGACCTGTCCCACCTGCCGATCCCCACCGCCAAGACGATCGAGATCGTCGCCTTCGTGCCGGGCGACCGGATCGACCCGCTCCAGATGGACGCCGCGTACTACCTGGCGGCCAGCGGCGCACCGGCCGCCAAGCCGTACACGCTGCTGCGCGAGGCCCTCAAACGCAGCAACAAGGTAGCCATCGCGAAGTTCGCGCTGCGGGGCCGCGAGCGCCTCGGCATGCTGCGGGTGGTCGGCGACGCCATCGCGATGCACGGCCTGCTCTGGCCGGACGAGGTGCGCGCGCCCGAGGGCGTCGCCCCCGACACCAGCGTGACCGTCCGCGACAAGGAACTCGATCTCGCGGACGCCCTGATGGACACCCTCGGCGAGGTCGACCTGGAGGACCTGCACGACGAGTACCGTGAGGCCCTGGAGGAGGTCATCGCCGCCAAGGCCGCCGGCGAGACCCCGCCGGAGCTGCCCGAGCCCGAGCGCGGCGGCAAGGTCCTGGACCTGATGGCCGCGCTGGAGAACAGCGTCCGCGCGGCCCGCGAGTCCCGCGGGGAGCCCGCGGAGGAGGCCGAGATCAAGTCCCTGCCGCAGCGCAAGAGCTCGCGTGCGGCGCCCAAGGAGACGGGCGGCAAGAAGTCGACCGCCAAGAAGACGGCGGCCAAGAAGACCGCGTCCTCCGCGCGGAAGTCCACGAGTACGAAGAAGACGGCCGCGAAGAGCACGACCGCGAAGAGCACGGCGAAGAAGCCGGCGGAGAAAAAGACGGCAGCGGCGAAGAAGACCGCCTCGCGGAAACGCTCGGCGTGACATGGCCGCCAGCTCCACGAAGTGGGCGCCGATTACGGTACGTTGCCTCCCGACACACTGGAAGCAGGGAGAAGCAGTGACGACGTCCGCGACCGAGATCGAGACCGATCTCATCGATCTCAGCCGCTGCGGTCTGCGGGAGGTGATGGCCCTCCGCGATGCCACGGTCACGGACGCGCTGTCCTCCCTGGTACGGCATCTGGGCGAGAAGACCGCGGCGCAGAGCGCGAGCGGCGGCGCCGGAAGCCCCTATCTCGCCGTCGACTGCGCCCCCGACCGGCACTGAGGCCCCCGCGATGACCGCGACGACCCGGCATCGCGTCCCGCTGTCGGATCTGGACGACCTCGCCGTGGGGCGCATGGCCCCGGCCACCGCCGGGCGGATGCGGGCCGCGGAGCGCGGCCGTCGCATGCTGATGCTCCGCGCGGTCGTCGAGGCCGCGCAGGCGGCACGCGCCGGGTCGGGCTCACCCCTCTCCCCGCTCACCACCCCGCTGGACCTCCTCATGCGGGTCGAACGGGACCACCCGGACGTGGTCACCGACCTCCTCGACCATCCCGGCCTCGGGATCTGGGCGGTCCGGATGCTCGACCGCCTGCGCACCCCGCAGAGCGAGCACGAGGGAACCTGCGCCCTCTGGCAGGAACTCGGCTATCTGCACGCCCTCGCCGCGGCGGCGGCCCTGCGCGCCGGTTGCGCGACCGACATCGACCTGCCCGTGCTCGGCGACGGCGTCCCCCTGCCCACGCTGGGCCGGATGGCCCTCCCCGAGGACCCGGCCGGCCCCGGACGGCACCAGGTGGCCGTCCTGCGGATCCCCGCCTCCGGGCCCGCCCGGCTGACCGTGGCGGACCGGACCTTCTCCCTCCCCGCCGACCCGGGTCTGGCGGACGGCGGCTGGCAGCCACTGCGCCGCGTCGCCGACGGGACCCTGGTCCTCGACGACAGCGACCCCTACCGCGACTTCCGGACCGCCCCCCAGGCCGCGGCGCCTCTCACCCCCGCCGAGGCCGGCCACTGGCAGTCCATGCTCGAGGCGGCCGACGCGGCCCTCCTGCGCCGCCACCCGCACGCGGCGGCGTTGCGCGCCACCGCCCTGCGCGTCCTCGTGCCGCTGCCCGAGGCTCCCCGGTACCGCCCGACCAGCGCCTCCTACAACGAGGCCTTCGGCAGCGCCCTGATGTCGCTCCACCAGGACACCGGCGACCTCGCGGCCACGCTCGTCCACGAGGCACGCCACTCCGTGCTCAACGGCCTGCTGCACCAACTGCCCCTGTGCGCGGACGATGACGAGGGCGAGAACGGCGAGAACAGGGACGACGGCAAAGGCGAGGGCGAGGCCGCGGACGCCGGACCCGAGCTGCTGTACGCGCCGTGGCGCGGTGACCCCAGGCCCGCCTCCGGACTGCTGCACGGCGCCTACTCCTTCGCGGGCGTCGCCGACTTCTGGCGGGTCGAACGCCACGCCCTCCACGGCACGGCGGCCCGCCTCGCCCACTTCGAGTTCGCGCTGTGGAGCCAGGCCGTCACCGAGGCCCTGCGCACCCTGGAGTCCCGCGCCCGGCTGACCCCCCTGGGGCAGCGGTTCGTGGCGGCCATGATCACGCAGGCCGCCGCCTGGGAGTCGGAGCCGGTCCCCGCGGACGTGGCGGCCCTCGCCCGGCAGGAGGCCGCCGACCTGAAGGCGGTCTGGCGGGCCCGGCACACCCACCCGGACACCGAGGGCGTACGCCTGCTGGCCCGCGCGTGGCGGCACGGCACCGACCCGCACACCCTCCCGGCGGTCCCCTCCGAGGTGCGCACCGACCCCCGCTACGGACCGCCCGACCCGAGGGGCGAACTCCGGCGCGCCACCCTCGCCGGGCCCGGTGCCGCCTCCGCGCACGCGCACGGCGGGAGTTACGCCGCCGGACGCGCCCCCGCGCTGACCGCTCCCGATCTCGCGCTGTGCGAAGGGGACGCGGAGGGCGCGGCGCACGGGTACGCACAGGTCCTCGCCGGCGACCCCGACGCCCCGTCCGCATGGGTGGGCCTCGGCCTCGCCCTCGCGACCGCCGGCGAGTCCACCGCCGCGCACGCGCTGCTGCACCGGCCCGAGGTGGTCCGCGCGGTCCACCGCACGCTCGCCCGGGACGGCGAGGGAGCGCCCCCCGACGTCCGCGCGCTGAGCGACTGGGTCGGCCGGATCCCGGCGGTGTGCGGCACGCCGCCGCCCTGAGGACCCGCGCACAGCCTGGCGTCGCTCCGCCTGCGGCCGTACTCTTCCGCACACGGTCCGCCCGACTCGCGGTGGGCGGGAGGGAGTTCCGTGACAGCAGCGGGCGCCGAGGACACCGCCCGGCCGTACGCCGCCCCCGCCTGGCAGGCGCGGATCCTCGACCCCACCGGTACGCCGCTCGCCGTGGCCGCGGTGCTGGTGGCCGAACGCACCCTGCTGACCTGCGCCGCCGTCCTCGACCGCGCGCCGGCCGGGGTCGTGCTGGCGGAGTTCCACGGAGACGGCCGGACCTGGGGGGTGCCGGCGAGGCTCGCACCGACCGGCCCCCGGCACTCCCTCGCCGTGCTGCACCTGGAGCGGGCGCCCGACGCCGTACCGGCGCCGCTCGGGCGGTGCGGGGGACGGATCGGGTTCACGGTGTCGGTCTACGGTCACGCAGGCACAGGCGCAGGCCCGGCGCCGCGGGTCCGGGCGCGGGTGGCCGGCGGATCGCGCGAGGGTCTTCGGCGCCTGGAGCCACTCGAAGGCACCTGGGAGACGGGGCGGTTCGTGGGGGCGGGCGTATGGGACACCGAACGCGGGCGGGTCGTCGGTGTGGTCGCCCCCGCACCCGCGGCGCCCGCGGATACGGCCGGTGCGGTCCGGATGATCCCGTTCGACGTGTTGGACGCGACCCGTTTTGGTGAACTGCTGTCCGGGAATTTTCCTCCTGGACACAACGCCGCCCAACAAGCCACAACGCAGGGCGAGTTGTGGCCGCTCGTGGAAAGCTTGCTGGCAATTGAATCGGTAGCGTCGGACGGGGGCGCGGCTGTGCTGTCCCTCCTGCCCGGCAGGATCGCCTGGGGAGTCCCACGGCAGAGTCGGCCGCGGCTCCAGCTCCTCCATCTCGTGCGCCGCTGCGGCGAGTTCGAGGAGGGCCCGGCGGCCCTGGTGGCGGCCGTCCGGGTCATGGAGGGGGATACCAGCGCCGTGCAGCGTTTCATCCGACTGGCCGGGCAGACCTGGCCGCACCGGCTGCGTGACGACGCCTGACCACGCGCCGGGTGCGGTTCCCGATCCGGAATCGGCCGCACGCCTGGCGGACGCGTTGATGAAGGTGTCGGTGCTCGACGAGATCGGCAACCGGCGGCTCTGTGTCACGGAGGCCATGGAGCGGCTCCGGGAGCGGATCTCCGTACCCGAGTCGCCCGAGAAGAAGATCCATGTCATCACCATGGTGCGGGCCTTCGGCGCCGTGCCCCGAGGCTGGCGGGCGCTCACCGAGGCCGTGCAGTACCTGGCCGACTACGACCTGCCGTCCCGGCACGCCGCCTCGCTGGCCCACACCGTCGCGCTGCCCGTCTTCGAGGACGCCGCCGAGCACACCCTGCGCGCCCTGCTCGCCGGGCTCGACCGCACCACCGTGCCCGAACTGGACGACGTCTACCGGGCCGCGGCCGGACCGCACTTCGGGCCCCTGCCGCCCGGCGTCAACACCGCCTGGGAGGCCCACCAACTGCTGGCGCACACCAACTGGCCCGCCGACGGCGTGCCGCGTGCCGTGCGGTTCCTCACCGCACTGGCGTCCGTCCTGTCCCCGGAGCGGGGCGACCCGGTCCGCGACTGGATCGCCCGGCAGGTGCGGGACGTCACCGGCGACCCGGTGCTCGCCCGGCGCATGCTGGAGCACGCCTCCGGCGACGGCGCGCAGCAGGCGGACGGCGGCACCCGCGCGGCGTATCTGGTGATCCGGCTGTGCCCCTCGGTCAGTACGCCGGACCGGATCGATGTCACCTGCTGGACCAACGTCGGCGACACCTGGGAGCCGCGCAGGCGCGACGACACCTCCGTCCCGCGCGGACGGGTGCGCCGCCATGTCGCCGCCCTCGTGGACCGCGAGGAGGCCCGCCTGAGCCGGCACCGCGGCGGCATCGTGCTGGAGTTCGTCCTGCCGCTGCCCCTGCTGAACGAACCGGTCGAGGAATGGTCCAGGATCTCCGTGCTCGGCGAGGAGCCACTGTGGGCCAGCGAACACGGCGGCCCCCCGTTCTGGCAGGACTACCCGGTCGTCGTCCGCAGCCTGGAGCGGATCGAGGCGCTGCAACTGCACCGCGTCTGGAACGAACGCTGGGACGTGCTCGCGGCCGACACCGCCGCCCCGCACGCCTACCGCTGCGTCGGCGACGTACGAGAGAACTACCCGCGGCTCAAGCAGAGTCCGAGCGTCGTGCTGATGACCCTGGGCGCCCCGCCCGACCGGCCCCGGGGCCGCGAGGAGCTCCACGTCGGACTGCACGCGGGACTGCCCGTGCTGGTGTGGAGCCACACCGGGCCGCTCACCGAACAGGTCCACACCGCGGTGGAGGCCACGCTGGAGGGATCCTCCGGTGAACTCCTCGACCGGATGGTGCGCTTGCGGTCCCTGCCGCGGACCCAGGACGATGAGGAGCGTGCGGACGGCCTCCGGCCCGGCATCGCCGTGCTGTGGGACGACCCCAACCGGCTCCCCGAGTTCCCGGAACCGGTCCTTTCGAGCAAGGCCGAGACGTACGGGGAAACCCGCCCCGGGGCATGACCGGCGGGCCGGGCAGGGCAGGAGGGGTGGCTGTGGAGGGCAACGGCGAGTCCGGGCACACGGCAGGGCACGCCACGGCACCAGAGGCGCAGCACACGGGCCACGCATGGTGGCTCTACCGCGGCTCTGCGGGACCGGCCCCGGCGGCGCCGATCACCGACCGGCTCCCCCCGCCGCCTCCCTGGCGGGACTTCGACGGCGGACCGGTCGTCCCGGGACCACCGCCGCGGGACGAGGCCGCGACGCTCCGGCGGCTGGGAGCGGGCGACATGACGGCGCGGCGCGTGTCCGTCCAGGAGGCCGACATGGTCAACGCGGCGCTGTTCCTGCGCCGGCCGCTGATCGTCACCGGCCCCCTGGGCAGCGGCAAGTCGAATCTGGCGTACCGCGTCAGCCGCGAGCTGGGACTCGGCCGGGTCCTGCACTGGCGCGTCACCAGCGGCACCACTCTCGCCGAGGGCCTGTACGACTACGACGCGATCGGCCGCTTACAGGACGCCGCGATACGCGGCGCGTCCCGGAGCGCAGACACCGACGCGGCGGGCGGTCTCGGCGACTTCTTCCAACTCGGCCCGCTGGGCACGGCGCTGATCCCGCGCGAGGCACCCCGGGTACTGCTGATCGACGACTTCGACAAGGCGGACCTCGACCTGGTCGACGGGCTGACGGGCATCGTCGCCGACGGGGAGTTCCGCATCCCCGAGCTGTCCCGGGTGCGTTCCCGGGAACCCGACGTCGTGGTGCACACCGACGACCCGGACGGCACGTACACCGTCCACCACGGCAGGATCAGGTGCCGCGCCTTCCCGTTCGTCGTCATCACGTGCGGCGGCGAACGCGTCCTGCCCGCCGGCCTCCTCCGCCACTGCCTGTCCCTGGAGATGCCCGCCCCGGACGCCGAACGGCTCGCCGGCTCCCTGGCCGCCCGCTTCGCCACCGGCGACGGGGCGGAGCGGCTCACCCTGATCCGGGACTTCCTCACCCGCTCCCTGTCCGGCGGCACCCTGGCCACCGACCAGCTCCTCGACTCCGAGTACCTGCGCACCGCGCCGTCCGGCCCCGACGAGACCTCCTGGAACCGCCTGCTGCACACCCTGTGGCGGACCCTCGACGCCGCGGACCCCGCATGACACCCACCGACCCGTCCGCGCGCCCGGACACCGGGCCCGCCGGTCCGGGCGAGGCAGAAGACCACCGCCCCGAGGGAGCTGCCACGCCGGGCCCACGGCCGATGGGGGGTGCCGGGTCGCGCGCCGCCCAAGACCCCTCCGACCCCACGACCCGGACGGCTCCCCGACGGACGGATCCCGCGTCATCCCGGTCCGGGACGGCTGAGGGTTCCCTGTCCGGGACGGCTGTCGGCTCTCCGCGCGGGACGGCTGATGGCCCTCGGCCGGGGGTGGCCGACGGCTCCCTGTGGGGGACGGCTGACGCCTGCGCGCCCGGGGCGGCTGACGGTTCGCCGTGTGGGGCGGCTGAGGGTTCCCGGTCCGGGACGGCTGACGCCTCCTTGCCCGGGGCGGCTGACGGTTCGCCGTGCGGGACGGCTGAGGGTTCCCCGTGTGGGGCGGCTGAGGGCTCCCCGCGCGGCAGGGCTGATGCCTCCGTGCCCGGGTCGGCTGACGGTTCGCCGTGCGGGATGCCTGAGGGTTCCCGGTCCGGAGCGGCTGACGGCTCTCCGTGTGGGGCGGCTGAGGGCTCCCCGCGCGGCACGGTCGACGCCCCCGTGCCCGGGTCGGCTGACGGTTCCCCGCGCGGGGCGGCTGAGGGCTCCCGGTCCGGGACGGCCCACGCGTCCGCGCCCGGGACGACCGGTGGCTCCCCGTCCGGCACGGCCGACGGCTCCCTGCCCCGCACGGCCGACGGCTCCCCGTCCGGCACGGCCGACGGCTCCCCTCCCCGCACGGCCGACAGCTCTCCTCCCCGCACGGCCGACAGCTCCCCGCCCCGCACCGCGACCGTCGGTCCCTTGACCGAGGATGCCGCGTCCTGGGCTCTCGCCCTGCGCCCGCTGAGCCGCCGGCGGAGCCGACGGGGCACGGACGGGCCGGACGCGCGGCTCGTGCGCGGGCGGGACGGTGGTGAGCGGCGGGCGCTCGTGTCGCTGGTGGTCGACGCCGGACGCTCGATGGCCCTGTGGTCGGCCACGGCCGAACGGTTCGCCGGGGCGCTGGCCCGCTCCCGGGCCTTCCGCGACGTCCAGGTGTACCGCTGGCCGCCCGTGCAGGGCAGCGGCGACGATGGCCGCGCGGGCGCCTCTGAGCGCACCGGCCACCGTGTCCGGGCGGACGCCGGGGAGCGCACCGGTGCGCGGTGCCGCGAGGACCGAGCGCCCCGGCTGCCGGACGCGCCCGGCCGGCATGTCGTCCTCGTGCTCACCGACCTGCACGGCGAGCGCTGGGCCGACGGGACCGCCCAGCACCGGCTCGCCCACTGGGCGAAACGTGCCTCCGTCGCCGTGGTGAACGTCCTCCCCGAGCACCTGTGGTCCCGCGGCCCCGTCGCCCCGCACAAGGCCGCGCTGACCAGCCCGGGCCCCTTCGCCGCCAACCGCGGCTGGCCCTGGCGCCCCGACGACTTCGCCCTCGTCTGGCAGGACGACGTGGACTACGCCGACCCGCGCGCCATCCCCGTCCCGGTGCTGGAACTGACCAGGCAGGCGCTCCACCGCTGGGCCCGCTTCGTCGCACTCGCCGAGCCGGCGGCGTACGAGGCACGGATCGTCGCCGCCTCCCTGGACGCCACGGCCGCCCCACGACGGCAGCAGCACGGCCCGCCCCGCCCGGTCCCCGCCCCCGAGCTGGTGCGCCGCGCCCGGGCCCGGCTCAGCCCGACCACCTATCACCTCGCCCAGCTGTGCGCCGCCGTACCGCTGAACCTGCGGATCCTGGACGTCGTACGCCGCACCCTGCTCCCCGAGGCCCGCACCTGGCACCTCGCGGAACTCCTGCACAGCGGTCTGCTGCGGCACACCGCGCCGGTCCCCGCGCTGCCGGACCCCGTGCGGATCGAGCTGGACTTCGTGGACGGCGTGCGCAGTGAACTGCTCGCCGAAGGCACCCGCGACGAGACGGCACACGCCATGGAGACGGTCCTCGGCCACTTCGCCGAGCAGGCGGTGCCCGAGCCGCTGGCCGCCGACCTGCGTCAAGTGCGGGCCGTCGTACGGGACCCCGGCCGGGCCGCCCATCTCCCGGTGGAGCGGGTGCGGCCCTGGCTGGTTCCCGTGCTGCCCGCGCTGACCGCGCTCGGCGGGCGGTACGGTCTCGCCGCGGCCGGCCTGCGGGCGCGGCTGTGGCAGGGTGCCGCCCCGGGTGTTCGGCCCCCCGCCGTCCGGGAACAACCCGAACAACCTGATCGTCCGCACCTCACCCCCGCACCCGTGGGTGAGCGTGTCGTGCACACACCCCGGATGGGAGGGAACGTGTCCGTGGGCGACCCGCAGCCCGTACCCGCTGCGCACAGGGAGAAAGCGCGCAAACCACCGCCGGTCTGGGGGAACGTACCGCCCCGGAACCGTGCCTTCACCGGCCGCGCGAGGCTGCTCGAGGAACTCCACCAACGGCTGCAGGAAGGCACCACGGCCGTCATCCCCGAGGCGCTCCAGGGCATGGGCGGGGTGGGCAAGTCACAGCTCGCCGTCGAGTACGTCTACCGGCACATGCACGAGTACCAGATCGTCTGGTGGGTCCCCGCCGAGCAGCCGCAGCAGATCCGCCAGTCCCTGGTGGAACTCGCCGGACGCCTCGAACTCGACGTCAACAGCGGCGAGGCCGCCACCGCCGTCCCCGCCGTCATCGAGGCCCTGCGCATCGGCGAGCCGGACAAGAACTGGCTGCTGGTCTTCGACAACGCCGAAACCCCCGACGTCGTACGGGACTTCTTCCCGGCCGACGGACCCGGCCGCATCCTGGTCACCTCCCGCAACGGCCAGTGGGCCAGTGCCGCACGCCCGCTGGAGGTCGACGTCTTCACCCGCGAGGAGAGCCGCCAGCTGCTCCAGCTGCGCCTGCCCAACCTCGACGACGCCTCCGCCGACCGCATCGCCGAGACCCTCGGCGACCTGCCCCTGGGCGTCGAACAGGCCGCCACCTGGCTCGCCGAGACGGGGATGCCCGCCGACGAGTACCTGCGTCTGTTCGAGCAGCACGCCATGGAGCTGATGGCCGGCGACCCGCCCCCCGACTACCCGCTCTCCGTCGCCGCCGCCTGGAACCTGTCCCTGGAACGCCTCCAGCGCGACCACCCGGCCGCCCTCCAACTCCTCCAGGTCTGCGCCTTCTTCGCCCCCGAGCCGATCTCCCGCCGCCTCCTCACCGGAGTGCGCGACGCCCCCGTCCCGCCCGAGCTGGCGTACGCGCTCAGCGACCCGATCCGGCTCGGCCGCGCCATCCGCGACGTCAACCGCTACGCGCTCGCCCGGATCAACTACAGCACCAACACCATCCAGTTGCACCGGCTGGTCCAGCGCGTCCTGGTCAACCAGATGCCGGACGAGCTGAAGGTCCGGATGCGCGCGGGCGCCCACCGCCTGCTCGCCCACGGCGACCCCACCGAGCCCTCGTCCCCGGAACAGTGGCAGCGCTACGGCGAACTGCTCCCGCACGTCCTCAGCAGCAGAGCCGTCACCTCGGGCGACCGCTGGGTCCGCCAACTCGTCCTGAACGAGATCGAGTACATGTTCTACTGGGGTGACTACGAGGGCTCCGGCGACCTCGCCCGCGACGCCTACGAGACCTGGCGGGACGCCGACGGCGAGAACAACGAGCACGCGCTGCGCGCCGCCAAGCTCTACGGCGACGCCCTGCGCGCCCTCGGCCACCACCACAAGGCGTACGAACTCGACCAGCGCACCCGCGCCGCCATGACCGAGACCCTGGGCACCGAGGACGAGAACACCCTCGAGATCACCTCGATGCTCGCCTGGGACCTGCGCATGCGAGGCGACTTCACCGGCGCCTCCGAACTGGACGGCGAGACCTTCGAGGCGAGCCGGCGCATCTTCGGCCCCAACGACGTCTCCACTCTCGTCTTCGCCCACCGCGTCGCCCTGAACCTGCGGCTCACCGGCGACTTCCGCCAGGCCCTGGAACTGGACCAGGACACCCACCGCCGCAAGGTCGAGGAGCTGGGCGAGAACGCGCTGTCCACCCTGCACACCCACGCCGGGATCGCCATGGACCTGCGGCAGGCCGGCGAGTACGCGGAGGCGTACAACCAGCAGCAGGACGTCTCCCGCCGCTACGAGTACCACTTCGGCGCGACCAACCCCAGCACCATCGGCAGCCAGCTCGGGCTGGCCCAGGCCGAGCGCCGCATGGGCCGGCACGCACGGGCGATGGAACTGTCCGGCCGCGCCCTGAAGCAGTACCGCAACCGCTACGGCGAGAAGTACCCCGAGACCCTCGCCGCCCTGCTGACCCACGCCATCGACGTCCGCTACAGCGGGGACCTCCGGCACGCGCTGGAGCTGAGCGAACAGGGCTGCGCGGGCTACGCCCAGCTCTACGGCCCCGACCATCCGCACACCCTCGGCGCCCGCATCAACCACGCGGTCGCCCTGCGGCTGCTCGGCCGCGTCGAGGACGCCCGTTGCCTGAACCGGCAGATCCTCGGCACGCTGAGGGACAAGCTCGGCCCGGAACACCCCAACGTCCTCGCCTGCGCCAGCAATCTCGCCGCCGACCTGTACGAACTGGGGGAGGCCCGGGCCTCGGTCGACCTGAGCACCCGCACACTGGAGCAGGCCCGCCGACGCCTCGGCGAGGACCACCCCGCGACGCTGGCGACCGCCGTCAACCTGACCCTCGGCCTGCGCCTGCTGGGCCGCGACGAGGAGGCCGACGCCCTCCACACGGACACCCTCACCCGCTACGAACGCGTCCTGGGCCCGGACCACCCCGCCCTGGCGTCGGCCCGGGACAGCAGACCGGCGAACTGCGATGTGGACCCGATGCCGTTGTAGACGAGCAGGCTCAGCTCGCCCGGCGCAGGGCCAGCACGGCGTTGTGGCCGCCGAAGCCGAAGGAGTTGCTCAGGACGAGGTCACCGTCCAGGGGCAGGGCGCGCGGGGCGTCGCGCACGACGTCCAGGTCGATCGCGTCGTCGAGCTCGGCGCAGCCGACCGTGGGCGGCATCAGCCCGTGGTGCAGCGTGAGCGCCGCGGCGACCGCCTCGACCCCGCCCGCCGCACCTTGCAGATGGCCGAGGTGCCCCTTGAGCGCGGTCACCGGAACGTTCCGCGCGCCCAGGACGCCCTGGAGCGCCCGCGCCTCCGCGAGATCGCCGTCGACGGTGGCGGTCGCGTGCGCGTTGACGTGGACCACGTCCGCGAGGTGGCCCCCCGCGTCCCGCACGGCCCGGCGCAGGGCGAGCGCGATGCCGTCGCCGGACGGGTCGGGCGCCGCGACATGGTGGGCGTCGGCGGACAGCCCCCAGCCGGCCGCCTCGCAGTAGATCCGCGCCCCGCGGGCCCGAGCATGCTCCTCGGACTCCAGGACGAGCAGCCCCGCACCCTCACCGTTGACGAACCCGCCCCGGTCCTTGGCGAAGGGACGCGACGGCGAGCCCTCGGACGGATCACCCTCGGCCAGCGCCCGCATCGCCGCGAACGAGGCCATGATCGCCGGAGTGACGACCGCCTCGGCACCACCCGCGAGGGCGATGTCCACCCGCCCGTACCGGATCCGGTCCACCGCCTGCCCGATCGCTTCCGTACCGGAGGCGCACGCGCTGGTCACGGTCCGCGCCTCACCGGTGATGTGCAGATCCAGCGAGACCTGTGAGGCGGCCTGCGACGGCACGGTCATCGGCGTGGTGAGCGGCGACACACTCCGCGGCCCCTTGTCCCGCAGCTTGCGGTCCCCGCCGACCAGCACGGACGCGTCCCCGAGGATCGCACCGAGGCTCACCCCGACCCGCTCCGGGTCCAGCCCGCTCTCGCGCGTGCCGCCCTCGGCGAACCCGGCGTCCGCCCAGGCCTCCCGAGCGGCCAGGACCGCGAACTGCGCGGCCCGGTTCATCCGCCGGGCCACCTGCCGAGGCAGCAGCCGAGCCGGATCCACCGGCACCGTCCCGGCGACCCGCACCGGCAGCCCGTCGAACTCCTCGCCCTCCACCTCCCGTATGCCGTGCCGCCCCTCCAGCAGCCCCTGCCACAACTCGCTGGTCCCGGCGCCGAGCGGCGTCATCGCACCGAGCCCGGTGACCACGACCCGCCGCGCCCCGGCGGCCCGCGCCTCGCTCACCGGCCGCGGCTCGTGCCGTACGACGTGCCCCTCCCGGTCGGCCTCGGCGGCCCACCGCCGCACGTCGGCGTCACCGACGCCCGTGCCGTCACCGTCGCCATCGCCGTGGCCGTCGCCGTCCCGGTACCAGGCACCCCATCGCCGGACGTACGTCACCTCGTCGGCCCCCGGGTCCACGGCCCGCAGCGAGGTCACCTTGTCCCCGTCCCGGAACTCGACGTCGTCGAGTGTGGGGGAGCTCACCTCGGGAACCGCCGCCACGTCCACCCGGCGCCCGGCGACGGTCACGCGCTGCTCGCGCCGCAGCAGTTCCTCCCGGTCCGTGCCACCGAGCGGCGGCCGCAGCGTGACCCGGATCACCTCCGGAGCCTCGGGCAGGGTGTGCATCACGACGTACCACCGGTCCGCTGCCACGTCCTCGCCCGCCAGGGCGACCAGATCGCCGGGGACGACCTCGGCGGCCGTCACGGAGTGCGGATTCATGGGGACTTCACGTATGCCGGAAGAGTGGGGCATGGGCGTACATGCTTTCTTTGGTCCGAACTGTCGTACTGGGGACCGTTGAGAGTGAACTGCACGAAACGCGAACCGGCCACCGTTGAATGGCGTACATGTCCGATTTGCCACGATGTGCCGGAACTGCTCTCAGGTGGAACAGGTGTCAATCGCCCTACGCCCCAGGCCAGTTACCGGCCGGTCGCCCACACCTGTGGAAAGCGTCACGCTCCATCCGTCGCCAACTGCCAGACGTACGCGGCCGTGTGTTCCGCGTACCCGGTCGGTGAGGGGTCGTCGGGCAACAACGCGGGCACCGTCGTGTCCTTCCTCACACCGGGCCGGTCGGCGAACACGGCGACGGTCAACGCCATTCGGGGGTCGAAGCCCGTGGCCCAGACGGTGCGCCGGGTGGTTCCACCCCCCGCCCCGGCCGTGAAGAAGGTGCCGGGCCCCTCGGGCCGGAACGCGATCGGCGCGCCGTCGCCGGCCCGCCCGCCGAGACCGCCGCGCGCCTGCGCCGTCACCAGGCCCGCCCCCTTGTCGTCCAGTACCCGCCGCGTCTCGGGCCGTGCGGTGTGGACGGTCCGCCCCTCGCGGGTGATCCGGGTCACGGTGTGGGGTGCGGCATACGTCCCGCTCGCCGCGACCGCCGCATACGCCGAGGCCAGCCGCAGAGGGGTCGGCGCAGTCGACCTCCGCAGCCCGTCCAGCGGACCGTCGAGCGACACGTCCCCGAACGGCGCCAGTACCGCGCCCGCCTCCACCGCCCCGCTCACCGCGTCGTTGAACGGCTGCCGGGCGTGGTCGGCCCCGCCGTACAGCAACCGCACCGCCCCGTCGCCCGGCTCGACCCCCACGACGGCCGTGTGCATACGGACTCCGCCGCCGGGCTCGGCCGCCCGGTCCTTCACCAGCTCGGCGGTCGCGTCCTGCAGTGCCAGGTCGAACGTGGTGTGGACGGTGTAACCGCCGCGCGCCAGCTCGTCCTCACTGATCCCGAGCCGGTCGGCCGCCTCCTTCGCGGCCACGTCGATCAGATACTGCCGCTGCCCGTCGGTCCGGCCGGGCGGATAGAACCGGAACGCCGGGAAACGCGCCTCTGCCCGCTGCCCGCCCGTGATGCTGCCACCCGCCACCATGGCGTCGAGCACCCACTCCCAGCGGTCCCGCAGCCGCGCGGTCACCTCGGGATCGGATCCCGCCTTCTCGTAGTACGAGGGAATGTTGACGATCGCCGCGAGGGCCGCCCCCTGGGAGACGGTGAGCTCGCCGGCCCCCACGCCGAAGTAGTTGCGCGCGGCGGCCTGCACACCCGCCGCCCCCCGGCCGAAGTACACCGTGTTGAGGTACCCCTCGAGAATCTCGTCCTTGCCGCGCGTGCGGTCCAGCTTGACGGCGATCAGCGCCTCACGCGCCTTGCGCGACAAGGACTGCTCCGGACTCAGCAACGCGTTCTTCACATACTGCTGGGTGATGGTCGAGCCGCCCTGCCGGGCACCACCGGACACCGTGGCCCACACCGCCCGGGCCAGGGCGCGCGGCGACACCCCGGAGTCCGTACGGAACGACCGGTTCTCCGCGGCGATCACCGCGTCCTGGACATGCCCGGGCACCTGCGACAACGGCACCTCCTGCCGGTCCACCGGACCACGCCGGCCCAGATAGGCGCCCTCCGCGTCGACGAACACCGTGCTCTGCACGACCGTCTCGGGGTGCGGCTCGGGGATGACCGTCAGCTGATAGGCGACCACGACCGTTCCGCAGAGCAGGGCGAGAAGCGTCAGGAGAGTGCCGAGCAGCCACCGCAGCCGGCGACCCCGGGTGCGGCGCAGGCGGATGCGCAGGGGGATGCGGGGGAGGGGAGCGGACCTGTCCGGGGCGGGATCGGGGCGGCGGCTGGACCCGCGTCGGGGGCCGCGTTCGGGGGTGCCGCGTCGGAGCCGCCGACGGACGGCCGTGGGGAGGGGGAGTTTCACGGGCGCCACCCACCCGTGTCCGAGAGCCCGACGCCGGACCGTACGGCGACCTCGCCCCCGGCGTCGAGGACGGTGACGGTGGTCCGGCCGCCGGTGTCGCTGTCGCCGCTCCTGCCGGCGGCGGAGACCGGCAGGGGCGCCCGCGCGTACCACACGCCCCACCCCGGACTTCCGGCGAGCGTGAGGACGTTGGCCGTGAAGTCCTTGCCGCCGATCCGGACCGTGACGCGCGAGGGATCACCGGAGAGTCCGTAGTACAGGCCCGACAGCACGTACGTGTCGTCCAGTTGCTCCCCCTGGACCGAGACCCCCGGCCGGTCGGGAGCGAGGTCGCCGTCGCCCACCGCACGGAACTGGTTGGCGCCCTGCGGGGACGACCAGTGCTTGCCGTCCGCGGTGAGCCAGATGTCCACACCCGGGGCCGCGGCCACCCGCTCGCCGGGAGCGACGATGCGTACGGGTTCGGCCACGCGGCGGTCGGGGGCATGCGCCGCCCCGGAGGCATCACCGCCCGGCAGATGACCGAGGGCGAGGGCGGCGGGAGGAGCGAGCAGCAGGGCACACCCGGCCGCAGCGACCCCGGCGCGCCGGCGGCGCCGCGTCATGCCCTCGCGCAGGATGGCGTCGAGCGGGACGGCCACGGGCACGAACTCGCGCAACAGCGGGGCGAACTCCGAACGCCCCGTTGCGCCCGCGGGGCTGGCTGCGTTCGCGGGGCTGGCTGCGTTCGCGGGGCTGGCTGCCGGAAGCCCTGTGGCTGCTGTTCGCGGTGCTGCGTCCGCACAGCCGAGTGCGCCCGCACGGCCGAGTGTGCCGGCACGGCCGACTGCGCCCCCCGCCTTTCTCTCCCCGCGCCGCGCCAACGCCCGCACGGCACCCACCGAACACCCCAGCACCTGCGCGATCTCGACCTCGCTCAGCCCCTCCCCGTACCGCAGCACCCGCACGACCCGCGCCCGGCCGCCCGACCACCGCGCACGCCCGCGCAGATACCGCCGTACGAGGCAGCGCCGCAGGTGGAAGTCGACGTCATCGCGCGGAATCCGCCGCCACCGCGCACACGCCCGTGCCAGGGCGCTCCGCGCCAACTCCTCGGCGGCGCGGGGATCCTCGGTGAGAAGGAACGCGATGGCGTGCAGGCGGGGCCAGCAGTCGCGCGCACAGGCGGCGAATTCACCGTGGCCGAACGCGGGCGTGCCGGAGGAGCCGGGCAAGGGCCGGCGAGGGTGCGGCACCCGGCCCGGGACGGCGGCGACGCTCCCGCCCGCACGAACCTGCTCCTCGGGCGGATGGATCCCGGCACCCGTGTTCATCGTCTTCCCTCCGGGGTGTGCTTCGATGAGCGCGACCTGTGGGACCTGTACGCATGACGGGGACGGCCGGGTTGCACGGGACGACCGAGACTCCGGTGGAGGGCATGACCGAGGACGAGTTCGACGCTTTCTACGCGGCCGCCTTCCCCCGGCTGACCGGGCAGCTCTACGCCTTCACCGGGGACCTCGGCGAGGCCCAGGACGTGGTTCAGGAAGCGTTCGTACGGGCGTGGGACCGGCGCCAGAAGCTGCTCGCCGACGAGGCGCCCGAGGCGTGGATCCGCACGGTCGCCATGCGCTTGGGGGTCAGCCGCTGGAGGCGCGCGAGACGCTGGCTGGAACTGGTGCGCCGCACGCCGCCGCCGGAGTCCACTCCCGGCCCGGGCCCCGAACGTGCGGCCCTGGTCACGGCGTTGCGCCGACTGCCCGAAACCCAGCGCATGGCGATCGTCCTGCACCATCTGTGCGACCTCAGTGTGGAACAGGTAGCCTCCGAGACCGGCGCGCCCGTGGGGACCGTCAAGGCCAGACTCTCCCGCGGACGGGCAGCACTGGCCAGGCACTTGGCGGTGGACGAGGCGGAGGAGCCGGCGTGGAGGGAGGGCGGCCGTGTCGGATGAAGTCTCCAGGGCTCTGCGCGAGTTGGCGCAGAGGCACGAGACCACGCCACCCGTACCGGCGTCCGAGATCCGGGCCAGGGCGGTCCGCCGCTCCCGCCGCCGCAGAACCACCTGCACCCTCGCCGTGGCGGCCACGGCCGCATGCGTGCTGGCGACGATCGTCACCACCCTGCACGCGGACCCGCCGGACAAGAACCGCCACACGCCGGCCGCGGCGCCCGAGCCCTCGACCACCCGCAGCGCGACCCCGGCGACCCCTCTCCCGGCCGACTCGCTCGACCTCTCCCGTCACACGCTCACCGTCGGCGACCGCGTCCTGCGCGTCGACTCGCACTCCTTCGACACGCTCCCGCCCGACCGCCGACTGACGGTGACCGCCAAACGCGAGGTAATGATCCTGCCGATCCACGCGAACGCCAAGACGATGTACGACGTCAAGATCCCGTACGTGGTCGAACTCCGCACCACGAACCGATCCCCGGTCTACGCGGGCGCCCTCACCTTCGACACGAAGGCCCTCAGCGCCCTGGACCCCAAGACGGGCTGGCTGGGCATGAGCGCGAAGGACGCCAAGTGGTTCTACACCCGGGTGCGGGTGGGGGACGACATCGAAATCACCTCGACGGCGCCGCCGGGGGATGGTGTGGCGCCGTCGGAGGGGGCGGGGGCGCCGTCGACCGCGCCCTGACGAGAGGAGGGACGGAGCTGCCGGACCCAGCAGTGTGACACCTGTGATCCCTGTGACCCCGTCAGCGCACGTCGGACGAGGCGATCTGCACGAAGTGCTCCACCGCGTCACGTGCCTGGTCGCCGAGCAGACTCACTTCCGTCTTGTCGGACGCTTTGTGCATTGTGGCCGTCAGCTCATAGGCCTCACGTGCGGCGTCGATCACCCCCTGGCTGCTTGCGACAAGCTGGACCCGGAACAGTGCATGGAGGGCGACCCCCCGGAGTCGGTACGCCTCGACCCGTGCCTCGAAATAGGCGGAGCCATCCGGATCCTCGTCCTTGCGATGCCAGCGATCGTGCTGCCCTCGCCTGAACTCGGTCACTGCTCCGGCGAAGTCGCTGTACACGCCCATGCGCTCGGCGCGGAGCTGCTGCTGAGTAGCGAAGACTTGATCACGCTCAGCCGCTCGGCGCTGGAACGCCTGCGTCACGAGAACGCCGAGCAGAGTCCCCAGAACTGCGATCAAAGCTGAGAGAACACCGGCCACGCAGGCAGCCCACCACAAGATCGGCCACACGCCCAGACCCCCGAACGCCGGCACCACTCAACAAGGAGCGGCGAAGCCCCACACGGCCCACTGAGCTCACCGCCTTGCCCGGCCCACACGAGAAAACCCCGCGCTCAGCGAACTCGCTGCGGACGGGGTCTTCAGGCACGTCCTACGAAGTGCCCCCGGCAGGATTCGAACCTGCGCACACGGCTCTGGAGGCCGAACCATTCCCAGTCGTTCTCGCAGGTCGGAGCATCATTTGATGCTTAGCCAGGAATGCAATCCCGGGTATGTACCGCGATGGTGAAATCCGCCGTTCATTCAATCTTGGGCGTCAGACCTTGATGACAGTGGCGCGTGATCCGCACAGGGTCGTGAGATCTTCCGGGTCGGAGGTGAGTACGGTGACGGGCCCCGGGGCGGTGAGGGCCGTCGCGCTGAGTATGGCGTCGATGGCGTACTTGTGCCCGTGCAGGCCTGCATCGGTGAGCAGGGCGGCGGCATGGCGCGCGACTGCCTCAGTGACCGGCTCCACGACGAGGCGGGAGAGTGTCCACTCCAGGGCCGGGCGGTTGATGCGCGGGTGGACGACTTCCACCAGAGTGGCCGCCGACGTGATCACACGCAGGTCATCGGCGCGTGCCAAGGCGAGCCAAGCGGTGACTGCGCGGTCGCGCAGCACGGTCTTGGCCAGCCCTTCGCTGTCGAGTACCAGCGTGCCGCCCGGGGCGGCAGGGGAGCGTGTCACGCCGCGCTCGCCTCATCGCCGGTCTGCTGGGCGCGTGCCTCGTGGAGCTGGTCGCGCAGGGCGTGCACCTCGTCCTCGGTGATGGGACCGTGTTCTGCCTCGGCGACCTGGATGAGGTCGTTGAGATTGTCACGCTCGATCTGGCGGGCCACGGCGGCGGCGACGTAGGCGGACAGGCCGGAGGGGCCGCTGCGAGCGCGGGCGGCTTCGGCGATGTCCCGGGGCATCGTGATCGAGTACTTCTGGGTAGGCTCGCTCATGCCCTTTATGCTACTCCGGATGCTACCGCCGTGCGGCGAGGCGACCGCCCTTACCTTGGCCAGATTGATGGTGGTCAGCGCTGGGCGCGGTGGTAGCGGGGGAACGTGGGTTGGCAGGAAGAAGTCGTCTCGGCGCTGGATGCGTGGGTGGCCCACGAGGGCGTACCGGCGCGGGAGCCACGGTGGCGACTCCTGGGGCGGGCGGTACGAGGCAGAAAGCCCGGTGAGTGAGTATGTCGTCGACATGCGTGGCTCCGACATCGGGACGGACCAGCTTCAGGGCGACAGCCTGAGACTGGCCGGGCCCGACGAGAGCGGTGTCGATCCGGCCACTCCGTCCTCGACGTGTTCAAGGACGGTACCGCCTTGCGGGTGGGCTCGACGGGCCGGACGGTCCAGACGCCCCGCCGCCAGTAAGGGCGTCCGTCGCCCTCCTCGCTGACGCGATCCGTGCAGCTGCCGCGCACTCCTACACCTCGGTCTCTGTCCCGGCCGCCGACGACCAGCCGGCCCGGACCTTCCGCTGGGGCACCCAGCTCGACGTCCGGCCGGCCAAGGCATTCGGCGACGCTCCGAGATCACCGAACAGGCCGCGTCGCCTTCTACGCCGCCAAGTACGCCACCGAAGCCGCTGAGAACACCGGAACCCTCGACCGCCGCATCGGCGAACTCGCCGAACTCGACCGCCACCAGGTCCCCGCACACCCGCCGACTGATCGAGGCCTGCAAGGCGCTCGACCCGCTGTACCCGGACCGGCGCCTCTGGGCTTGGGCTCACATGCTCGGCTTCCGCGGTCACTTCTCCAGCAAGAGCCGCCGCTACTCGACGACCCTCGGCGCCCTCCGCCAGGCCCGCGCCGACTACCGCGCCGCCCAGGAACACGCCGCTCTCGGCCTCGACGACCACGACCGCGAGCCGGACACGGTCCTGGTCCTCGCGGACTGGCAGTACGCCGGACACGGCCACACCCCCGGCGAATCCGCCCTCGCCGCCACCATCGCCCGCAATCTCCAACTCAACCGAGAAACCGCCTGCGAAGCACTCGCCGACTTGGAAGAAGCCTGATCGTGAAGGACGAGCTGATGACCGTCCCGCAGATCCTTCCCGAGTTGGGCGGTGTCTCGCACCGTACCTTCTACCGCTGGCGAGAACTGGGCGAGGGTTCTGCTGAGGATCCGTTGTGCGAGTACGAGTGATCGCAGACGACGGTAGCTCTGATGCCCCCGGACTTGTTCCGAGGGCATCGGCATGCTTGGCCGGGGTGCGAGGGGCGTTCCTGTCCTCAGGAATTCCGCGCCGGTGCCTCCGGGCTGTATGTCGGGCCGGGCCATGAAGTCAGGCCGGCTTCCATCACTCGTTCAGAGGCGCCTCTCATGCGCATTACGCGCGTGCTGCCCAGAGTTGACCACGACTAGTTGCGTCTACTCACAGGGGTAAAGGATCATGCCGACGTTTGTTGCGCTGCTGAACTGGACCGACCAGGGAATCCGCGGCTACAAGGACACCCCGCAACGCGCCGAAGCCTTCACGGCAGCGGCTCAGAAGCTCGGGGTGAAGGTCCTGAACCTCTTCTGGACCGTCGGCCCGTACGACATCGTGGCTGTCGTGGAGGCGCCCGACGACGAGACTGCCACCGCAGTGCTCCTCCAGGTCGGCGCGCTGGGCAACGTCCGTAGCACGACCCTGCGAGCCTTCGGCCGGGAGGAGATGGACCGCATCATCGCCAAAGCCACCGGCTGAGGGACTTCCCCGTCGAGGTTCTGTTGGTACGAGTGACACGCTCAAGGCGGCCCCCAAGGCACCTGGACCTCTCCCGGCCTTCGGGGATACAGGCATGACCTGCGCTTACGTCCCAAGATCCCGTCCACGCCTCGTCACAGACCCCGACATACGCCCGCTCTGAGCGGCACACGCCTGCACATACGCGAAGACCCCGTCCTCAGCGTTTCCGCTGGTGACGGGGTCTTTGGGCACCTAATCCATGGTGCCCCCGGCAGGATTCGAACCTGCGCACACGGCTCCGGAGGCCGTTGCTCTATCCCCTGAGCTACGGGGGCGTGTCGGGCGCGGTGATCGCGGCGACGGGTAGAACACTACCAGTTCTCGTGGGGTGGTCAGGAACCCGTTTTCACTCCGGCGGGCCCGGGGCGCGTCCACCCGCGGGGGTCGTGTCGCTCGTGCGGGGTGGAAGTCGGGAAAAGCCGGACGCGGCGGCCGGTCCGGACCTACTCTCGAGTTGTGCCAGGCGCTTCGGGCCGGGTGCTTGTTGTGGACGACAACAAGGTCATCCGGCAGTTGATCAGGGTCAATCTCGAGCTTGAGGGCATCGAGGTCGTGACCGCGGCCGACGGTGCCGAGTGTCTTGAAGTGGTTCATCAGGTGCGGCCCGATGTCGTGACCCTCGATGTGGTCATGCCGAGGCTCGACGGGTTGCGGACCGCTGCGAAACTGCGGGCCGATCCGCTCACCTGCGATCTTCCGCTCGCCATCATCAGCGCCTGCAGCCGGCACGAGGTCGACAGCGGGCTCGATGTGGGGGTCGATGCCTTTCTCGCCAAGCCTTTCGAGCCCGGTGAGCTCGTCCGGCTCGTGCGGCAGCTGCTGCGTGGGCGGCCGGGGAGCGAGGCCGACCGGCTCGGGCGTGTACGGCACGTTCCCGTCATCGGCGAGAGCGAGAAGGCGGCCGGGCACTCCGGGGCCTGAGAGCGTCCACATCCGTCCACATCCCGGGACCACCACAAACCGGCTCGCCTACCCACCCCCCTCCTCCCCTACGCTTGTCCCGTGACCCCCGTCGAGCTCTCCCGCACCGTGCTGCGCGCGGTGCGTCGTGCTGTCGACGACGGGGAGCTCAGCGTGGCCGTCCCGGAGCGGGCGGTCGTCGCGCCGCCGGGGCCCGGGGGGTGCGGGGACTACGCCACCAACATCGCCCTCCAGCTGGCCCGGCCCGCCGGACAGCCGCCGCTCCGGGTCGCCGAGGTACTGCGGCCCCACCTGCTGCGCACCGGCGCCATCGCCGACGTCGTCGTCACCGGGCCCGGCTTCCTCAACATCAGCCTGCGGAGCACCGCCCCTGTCGCCCTGGTCCACGAGATCCTGCGCTCCGGGATCCTGTACGGGCACAGCGACGCGCTCGCCGGGCAGTGCTTCCGGCTGGCGGCCCCGGACGAGGTCCGTGCCGTCGTCCACGTCGACGTCCTCGCCCGCCTCCTCCGGTCCCAGGGCGCCGTCGTCCGCATCGAGTGCGAGAGTGGCCGGCCCCGGCCCTGGCCTCGGGCCGAGTGGGTCGCCGTCCTCGGGCTCCGCCTCGGCGAGTCCCGACCCGCCCCGGGTGAGTGCGCCGATGAGCCGTCCCCGGCCGAAACCACCCTCACCCTCCGCCCCGTCCCCGCCCCCACCACGCCCCTCCCCCTCGGCCGCGACGCCGCCCGCTGGGCGCTGCTTCACCCCGCGCCCCACGACCCGCCCCGCATCACCCCCGAGCACCTGAGCCAGCGCGAGGGCAACCCCCTCTTCCGCGTCCGTTACGCCCACGCCCGTACCCGGGCCCTCCTGCGCAATGCCGCCGACCTCGGCTTCACCCCCGAGCCCGGCCTCCACACCGGCCCGGAGAACGGCCCCGAGCCCGGCCCGGACAACGGCCTCCACACCGGCCCCGAGCCCGCCCCCGAGCCCGGCCCGGACAACGGCCTCCACACCGGCCCCGAGCCCGCCCCCGAGACCGGCACCCCCGAGACCGGCAAGGGCAACGGCCCTCAGCTCACCCTCCTCACCGCCCTCGCCGACCACCCCCGCATCCTCACGGCCGCCGCCACCCACCGCGCGCCCGATCGACTCGCCCGGCATCTCGTCACCGTCGCCGATGCCCTGCAGCCGCTGCTCCCCACCGTCCTGCCCCTCGGTGCGGAGAAACCCTCGGCCGCCCACCGCGCCCGGCTCGCCCTCGCCGAAGCCGCCGGGACGGTGCTGGCCGGTGGCCTGTCCCTGCTCGGCATCGACGCACCCGACCACCTCTAGGAAGCCCAAGACCCGTCATGAGCCGTTCCGCACACCCCGCCGGGCCCCGTCACGCCGACGTCCTCCCCGAGGGGCACTACTCCGCACCGCCCGCCGACCTCAACGCCCTCGACCCCAAGGTGTGGGCCGAGACGGTCACCCGTGACGACGACGGTGTCGTCAGCGTCGGCGGCATCGACGTCAAGCGGCTCGCCGAGGAGTTCGGCACTCCCGCCTACATCCTCGACGAGACCGACTTCCGTGCCCGTGCCCGCGCCTGGCGCACCGCCTTCGGCAGCGACGCCGACGTCTTCTACGCCGGCAAGGCCTTCCTCTCCCGCGCCGTCGTGCGCTGGCTGAACGAGGAGGGGCTCAATCTGGATGTCTGCTCCGGCGGCGAGCTGGCCACCGCGCTGTCCGCCGGTATGCCCGCCGACCGGATCGCCTTCCACGGCAACAACAAGTCCATCGGTGAGATCGAGCGGGCCGTCCGCGCCGGTGTCGGGCGGATCGTGCTCGACTCCTTCCTCGAGATCGCCCGCGTCGCGCACATCGCGCAGTCGCTCGGCAAGCGGCAGCGGGTGCAGATCCGGATCACCGTCGGCGTCGAGGCCCACACCCACGAGTTCATCGCCACCGCCCACGAGGACCAGAAGTTCGGCATCCCGCTGGCCGGTGGTCAGGCCGCCGAGGCCGTGCGGCGGGCGCTGCAGCTCGACGGGCTGGAGCTCATCGGGATCCACAGCCACATCGGGTCGCAGATCTTCGACATGTCCGGGTTCGAGGTCGCCGCGCACCGCGTGGTCGGGCTGCTGAAGGACATCCGGGACGAGCACGGCGTCGAGCTGCCCGAGATCGACCTCGGCGGCGGGCTCGGCATCGCGTACACCAGCGACGACGACCCCCGCGAGCCGCACGAGATCGCCAAGGCGCTCACCGAGATCGTCACCCGGGAGTGCGAGGCCGCCAAGCTGCGCACTCCGCGCATCTCCGTCGAGCCCGGGCGGGCCATCGTCGGACCGACCGCGTTCACCCTGTACGAGGTCGGCACCGTCAAGCCGCTCGACGGGCTGCGCACGTACGTCTCCGTCGACGGCGGGATGTCGGACAACATCCGCACCGCCCTGTACGACGCCGAGTACAGCGTCTCCCTCGTCTCCCGCAGCTCCGACGCCGAGCCGATGCTGGCCCGGGTGGTCGGCAAGCACTGCGAGAGCGGTGACATCGTGGTGCGCGACGCCTTCCTGCCGGCGGACCTGGCACCGGGTGACCTGATCGCCGTGCCGGCGACCGGGGCGTATTGCCGGTCGATGGCCAGCAACTACAACCATGTGCTGCGCCCGCCCGTCGTCGCCGTGAGCGGTGGCGAGGCGCGCGTGATCGTCCGGCGGGAGACGGAGGAGGACCTCCTCCGGCTCGACGTCGGCTGAACCCCCAACCACACAGAGCTGCCGGAAGATCTCCCGTCTTCCCGGCCGTGAAAATGAAATACATGTCTCACGATCCGGACGAATGGCAGAAACTCCCGTCCGGTGAGTGAGACTGGTGCAACCGAGACGGTAATCAGGAAACGAGGTCGGATGATGCGTACGCGTCCGCTGAAGGTGGCGCTGCTGGGCTGTGGAGTGGTCGGCTCAGAGGTGGCGCGCATCATGACGACGCACGCCGACGACCTCGCCGCCCGCATCGGCGCCCCGGTGGAGCTCGCCGGGGTGGCCGTGCGGCGGCCCGACAAGGTGCGCGAGGGCATCCCGGCGGACCTCATCACCACCGACGCGACCGCGCTGGTCAAACGCGGCGACCTGGACGTGGTCGTCGAGGTCATCGGCGGGATCGAGCCGGCCCGCACCCTGATCACCACCGCCTTCGAGCACGGCGCCTCCGTCGTCTCCGCCAACAAGGCGCTGCTCGCCCAGGACGGCGCCGCGCTGCACGCCGCCGCCGAGGAGCACGACAAGGACCTCTACTACGAGGCCGCCGTCGCCGGCGCCATCCCGCTGATCCGCCCGCTGCGCGAGTCCCTCGCCGGCGACAAGGTCAACCGGGTGCTCGGCATCGTCAACGGCACCACCAACTTCATCCTCGACAAGATGGACAGCACAGGTGCCGGCTACCAGGAGGCCCTGGACGAGGCCACCGCACTCGGGTACGCCGAGGCCGACCCCACCGCCGACGTCGAGGGCTTCGACGCCGCCGCCAAGGCGGCCATCCTCGCCGGCATCGCCTTCCACACGCGCGTGCGGCTCGACGACGTCTACCGCGAGGGCATGACCGAGGTCACCGCCGCCGACTTCGCCTCCGCGAAGGAGATGGGCTGCACCATCAAGCTGCTCGCCATCTGCGAGCGGGCCGAGGACGGCGCCTCCGTCACCGCCCGCGTCCACCCGGCGATGATTCCGCTCACGCACCCGCTGGCCTCGGTGCGCGGCGCGTACAACGCCGTCTTCGTCGAGTCGGACGCCTCCGGACAGCTGATGTTCTACGGCCCCGGCGCGGGCGGCGCGCCGACCGCCTCCGCCGTGCTCGGCGACCTCGTCGCCGTGTGCCGCAACCGGCTCAGCGGTACGACCGGACCGGGCGAGTCCGCGTACGCCGCGCTGCCCGTCTCGCCGATGGGCGAGGTCGTCACGCGCTACCACATCAGCCTGGACGTGGCCGACAAACCGGGCGTTCTCGCCCAGGTCGCGACCGTGTTCGCGGAGCACGGTGTCTCGATCGACACGGTGCGCCAGCAGGGCAAGGACGGGGAGGCCTCCCTCGTCGTCGTCACCCACCGTGCGTCCGACGCGGCCCTCGGCGGCACCGTCGAGGCGCTGCGCAAGCTCGACACCGTGCGTGGTGTCGCCAGCATCATGCGGGTTGAAGGAGAGTAACCAGCAATGACCCACCAGTGGCGCGGAATCATCGAGGAGTACCGGGACCGGCTGCCGGTATCGGACACCACGCCGGTCGTGACGCTCCGCGAGGGCGGTACGCCGCTCGTGCCCGCGCAGGTGCTCTCCGAGCGCACGGGCTGCGAGGTCCACCTCAAGGTCGAGGGCGCGAACCCGACGGGGTCCTTCAAGGACCGCGGCATGACCATGGCCATCTCCAAGGCCAAGGAGGAGGGCGCGAAGGCCGTCATCTGCGCCTCCACCGGCAACACGTCGGCGAGCGCCGCCGCCTATGCCGTGCGCGCGCAGATGGTCTCCGCGGTGCTCGTGCCGCAGGGCAAGATCGCGCTCGGCAAGATGGGCCAGGCCCTGGTGCACGGGGCGAGGATCCTCCAGGTCGACGGCAACTTCGACGACTGCCTCACGCTGGCGCGCGGACTGAGCGAGAACTACCCCGTGGCGCTGGTGAATTCGGTCAATCCGGTGCGTATCGAGGGGCAGAAGACCGCCGCCTTCGAGATCGTGGACATGCTGGGCGACGCCCCCGACATCCACGTCCTGCCGGTGGGCAACGCGGGCAACATCACCGCGTATTGGAAGGGGTACCGCGAGTACGCCGCCGACGGTGTGGCCACCAGGACCCCGCGCATGTGGGGCTTCCAGGCCTCCGGTTCGGCGCCCATCGTGCGTGGCGAGGTCGTCAAGGACCCCTCGACCATCGCGACCGCGATTCGCATCGGCAACCCGGCCTCCTGGCAGTACGCGCTCGCGGCCCGCGACGAGTCCGGCGGGCTCATCGACGAGGTGACGGACCGTGAGATCCTGCGCGCCTACCGGCTGTTGGCCTCGCAGGAGGGCGTCTTCGTCGAGCCCGCGTCCGCCGCGTCGGTCGCCGGGCTGCTGAAGGCCGCCGAGCAGGGCAAGGTCGACCCGGGCCAGCGCATCGTGTGCACCGTCACCGGCAACGGTCTGAAGGACCCCGACTGGGCCGTCGCCGGCGCCCCGCAGCCGGTCACCGTCCCGGTCGACGCCGCGACCGCCGCCGAACGGCTCGGGCTGATCTAGCCGGAACCGGGGCGAGCCCGGGCGGACCCGGCCGCGGGACCAGCCCTGGCACATCCGGCGTAAGACGGCGCTTACCTGGGGAAGTTCTCTTCAGGGGGGTGCACAGGGGGCTTACGACACGCATCGTGCGCCTCCTGTGCGCCCTATGTCGCCACTGAACCTTCCTTCGATAGGCTGTACTGAACCCGCCTGCCGCATATGCCGCGGCACCGCGTCGTCTCCGCGTCGTCCGAAGGGGTCCGGAAGCGGCCCAGCGGGTCTCCCGTACGTCATCGAATGTCATTCGACAGTCACGCAGCTCAAGGAGAGTCATCGAGAGATGGCCGGTCCCGCGTTCCGCGCCGCCGCCGTCCGGGTGCGCGTCCCCGCCACCAGCGCCAACCTCGGCCCGGGCTTCGACGCCCTCGGCCTCGCGCTGGGCTTGTACGACGACGTGGTCGTCCGGGTGGCCGACTCCGGGCTGCACATCGACATCGCCGGTGAGGGCAGCGAGACCCTCCCGCGCGACGAGAGCCATCTCCTCGTACGCTCCCTGCGCACCGCCTTCGACCTGCTCGGCGGACAGCCGCGCGGCCTGGAGATCGTCTGCGCCAACCGCATTCCGCACGGCCGCGGCCTCGGCTCCTCCTCGGCCGCCATCTGCGCCGGGATCGTCGCCGCCCGCGCCGTCACCATAGGCGCCGAGGCCAGGCTCGACGACACCGCGCTGCTCGAGCTCGCCACCGAGATCGAGGGCCACCCCGACAACGTCGCGGCCTGCCTGCTGGGCGGCTTCACCCTGTCCTGGATGGAGGGCGGCGCGGCCCGCGCCATCAGGATGGACCCGGCCGATTCCATCGTTCCGGTGGTTTTCGTCCCCGGGAAGCCGGTGCTCACCGAGACCGCCCGCGGACTGCTCCCGCGCACCGTGCCGCATGTCGACGCCGCCGCCAACGCGGGCCGTGCCGCCCTGCTCGTCGAGGCCCTGACCAGGCGCCCCGAGCTGCTGCTGCCCGCCACCGAGGACCGCCTCCACCAGGAGTACCGCGCCCCGGCGATGCCGGAGAGCGCCGCGCTGGTGGAGCGACTGCGGGGAGACGGCATCCCCGCGGTGATCTCCGGCGCCGGACCCACGGTCATGGCGCTGGCCGACGCGGAGAGCGCCGACAAGGTCGAAGCACTGGCCGGCACCGACTGGGCCGCCAACCGGCTCAGCCTCGATCTGCAGGGAGCGAGCGTGCTTCCGCTCGCCACCTGACACACGGTTGCCGGATTTCGAGAGGGGGAATGTTTGTTGGATCCGGTAGTGTTAACCTCAAGTCTGCACCCGACCCCACCATGGCGAGGTGCCTCGTGTCCCCGTCCGGGACAGACATTCTTCCGGGAGCCCCCCAAGCCGCACTGTGTTCTCTGCATCGTTCACTGCCTCCCCTGCAGGCATGACGCCGTACGCGGACACTGAACGGCCCGCCGGGCACGCTCCGGAACCGGTGCGACCACGCCACGTGACACTGGGTGCCACGGCTCGAGGAAGCGCCATCACCAGATATTTCCTCCGCCGCTTAGGCGGACCACCGCCCCGGCACGGTTCACACACCAAGGACCGAAGCCGGACAGCACAACCGGTCGCCGAGCCAGACAGGCCGACGTCCGCTCCAGGGAAGGACCCTTCGTGAGCGACACCACCGATCTGATGGGCGCACGTGTCGAGGAGACCGCTGCCGCGCCCGCCACGGACGCCTCCGCGCCTGCATCCGGTGCCGGCTCCCGGCGGCGCCGCGGTACCGGCCTCGAGGGCATGGTGCTGGCCGAGCTGCAGCAGGTCGCATCCGGCCTCGGCATCAGGGGCACCGCGCGGATGCGCAAGAGCCAGCTGATCGAGGTCATCAAGGAGGCGCAGGCCGCGGGTGGCAGTGCCCCCGCGAAGACCGACGCGCCGGCCGAGACCAAGCCCAAGCGCCGCGCCACCTCCAAGGCCCGTACGGGCGAGGCCGCCGAGAAGAAGGCGGACGCCAAGGCCGAGGCCGCGCCCGCCGAGAAGGCGACGGCCCAGCAGCAGATCGAGATCCCGGGCCAGCCCTCCCCGAAGGCCTCCGCCCCGGCCGAGCAGGCCCCCGCCGAGGAGGCCCCCGCCGAGCGTCGCCGCCGTCGCGCCACCGCCGAGGCGGGCGCCCCGGCCGCGACCGAGACGATCACGGCCGAGGCCAGGACCGAGCAGAAGGCCGAGACCCCCGCCCAGCAGCAGGGTCAGCAGCCGTCCCAGGGCGACGCCAAGTCCGACGGTGACGGTGGCGAGGGCCGCCGCCGCGACCGCCGTGAGCGCGGTCGTGACCGTGACCGCGACCGTGACCGGGGCGACCGCGGTGACCGGGGCGACCGCGGTGACCGCCGCGGCAAGGGCGACGACCAGCAGCAGGGCGGCCAGGGCCGTCAGCAGAACCAGCAGGGCGGCGGCCGTCAGGACGACGGCTACGACGAGGACGGCGGCGGCCGGCGTGGCCGTCGCGGGCGCTACCGCGACCGCCGTGGCCGCCGTGGCCGCGACGACGTGCAGGAGCCGCAGATCGCCGAGGACGACGTCCTGATCCCGGTCGCGGGCATCCTGGACATCCTCGACAACTACGCGTTCATCCGGACCTCCGGCTACCTGCCCGGCCCGAACGACGTGTACGTCTCCCTCGCCCAGGTCCGCAAGAACGGCCTGCGCAAGGGCGACCACATCACCGGTGCGGTCCGCCAGCCGAAGGAAGGCGAGCGGCGCGAGAAGTTCAACGCGCTGGTGCGGCTCGACTCCGTCAACGGCATGGCGCCCGAACACGGCCGCGGCCGCCCGGAGTTCAACAAGCTCACCCCGCTGTACCCGCAGGACCGGCTCCGCCTGGAGACCGACCCGGGCGTGCTGACCACCCGCATCATCGACCTCGTGTCGCCGATCGGTAAGGGCCAGCGCGGTCTGATCGTGGCCCCGCCGAAGACCGGCAAGACCATGATCATGCAGGCGATCGCCAACGCGATCACGCACAACAACCCCGAGTGCCACCTGATGGTCGTCCTCGTCGACGAGCGTCCGGAAGAGGTCACCGACATGCAGCGGTCGGTCAAGGGCGAGGTCATCTCCTCGACCTTCGACCGCCCGGCCGAGGACCACACGACGGTCGCCGAGCTCGCCATCGAGCGGGCGAAGCGGCTGGTCGAGCTCGGGCACGACGTCGTGGTGCTGCTCGACTCCATCACGCGTCTGGGCCGCGCGTACAACCTGGCCGCGCCCGCCTCGGGCCGCATCCTGTCCGGTGGTGTCGACTCGACCGCGCTGTACCCGCCGAAGCGCTTCTTCGGTGCGGCGCGGAACATCGAGGACGGCGGTTCGCTGACCATCCTCGCCACCGCCCTGGTGGACACCGGGTCCCGCATGGACGAGGTGATCTTCGAGGAGTTCAAGGGCACGGGCAACGCCGAGCTGAAGCTCGACCGGAAGCTCGCGGACAAGAGGATCTTCCCCGCGGTGGACGTGGACGCGTCCGGTACGCGTAAGGAAGAGATCCTGCTCGGGGCCGAGGAACTGGGCATCGTCTGGAAGCTGCGGCGGGTGCTGCACGCGCTGGATCAGCAGCAGGCGGTCGAGCTGCTGCTCGACAAGATGAAGCAGACGAAGTCGAACGCCGAGTTCCTGATGCAGATCCAGAAGACCACGCCGGCGCCGGGGAACGGGGACTAGTCGCCGTTGAGCCGACTGTTCGCGGTCGGCTGCGGGTTGTGCGTGGTTTCTCGCGCAGTTTCCCGCGCCCCTAGGCATCTGAGGGTCGCCCTTCTTGTGAGGGCGGCCCTCTTTGCTGTTCGTGGGCGGGGTACGATCTCGCCCTTCGAACTTGTGATCCCTAGGGGGGACCTGCGTGGGTACATCCATGTCCGGGGGCGGTCGGCACAGACGTAGCGTGCGCTTCGGCCTGCCTCTCGCCGCCGCCGGTGTCGCCGCGGCTGTTGCCGCCGCGCTGCTGAGCTCGTCCGCCGGAGCCGCGACCGCGCTGCCGCAGCCCACCGTCGATCCGGTGATCAGCTCGCCGTCGCTCGCCGAGCTGAAGCAGCGGGTGGCCGGGGCGATGGCCGGGGACGACGTGGCCGGGAAGACGAGCAAGTCCTCCCTGAGCAGCGGCACGGCGCAGCAGCGGCTCGTCGTCGATCCGAAGATCATCGGCGGCAACGAGACCAGCATCGCCTCGGCGCCCTGGATGGCCCAGCTGCACTACTACGACGACCGGGGCACCAGCGGGACGACCGACGACATCGGCTTCTTCTGCGGTGGGGCCGTGGTCGCGCCGACGAAGATCCTCACCGCGGCGCACTGCGTCAAGGGGTACGACTGGCACGCCAACGGCGCCGTCGTCACCGGGACCGCGCAGCTGCCGTCGGACGGCGGCAGCGACCTGCACGGCGGCACCGTCACCGGGGTGTGGCGGCAGTGGAACCACCCGTCGTACAACGCGACCACCATCGACAACGACATCGCGGTGCTCACCCTGCCGGCCCCCGTCAGGGCCACCCCGATCCGCATGACGACCTCCGGCGACACCACCTCGTACGCCGCCGGGACCAGCGCCAAGGTCTACGGATGGGGCCGCACCAGCTCCACCAGCGACGCCATCTCCGAGACGCTGAAGGCGGCAACGCTGCCCGTCCAGTCCGACACCACCTGCGCGAGCGCGTACGGCGCGGACTTCGTCAAGGGGCACATGGTGTGCGCCGGCCAGCCCGCGACCGGCAGCGACGCCGGCACCACCACCGCCTGCAACGGCGACTCCGGCGGCCCGCTGGTGGTGAACAACCGGATCGTCGGCGTCGTCTCCTGGGGGGTGCAGGACTGCGTCGCCGAGGGCGCCTACAGCGTCTTCGCCAAGGTGAGCAGCTATGTCGGCGCCGCCTACCCGCGCATCGACGACACCAACATCAGCGGCGACCACCGGGCCGACCTGTGGGTGCGCAACGCCTCGACGACGACCGGCTACTCCAAGGACTCCAAGGGCTCCTCGTTCGCCGCGCGGGAGTCCTGGGGCAGCTGGAAGGGCGTCAACCTCGTCCTGCAGACCGACCTCGACCGGGACGGCTACCAGGACCTGGTGTACCGGCGCAGCAGCGACGGCGACGTCTTCTGGACCCACTACGTGATCTCCAGCGGCACCTGGTCCACCAAGCGCCTGGCCGACAACTGGAAGACCCGCACCCGCATCGTCACGCCCGGTGACGTCACCGGCGACTACCTGCCCGACCTGCTGTCCGTCGACTCGGCCGGCGTGCTGTGGATCTACCCGGGCCAGGGCAACGGCTCCTTCTCCGCCCGTGTGAAGGTGGGCTCGGGCTGGAACCAGTACAACTCGGTGCGCGGCCACGGCGACTTCACCGGCGACGGCAAGACCGACCTGATCGCCCGGGCCTCCTCCAACGGCTATGTCTACCTCTACAAGGGCACCGGGAAGGCCGGGACCGGAGCCTTCTCCGGCCGGGTCAAGGTGCGCACCTGGACCAGCACGACGTACAACGCCTTCGACGCGGTCGGCGACGTCAGCGGCGACGGCAAGGCCGACTTCCTGGCCCGCACCCCCGGCGGCACCCTCTATCTGTACAAGGGCACCGGAAAGGCCACGAGCGAGATCTTCGCCACAAGGATCTCCGTCGGCACCGATTTCAAGCAGTACGACATCTTCGGCTGAAACCGCAGGTGAGCGGTGTGCTCACCGTTCCCGACCAGCCTGCTCCGGGCCCGGCCGGCCACCGGCCGGGCACAGAGCGCCGTGCAACCCTGTGCCGGGTTTCCCCGTCTGACCGGAACAGCGCGACGATAGGTGCTGTACGGGTCGTGAACCGGCCAAGTCTGGCATCGAGCGCAGGGGGTAACCGACCGGACGAGAGCTGAGGAGCACATGTCTGCCGAGAGCACACCGGGCCCCGGTATAGCGGGAGAGTCCGGCACACGGGCCGCACGCCCAGGGGGCAAGGGGCGCCGCCGCAAGCCGCGCGACAAGCGGCCCAAGGGCATGAAGGTGATGGCCTGGACCGCAGCCGGCATCGTCGTCCTCGGCGGCACCGGCATCGGATACCTGTACTTCAAGCTCAACGGCAACATCAACAGCGTCGACATCGACCAGGCGCTCGGCACCGACCGGCCCGAGAAGGCCGACAACGGCTCCGAGAACATCCTCGTCCTCGGCTCCGACACCCGCTCCGGCAGCAACAAGGACCTGGGCGGCGGCACCGACGACGGCACCGCCCGCTCCGACACCGCGATGATCGTGCACGTCTACGAGGGCCACAAGAAGGCCAGCGTCGTCTCCATCCCGCGCGACACCCTCATCGAGCGCCCCGAGTGCACCGACACCGACGGCACGAAGCACCCCGGTGCGCAGAGCGCGATGTTCAACTCCGCGTACGCCACCGGCGGCGCCGCCTGCGCCGTGAAGACCGTCGAGTCGATCACCGATCTGCGCATGGACCACTACCTGGAGGTCGACTTCGCCGGCTTCCAGAAGCTCATCGACGAACTCGGCGGCGTCGAGGTCACCACCACCGAGGACATCAAGGACCCCGAGAGCCATCTGGACCTGAAGGCCGGCACCCACCAGCTCGACGGCGAGCAGGCCCTCGGCCTGGTCCGCACCCGCCACGGCGTCGGCGACGGCTCCGACCTCGGCCGCATCCAGCTCCAGCAGGCCTTCATCAAGGCCCTGGTCAAGCAGGTCAAGGAAGTCGGCATCTTTACCAACCCCAAGAAGCTGTACGACCTCGCCGACACCGCCACCAAGACGATCACGACCGACTCTTCCCTGGGCTCGGTCAACTCCCTCATGTCCTTCGCCAACGGCATGAAGGGCATCAGCCCGGCCAACATGCACATGGTCACGATGCCGGTCCAGTACGACCCGGCCAACCCCAACAGGGTCCTCCTCCAGAAGAAGAAGGCAGACCTGGTGTGGGAGGCCCTCAAGAACGACAAGCCGATCCCGAAGTCGGCCACGCAAGGCACGGCCAGCGGCGAAGCCAAGGGTGTGGTGAGTCCCTGAGGGGCGCGGGGAACTGCGCGAGAAACCCAAGACGGTCCGCAGGGAACAAACAACGGCAACCCCCGGTTTTGGGAGAAGGCCCCAGTCCTGGCAGACTGGTACGTCGGCTCCGGTTCACGCTCCCGCACCCCGCGGCCAGCGACCCGGCGCCCTCCCGAAACCTAGGAGACACCTTGAAGCGCGACATCCACCCCGCGTACGTCGAGACGCAGGTCAGCTGCACCTGCGGCGCGTCGTTCACCACCCGCAGCACCATCGAGTCCGGCACCATCCGGGCCGAGGTCTGCTCCGAGTGCCACCCGTTCTACACGGGCAAGCAGAAGATCCTCGACACCGGTGGCCGTGTGGCCCGCTTCGAGGCCCGCTTCGGCAAGGCCGCCGGCTCCAAGAAGTAGCGAGCCCCATTTCGCCGGTCCACGGTCACGCCCCCCGGGGTGTGCCCGGGACCGGCGTTTTTGGTCGCCCGCCCTTCACCCCCGTACCAAGCAGGAGCCCAAGATGTTCGAGGCCGTCGAGGAACTCGTCGCCGAGCACGCCGACCTGGAGAAGAAGCTCGCCGACCCGTCGGTCCACGCCGACCAGGCCAACGCGCGCAAGCTGAACAAGCGTTACGCCGAACTCACCCCGATCGTCGCCACGTACCGCTCCTGGAAGCAGACGGGCGACGACATCGAGACGGCGCGCGAACTGGCCGCCGACGACCCCGACTTCGCCGCCGAGGTCAAGGATCTGGAGCAGCAGCGCGAGGAGCTCACCGAGAAGCTGCGGCTGCTGCTGGTCCCGCGCGACCCCAGCGACGACAAGGACGTCATCCTCGAGATCAAGGCCGGCGCCGGCGGTGACGAGTCCGCCCTGTTCGCCGGTGACCTGCTGCGCATGTACCTGCGGTACGCCGAGCGGGTCGGCTGGAAGACCGAGATCATCGACGCCACCGAGTCCGAGCTGGGCGGCTACAAGGACGTCCAGGTCGCCGTGAAGACCCGCGGTCAGACCGAGCCCGGTCAGGGCGTGTGGGCGCGGCTGAAGTACGAGGGCGGCGTGCACCGCGTGCAGCGCGTCCCGGCCACCGAGTCGCAGGGCCGTATCCACACCTCGGCCGCCGGTGTGCTCGTCACGCCCGAGGCCGAGGAGGTCGACGTCGAGATCAACCCGAACGATCTGCGTATCGACGTCTACCGGTCCTCCGGTCCCGGCGGCCAGTCCGTGAACACCACCGACTCCGCGGTGCGCATCACGCACATTCCGACCGGAGTCGTCGCCTCCTGCCAGAACGAGAAGAGCCAGCTGCAGAACAAGGAGCAGGCCCTGCGTATCCTGCGCTCCAGGCTGCTCGCCATGGCGCAGGAGGAGGCGGAGAGGGAGGCCGCCGACGCCCGCCGCAGCCAGGTCCGCACCGTCGACCGCTCCGAGAAGATCCGCACCTACAACTTCCCGGAGAACCGCATCTCGGACCACCGCGTCGGCTTCAAGGCGTACAACCTGGACCAGGTCCTGGACGGCGACCTCGACGCGGTGATCCAGGCCTGCGTCGACGCGGACTCGGCCGCCAAGCTCGCGGCCGCGTAACTTACGTAGACAGCCAGCCCGGAGGACCACGTGAACCTGCTGCTCGCGGAGGTGGCCCAGGCCACCCAGCGGCTCGCCGACGCCGGCGTGCCCTCGCCGCGCACCGACGCGGAGGAGCTCGCCGCGTTCGTGCACGGCGTCAAGCGCGGCGAGCTGCACAACGTGAAGGACTCCGACTTCGACGCCCGGTACTGGGAGGTCGTCGCCCGCCGGGAGGCCCGCGAACCGCTCCAGCACATCACCGGGCGCGCCTACTTCCGCTACCTGGAGCTCCAGGTCGGCCCCGGGGTGTTCGTGCCGCGGCCCGAGACCGAGTCGGTGGTCGGCTGGGCCATAGACGCGGTGCGCGCGATGGACGTCGTCGAGCCGTGCATCGTCGACCTGTGCACCGGCTCCGGCGCGATCGCGCTCGCGCTCGCCCAGGAGGTGCCCCGGTCGCGGGTGTACGCCGTCGAGCTGTCCGAGGACGCGCTGGTGTGGACCCGCAAGAACATGGAGGGGTCCAGGGTCGAGCTGCGTCAGGGCGACGCCCTGACGGCCTTCCCCGACCTCGATGGCCAGGTCGACCTGGTGATCTCCAACCCGCCGTACATCCCGCTGACCGAGTGGGAGTACGTCGCCCCCGAGGCCCGTGACTACGACCCGGGCATGGCGCTGTTCTCCGGCGAGGACGGCCTCGACCTGATCCGGGGCCTGGAGCGCACCGCGCACCGGCTGCTGCGCCCCGGCGGCGTGGTCGTCGTCGAGCACGCCGACACCCAGGGCGGCCAGGTGCCGTGGATCTTCGCCGAGGACCGCGGCTGGACCGACGCCGCCGACCATCCCGACCTGAACAACCGGCCCCGGTTCGCCACCGCCCGCAAGGCGCTGCCGTGAGCCGGCCGCAGACTTCAACCCCCCAGCAGCACGTGTACGAGGAGGCCCGCTAGATGGCTCGGCGATACGACACCAACGACGCGACCGACCGCGCGACCGGTCTGCGTGAGGCCGCCTCCGCCGTCCGCCGGGGCGAGCTCGTGGTGCTGCCGACGGACACCGTGTACGGCATCGGCGCGGACGCGTTCTCCTCCGAGGCCGTCGCCGATCTGCTCGCGGCGAAGGGCCGGGGCCGCAACATGCCCACGCCCGTCCTCATCGGCTCCCCGAACACCCTGCACGGCCTGGTCACCGACTTCTCCGAGCTGGCCTGGGAGCTGGTCGACGCGTTCTGGCCGGGCGCGCTGACGCTGGTCGCCAAGCACCAGCCGTCCCTGCAGTGGGACCTCGGCGACACCCGGGGCACGGTCGCCGTGCGGATGCCGCTGCACCCGGTCGCCATCGAGCTGCTCACCGAGGTCGGCCCCATGGCCGTCTCCTCCGCGAACCTGACCGGTCACCCGGCGCCGGAGAACTGTGACGCCGCGCAGGAGATGCTCGGCGACTCCGTCTCCGTGTACCTGGACGGCGGTCCGACGCCGGGCAACGTGCCCTCCTCGATCGTCGACGTCACGCGTCCCGTGCCGGTCCTGCTGCGCGAGGGAGCGCTCTCGCCGGACGAGCTGCGCAAGGTCGTACCCGACCTCGAGGTGGCGAATTGACGGCCCCTGAAGCGGGGCGTGGCATAGGCAACGGGGAAAGCAGCGCGGAGCAGACGACGACCTTCGGATTCCCGCGCGACACCTTCCGCATCCTCCACGTCAGCACCGGCAACGTGTGCCGCTCGCCGATCACCGAGCGGCTGACCCGGCATTTCGTGCAGCAGCGGCTGGGCATCCTGGGCGGCGGGCTGATCGTGGAGAGCGCGGGCACCTGGGGCCACGAGGGCGCGCCGATGGAGGCCCACGCGGAGACGGTGCTGGCCGAGTTCGGCGCGGACACCTCCGGCTTCGTGGGCCGCGAGCTGCTGGACGAGCACGTCATCCGGGCGGACCTGGTGCTGACCGCTACGCGGGACCATCGGGCGCAGGTGATCTCGATGGGGCACTCGGCCGGGCTGCGCACCTTCACGCTGAAGGAGTTCACCCGACTGGTGAACGCCATCGACCCGGCGACGCTGCCGCCGCTGGAGGACGGTCTGGTGATGCGCGCACGCGCCCTGGTCCGTGCGGCGGCGGCTCTACGCGGGTGGCTTCTGGCCCCGACGGCGGAGGCGGACGAGGTGTACGACCCGTACGGGGCGCCGCTGACGTTCTTCCGGTCGATCGGCGACGAGATACACGAGGCACTGGATCCGGTGGTGACGGCGCTGACGGGGGTGCCGGCGCGTACGTAGGTGGGCGGCGCGAGGCGTTGCGGGACGGCTGCCCGTGGCGGGCAACGGCGTACAGCCGTGGGCGCGGTGCAACAACGCGGGCGCAGCGCGTCTGCCGGGCCTACATTGGTCGTACGTCAGCGTCGACGTCCGGGAGTTCGTCATGACGGTCACCCATGCCCTAGAGGGCGATGTGCTGCGGCGGCAGGATCCCGAGCTCGCCGACATCCTGCTCGGGGAGCGTGAGCGGCAGGCGAGCACGCTGCAGCTGATCGCCGCCGAGAACTTCACCTCGCCGGCCGTGCTGGCCGCCCTGGGCTCGCCGCTGGCCAACAAGTACGCCGAGGGATACCCCGGCGCCCGTCACCACGGGGGCTGCGAGATCGTCGACGTCGCCGAGCGCCTCGCCGTCGAGCGGGCCAAGGCGCTGTTCGGGGCCGAGCACGCCAATGTGCAGGCCCATTCCGGGTCGTCCGCGGTGCTGGCCGCGTACGCGGCGCTGCTGCGGCCCGGTGACACCGTGCTCGCCCTCGGGCTGCCCTACGGCGGTCACCTCACGCACGGCTCGCCCGCGAACTTCTCCGGGCGGTGGTTCGACTTCGTCGGCTACGGCGTCGACGCCGAGTCCGGGCTCCTCGACCACGACCAGGTGCGCATGCTGGCCCGCACCCACCGGCCCAAGGCGATCGTCTGCGGGTCCATCGCCTACCCCCGCCACATCGACTACGCCTTCTTCCGCGAGATCGCCGACGAGGTGGGCGCGTATCTCATCGCCGACGCCGCCCATCCCATGGGACTCGTCGCCGGGGGAGCGGCGCCCAGCCCGGTGCCGTACGCCGACATCGTGTGCGCGACCACGCACAAGGTGCTGCGCGGTCCGCGCGGCGGTCTGATCCTCTGCGGCAGCGATCTGGCCGAGCGCGTCGACCGGGCCGTGTTCCCCTTCACGCAGGGCGGCGCCCAGATGCACACCATCGCCGCCAAGGCCGTCGCGTTCGGGGAGGCGGCGACACCGGCGTTCGCCGCGTACGCCCATCAGGTGGTCGCCAACGCCCGGGCGCTCGCCGCCGCGCTGGCCGCCGAGGGCATGGTCGTCACCACCGGTGGCACGGACACCCATCTGATCACCGCCGACCCGGCCCCGCTCGGCGTCGACGGGCGCACCGCACGCGGCCGGCTCGCGGCGGCGGGACTGGTGATGGACTGCTGCGCCCTGCCGCACGCCGACCTGCGCGGACTGCGCCTGGGCACGGCCGCGGTCACCACGCAGGGCATGGGGGTGGGGGAGATGAAGACGGTCGCGGCCCTGGTCGCCGGGGTGCTCCGGGGCGCCACGGACCCCGCTGTCGCACGGGAGGCGGTGCGGGAACTGGCCGTGAGATTCCCGCCGTACCCGGGCTGAGCCGGGGTAGGCGCACTCGCGTACACAGTCACGCGTGCAACCATCGTCGCTACCCGGAAGTCCCCACTCATATGCGCGCATCGCTAGGGTGTGGGGCTGTGATGGCCAGCGAGACCTGTGGGGAAGCCCGTGCGTGAATACCTCCTGACGCTCTGCACCACGGCCGCGGTGACGTACCTGCTGACAGGGCCGGTGCGCAAGTTCGCGATCGTGGCCGGGGCGATGCCGGAGATCCGGGCACGTGACGTGCACCGGGAACCCACTCCCCGGCTCGGCGGTATCGCGATGTTCTTCGGCCTGTGCGCGGGCCTGCTGGTCGCCGATCACCTCACCAACCTCAGCCAGCTCTTCGAGGAGTCCAACGAACCACGGGCGCTGCTCTCCGGAGCGGCGCTGATCTGGCTGATCGGTGTCCTGGACGACAAGTTCGAGATCGACGCCCTGATCAAGCTGGGCGGGCAGATGATCGCCGCCGGCGTGATGGTCATGCAGGGTCTGACGATCCTGTGGCTGCCGATCCCGGGTGTCGGCTCGGTCGCGCTCACCCAGTGGCAGGGCACCCTGCTCACCGTCGCGCTGGTCGTCATCACCATCAACGCGGTCAACTTCGTCGACGGCCTGGACGGTCTCGCGGCCGGCATGGTCTGCATCGCGGCGGCGGCGTTCTTCCTGTACGCCTACCGCATCTGGTACTCGTACGGCATCGAGGCCGCGGCCCCCGCGACGCTGTTCTCGGCGATCCTCATGGGCATGTGCCTGGGCTTCCTGCCGCACAACATGCACCCGGCGCGGATCTTCATGGGCGACTCGGGGTCCATGCTCATCGGGCTCGTCCTCGCCGCCGGGGCGATCTCGGTCACCGGGCAGGTCGACCCGGACGCGCTGAACCTGTACGTCGGCTCGGAGAAGGAGGCCGTGCACCAGACGGTGCCGGTCTACATCCCGCTGCTGCTGCCGCTGACGATCATCGCGGTGCCGGCGGCCGACCTGATCCTGGCGATCGTGCGGCGCACCTGGCGTGGCCAGTCCCCGTTCGCGGCGGACCGCGGGCACCTTCACCACCGGCTCCTGGAGATCGGCCACTCGCACAGCCGCGCGGTGCTGATCATGTACTTCTGGTCGGCGCTGATCGCCTTCGGCGCGCTCGCCTACTCGGTCAACTCGGCGTCCATGTGGATCGTGTTGAGCGTCGTCTTCCTCAGCGCGATCGGTCTCATCCTGCTTCTGCTGCCGCGCTTCACCCCGCGCACCCCGCGCTGGATGGAGGCGTTCGTCCCGCCCCGCTACCGCCGCGGCCGCCGCACCCCGGCCCACGCTCCGCACGCGTCGAGCCCGGCGGGCTCTCAGGCGGCGGACGGTCTCGACGCCCCGGCCCAGCCCCCCCGGGTCGCCGCGGGTGTGTCCGGCGTCAACGGCGCGACCGCCGTCGGCCCCCGCGCACGCTTGGCCGACCGGCGCAAGGCGGGCAGTTCCCGCTGACGGCCCGAGACCCCTGAGATCACGGTCAAGGTAAGAATCCGACTAGAGCATTGCCAAGTCGTGGGGCTGCTATGGGCTGGTGTTGGGGTACGAACCGCCCCAATACCAGACAAGTCGCCGCCGTTTCCGCTCAGACGCGCAGATTCACTCTCATGTGTGATGGTCAGCACACCCGACAGGTAAAGACTGCATCAAATAGTTTGTGATACCGTTCACGAGAACCCCGGATAGAGCCGAAGGACCGTAGTGCGACGGTCCATTGGTGTGAGGAATTCACACTCAGCCCGGGGGACTACGCTCGTCCATGACGACACCCCTGCCCCCTGTGAAAGCGGAGATGCCGCCATGCCGTCCAACGACGTCCGGAACCTACTGCAGTGCGCTGTGCCCACAGCCGCTGCCGGTGCGGTCGCCGTCGCCGTCAGCGGTGCGGTGGCCGGCGGCAAGGGTGCGCTCGGTGCGGCGATCGGCGCGGTCCTGGCGATCTTGTTCATGGGGATCGGCCTGTACGTGCTCCAGTGGACCGCAAAATCGCTCCCGCAGCTGTTCCAGGCCATGGGGCTGATGCTCTACGTCGCCCAGCTTCTGCTGCTTCTGATCTTCGTCGCCCTCTTCAAGGACACCTCTCTCTTCAACGCGAAGGCGTTCGCGATCTCGCTCGTCGTCGCGACCGTCGTGTGGATGGCTGCGCAGGCTCGTGCGCACATGAAGGCCAAGATCTTCTACGTCGACCCGGACTCAGCGAAGAGTGAGAAGCCCGAGAAGACAGGGCCGCCGTCGTGACGAGTAGGGGCGCGATAAAGGCCGGTGACAACTCCTGCTATCGTCCGGTGCCAACTGCGGCATCGCGGGCGCGGGCATCTGAGCTGACGCCTGCTCAATCGCGAGGCTCGATGCCCCTCAGCCGCCCCCACATCCGTAACACCAGTCCGGTGCCGACCCGCGGCTGCGCGCCGCGCCGACACAACGAGGTTGCCGTACCTATGCGTCACGCCGAAGGAGTCCGCGGTGAGTGCTGACCAGACCCAGCTCGCCTTTGACTGGAGCTGTCGGATCATGTCCGACAACGGGTGTGGTTTTCCGGCTCCGGGCCTGCACTCGTTCCTCTTCAAGCCGATCGCCACGATCGGGGGGTTCGAGTTCAACAAGGTGATGCTGCTCGCCCTCATCACCACTGCCCTCGTCATCACCTTCTTCTACGCGGCCTTCGGCAAGGCCAAGGTGGTTCCGGGCAAGGTCCAGATGATCGGCGAGGCCGGCTACGACTTCGTACGCCGCGGCATCGTCTACGAGACCCTCGGCAAGAAGGAGGGCGAGAAGTACGTCCCCCTCATGGTCTCGCTGTTCTTCTTCATCTGGATCATGAACATCTGGTCCGTGATCCCGCTGGCCCAGTTCCCGGTGTCGTCGATCATCGCCTACCCGATCGTTCTGGCGGCCGTCGTCTACATCCTGTGGATGTCGCTGACCTTCAAGCGGCACGGCTTCGTGGGCGGCTTCAAGAACCTCACCGGCTACGACAAGTCGCTCGGCGCGGTGCTGCCGCTGGTCATGATCATCGAGTTCTTCTCGAACACCCTGGTCCGGCCGTTCACGCACGCGGTGCGACTGTTCGCCAACATGTTCGCCGGTCACCTGATGCTGGTGATGTTCACCGTCGCCTCCTGGTACCTGCTGAACAGCTGGATGATCCCGGCCGCCGGAGTCTCCTTCGCGATGACGATGGCCATGATCCTCTTCGAGCTTTTCGTGCAGGCCGTCCAGGCGTACGTCTTCGTACTGCTGGCCTGCTCGTACATCCAGGGCGCTCTCGCCGAGCACCACTGAGCCCACCCCGCCCGTAAACCCCCAGTCGTCCGGTGGCCAACCCCCACCGGTCCGCAAAGAGAAGGAAGAAACAGCATGTCCGCTGTGCAGCTTGCCGCTGAGGTCACCGGCTCCCTCGGTTCGATCGGCTACGGCCTCGCCGCCATCGGCCCCGGCATCGGCGTCGGCATCATCTTCGGTAACGGCACCCAGGCCCTGGCCCGTCAGCCCGAGGCCGCCGGCCTGATCCGCGCCAACCAGATCCTCGGCTTCGCCTTCTGTGAGGCGCTCGCCCTCATCGGCATCGTCATGCCGTTCGTGTTCGGTCGCTAAGCCTTAGCCGCCCGACACTTTTCGACGAAAGGCACTGATGTGATCGCCAACCTGGTACAGCTGGCGGCCGAGGAGGAGCAGAGCCCGCTCGTTCCTCCGGGTCCCGAGCTGCTCGTCGGCACCATCGCCTTCGCCATCGTGTTCTTCTTCTTCTGGAAGAAGCTGCTTCCGAACATCAACAAGGTTCTGGAGGAGCGCCGCGCGGCGATCGAAGGCGGTATCGAAGAGGCCGAGGCCATGAAGGTCGAGGCCGAGAGCGTCCTTGAGCAGTACAAGGCACAGCTCGCCGAGGCCCGGCACGAGGCCGCGCGTCTGCGCCAGGAGGCGCAGGAGCAGGGTGCCGCGCTCATCGCCGAGATGCGTGCGGAAGGCCAGCGGCAGCGTGAGGAGATCATCGCCGCCGGTCACGCCCAGATCGAGGCAGACCGCAAGGCCGCCGCGTCCGCGCTGCGTCAGGACGTCGGCAAGCTCGCCACCGACCTGGCCGGCAAGCTCGTCGGCGAGTCCCTCGAGGACCACGCCCGGCAGAGCCGCGTGATCGACCGCTTCCTGGACGAGCTCGACCAGAAGGCCGAGGCCGCACGATGAACGGAGCGAGCCGCGAGGCCCTGGCAGCCGCACGTGAGCGTCTCGACGCGCTGACGGACTCCACGTCCGTGGACGCGGCCTCGCTCGCCGACGAGCTGGCCGCCGTCACCGCGCTGCTCGACCGCGAGGTGTCGCTGCGTCGGGTCCTCACCGACCCGGCGCAGGCCGGTGAGGCCAAGGCGGAGCTGGCCCAGCGCCTGCTCGGCTCGCAGGTCAGCGGCTCGGCCGTGGACCTGGTGGCCGGCATGGTGCGCTCCCGCTGGTCGCAGTCCCGCGACCTGGTGGACGCGCTGGAGGAGCTGGCGAACCTCGCCGACCTCACCGCCGCCCAGCAGGCGAGCACGCTCGACAACGTCGAGGACGAGCTGTTCCGGTTCGGCCGGATCGTCTCCGGCAGCACCGAGCTGCGCTCCGCACTGACCGACCGCAAGGCCACCGCCTCCGCCAAGAGCGAGCTGCTGCGCAGCCTGCTCGGGGGCAGGGCGAACGTGGTCACCGAGCGTCTGGTGACGCGTCTTGTGACCGCGCCCCGGGGACGTAGCCTGGAGTCGGGACTGGAGTCCCTGTCCAAGCTCGCCGCCGACCGCCGCAACCGCATGGTGGCCGTCGTCACCTCCGCGGTGCCGCTGAGCGACACGCAGAAGCAGCGCCTGGGCGCCGCCCTCGCGAAGCTCTACGGCCGCCAGATGCACCTCAACCTCGACGTGGACCCCTCGGTCGTCGGCGGGATCCGGGTGCAGATCGGCGACGAGGTCATCAACGGCTCCCTCGCGGACCGGCTGGAAGACGCGAGCCGCCGGCTGGCGAGCTAGCAGCAATTTCATACGCAGACACGCAGTACGTACCTACGGCCCTGGTTGGGCCGTGCAGAGGATTCACCTCCTGTTGGGGGGAGTCCCCATCCCCCCAAAGTGAAACTTCGGGCCCAACAAGGAGAGCAGGGAACTCAGATGGCGGAGCTCACGATCCGGCCGGAGGAGATCCGGGACGCGCTGGAGAACTTCGTCCAGTCGTACAAGCCGGACGCGGCCTCGCGCGAGGAGGTCGGTACGGTCACCCTTGCCGGCGACGGCATCGCGAAGGTCGAGGGCCTGCCCTCGGCCATGGCCAACGAGCTGCTGAAGTTCGAGGACGGCACCCTCGGCCTCGCCCTCAACCTCGAGGAGCGCGAGATCGGTGCCATCGTCCTCGGTGAGTTCAGCGGCATCGAGGAGGGCCAGCCGGTCACCCGCACCGGCGAGGTTCTGTCCGTCGCGGTCGGCGAGGGCTACCTCGGCCGAGTGGTCGACCCGCTCGGCAACCCGATCGACGGCCTCGGCGAGATCGAGACCGAGGGCCGCCGCGCCCTCGAACTGCAGGCCCCCACGGTCATGCAGCGCAAGTCGGTGCACGAGCCGATGGAGACCGGCTACAAGGCCGTCGACGCCATGACCCCGATCGGCCGTGGTCAGCGTCAGCTGATCATCGGCGACCGCCAGACCGGCAAGACCGCCCTGGCCGTCGACACGATCATCAACCAGCGTGACAACTGGCGCACCGGCGACCCGAAGAAGCAGGTCCGCTGCATCTACGTCGCCATCGGCCAGAAGGGCTCCACCATCGCGTCGGTCCGCCGCGCGCTGGAGGAGAACGGCGCGCTGGAGTACACGACCATCGTCGCCGCCCCGGCGTCCGACCCGGCCGGCTTCAAGTACCTGGCGCCCTACACCGGGTCCGCCATCGGCCAGCACTGGATGTACCAGGGCAAGCACGTCCTGATCATCTTCGACGACCTGTCGAAGCAGGCCGACGCCTACCGCGCCGTGTCGCTGCTGCTGCGCCGCCCGCCGGGCCGCGAGGCCTACCCGGGTGACGTCTTCTACCTGCACTCCCGGCTGCTGGAGCGCTGCGCGAAGCTCTCCGACGACATGGGTGCCGGCTCGATGACCGGTCTGCCGATCGTCGAGACCAAGGCCAACGACGTCTCGGCGTTCATCCCGACCAACGTCATCTCCATCACCGACGGCCAGTGCTTCCTGGAGTCGGACCTGTTCAACGCCGGTCAGCGCCCCGCGCTGAACGTCGGTATCTCCGTCTCCCGAGTCGGTGGTTCCGCGCAGCACAAGGCGATGAAGCAGGTCTCCGGTCGTCTCCGTGTCGACCTCGCCCAGTTCCGTGAGCTGGAGGCGTTCGCCGCCTTCGGTTCCGACCTGGACGCCGCGTCGAAGGCGCAGCTGGAGCGCGGTCAGCGCATGGTCGAGCTGCTCAAGCAGGACCAGTACCAGCCGATGGCCACCGAGGACCAGGTCGTCTCCGTCTGGGCCGGCACCACCGGCAAGATGGACGACGTGCCGGTCGCCGACATCCGCCGCTTCGAGAAGGAGCTGCTGGAGTACCTGCACCGCAAGGAGCAGGGCCTGATGACCTCCATCAAGGAGGGCGGCAAGATGTCCGACGACACCCTGCAGGCCGTGGCCGAGGCGATCGCGGACTTCAAGAAGCAGTTCGAGACGAGCGACGGCAAGCTGCTCGGCGAGGACGCTCCTGCCGCCCCGAAGGCGACCAGCGCCTCCAAGTGACGTAAGGAAGGGACCTGACTCATGGGAGCCCAGCTCCGGGTCTACAAGCGTCGCATCCGATCCGTCACCGCGACCAAGAAGATCACGAAGGCGATGGAGATGATCGCCGCCTCGCGCGTCGTCAAGGCGCAGCGCAAGGTGGCGGCCTCCACGCCGTACGCGCGGGAACTGACCCGCGCGGTCACGGCGGTCGGTACCGGTTCGAACACCAAGCACCCGCTGACCACGGAGGCGGAGAACCCGAGCCGTGCCGCGGTCCTGCTCCTCACGAGCGACCGCGGTCTGGCCGGTGCCTTCAACGCCAACGCCATCAAGTCGGCGGAGCAGCTGACCGAGCGCCTGGAGCGCGAGGGCAAGCAGGTCGACACGTACATCGTCGGCCGGCGCGGTGTCGCCCACTACAACTTCCGTGAGCGCAAGGTCGCGGAGTCGTTCACGGGCTTCACCGACGAGCCCTCGTACGCGGACGCGAAGAAGGTCGCGGCCCCGCTGATCGAGGCGATCGAGAAGGACACGGCGGAGGGCGGCGTGGACGAGCTCCACATCGTCTACACCGAGTTCGTCTCGATGATGACGCAGACGGCGGTGGACTCCCGGATGCTTCCGCTGCGCCTCGAAGAGGTCGCCGAGGAGGCCGCCCCTAAGGGCGAGATCCTGCCGCTGTACGACTTCGAGCCCTCGGCGGAGGACGTCCTCGACGCCCTGCTGCCGCGCTATGTGGAGAGCCGTGTCTACAACGCGCTGCTCCAGTCGGCCGCTTCGAAGCACGCCGCCACGCGGCGCGCGATGAAGTCGGCCACCGACAACGCGGGCGAGCTCATCGAGACTCTCACCCGGCTTGCCAACCAGGCCCGCCAGGCCGAAATCACCCAGGAAATCAGCGAGATCGTCGGTGGCGCCAGTGCCCTGGCCGACGCGACCGCGGGGAGTGACCGATAATGACCACCACTGTTGAGACCGCGACGGCTACGGGCCGCGTCGCCCGGGTCATCGGCCCGGTCGTCGACGTGGAGTTCCCCGTCGACGCGATGCCGGACATCTACCAGGCTCTGCACGTCGAGGTCTCCGACCCGGCGAACGCGGGCGAGAAGAAGACGCTGACCCTCGAGGTCGCCCAGCACCTGGGTGACGGCCTGGTCCGCGCCATCTCCATGCAGCCCACCGACGGTCTGGTCCGCCAGGCCCCGGTGATCAACACCGGCGCCCCGATCACCGTGCCGGTCGGCGACTTCACCAAGGGCAAGGTGTTCAACACCCTCGGTGAGGTGCTGAACGTCGACGCGAAGTACGACGGGGAGCGCTGGCCGATCCACCGCAAGGCGCCGAACTTCGACGAGCTCGAGTCGAAGACCGAGATGTTCGAGACCGGCGTCAAGGTCATCGACCTGCTGACCCCGTACGTCAAGGGCGGCAAGATCGGTCTGTTCGGCGGCGCCGGCGTCGGCAAGACGGTGCTCATCCAGGAGATGATCTACCGCGTCGCCAACAACCACGACGGTGTGTCGGTGTTCGCCGGTGTCGGTGAGCGCACCCGTGAGGGCAACGACCTCATCGACGAGATGAGCGAGTCGGGCGTCATCGACAAGACCGCGCTGGTCTTCGGCCAGATGGACGAGCCCCCGGGCACCCGTCTGCGCGTGGCCCTGGCCGGCCTGACCATGGCGGAGTACTTCCGCGATGTGCAGAAGCAGGACGTGCTGTTCTTCATCGACAACATCTTCCGCTTCACCCAGGCCGGTTCCGAGGTGTCGACCCTGCTCGGCCGTATGCCCTCCGCGGTGGGCTACCAGCCGAACCTGGCCGACGAGATGGGTCTCCTCCAGGAGCGCATCACCTCGACCCGTGGTCACTCGATCACCTCGATGCAGGCGATCTACGTCCCCGCGGACGACCTGACCGACCCGGCCCCGGCCACCACCTTCGCCCACCTCGACGCGACGACGGTTCTCTCCCGTCCGATCTCCGAGAAGGGCATCTACCCGGCCGTGGACCCGCTGGACTCCACGTCCCGCATCCTCGACCCGCGCTACATCACGCGTGAGCACTACGACGCGGCGATGCGCGTGAAGAACATCCTGCAGAAGTACAAGGACCTCCAGGACATCATCGCGATCCTCGGTATCGACGAGCTGGGCGAGGAGGACAAGCTCGTCGTCCACCGTGCCCGTCGCGTGGAGCGCTTCCTGTCCCAGAACACCCACGTCGCCAAGCAGTTCACCGGCGTGGACGGTTCGGACGTGCCGCTGGACGAGTCGATCGCCGCGTTCAACGCGATCTGCGACGGTGAGTACGACCACTTCCCGGAGCAGGCGTTCTTCATGTGCGGTGGCATCGAGGACCTGAAGAAGAACGCGAAGGAGCTGGGCGTCTCCTGAGCACCAGCTCACCGTGAGCCTGTGACGGTTCACACCTGAGGGGGCGGGCGCGTCCCGCCCCCTCACCACGCCCCTTAGACTTGTAACCAACACCCGGCAGTCCCGCCGGGTGGTGACCCGAGGAGCCACCTTGGCTGCTGAGCTGCACGTCGCGCTGGTCGCGGCCGACCGAGAGGTCTGGTCCGGCGAGGCCACCCTGGTCGTCGCGCGCACCACGTCCGGCGACATCGGCGTCATGCCCGGTCACCAGCCGCTGCTCGGTGTGCTGGAGTCGGGCCCGGTGACCATCCGTACGAGTGACGGTGGAACGGTCGTCGCCGCGGTGCACGGCGGTTTCATCTCGTTCGCGGACAACAAGCTGTCGCTGCTGGCGGAGATCGCCGAGCTGGCCGACGAGATCGACGTCCAGAGCGCGGAGCAGGAGCTGGCCCGCGCGAAGGCCGAGGACGACGCCGCGGCCCAGCGCCGCGCGGACGTCCGACTGCGCGCGGCTTCGGCGGCGCGCTGACACCAAGCGGTGTCATGACGTAACTCAGCCGCGGTCGGCACCGGAGTGATCCGGAGCCGGCCGCGGCTGAGGCAGATATGGATGATTTTTACGTTCCGTTATCTAGGCAGACGAGGAGGTCGGTGTCGATGGTCCTCGCTCTGACTGTGTGCGGAATTGTCGTGGCGCTCGTGGTCGTGGGGCTCTTCGTCTTCGGACTGCGCCGCCGGCTCATCCAGCGTTCCGGCGGTACCTTCGACTGCAGCCTGCGCTGGGACGCCCCCGAGCAGGGCGACGGCGGAGGCAAGGGCTGGGCCTACGGCGTGGCCCGCTACAACGGCGACCGGGTCGAGTGGTTCCGGGTCTTCTCCTACGCTCCCCGTCCGCGCCGCATCCTGGAGCGTTCCGCGATCGAGGTGGCCGGCCGCCGCGTCCCCGAGGGCGAGGAGGAGCTGGCGCTGCTGTCCGACGCGGTGATCCTCGCCTGTCTCCACCGGGGCACACGGCTCGAGCTGGCGATGAGCGAAGACGCGCTGACCGGTTTTCTCGCGTGGCTTGAGGCAGCTCCGCCCGGACAGCGAGTGAATGTGGCGTAGCCACATTCACTCGCTGGGTGGGGGTCCCCCCGGACGAAGTCTGGGGGAGCGTCAATGTCGCCTAGTACTGCTGGTCCTGCTTGAGATCTACTTCAGGCCGCTGTCGATGGCGCTCACCAGCTCGCCGTTCGCGGTGTCCCCGCTGAACTCCCAGAAGAACGCGCCGCCCAGGCCCTGGGTCTTGGACCAGGACATCTTCGACTTCACGGTCGCCGGGGTGTCGTAGGACCACCAGTTGCTGCCGCAGTGGGCGTAGGCCGTGCCGGCGATGGTGCCGGTCGCCGGGCAGCTGTTCTTGAGGACCTTGTAGTCCTCGATGCCCGCCTCGTAGGTGCCGGTCGCCGGGCCGGTGGCCGTGCCGCCGGGGGCGGACTGGGTGACGCCGGTCCAGCCGCGGCCATAGAAGCCGATGCCGAGCAGCAGCTTCTTCGCCGGCACGCCCTTCGCCTTGAACTTCGCGATCGCCTCCGCGGAGTTGAAGCCCTGCTGCGGGATGCCGTCGTACGAGGTCAGCGGCGAGTGCGGGGCGGTGGGGCCGTTCTTCGCCCAGGCGCCGAAGAAGTCGTACGTCATCACGTTGTACCAGTCGATGTACGGTGCGGCCGGGCCGTAGTCGGCGGCGTCGATCTTGCCGCCCTCGGAGGCGTCGGCGGTGACGGCCGCGGTGACCAGGGCGTCGTTGCCGAACTCGGCCCGCATGGCCTTCATCATGCTGCTGAAGGCGTTCTTCGCGCTGGTGGTGTCGCAGCTGAGACCGCAGGCGTTCGGGTACTCCCAGTCCAGGTCGATGCCGTCGAAGACATCGGCCCAGCGCGGGTCCTCGACCAGGTCATGACAGGACTTGGCGAAGGCGGCCGGATTCTTCACCGCGTCGGGGAAGCCGCCGGACCACGTCCACCCGCCGAACGACCACAGCACCTTGATGTGCGGGTACTGCGCCTTCAGCTTGCGCAGCTGGTTGAAGTTGCCGCGCAGCGGCTGGTCCCAGGTGTCGGCCTTGCCGTCGACGGACTGGTCGGCGGTGTAGGCCTTGTCGTAGTCGGCGTAGGCGTCGCCGATGGTGCACTTGCCGCCCTGGACGTTGCCGAAGGCGTAGTTGATGTGCGTGATCTTCGCCGCGGAGCCGGAGGTGACCAGGTTCTTCACGTGGTAGTTGCGCCCGTAGACGCCCCAGTTGGTGAAGTAGCCGAGCTTGACCTTGTCGCCGGTGGGCGGCGGCTCGTCGGGGGTGCCGGTGGTGCGGACCTTGACGGCGCCGCTGGCCGGGCCGGTCTGGTCGGCGGTGTCGCGGGCCTGGACCGTGTACGAGTAGTCGGTGCCCTTGCTGAGTCCGGTGTCCGTGTACGACGTGGAGGTCACGGTGGCGACCTTGGCGCCGTCGCGCAGGACGTCGTAGTTCTTGATGCCCTTGTCGTCGGTGGCCGCGGACCAGGACAGCTTCACCGAGGTGTCGGTGATGCCCGAGGCGGTGGGGGTGCCGGGCGCCGAGGGTGCCGCGTCGCCGGGGACCTCGGGGCCGCCGTCGCAGCTGCCGCCGTTGAGCTTGCAGCCGGTGGGGGAGCCGGAGCCGCTGCCGTTGAACCCGAAGGTGACGGACGCCCCGGGGGCGAGGGTGCCGTTCCAGCCGACGTTCTTGGCGGTCCAGTGGTCACCGGAGTTGGTGACGGTGGCGTCCCAGGCGGAGGTGACCTTGGTGCCGGAGGGGAAGTCCCACTCGACGGTCCAGGAGTTGATGGTGGTGGTGCCGGTGTTCTTCACCGTCCACTTGCCCTCGAAGCCGGAACCCCAGTCCTGGGTCTTGGCGTAGGTGGCGGTCGCGGAGGTCGCGGCCTGGGCGGGGCTCGCGAGGGCGACCAGTCCGGAGAGGGGGAGTGCCAGGGTCGCGATCCCTGCGGCGACTCTGTGTCTGAAGCGCATGCGCGCCTCCTTTTGAGGATGTTGGGAGCGTGACTGAGCCTTCACGCTCGCAGTGCCGCGAGAATAGAAAGGTCTGGACCACGGGTCAATAGGTCTGGACCACTACCCTCGGGGCGGGCTCAGATCCCCAACTCCTGCGCGAGCACCGCCGCTTGCACCCGGCTGCGCAGCCCAAGCTTCCCCAGCAGGCGGCTGACGTGCGTCTTCACCGTCGCCTCCGCCATGTCCAGCCGCGCGGCGACATCCGCGTTGGACAGCCCTTCGCCGAGACAGGACAGCACCTCGCGCTCCCGGCGCGTCAGTGACTCCAGCACCGCCGGATCGACCGCCGGTTCCCGCGCCGTCGGCTTCGCCGCGAACTCGGCGATCAGCCGCCGGGTGACGGCCGGGGCGACGATCCCCTCACCGCGCGCCACCGTCCGCACCGCGGTGATCAGATCCTTCGCCTCGGTGTTCTTCAGCAGGAACCCCGCGGCCCCGGCCCGCAGCGCGCCGAAGACGTACTCGTCTAGGTCGAAGGTGGTCAGCACCAGCACGTCGGCCAGCCCTTCCCCGACCACCTGCCGGGTCGCCGACACCCCGTCCAGACGCGGCATCTGAACGTCCATCAGCACCAGGTCCGGCCGCAGGTCCCGGGCGAGCGCCACCGCCTCCTCGCCGTCCCCCGCCTCGCCGACCACCTCGATGTCGGGCGCGCTGCGCAGGATCAGCACCAGCCCGGCACGGACGGCGGACTGGTCCTCGGCGACCAGGACGCGGATCATTCACTCTCTCCTCGATCGATGACGGTGTCGGTGACGGGCAGGGTGGCGCGGACGACCCAGATCTTGCCGTGCGGACCGTCCTCCGGACCCGCGTCGAACGTGCCGTGCAGCAGCGCCGCCCGCTCCCGCATCCCCACCAGGCCGGCGCCGGAACCCGGTGCGCGCGGCGCGTCCCGGCCGCCGTAGGGGCTGGTGACCCGGACGTCGAGAGCGCCGTCGCGCTGCCGCAGCCACACCGAGACCCGCCCCTTCTCGCCGTGCTTGAGAGCGTTGGTCAGCGACTCCTGCACGATCCTGTACGCGGCCAGTTCCACCGGCGCGGGCACGGAGTCGTGCTCGGCGTCGAGGCCGACGTCCAGGCCGTTGGCGCGGGCGCCGTCCACCAGGGCGGCGAGGCCGTCGAGGGTCGGCGTGGCCGCCGGTTCCCGGTCGTCGGCGCCGTCGCGCAGGATGCCGATGAGGCGGCGCATCTCGGACAGCCCCTGCACGCTGTTCTCCCGGATCACGGTGAGGGCCTCACGGGAGGTCCGGTCGTCGTCCAGGGAGAGCGCGGCCGTGGAGTGGATGGCGATGGCGGAGAGGTGGTTGGCCACCATGTCGTGCAACTCCCTCGCCATGCGGGCGCGTTCCGCGGTGACCGCCTGGGTGCGGTCCATCTCGGCCAGCAGCGCGGTCTGTTCGGCGCGCAGCAGCGCCGCGTCCGCGGCCTCGCGGTGATTGCGCACGATCAGACCGGTCGACGCCGGGGCGAAGGAGACGATGCCGATGGCGACCCCGATCAGCAGTGCCTCGGGCACCCGCCACACCGCGTACGGCACGAGCGTGCCGGCGATGGACAGCAGGCCCGTGATCACCGGGATGCGGCGGGCGGAGCCGGGCGGGCCGTACAGGACCGCGGCGTACATCAGGTCGGTGTACATCAGGACCGTGACGAGGCTGCCCTGGGTGAGGAGGTCCCCGATCAGGGCGAGCGTGCCGACGAGCAGACCGGTGCGCGGGGCGGACCGGCGCAGCAGCTCGCAGCAGGCGGTCACGGTGAGCGGCAGCAGGATCGGCCAGCGGCCGTCGAACAGCACGATCGGCTCGTCGGCCGGCCGGGTGCCCAGCCCGATGCCCCACAGCAGCAGTCCGCCGAGCAGCCCGGCGAGCGCGGCCCACGCGTCGAACCGGTGGGGACGGGGGAGTCGTACGGCCATGGCACCATCCAACACGGTGCGCGCACCGGTCGCCTGATGCCCGCGGACGGTCCTGGACTGCATCCTTCGATGTACCGCGAGTTCATCGGCGGAGACGACGCATCCGGCCGGGACGCCCGGGAGCCTGAAAGGGTGACCGAGAGGAGCGAACCGTGATCGTCGCCTTGATCGCCGCCTGCGAGATCGGCTTCTGGGTGCTGCTGGCCGCCGGGCTGGGCTTCCGCTACCTGCTGAAGATGCCGCGCACGGGCCTGGCGCTGCTGCTGTGCGAGCCGCTGCTGGAGGTCGTCCTGCTGGTCGCCACCGCGGTGGACCTGAAGAACGGCGCCGAGCCGAACTGGACGCACGGTCTGGCCGCGCTCTACATCGGCTACACGGTCGGCCACGGCCACCGCACGGTGAAGTGGCTGGACGGCCACGCGGCCCACCGCTTCGAGAACCGCCCGCTGGTACGGCCGCCGCGGTACGGCATGGCCCGCGCCCGGCACGAGGGCAGGGTGTGGCTGGGCACGCTGACGGCTGCCGTGGTCGCGACGGCTCTGCTCCAGCTCGCCATCTGGTACGTCGACGACCCGAGCCGCGTGACCTCCCTGGAGAGCTGGCGCTACACGGCCTGGCGCGCCGCCGGCATCCACGGTCTGGTCGCGCTGTCGTACTGGGTCTGGCCGAGAAAGGCCCCGGCGGGCACGGACGCGGTCACCGCACCCACGGACAAGGGCGCCGAACGGGAAGGAGCACACCGGTGACCCGGGCACCGAGGCACGTTGGGGCCTGTACCGGTCTGTCGCGGGCGCGGCCCCGGCCCTAGCGCTCCCCGCCCGGGACCCACAGCACGTCGCCGGTCTTCTTGTTGGCGATGCGGGCCAGGATGAACAGCAGGTCGGAGAGGCGGTTGAGGTAGGTGGCGGTCAGGGGGTTCATGGTCTCGGCGTGGACCTCCATCGCCGCCCACGTCGAGCGCTCGGCCCGGCGGACGACCGTGCAGGCCTGGTGGAGCAGGGCCGCGCCCGGGGTGCCGCCCGGGAGGATGAAGGAGCGGAGCTTCTCGAGGCGCTCGTTGAAGCGGTCGCAGTCCGCCTCCAGCCGGTCGATGTAGAACTGCTCGACCCTCAGCGGGGGGTACTCCGGGTTCTCCACCACCGGCGTCGACAGGTCCGCGCCCACGTCGAACAGGTCGTTCTGGACGCGGGTGAGGACCTGGACGACCTCCTCCTCCAGACCGCCCAGCGCGATCGCCGTGCCGATCACCGCGTTCGCCTCGTTGGCGTCGGCGTAGGCGGAGATCCGCAGATCGGTCTTGGCGACCCGGCTCATGTCACCGAGGGCGGTGGTGCCCTGGTCGCCGGTCCGGGTGTAGATGCGCGTCAGATTGACCATGCGGCCAGCCTAGTTATGCCCCGGCCGTCCGGAACACTCGTGTGCCCACTGTCACGGCGAGCGCCGCGAAGGCGAGGGCGACCAGCGTGCCGTACAGCATGTGGGCCGTGGCGTAGGAGCCGACGTAGGCGTCGCGGACCGCGTCCACCAGATAGCGGAACGGCATCAGGTGCGACAGCGCGTCCAGCCAGGCCGGACCCAGGGTCATCGGGAGCATCAGGCCCGACAGCAGCATGGACGGCATGGTCAGCGCGTTGATCGCGGGGCCGAAGCCCTGCGGCGTGTCCATCCGCATCGCCAGCGCGTACGACAGCGACGCCAGCGAGACCGTGAGCAGGGCGACGAAGGCGAAGCCGATGAGGACGCCGGGCAGCGGTGCCCGCAGGCCCATCACCGTCGCGGCCAGCACCAGCAGCACCGCCTGGAACACGAACACGGTGGCCTCGCGCAGCACCCGGCCCAGCAGGAGCGACAGGCGGCTCATCGGGGTGACCCGCATCCGCTCCACCACGCCGTGGCCCTTCTCGATGATGATCGAGAAGCCCGCGAACGAGGCGCCGAACAGGGCGAGTTGCAGCAGCAGCCCGGGGACCAGCACCTGCCAGGAGCTGCCCTGCCCGCCGAGCGGCAGATCGGTCAGCAGAGGGCCGAAGAACAGCAGGTACAGCAGCGGCATCAGCAGGCCGAAGAGCAGGGCGAAGCGGGAGCGGAGGGACTGGCGGAGGTAGCGCCCGTAGATCAGCGCGGTGTCGTGCAGCAACATCACTCGCCTCCTAGACGGCTACGGGGGTCGGGTCGGCCTGCGCGGCACTGCGGCCGGTGATGGCGAGGAAGGTGTCCTGGAGCGTGGCGTCGATCGAGCCGCCGTACCGAAGCTTCAGCGCGCCCGGCGTGCCCTCGGCGACGACCGTGCCGCCGTCGACGACGACCAGGCGGTCACAGAGGGCGTCGGCCTCGTCCAGGTAGTGCGTGGTCAGGAAGACCGTCGTGCCGTGGTCGTCGCGCAGCCGGCGCACCAGGTCCCACAGGGCGGTGCGACTGCCGGGGTCGAGGCCGGTCGTCGGCTCGTCGAGGAACAGCAGCCTCGGGTCGTGCGTCAGCGCCATGGCGATGTCCAGGCGGCGCCGCTGGCCGCCCGAGAGCGCGGCGCACGTGCGGTCCAGCAGGTCCGCGAGGTCCAGCTCGCGGGCGAGCTCCTGCGCGCGCTCGGCGGCCCGGGCCCTGGTGAGCCGGTACATCCGTCCCTGGGTGATCAGCTCCTCCCGCACGGTCAGGTGCGGATCGACCCCGCCGCTCTGGGCCACGTAGCCGCAGGCCCGCCGCACCCCGGCCGGATCGGTCGCGAGGTCGTGCCCGGCGACGGTGGCCGCGCCGCCGGTGGGGGCGAGCAGGGTCGTGAGCATCCGCAGCGTGGTGGTCTTGCCGGCGCCGTTGGGGCCGAGCAGGCCGACGATCTCCCCCTCGCGGACGGTCAGGTCGATGCCCCGGACGGCTTCGACGGTGCCGTGCTTCGTCCGGAAGGAACGGGCGAGTGAGGCGGTGCTGATGATTGCCATGCCCCACAGAAAAACAGAGGCGCTGAAATTTTGCAACGACCCCAAGTTTTCAGTGGGCCCAGCGAAGCTAGGATGCGGACATGGCCGAAGGACTCAGGGAACGGAAGAAGCGGCAGACCCGGCAGTACATCTCCGACGTCGCCACCGCCCTGTTCATCGAGCGGGGCTTCGAGGCCGTGACCGTGGCCGAGGTGGCGGACGCGGCGGACGTCTCCGTCAACACCGTCTACAACTACTTCCCGGCCAAGGAGGACCTGTTCCTCGACCGCTCCAAGGGTGTCGTCGACCGGCTCTCGCGCTGGGTGCGCGGGCGGCGCGACGGCGAGTCCGCCGCCGAGGCGGTGCTGCGGGAACTGCGCGAGGAGGTCGAGTCGGTCTCGCCCCGGATCGGCCTGATGGACGGCTATGCGAAGTTCATGCGGGTCATCCAGGACTCACCCACGCTGCGCTCCCGGATGTGGGCCATCGGCCAGGAGGTCCTGGTGAACCTGGAGCGGACCCTGCGCGAGGAGACCGGCGCGGGCGACGACGACCCGGCGCCCCGCCTGATGGCCGGTCAGATCAACTGGCTGCACTCAACCGTCGTCGCCACCATCGGGGAGCGCATGCTCGCCGGCGGCCGACCCTCCGAGGTCTCCCGCGAGGCCCTCGTCCTGCTGGACGAGATGGAGGACCTGTTGAGTCCCAAGGTGCTCAAGTACGCCGTCCGGGGCGCTCGCTGACCGGTGGTGGTGTGACGTCCGTCATTTGAGACGTGACGCGCGTTACTAACCCGCCACACGGCCCCTCACGGGCGCTAGTGTCCGCCCGAGAGCACAACGACAGCGCGTATCATGGGAGTCGCACAGTGGCACGCAAGCTCGCCGTCATCGGGGCCGGTCTCATGGGATCCGGTATCGCCCAGGTCTCCGCTCAGGCGGGCTGGGACGTCGTTCTGCGCGACGTCACCGACGAGGCGCTCACGCGCGGCACCGACGGCATCAAGGCGTCGTACGACAAGTTCGTGAGCAAGGGCAGGATGGAGGCGCACGACGCCGACGCCGCCCTCGCCCGCATCACCGCGACCACCGACCTGGACGCCTGCGCCGACGCGGACGTCGTCGTCGAGGCCGTGTTCGAGAAGCTCGAGGTCAAGCACGAGATCTTCCGGGCCCTCGACAAGATCGTCCGCGAGGACGCGGTGCTCGCCTCCAACACCTCTGCCATCCCGATCACCAAGATCGCGGCCGAGACGGAGCACCCGGAGCGGGTCGTCGGCACCCACTTCTTCTCGCCGGTGCCGATGATGCAGCTGTGCGAGCTGGTCCGCGGCTACAAGACGAGCGACGAAACACTCGCCAAGGCGCGGGAGTTCGCCGAGTCCGTCGGCAAGACCTGCATCGTCGTCAACCGCGACGTCGCCGGTTTCGTCACCACCCGCCTCATCTGCGCCCTCGTCGTCGAGGCCGCGAAGCTGTACGAGTCGGGCGTGGCGAGCGCCGAGGACATCGACCTGGCCTGCAAGCTCGGCTTCGGCCACGCCATGGGTCCGCTGGCCACGGCCGACCTGACCGGCGTGGACATCCTGCTGCACGCCACCAGCAACATCTACACGGAGTCCCAGGACGAGAAGTTCGCCGCCCCCGAGCTGATGCGCCGGATGGTTGACGCCGGTGACATCGGCCGCAAGAGCGGGCAGGGCTTCTACAAGCACTGACATCGCACCCACCCCGGCGCGCATCACACGCCGGGGTGAATTCGGTATCGGTTCGCTTACAGCCAGCAACCTCGACGGCCTCCAGGCAGTCAGAGGTTGCATCACCGGCATCAGAAACACACGGAGCACGGAACGCAGGCACGGGGAGCGCATATGCACATCAAGGGCGACCACGCCGAGCTGGTCGTCGGGGGCCGCCTCGACGTCCGCAGCGCGGCGGACGCCCGTACGGTCCTGCACTCGGCCGTCGACGACGGAGTCGGCGACCTGGTGCTGGACCTGTCCGAACTGGACTCCTGGGACGCCACCGGACTCGGGGTGATCATGGGGGCCCACCGGCGGGCCGGCCGCTGCGGCCGGCGGCTGGTGCTGCGCGGCGTACCGCCGCAGATGCAGCGCCTGTTGGTGGCCACCCGGCTGCACCGGATCCTGGCGATCGAGGGCGGCATCGGGGTGGACACCCTGCCTCGGGTGTGAGCCCCCGCTGCGGGCCGTCGACGTGAGGCCCGCCGCGTGCGGTCCGCACAATCCTCACGAGACTGTGACGTCTCGGGCGGCGCGGTACCCCGGACTGTCGTAGATACTGAGCGAAGGTTTAGGGTTCGGCTGCCCGCTGCCTTGCAACCCTCGAGCGGGCCCGGACCAGAAGCGACAGCGCGGTGTGCACAGCAAGGCCGGGAGGGGCTTTGGGTCCTCATCCGCGGACTCAGGCACACGACGCTTTTGGGGGGCTAGGTACCTATGGACCCGAACAACCCGGGACCCGAGGAGTACGGCCGGCACGGTGACGACGACGCACCGCGCCAGCGCCCGCCCCGGGACTCCCTCACATCCGACTTCGGACAGCACGCGCCCGCGCTCGCCCGCACGGTGCAGCTCGTCTCCGGCGACTTCCTGCTCACCGTCAACCCGGTCGACGGCAGCGAGATAGAGCCCTGCCCGCCGGCCGAACGGCCCGCCCGGCCCGTGAAGCTCGACGCGGCCGAACGGGCCGAGGTCGAACGCGCGGCCCGGCCGCCCGTCCCGCCCGGCCCCGCGCAGCCCACGCTGCCGCTGCTGGCCCGGCAGGACACCCGCGAGCAGCTGGTCCGGCTGCTCGCCCGCGGCCGTTCCGTGCGCCTGACCGGCCCCGCGGGATCGGGCCGCACCCGGCTCCTCGACATCGTCGCCGAGGACTGCGCGGACCTCGCCCCGGACGGCGTCGTCCGCCTCAGCGGCCACCGCCGCACCCCCGACGACCTGCTCCACGACCTCTTCTACGCCGTCCACAACGCGCCGCTGCACCGCCCGGACCGGGCCGAACTGGTCGAGCACGTCCGTGAGATCGGTGCCGTCGTCGTCCTGGACGACCTCGAGTTCGGCGGTGCCGCCCTCGACGAGCTGCTGGACGCCACCCCGGAGTGCGCCTTCCTGTTCGGCGCCACCCCGGACGTCCCCGCGCCGTCCGCCGACGCGGGCGTGGAGGAGGTCGTCCTCGACGGCCTCGACCGCGCGGCCGGCCTCGACCTGCTGGAGCACGCCGTCGGGCGCCGGCTCACCGAGGACGAGTCGAACTGGGCCGGTGACCTGTGGTTCGAGTCCGAGGGCCTGCCGCTGCGCTTCGTCCAGGCCGGCGCCCTGCTGCGGCAGCGCGACCGGATGCGCGCCGGCGCGGGCGCGGTCGACGAGTTCGGCGTCTTCGCGGACGCCCGCCCCGGCGACCTGCCCTACGACACCGTGGACGGCGACGAGGTCCCGCTGCCCGCCCTCGGCGACGCCGCCGCGCCCGCGCCGCTGCTGGCCTCCCGGCTCGGCGCCTCCGCCCGCGCCACCCTGCGGTTCGCCGTGGCGCTCGGCGGCGAGGTGCCCCACCAGGCGCATCTGCCCGCCCTGGTCGGCGACACCCACGCGGACGCCGCGCTCGGCGAGCTGGCCGCCTGCGGGCTGGTCTCCCCGGTCGGCTCCCACTACCGGCTCGCCGCCGGGGTGATGGCCCAGCTGGAAGCCGCCGGATACGCCGACGGCCTCGAGGCCCAGGCCCGCACCGCCGCCCAGCACTACGCCTGGTGGGCCGGACACCCCTCGGTCACCCCCGAGCGGGTGTGCGCCGAGGCCGACGCGGTCCTCGCCGCGCTCAGCGTCCTCGCCCCCCTCACCACCGCCACCGGTGACGGCGAGCAGAGCGTCGCCGTGCAACTGGCCCGCACCGCCGCGCCCGCGTTCGCCGCGGGCCTGCACTGGAGCGCCTGGGAGCGGGCGCTGCGGGCCGGTGCCGAGGCCGCCCGGCTCGCCGGGGACGTGGGCGAACAGGCCTACTTCCACCACGAGCTCGGCATCCTCGCCCTGTGCGCCGGGCAGCTCGACCGGTCCCGCGCCGAGCTGGAGGCGTCCATCGGGCTGCGCGGCGCGCTCGCCGACAAGCGCGGCACCGTCGCCGGCCGCCGCGCGCTCGCGCTGGTCGCCGACCGCTCCGGCACCCCGCTCGCGCTCGCGCCGACCGCGGGGGAGGAGGTGCCCGAGGCGCACGTCGAGGAGTCGGCCTCGCCGCCCCGCGGGGTGCCGACGGCCTTCCCGGAGCTCCAGCCGCCCTCCGACACCGCGCTGATCATCAACCGCACGGCGTCCGCGCCCTCGGCCCCGTCCTCGCACAAGGCGGGCGGCGGGCTCAAGGGCCTGGCCCGGCGCAACCTCGTGGCGGCCGGCGCGGGCGCCCTGCTGGTCGCCGTGCTGGGCACCGTGGTCACCCTCGGCGCCACGTCGGACAGCGACGCCGACAACCCGTCCGACCGGGTCGGCGTCAACCCGTCCGCCAGCCAGGGCATCGACGACGGCAGCCTGGGCGCCGACCCGGCGGCCGGGGACGAGGGAGACACCGGCGAGGCCACGAGCCGGCCCACCGACCCGGGCCCGGACGGCACGCTGGGCACGGCCGACGATCCGAGGCCGACCCCGACGGGCTCGGAGTCGGCCGAGCCGTCCGAGGACGAGAGCACCGAGCCGGGCGAACCGTCGAAGTCGCCGTCGAAGACCCCGAGCTCCAAGCCGACGAAGACGACCAAGCCGCCGACGTCCCCGTCGCCGGATCCGACCACGCCCGACCCGGATCCGACCGAGACGGAGACCGAGACCCCGCCGCCCACCGACACCGAGCCCCCGCCGCCGGCCACCAGCGACACGGCCAGCGGTCCCGCTCCGTCCTCCCCCGCGGGGACGAGCAGCTCGGCGAGCGCCCCGCAGAGCAGCGGCGCGGGAACGCCCAGCGGCTCGGGCAGCTCCGGGACGGTCATCTGACGCCCACCGCGTGACGAAGGGCCGGGTTCCCGACACGGAACCCGGCCCGGCGTCTGTCCCGGCGGCGCTCAGAACAGCCGCAGCTTGTCGTCCTCGATGCCGCGCAGCGCGTCGTAGTCGAGGACCTGGCAGCCGATGCCGCGGTCGGCGGCGAGCACGCGGGCCTGCGGCTTGATCTCCTGGGCGGCGAAGATGCCGCGCACCGGGGCGAGATGGGGGTCGCGGTTCAGCAGTTCGAGATAGCGGGTGAGTTGCTCCACACCGTCGATCTCGCCGCGCCGCTTGATCTCCACCGCCACGGTCTGCCCCTCGGCGTCCCGGCACAGGATGTCGACGGGGCCGATGGCGGTCATGTACTCGCGGCGGATCAGGGTGTAGCCCTCGCCGAGTGTCTCGATCCGATCGGCGAGCAGCTCCTGGAGGTGTGCTTCCACGCCGTCCTTGATCAGGCCGGGATCCACGCCCAGTTCGTGCGAGGAGTCGTGGAGGATCTCCTCCATGGTGATGATGAGTTTCTCGCCCGCCTTGTTGACGACGGTCCAGACGCCCTCTTCCTCACCCGTGCCCTCCTTGAGCGTGCAGGGCGGCGACATCCAGTTCAGGGGCTTGTAGGCCCGGTCGTCGGCGTGGATCGAGACGCTGCCGTCCGCCTTGACCAGGATCAGACGGGGTGCCGACGGCAGGTGCGCGGTGAGCCGTCCGGCGTAGTCCACGGAACAGCGGGCAATGACGAGACGCATGGTCGGCAACGCTACTCGACCGCCCCGCCCCGACGCGATTCGCCCTCGGATCCGCCCTGCGGTCCGCCGCCCCGCACGCCCTCCCGCCACCCCGGAGACGGCCCCCCAAGCGTCCCTCCAGGCCCCCGCGACACGTCCTGAATCTCCTGGAAAACGCGTGTTCCGCGATGGCCGATTACCTGCCCACAGGAAGTTCCCCATACGGACAATGTCCTGGTGCGGTCACCGTCCGTTGCTTACCGTATTGAACGGGAGGTCGCGAGGTGTGTACGCAGCGTGTCCGATTGCGCGGGCTCCCGTATCTGTCAGGCAACCCCTGCTCGTTGGGGGTGCGAGAGGAGAACCCATGTCGCTCGACGTCTCACCGGCCCTACTCGAACAGGCCGAGCGAGGCGAGGTCGACGAAGCTGAATTCGTCGACTGCGTCCGGACCTCCCTGCCCTATGCGTGGGAGATGATCAGCTCCCTGGTGGCCCAGCTGAAGGTGGACGGCGGAGCCTTCGCCGACAACCAGACGCCCCCGCCGGACGAGCAGGCACGCGGTCAGCTGCTGCGTGCGCTCGCGAGTGACGCGATACGCGGCGCGCTGCAACGGCACTTCGGTGTACGGCTGGCCTTCCAGAACTGCCACCGGGTGGCCGTGTTCCCGCTTGACTCCTCGGTCGACGAGACGCTGGCCCGTTTCACCTCGGTCCGCAGTCAGCTGCTGAACCAGTCGCCGGAACTGCGCGACTGCTGACGCGCCCCATCGTTCGCTTGCCGCTCCGTACGCGGGAGGTGCAGTCAGTACAGGGGCGGCAAGCCTCCATGGAATCCCCGCTCATCTCAGGCGAGTTGGGGGAGCACCTCGGCACCGAGCCGCCGTACGTTCTCCTCGGTCGCCGCGAGATCGCCGGAGCCCTCGACGAGCAGCGCGAAACGGGAGATGCCGGTCCGCTCGCTGGTCGCCGCCAGCCGGTCGGCGCACAGGCGGGGGGTGCCCACCGGGTGCAGCCCGCAGAGCAGTTCGGTGTACGCCAGCGGGTCCCGCATCTGCCGGGTCCGCCCGTCCACCGTGACATGCGCCGCGAGGCCCTGGCGCAGCCAGCCCGGCATCGCCTTCAGCAGCGTCTCCGCCGCGTCCGTGCGCCGGTCGGCGATCTGGCAGACGCCGGCCGAGACGTGGGCCGCGCGGTGGATCTCCTCGGCCGTCCGCCCGCTCGCGCGGGCGTGCTGCCGCCACAGGGCGACCATCTCGGCCTTCTCCTCGTCGCCCACATGCATCCCGAGCAGCATCGGCAGTCCGCGCTCGGCGGCCAGCCGCACGCTCGACGGTGACGTGCAGGCGACGACGACCTCGGGGCCCTCCGTCTCCGTGAGCGCCTCCGACGGGCGGGGCACGACCGGGACTTCACGGAACCGGAAGCGCTCGCCGTCGGCTCCGACGGACGGTTCGCGCAGCCAGCGCACCAGCAGATCGAGTGATTCCGGGAACCCCTTCTCGTATGCCTCCAGGCCCGAGCCGAACACCTCCAGGTCGACCCACGGCCCGCCGCGGCCCACGCCGAGAGTGAACCGGCCGCCGCTGGTGATGTGCAGCAGCGCGGCCTGCTCGCCGAGGGCCACGGGGTGGACGGTGGGCAGCACACTGACCGCCGTGCCGACCCTGAGGCGGCGGGTGCGGCCGAGCAGTAAGGCGGCCAGCGTGACCGCCGACGGGCAGGTGCCGTACGGCACGAAGTGGTGCTCGGCCAGCCAGACCGTGTCGAGCCCCGCCTCCTCGGCCACCTCGGCCGAGCGGACCGCGCGGTGCAGCGCCTCCCCCTCGCCCTGCCCGGGGAACTGGGCGGCCAACACGAAACTTCCAACGCGCATTGCTTTCCTGCTTCCTTGGCTCCGACGCGGAGCTCCCCCACAGGGCATAACCGTCTGACACGTGCCGAGGACACGGCCGGGCGGGGGAATTTGCGGATTGTCTGCAGAATGAGCCGCTCGCGAGAGGGCACCGCATCGCCGGGGTGGGGACTTGTGACGATTGGTGCCCTACGCGTACCCATGCTCGCGACGCGTAGGCTGGATCCGGCCCGTGCATCCTGTATAGCCCCGTGAGGTGTCCTGTGTCCCCGCGTCGCAACCGACCCAAGGGAGCCGGTTCGTCCGGCCGGAGCGCCGAGGACGACCGCTCCGGGCGCTACGGCGGCTGGCAGTCCACGGAGAACTGGCAGGGCGAGGAGTGGAGCGTACGGCATGTGGCGGGCGCCAGCGCGCAGGGCAAGGCGTACCGCTGCCCGGGCTGCGACCAGTTGATTCCGGACGGGGTGCCGCACGTGGTGGCCTGGCCCGAGTTCTCGGGCGTCGACGAGCGCCGGCACTGGCACAAGGCCTGCTGGAACGCGAAGGACCGCCGCACCACGCGGGTGCAGCGGTCCCGTAACGCGCCCAGGTTCTGAAGGCCGGGCTCTCCCTAGGCGGTCACACGTCCCGCTTCTCCAGCAGGGCGAAGGCACCGGCCAGGGCGGCGGCCGTGATGCCGAGCATGATCCACAGCGGGTCCCAGCCGGACGGGCCGGACTCGCTCAGGGAGTTGGCGTAGAAGATGCTCATCTGGTTCGGGACCGAGTACTCGAACAGCGCCTGCTGCACGTCCTTCAGCGACTCCGAGAACATGAACAGGGCGATCACCAGCGGTGCGAGCAGCGCGCCGATCATGATGGTGATGGCGCCCGCCGAGTGCCGGATGATGGAGCCGATCGCGAGCGACAGCATGCCGAGCAGGGCGACGTAGAGCGAGACGCCGACGGTGCCCTTCAGCCACTCACCGCCGGAGGGGTCCTTCGCGCCGTTGCCCTCCAGCATCGCCACGTGCAGGAAGCCGATCAGCGAGGCGGACACCAGGGTCACCACGAAGGCGACCAGGAAGAAGACGATCGCCTTCGCCGCGAGCACCCGCGCGCGGGAGGGGCAGGCGACCATCGTGGTGCGGATCATGCCGGTGCCGTACTCGGAGGCCGTGGTCAGCACGCCCAGCGTGATGACACACATGCTGCCCAGGAGCAGCCCGAAGAAGCCCAGGCCCAGCGGGCTCTCGCCGCCGAGGTCGGCGTCCTGGCTCGCGACCACGAGACCGGTCAGCAGACCGATGCCGACGACGAGCAGGACGAACACGCCCAGCGTCCACATCGTGGAGCGCACCGACCGGATCTTGGTCCATTCGGAGGCGATGGCGTGCCCGAGGTGCGTGCGCACCACCGGGATCGGCGAGGTGTAGCCGGAGTAGGGGGCCTGCCACTCGGGTGCGGCGGTCTGCGGCATCGGGGGCTGGGGCGTGCTCATCGGGCGTCCTCGGGCTTGGTCAGGTCGGAGGAGGGGGCGGTCGCGGGAGCGGCGGGCGCGGCGGCGGGCGCGGCCGGGGCCTGGGGCGCCTGCGCGGCGGGCTGGGCGTACGGGTTGGCCACGGGGGCACCCGGGGCCGGCGCCGGGGTGCCCGGAGCGCCGTACGGGCCCGCGGGGGCCTGTAGCGCTCCCTGCGGTGCCCCATAGGGCTGGCCCTGCTGGGGCGGCGGCGGGGCGTACCAGCCCGGCTGGCCCTGACCCGGTACCGGCATCGGCGGCTGGACGCCGGGCGGCAGCGGCTGCTGGAGCCCTTCCTTCTGGTCGGTGGTCGAGCGGTAGTCGACCGCGCCCTGCGTCATCCGCATGTACGCCTCCTCCAGCGAGGCCTGGTGGGGCGACAGCTCCCACAGGCGTACGTCGTGGTCGTGGGCGATGTCGCTGATGCGCGGCAGCGGCAGTCCGGTCACCCGCAGGGCACCGTCCTGCTCGGGCAGAACGTGCCCGCCGGCCTCGGTGATGGCCGCGGAGAGCTTCTCCCGCGCCTGCGGCTCGGTGTCCGGCGTGCGCACGCGGGCGAAGTCGGCCGAGTTGGCCGAGATGAAGTCCTTCACGCTCATGTCGGCCAGCAGCTGCCCGCGGCCGATCACGATGAGGTGGTCGGCGGTCAGCGCCATCTCGCTCATCAGATGGGAGGAGACAAAGACCGTACGGCCCTCCGCCGCGAGGGACTTCATCAGGTTGCGCACCCAGAGGATGCCCTCGGGGTCGAGACCGTTGACCGGCTCGTCGAACAGCAGCACCTGCGGGTCGCCGAGCAGCGCGGCGGCGATACCGAGCCGCTGGCCCATGCCGAGGGAGAAGCCCTTGGACCGCTTTCCGGCCACCTCGTGCAGGCCGACCACGCCGAGCACCTCGTCCACGCGCCGGGCGGGGATGCCCGACAGCTGGGCCAGGCACAGCAGATGGTTGCGGGCGGACCGGCCGCCGTGCACCGCCTTGGCGTCCAGCAGCGCGCCGACCTGGCGGGGGGCGTTGGGCAGCCTGCGATACGGATAGCCGCCGATCGTGACGTGTCCGGCGGTGGGATTGTCCAGGCCGAGGATCATCCGCATCGTCGTCGACTTGCCGGAGCCGTTGGGGCCCAGGAAGCCGGTGACGGCTCCGGGCCGCACCTGAAAGGAAAGGTTGTACACAGCGGTCTTGTCGCCGTACCGCTTGGTCAGGCCGACTGCCTCGATCATGCTCCGCACCCATCGAAAGGTTCAGGTCAGCGGGGCACACGCCCCCGTAAGGGTTAGGAGGATATCGAGGCGCTGACGGTTCCGCTCAAGGCGAGGTAAAAACCGGTCCTTCCCGATCATTCACTGGGCGTCCCGCTTCTTCAGCAGCAGGTAACCGCCGATGAGCGCGGCCAGCACCCACAGCAGCATGATCCCGAGGCCGCCCCAGGGCCCGTACGGGGTGTCGTCGCCGACCGGCGGGACCACCTGCATGATCTTGCTGCCGGCCTGGTCGGGCAGGAACTGCCCGATCTTCTTCGTCGCGTCGACGTTGCCGAGGATGCTGGAGATCAGGAAGAAGAACGGCATCAGGATGCCCAGCGACAGCATCGGCGAGCGCAGCATCGCCGCCACGCCCATCGAGAACACCGCGATCAGGGTCATGTACAGCCCGCCGCCGAGCACGGCCCGCAGCACCCCGTCGTCCCCGAGGGAGGCCTTGTGCTCGCCGAGCATCGCCTGGCCGAGGAAGAACGCGGCGAAGCTGGTGGCCATGCCGACGGCCAGGGCGAGCGCCGTGGCCACCGCGATCTTGCTGAACAGGAAGGTGCCGCGCTGCGGCACCGCCGCCAGCGAGACGCGGATCATGCCGGTGCTGTACTCGTTCGACACCACCAGCACCCCGAACACGATCATCGCGAGCTGACCGAGGCTCATCCCGGCGAAGCTGATGAACGTCGGGTCGAAGGAGAGCCGGTCCCGGGCGCTCATGTCGTCGAACTCGTTCCTCGACAGCGCGGAGATCAGCATGCCGAGCGCGATGGTGACCACCACCGCCAGGGACAGCGTCCACACCGTGGACGCCACCGACCGGATCTTGGTCCACTCGGACCGGACGACCTGCGTTGCCGCCATGCTCAGCCCCTCTTCCAGCCCTCGCCCCACGCCTGCGGGGCGACCGGCGCGTCGGAGTGCGCGTGATACTCCACGGACTCCGCGGTCAACTGCATGAACGCCTCCTCCAGAGAGGCCTGTTGCGGGCTCAGCTCGTGCAGCACCAGCTGGTGCCGGGCCGCCAGCTCCCCGATGTACTCCGCCTTGCCGCCGTCCACCTCCAGCGCCCCGTTGCCGCTCTCCACGGCGGTGATCCCGGCCTGGTGCAGCACGTCCAGCAGCTTCTCGCGCTGCGGGCTGCGGACCCGGACGTAGGAGCGGGAGTTGCGCTCGATGAACTCGGCCATCGAGGTGTCGGCGAGCAGCCGGCCCTGGCCGATGACCACGAGGTGGTCGGCGGTCAGCGCCATCTCGCTCATCAGATGCGAGGAGACGAAGACCGTACGGCCCTGCGCGGCGAGGGATTTCATCAGCGTGCGGATCCAGTGGATGCCCTCGGGGTCGAGGCCGTTGACCGGCTCGTCGAACATCAGGATCCGCGGGTCGCCCAGCAGCGCGGCCGCGATGCCGAGCCGCTGACCCATGCCGAGGGAGAACCCCTTCGCCTTCTTCCGCGCCACGGCGGTGAGCCCCACCGTGTCCAGCACCTCGTGCACCCGCTGCCGGGGGATGCCGTTGCTCTGTGCGAGGCACAGCAGATGGTTGAAGGCGCTGCGCCCGCCGTGCATCGCCTTGGCGTCCAGCAGCGCGCCGATGTACGTCAGCGGGTCCTTCAGCTGGTCGTAGTGCTTGCCGTCGATCCGGACGTCACCGGCGGTGGGCCGGTCGAGGCCCAGCATCATCCGCATGGTGGTCGACTTGCCCGCCCCATTGGGACCGAGAAAGCCCGTGACGATGCCCGGTCTGACCGTGAACGTCAGATTGTCGACCGCCACCTTCTCGCCGTACCGCTTGGTCAGCCCCTCGAGCTCGATCATGAGCCCCACGCTAAAACGGGACAAAGCCCTCTGCCACCTCAGTGGCAGAGGGCTTCGCAGGTTTCAGCCGCTGTACTTCCGGACGTTACCGGGACTGCTGGGCCGGAACCCCGCGGGAGACCGGCTCGTCCTCGGCGGGCGCACCGGTCGCGGCCACCGCGGCGCCGGTCAGCGTGGCGAGCATCTCGCGGACGTTCGTCAGCTGGGCGTTGATGGAGTCGCGGCGGTTGGTGAGGGCGGCCAGCTCGCGCTCGGACTCCGAACGGATCCGGTCGGCCTTGGCGTTGGCGTCCGCCACGATGTCCTCGGCCTGGCGCTGGGCGGTCTCCACCGTCTGGCGGGCCCGGCGCTCGGCGTCGGTGCGCAGCTTCTCCGCCTCCAGGCGCAGCTGCTCCGCACGGTGCTCGATCTCCGCGAGGCGCTTCTCGGCCTTGGCCTGACGGGAGGCCAGGTCGCGCTCGGACTGCTCGCGGCGCTTGGCCAGGTTCGTCTCGAAGTCGGCGGCGGCCTGCGCGGCCTTCGCGCGGGTCTCCTCGAAGAGGGCGTCCGCCTCCTCGCGCTTGGACTGCGCGTCCTTCTGCGCCTCGGCGCGCAGCTGGGAGGCGTCGCTCTTGGCCTTCTCGACGATCCGGACGCCCTCGTCCTCGGCCTTGGCCTTGCGCTCCGCCGCGTACGCCTCCGCGTCGTTGCGCACCTGCTGGGCCGCCGACTCGGCGAGCTCGCGGTGCTGCTCGGCCGCGCGCCGGGCCTCCTCGCGCAGGTCCTTCGCCTCTTCCTCGGCGAGCCGCAGGATCTTCTCGACCCGGGCACCGAGACCGGCGTACGACGGCTCGGCGTCGTTGACCTGCGCCTGGGCGTTCTGGGTCTCGAGGTGGAGCTCCTCGATGCGCTTTTCCAGAGCGGTGATGCGGGCGAGAGCACTGTCACGGTCGGAGACGAGCTTGGAGATACGTTCGTCCACCTGAGCGCGGTCGTACCCACGCCGCACAAGCTCGAAGCCGTAGGGGGAAGTGTCGCTCATGGGGTTCCTGTCGAATGAGACCGGTGAGGTGATAGGTGGAATCCTAGGGGCCGAAGCGGTGTGTCATCGAGCGGATGCACGTTTGATACGGAGAATGACACCCCTTTTGAGTGGCTGACCGCCGGACCGCTTGCCAAAGCCTTGGTCAAAGCCTCTGGATCGCGGGCAATTCCGCCCGGTTTGCTAGCTGTCTGACGACTTGCCACCCGAGCGGGGCGCGCCGACCGTCGCTCCCGCCTTGACCCCGTTGTCCTTCGCGCCCGCCGGAGCCTCGAAGGACTCCAGGGCTTCCAGGACGTCCTGCACACGCGAGATCTCCGCGTTGATGTCCTCACGGCGCCGCACCAGCACCTCCAGCTCGCGCTTGCCCTCCTCGACCGTGCGCCGTGCCTCGCGCACCGCCTCGGCCTTGAGCTCCTCGGCCTCCTTGACCAGCGCGGCCTTCTTCTGCTCCGCCTCCTTCAGCAGGCCCTCGGCCTTCTTCACGGCGGCGATGCGCACCTTGCCGGCCTCCGAGTTGGCCTCGGAGACGATCTCCTTCGCCTTCGCCTCGGCCTTGGCGAGCTGCTCCTCGGCCGCCTTGATCAGCGCGTCGCAGCGGTCGCCGGTCGACTTCATCGTCTCGGCCGCCTCACGGCGGGCCCGCTCGTGCAGCTCCTCGATCTCGCTGGTGATCCGGTCCCGCAGCTCCTCGGCGCGCTCCCTGATCTGCGTGGCGTCCCGGCGGGCGCCGACCAGCAGCTCGTCCGCGTCCGTACGGGCCTTCTCCACCAGCGAGTTGCCCTCGACGGTCGCCTCGGAGACGATCCGCTCCGCCTCGCTGCGGGCCGCGCCGACCATGGTGTCCGCCTGCGACTCCGCGTCCGCGGTGGTCTTCAGCGCCTGCGCCTGCGCCTCCGCGAGCAGCTTGTCCGCCTCCGCCGTGGTCTCCGTGATGAGCTTGTCGACCTGCTCGGCCGCCTCGGAACGCCGCTTGTTGGCGTCCTTGCGCGCCTCGTCCAGGGTGCGCTCGGCCTCCTCGCGCGCCGAGGTCACCAGCCGCTCGGCCTCCGCCTCCGCGTCCGCCTTCACCCGCTCGGCCTCGCTGCGGACCCGCTCCGCGTGCTGCTGCGCCGAACCGACCGTCTCCGCCGCCTCGGCGCGCAGCCGCTCCGCGTCGCCGGTGGCGTCCGAGATCAGCTTCTCCGCCTTGGCGACCGACTCGGACCGCAGCCGGTCGGTCTCGGCGACCGTCTCCGCCGTGAGCCGCTCGGCCTCGTTGCGGGCCTCGGTGATGAGGGTGTCCGCCTGCGTCGCCGCGTCCGAACGGATGCGGTTGGCGTCCTCGCGGGCCTCCGCCCGGGTGCGCGCCGCGCTCTGCTCCGCCTCGGCGACGGCGTCCGACGCCTCCGTGCGCACCCGCTGGGCGTGCTCCGCGACCTCCGTGCGGATCCGGTCGGCCTCGGTGATCGCCTCGGACACCGTGCGCTCCGCGAGCGACTTGGCGGCCTCGGTCTCCTCCCGCGCCTCGCGCCTGAGCCGGCTCGCGTCCTCGCTCGCCCGCTCCCGCTCCGCGTAGGCGTCGGCGCGGACCCGGTCCGCCTCCTCCTCCGCCTCGCGGCGGGTGCGCTCCGCCGCGTGCTCGGCGGCGCTGCGCAGCCCGGCGATCTCCTCCTGCGCCTGCTCGTGCAGCCCCGCGACGGACTCCCGCACCTGCGCCGCGTGCTGCTCGGCCGCCGACACCATCTCGGTGGCCCGCCGGTCGGCCTCCTCCACCAGACGGGTGGCCTCGGCCTGCGCCTCCTCGACCCGCTTGCGCGCCGCGGCCAGCAGCTCCTCGCTCTGCTCGCGGGCCCGCTCGCGCTCCTGGTCCGCCTCCTGCCGGGCCGCGCCCAGCAGCTCCTCCGCCTCACGGCGGCGCCGGGCGGCCTCCTCCTGCGCGGCGGCCAGCGCCTGGGACGCCTCCGCACCCAGCCGCTCGGCGGCGGCCTGCGCCTCGGCGCGCATCCGGTCGGCGCTGTCCTGCGCCTCCGACTTCAGCCGCTCCGCCTCGGCCGCGGCCTCCGACCGCAGCCGCACGGCGACGGCCTCGCCCTCCGCGCGGGACGCCGACGCGTCCGCCGCGGCCTCGTCGCGCAGCCGCTCGGCCTCCGCCTCCGCCTGCTGCTGGAGCGTACGGATCCGCTCGGCGGCCTCGGTGCGCAGCCGCTCGGTCTCCTCGGCGGCCTCCCGGCGGATCCGGGCCGCCTCCTCACGGGCCTCGCTCAGCGCCCGCTCGGCGGCGAGAAGCCGTTCCTCGGCGTCCTTCTGGAGCCGCGTCAGCTCCTCGGCGGCCTCCGCGTGCCGTGCCGCGACGGCCCGCTCCGCCTCCTCGCGCAGCTCGCGTGCGGCCCGCTCGGCGTCCGCGGTGAGCGCCTCGGCCTGCTCCACGGCCTCCGCGCGGTGCCGCTCCGCCTCCTTGCGGGTGCGCTCCAGCGTCTCCTCGGCCTGCCGGCGCAGCGTGGTGGCCCGCTCGATCGCCTCGGTGCGGACCTTCTCGCTGTCGGTCTGCGCGGTGGAGCGCAGCTCGTCCGCGTCCGCCTTCGCCTTGGACAGCAGCTCCTCGGCGGACTTCGCCGCCTCCTCGATCTGCGCCACGGCCTCCTTGCGGGCCTCCGCGCGGATCTTCTCGCCCTCCGCGACCGCGTCGGCGCGCAGCTGCTCGGCCTCGCCGCGCAGCCGGCGGGCCTCCTCCTGCAGCTCGACCGTCTTGGCGCGGTACTCCTTGGTGTCGTCCTTCGCCGCGCCCTTGAGCTGCTCGGCGATGTCGTGCGCCTCCGCGCGCAGCCGGTCCGCCTCCGCCTCGGCCTCGCGGCGGATCCGCTCGGCCTCCTCGGCGGCGGCCCTGGTGGTCTTCTTGGCGTCCTCCGACGCCTTGTTGAGGACCTCCTCGGCCGTCCGGGCGGCCTGCGACAGCTGGGTCGCGGTCTCCTCGGCCGTGAGCGTGCGGGCCTTCTCCGAGGCCTCGGCGACGATCTTCTCGGCCTCCGCGCGGGCGTCGGCGACCAGCTGCTCGGCCTCGGACCTGGTCTGCTCGGCCTCCTTGGTGGCCTCCTCGACCAGCCGGGCGACCTGCTCCTTCGCGGTGCGCGTGCGCGTCTCGTTGGCGGACTCGGCGGACGAGATCGCCTTGGCGGCGGCCTCCTTCGCCTCGGCGAGCACCTTCTCCGCCTCGGCCCGCGCCTCGCGCAGCGCGGCCTCCGCCTGCGCCATCCGCTGCTCGGCGGCCCGGCTCAGCTCCTGCGCCTCACGGCGCGCGGACTCCGACTCGGTGACCGTGGACGTGCGCAGCTGCTCGGCGTGGTCGGTGGCCTCCTGCGCCTGGGTGGAGGCGGCGTTCAGCAGGCGCTCGGCGTCCGTGCGGGCCCGGCGCAGGATCTGCTCGGCCTCCGCGCGGGCCGCCTCCGCCTCGCTCTGCAGCCGCTGGCGGGCCTCGGTGGTCAGCCGCTCGGCCTCCGCGCGGGCGGCGGCCATCGCCTGCTCGGCCTCCGCGCGGGACTCCTCGAGGAGCCGGCGGGCCTGCTGCTCGGTGCGGGCGCGCAGCTGCTCCGCCCACGCCACGTTCTCGTTGACGTGCGACTCGACGTTCTGCCGGCGCTCGGCCAGCTCCTGGTCGAGCTGCTGGCGCCGGGTCACCGCCTCCTGGTGCAGCTCCGCCTGGAGGCGGGCCGCCTGCTCCGCGTGCTCCTGGAGGATCCGCTGCGTCTGCGCGCGGGCCTGGCTCAGCTCCCGCTCGGCCTCCGCGCGCAGATGGTCGGCCTGCAACTGGGCGTTGCGCAGCAACTGCTCGGCCTGGTAGCCGATGTCACCGCCGTCGTAGGCGGGCCGGGACATGATGGTGCGCCGCGCCTCGTGCAGCTTGGCGCGCAGCACCTCGACCTGGTAGCCGAGGTCCTCGGCGTGCTGGATCGCCTTTTCCCGCTCGGTCTTCAGCCGCTTCATCTCGGCTTCGAACCGAGAGAGGTGGTCGACGTCAGCCGCCGGCTCTCGCTCCTGGCTCTCGTAGCCCCGCACTGCGCGGTCCCATCCGTCCCCTGGTCGCAAGTCTGGCCGGGCTCCCGTCCATCCGCCGAACGGGGCCCCCGGGGAATGGTGTCAGATCAACGGCGGAGCATGGGCTGCTGCCCCGGCGCTCGCCCCCCGAAACCGGACCCCGGTGGTCCTGCCACCCGTGACGGCAGGACCTGGTCACCCTGGATCGAGCGGCGACCGCACCCAACCCTACCGGCCCATATGTACGTGGGTCAGTGCTCGGACGACTCAACGGGCGCGGAAGTGACCAGTTCCGTCAGTACGCCGTGGCAGTCCTTGGGGTGCAGGAAGGTGATGCGTGACCCCATGGAGCCGCGCCGGGGCTCTTCGTACAGAACGCGTACGCCCTTGTCCTTGATGTCGGCGGCGTCCCCGTCGACATCCGCCGTACCGAAAGCGATGTGGTGCACGCCCTCGCCGTTCTTGGCCAGCCACTTGGCGACGGTGGAGTCCTCCCGGGTGGGCTCCAGGAGCTGCAGGTAGGAGGCCCCGCCGTCGGACGTCTCGTTGATCTTGAGCATGGCCTCGCGCACGCCCTGCTCCTCGTTGACCTCGGAGTGGAACACCTCGAAGCCGTAGGTGGCCCGGTAGAACTCCACGGTCTTGTCCAGGTCGAAACAGGCGATCCCGATGTGGTCGATTCGCGTCAGCATGGATTCAGTGCAGCGCTCCCGGCGTGGTTACGCAACGTGCGCGCGATCACACCGAAGGGCCGATGACGCGGTCCGCCAAGCCTCAGTACATTCGAAGTAAACCCTCGTTCACTCCTCGGCTGTGCAGGCCGGTAAGGGGATCGCAGCTCATGTCTTCTGCATCTTCCGCAACGAACGGCACGACGTCCGTCATCGTCGCGGGCGCCCGCACCCCGATGGGGCGGCTGCTCGGTTCGCTGAAGTCCTTCTCCGGAGCCGACCTCGGCGGCTTCGCGATCAAGGCCGCCCTCGACCGTGCGGGGATCGGTGGCGACCAGGTCCAGTACGTGATCATGGGCCAGGTGCTCCAGGCCGGGGCAGGGCAGATCCCGGCCCGCCAGGCCGCGGTCAAGGCCGGCATCCCGATGAACGTCCCGGCGCTCACCATCAACAAGGTGTGCCTCTCCGGCCTCGACGCCATCGCGCTCGCCGACCAGCTGATCCGCGCCGGTGAGTTCGACGTGATCGTCGCCGGCGGCCAGGAGTCCATGACCAACGCCCCCCACCTGCTGCCGAAGTCCCGCGAGGGCTTCAAGTACGGCGCGGTGCAGATGCTCGACGCCATGGCGTACGACGGCCTGACCGACGCCTTCGAGAACATCGCCATGGGCGAGTCCACCGAGAAGCACAACACCCGCCTCGGCATCGGCCGCGCCGAGCAGGACGAGATCGCCGCCCTGTCCCACCAGCGGGCCGCCGCCGCGCAGAAGAACGGCATCTTCGAGGCGGAGATCACCCCGGTGGAGATCCCGCAGCGCAAGGGCGACCCGGTGCTGTTCAGCAAGGACGAGGGCATCCGCGGCGACACCACCGCCGAGTCGCTCGGCAAGCTGCGCCCCGCCTTCTCCAAGGAGGGCACCATCACGGCCGGCTCCTCCTCGCAGATCTCGGACGGTGCGGCGGCCGTGGTCGTGATGAGCAAGGCCAAGGCGCAGGAGCTGGGCCTGGACTGGATCGCCGAGATCGGCGCCCACGGCAACGTGGCGGGACCGGACAACTCGCTGCAGTCCCAGCCGTCCAACGCCATCCTGCACGCCCTGAAGAAGGAGGGCCTGGAGGTCTCCGACCTCGACCTCATCGAGATCAACGAGGCGTTCGCGGCGGTCGCCGTGCAGTCCATGAAGGACCTCGGCGTGTCCACCGAAAAGGTGAATGTCAACGGTGGTGCCATTGCCCTCGGTCACCCGATCGGCATGTCCGGTGCCCGACTCGTGCTGCACCTGGCGCTGGAGCTGAAGCGGCGCGGCGGCGGGGTCGGCGCGGCGGCGCTGTGCGGTGGCGGCGGCCAGGGCGACGCGCTGATCGTGCGGGTGCCGAAGGCCTGAGCCTCGGCCTTGTGTTTGCTGGTTGACTCTCGTGAACGGAGCTGTGATGCAGGACGTCTCCACTCTGGTGGCCCAGGCCAGGGAGGGCAGGCCGCGGGCCGTGGCCCGGCTGATCTCCCTGGTGGAGGGGGCGTCTCCACAGCTCAGGGAGGTCATGGCGGCGCTGGCGCCGCTGACCGGCAACGCGTACGTGGTCGGTCTGACGGGCTCACCCGGCGTCGGCAAGTCGACGTCCACGTCCGCGCTCGTCACCGCGTACCGCAAACAGGGGAAGCGGGTCGGCGTCCTGGCCGTCGACCCGTCCTCGCCCTTCTCCGGGGGTGCCCTGCTCGGTGACCGCGTCCGGATGTCGGAGCACGCCTCCGACCCCGGCGTCTACATCCGCTCCATGGCGACCCGCGGCCACCTGGGCGGCCTCGCCTGGGCCGCGCCGCAGGCCATCCGCGTCCTGGACGCGGCGGGCTGCGACGTGATCCTGGTCGAGACGGTCGGTGTCGGCCAGTCGGAGGTGGAGATCGCCTCCCAGGCCGACACGTCCGTGGTCCTGCTGGCCCCTGGCATGGGGGACGGCATCCAGGCGGCCAAGGCCGGAATCCTGGAGATCGGCGACGTGTACGTCGTCAACAAGGCCGACCGCGACGGGGCGGACGCGACCGCTCGCGAGCTCAACCACATGCTGGGTCTGGGCGAGTCCCGCAAGCCCGGTGACTGGCGCCCGCCGATCGTCAAGACGGTCGCGGCACGGGCGGAGGGTGTCGACGAGGTGGTCGAGGCGCTGGAGAAGCACCGGGCGTGGATGGAGGAGCGGGGTGTTCTCGCGGAACGCCGGCGGGCCCGTGCGGCGCGGGAGGTGGAGACGATCGCGGTCACGGCGCTGCGTGAGCGGATCGGTGATCTTCATGGGGACCGGAGGCTGGGGGCGCTGGCGGAGCGGATCATCGCGGGGGAGCTGGACCCGTACCGGGCGGCGGACGAGTTGGTGGCGGGTCTGACGGAGGGCTGAGCTCCGGTGGGGGCTGAGGCCGCCCTGGGGGCTCCGCCCCCAGACCCCGGCCCATGCCCACCCACCACCTGACTCGGCTGGTTGAATCAGTCGTCGTCCGAGTCGTCCCGGTCGGACGTGACCTTGGCGTCGGTCAGGTCGACCTTCCAGTCACCGGCGCTCGCCGTCTCGACCTCCCAGCCCTTCTCATCGTCGTCGTCCAGGTCCACCGACGTCACCGTGCCCTTCGCCGCCGCGGCCTTCGCGGCCTCCTCCGCGCTCACCGACGCCCCCTTCAGCGCGGCTCGCACCTCGGCGGCATCGTCCTCGTCGTCCTCGTGCGCGCTCAGCACCTTCCCGCTCCCCGGGTCGATCCGCACGCTGTGCCAGGTGTCGCCCTTGCCGAGAACGTCGACCTCCCAGGCGGCCTTGCCCCCGTCGTCCTCGTCGTCGTCCAGGTCCGCGGAGACGACCGTGCCCGGCGTGTGCTTCAGCGCGGCGGCGATCGCCTCGGCCGCGGTCACGTCCCCGGAGGCGGCGACCCGAGCCTCGTCCCGGTCGTCCCGGTCGTCCCGGTGGTCATCGTCACCCCTGTCGTCCCGGTCGTCCCGGTCGTCCTGGTCCGCACCGTCGTCATCCGAGTCCGACCCCCGCGTCTCCGCCGCCCGCGTCGTCGTCGGCGCGTCGTCGTCCCCCGACACCGCGAGGGCCGTGGCCGTACCCCCACCCACCAGGGCCGCAGCCGTCACGACGGCGATCACGATGTTGCGCTTCATGAGGATTCCTCCCGAGTCACTGCGTTTTCGACACCCTCAATCTCGCCGAACGACCCTGAGAGGAAGCTGAAACCGCCTGAAGGGATCTTCAGGTTCCCTTTGCCACCCTTGTAGGCATGCGCCTGTTGATCGTCGAGGACGAAAAGCGCCTCGCCCTGTCGCTCGCCAAGGGCCTCGCCGCCGAGGGGTACGCCGTGGACGTCGTCCACGACGGCCGGGAGGGCCTGCACCGGGCCACGGAGGGGACGTACGACCTGGTGATCCTCGACATCATGCTGCCCGGCCTGAACGGCTACCGCGTCTGCGCCGCCCTGCGCGCCGCCGGCCACGACGTGCCGATCCTGATGCTCACGGCCAAGGACGGCGAGTACGACGAGGCCGAGGGCCTGGACACGGGCGCGGACGACTACCTCACCAAGCCGTTCTCGTACGTCGTCCTCGTCGCCCGCGTCAAGGCGCTGCTGCGCCGCCGCGGCCAGGGCGCCGGTGCCTCACCGGTCCATGTGCACGGGAACCTCAAGGTGGACACCGCCGCCCGCCGGGTCTTCCTCGGCGAGGACGAAGTGGCGCTCACAGCGAAGGAGTTCTCCGTCCTGGAGCAGCTCGTGCTGCGGGCCGGCGAGGTGGTGTCCAAGGCGGAGATCCTCGAGCACGTCTGGGACTTCGCCTACGAGGGCGACCCGAACATCGTCGAGGTGTATGTCAGCGCCCTGCGCCGCAAGCTCCGCGCCGGGCTCATCCGGACCGTGCGCGGCGCCGGTTACCGCCTCGAGGCGACAGAGCCGGCGGAGCCGACGCCATGAGGCGGCTGTTCGGCTCGGTCCGCGCCCGGGCGACGCTCGCCGCGACCCTGGTGGTCGCCGTGGCGCTCGTCGCCGCCGGGGCGGCCGTCCTGCTGTCGCTGCGCTCCAATCTGATCGGCGAGGCGGGCACCCGCGCGGAGCGCTCCGCGCGGGCGGTCGCCTCCGAACTGGCCGCCCGGACGCCGTACAAGGACCTGTCGGGCCTGGACGGCGACGACGGCCCGGTGCAGGTCGTCGACGAGGAGGGACGGCTGGTCGCGGCCAGCGAGGACCTGGAGAGGATCACCGGCACGGGGACCGGCGAGGTCACGCCGAGTCCCGCCGCGCCGAGCGGCGCCGACGACGACGAGGACTCCGACGACAGCGGCGACGACTCCGATTCCGGCTCCGACTCCGACTCCGACTCCGACTCCGACGACTCTCTGGAACCCGGCGAGATCGCCTCCGGGGCCACCTTCACCAACGGCTCCGCCACCATCGACGGTGACACGGAGGACTACCGCTTCGCCGAGGTCCAGGTGGAGACCCACGAGCGGGGCCGCCTGGTCGTCCACGCCGGTGCCCCGCTGTCCGCCGAGCACAGTGCCGTGAACACCGCGCTGACCGTGATGCTCCTCGGCTTCCCGCTGCTGCTGGCCGTGGTCGCCGGGGTGACCTGGCTGGTCACCCGGCGGGCGCTGCGCCCGGTGGAGGGCATCCGCCGGGAGATGGCGGCGATCACCGCCTCCGAGGACCTGGCCCGCCGGGTCCCCGAACCGGCGACGCACGACGAGATCGCCCGGCTCGCGCGCACCACCAACGAGACACTGGCCGCGCTGGAGGCGTCCGTGGAGCGGCAGCGGCGGTTCGTCGCCGACGCCTCGCACGAGCTGCGCAGCCCCATCGCCTCCCTGCGCACCCAGCTGGAGGTGGCCGCCGCCCACCCCGAGCTGCTGGATCTCGACGGAGCCGTCGAGGACACCGTGCGGCTCCAGCACCTCGCGGCCGACCTGCTGCTGCTCGCCCGTCTGGACGCGGGGGAGAAGCCGGCCGGTACGCGGGTCGACCTGGCGGCACTGGCCCGCGAGGAGGCCGCGGGGCGCAGCGGGGTGGTCGTGGACGCGGAGCCCGTCGAAGTGGCCGGTTCGCGGGGTCAATTGGGGCGATTGCTCGCCAATCTCCTCGACAACGCGCAACGGCACGCCCGTGAGACCGTCACGGTGACTGTCCGGCGCGAGGGCGAGCGGGCGGTGCTCGGGGTCGCCGACGACGGCGAGGGAGTCCCGGAGGCCGACCGGGAACGGATCTTCGAGCGGTTCGTACGGCTGGACGCGGCGCGCAGCCGCGACGACGGCGGCGCGGGTCTGGGTCTGGCCATCGCCCGGGATGTCGCCGCACGGCACGGCGGGACGCTCACGGCGGGTGCGGCGCCGGCGGGCGGAGCCCTGTTCGAACTCCGCCTGCCGCTCGTCCGCTAGGGGATGTCCGCGAAGTCGCGTCGTCCGCCCGCAGGGCAGGCGGGACTTCGCGGACACCCCCTAGGGCTGACCGGCCGGGTCGGCGAGGGTGGCCGAACGGTCAGCCGGGAGAACCGCCGGGTCAGGGGCGTCCCCGGTGCCCGCGCAGGTGCTCCGCGATGGGTTTGAGGGCCTTGTCGAGCTCGGTGAGGGCGTCGGGCGAGAGCAGGTCGATGAAGTGCCGGCGCACGGACGCCACGTGGTGGGGCGCGACCTTCTGCATGGTCTCCATGCCGTAGTCGGTCAGGACGGCGTACAGGCCACGCCGGTCCGACTCGCAGTTCTCCCGCCTGACCAGGCCGGCGTTCTCCATCCGCGTGATCTGGTGGGAGAGGCGGCTCTTGGACTGGAGGGTGGCGGATGCGAGGTCGCTCATCCGCATCCGGTGGTCCTCCGTCTCGGAGAGGTTCACCAGGATCTCGTAGTCGTTCATTGTCAGGCCGAACGGCTGCAGGTCTTTTTCGAGCTGGTAGGTCAGCAGCTTGTTGACCTCCAGGTGGGTGCGCCAGGCGCACTGCTCCGCATCGGTCAGCCAGCGGGTGGCCGTCTCGGTCTCCATGAATGAAGTCTACCTAAGAAGTTGAAAAGCGAACTAGTGAGGGGTGGCGTGTGACGTAGACGGCGTGCACGCGTTCGATGTCACACTCCGCAGACTACCGCTCACAGCCCGAAGCGACGCTGGAGGTCTCCCAGCTGTCCGGGAAGGCGCGGTGTCCCGGCCCCCTGCCCGTGACCCCCGGACATCCCGCCGCCGGGTACTCCCGCCTGCTGCGGAGTGACCCCCGTGGCCTGCTCCGCCATCAGCGTCTCGGAGGACTGCAGCAGCACCGTGCCGGCCCCCGCGAACTCGAACTGGTGCTCCTCGCCGGACACCCCGCCGAGGCCCGTCAGCGCACGTAGACCGCCCATGACGCCGGTCATGTAGCCATGGTCGTAGTGGTGGCACGGAGACGGGCAGTCGGCCCACCCGACCAGGGCCTGCGGGTCGACCCGGATCGGGGGTTCCATGAACACCACCGGACCGTTGGACGCGGCCACGAACTTTCCGGTTCCGATGAGTGTCAGAAAGCCAGGAACGATCGACTGCTTCAGTGACAGACTTGGCTGAAAAGCGAGCAGGTTGCCCGAGCGAATGGTCAGGTTGCCCTCATCCAGGTCGTACGCGTTCACATCGAAGGCCCGGTCGGCGAGGAGCATCTTGCCCGAGCCCTCCGCCACCACCCAGTCGCTCGCGTGCAGTGGCGAATGGAACGCGGTCCGGACAAGTCGGTCGAGTCGCCCGTGCCCGATGCCGTTGAACTCGATCGAGCCGTAGTAGGCGATCATCTTCCCCTTCTGCAGGAACCACTGGGTGCCCTTGAGCTCCACGCAGAAGGTGTACGGGTTGACGTTGTCGTCGGCCGGCAGGGTCATCGGGTCGAACACGGCGGGACCGGCCGGACCGGCGCCCGGGGTTGCGTAAGTGCTCACAGCTTCTCCTCCGACGCCTGTACGTACACCGCACCGCTGCCGCTCAGCTCCAATTGGAACGCCTCGCCCGAGCCGCGGCCCACCATGTCCCGCCAGCCGAGTGCCGTCGACAGCTTGTTGCGGACGTCGCCGTGGTGCGCGACGTAGGCCTGCGGGTCGACGTGGACCGGGCGGCCGGGCGTGATCGGGATCTCGATCACGCCGCCGTGCGCCATGACGGCGACCGAACCGTGCCCCTTGAGGGTGGTGGTGAACAGGCCCTGCCCGGAGACCTGGCCCCGGACCATGCCCATCACCCCGCCCTGCGCGCCCAGGAACACCGTGCCCTGCTCCAGCGTGCCCTCGAAGGCCAGCAGCCGGTCCGCCTCGACGTAGAGGGTGTCCCCGGAGAGGTCGATCACCTGGATGTGGTGGCCGCCGTGACCGAACAGGACGGTGCCGCTGCCCTCGACCGTCATCAGCGGCGTGTCCTCGTCCGCCACGCGCCGGCCGATCATCGACATCAGCCCGCCCTGGCCGCCCGCCGTGTTGGGAGTGAAGCTGACCTCCCCCCGGTACGCGAGCATCGCGCCGCGCTGGCTGAACAGCCGCTGACCGGGCGCCACCGTGGCCTCGATCATCTTCGCGTTGATCTCACGGAAGCCCATGTCAGACGTCCCCCGCGATCGTGTTGCGCTCACTGGGCTGCACGTAGACCAGTCCGTCGCCCTCGAAGCGGATCTGGAAGGCCTCGCCGCCGCCCTCGCCGAGCAGTGTGCGGAAGGTCACACCCGACTGGAAGGACTGCCGGAGATTCCCCTGGTGGGCCACATAGGCGCCGGGGTCGACGGACAGCGGGTACTGCGGGCTGACCCGGAGCACCACCGCCGGACCGTCCGACATGATCGCCGCCTGGCCGTGCCCCTCGACGGTCGTGGTGAACAGCCCGTTGCCCTGCGAGGCGCCGCGCATGCCGGTGAAGGTGGTGCCGGTGCGCAGGCCGCCGTCGGTGGCCAGCAGATTGCTCGACTCCACGTAGAGCTTGTCGCCCTGGAGCGAGACGAGATTGATCTCGGAGGCCCGGTCGGCGAAGAAGCAGGTGCCGTGCCCCTTCACCTCCATCAGGGTCATCTGCTCGCCCGTGAGCCTGCGGGTCACCATCCCCCGGATGCCCTCACCGCCCCCGCTGAGCTTCTTGAACGCCATGTCGCCGTCGTACGCGACCATGGAGCCGTTCTTCGCCTTCACGGCATCCCCGGTCATGTCGACGGCGAGCACCTTGCTGCTCTGAAGTCGGAACATCGCCACGGACGTGACGGTAGCGGCCGGTTTGCCCGGCGGACAGAGCCTGTGGACGGAGCCGACCCTGAGCGAACCCCTAGGGGCGCCGTTTGCCACAATGGGCGAGCGCTTGTGCGTACGTTCACAAGATCGGCCCCTGTCTCTCCCATCGAAGGTGACCCGTGGACATCAAAACCGCCACCGCCCTCCGCCGGCTGCGCCTCGTCTCCGTGCCCGAGGCCGTGTCCTTCCTGCTGCTGCTCGTCTGCTCGGTGCTGAAGCGGACCACGGAGTTCAACGCGGTACCGGTGATGGGCGCGGTCCACGGCATCCTGTTCATCCTGTACGTGATCTTCTGGGCCGACGCCTGGAACCGTACGAAGTGGTCCCTCGGCACCGCCGCGTACTACTTCCTGATGTCGGTCCTGCCCACCGGCGGTTTCTTCGCCGACCGCAGGCTGCGGCGCGAGGCCGAGGACGCGGTGATCGCCTCCCGCGCCCGCAAGGAAGGCGTGGTGAACGCGTGATCGTCGCCTTCTCGGTGACGCCGCTCGGTGTCGGCGAGGACGTGGGGGAGTACGTCGCCGACGCCGTGCGGGTGGTCCGCGAGTCCGGGCTGCCCAACCGCACCGACGCGATGTTCACCTCGATCGAGGGTGAATGGGACCAGGTGATGGACGTGGTGAAGCGCGCGGTGGCCGCGGTGGAGGCACGCGCGCCCCGCGTCTCGCTGGTCCTGAAGGCGGACATCCGGCCGGGGGTGACCGACGGCCTGACGTCGAAGGTGGAGACGGTGGAACGCCACCTGGCGGGGGAGTGAACCGGACGCCGTGCGCGTCCGCCCGGTACCGAACTCCGAGACAGGGCTGACCGCCATATGACCGGCCGGTAAGGTCGATGCCGTGCCGAAGCCGCTCAGTCTCTCGTTCGATCCCATCGCCCGCGCCGACGAGCTCTGGAAGCAGCGCTGGGGGAATGTGCCGTCCATGGCGGCGATCACGTCGATCATGCGCGCACACCAGATCCTGCTGGCCGAGGTCGACGCGGTGGTCAAGCCGTACGGGCTCACGTTCGCGCGGTACGAGGCACTGGTGCTGCTGACCTTCTCCAAGTCGGGCGAGCTGCCGATGTCCAAGATCGGCGAGCGTCTGATGGTGCACCCCACGTCGGTGACCAACACGGTCGACCGCCTGGTCAGGTCGGGCCTGGTCGCCAAGCGCCCCAACCCCAACGACGGCCGCGGCACCCTCGCCTCCATCACCGACAAGGGCCGCGAGGTCGTCGAGTCCGCCACCCGCGACCTGATGGCCATGGACTTCGGCCTCAGCGCCTACGACGCCGAGGAATGCGCCGAACTCTTTGCGATCCTGCGTCCCCTGCGCCTGGCGGCGGGGGACTTCCAGGAGGAGTGACCGGGCACACCTGACCCGGGCCGGGAACCTCCGGAACCGCCCGTTACGCTCGACTGCATGAAGAAGAGCGTGCTGACCCGCTACCGGGTCATGGCCTACGTCACCGGTGTCCTGCTCGTCGCGCTGACCTTCGGCATGATCGGCAAGTACGTGCTGGAGATGGACGGCGCGGCCGACTTCACGCAGGTGGTCAGCATCGCCCACGGCTGGCTCTACGTGGTGTACCTGATCTTCGCCTTCGATCTCGGCTCCAAGGCGAAGTGGCCCGTGAAGAAGCAGCTCTGGGTGCTGCTGGCCGGGACGATCCCCACGGCCGCGTTCTTCGTGGAGCGCAGGATCAGCCGCGAACTGGAGGCGGCGGTCTCGGACGAGTCGCCCGCGGTCGCCAAGGCGTAACGTTTTTCGCGCGTCACCGCCGTACGGAGCAGCGTACGGCGGTCAGCCATCGACATTTACTAGGACGTCCAAGTAAATTCGAAGCATGGACGCTGACGCCATCGAGGAGGGCCGCCGTCGTTGGCAGGCCCGGTACGACGCTGCTCGCAAGCGTGACGCAGACTTCACCACGCTCTCCGGGGATCCCGTGGAGCCGGTGTACGGGCCGCGGCCCGGGGACAGGTACGAGGGGTTCGAGCGGATCGGGTGGCCGGGGGAGTACCCCTTCACACGCGGGCTGTACCCGACCGGGTACCGGGGGCGTACGTGGACCATCCGGCAGTTCGCCGGGTTCGGGAACGCCGAGCAGACCAACGAGCGGTACAAGATGATCCTCGGCAACGGCGGAGGCGGGCTGTCCGTCGCCTTCGACATGCCGACGCTCATGGGCCGCGACTCCGACGACCCGCGCTCGCTGGGCGAGGTCGGCCACTGCGGGGTCGCCATCGACTCCGCCGCCGACATGGAGGTGCTCTTCCGTGACATCCCGCTCGGGGACGTCACCACCTCCATGACCATCAGCGGGCCCGCCGTGCCCGTCTTCTGCATGTACCTCGTCGCCGCCGAGCGCCAGGGCGTCGACCCCTCCGTGCTCAACGGCACGCTCCAGACGGACATCTTCAAGGAGTACATCGCGCAGAAGGAGTGGCTCTTCCAGCCCGAGCCCCATCTGCGCCTCATCGGCGACCTGATGGAGCACTGCGCCGCCCGCATCCCGGCCTACAAGCCGCTGTCCGTCTCCGGCTACCACATCCGCGAGGCCGGCGCGACGGCCGCGCAGGAGCTGGCGTACACGCTCGCGGACGGCTTCGGGTACGTCGAGCTGGGGCTCAGCCGCGGGCTCGACGTGGACGTGTTCGCACCGGGGCTGTCCTTCTTCTTCGACGCGCACGTCGACTTCTTCGAGGAGATCGCCAAGTTCCGGGCGGCGCGCAGGATCTGGGCGCGGTGGATGCGGGACGTCTACGGCGCCACGAGCGAGAAGGCGCAGTGGCTGCGGTTCCACACGCAGACCGCCGGGGTCTCGCTGACCGCGCAGCAGCCGTACAACAACGTGGTGCGGACGGCCGTGGAGGCCCTGGCCGCGGTGCTCGGCGGGACCAACTCCCTGCACACCAACGCGCTGGACGAGACCCTCGCCCTGCCGAGCGAGCAGGCGGCGGAGATCGCGCTGCGGACGCAGCAGGTGCTGATGGAGGAGACCGGCGTCGCCAACGTCGCGGATCCGCTGGGTGGTTCGTGGTACGTCGAGCAGCTGACGGACCGGATCGAGGCGGACGCGGAGAAGATCTTCGAGCAGATCAAGGAGCGGGGGCTGCGGGCCCACCCGGACGGGCAGCACCCGATCGGGCCGATCACCTCCGGGATCCTGCGGGGGATCGAGGACGGGTGGTTCACGGGCGAGATCGCCGAGTCGGCGTTCCGCTACCAGCAGGCGCTGGAGAAGGGCGACAAGAAGGTCGTCGGTGTCAATGTCCACACCGGGTCCGTCACCGGTGACCTGGAGATTCTTCGGGTCAGCCATGAGGTGGAGCGGGAGCAGGTGCGGGTGCTGGCGGAGCGGCGCGCTGCGCGGGACGAGACGCGGGTGCGGGGGGCCTTGGACGCGATGGTCGCGGCCGCGCGGTCTGACGCCAACATGATCGAGCCGATGCTGGAGGCGGTTCGGGCGGAGGCCACGCTGGGTGAGATCTGCGGGGTGCTGCGGGACGAGTGGGGGGTGTACACGGAGCCTGCGGGGTTCTGAGTGCCCTGTGCTGGGGCTGGGCGGGGGTGGGTGCGCTTGCCCGCGCTTGCGGGGTGCCTCCCCCACTCTCGGCTTCGCTCGAGCGGGGGGACCCCCATCGCCCACCCGTGCCGCCCTGGGGGCACCTCCCAGGCCCATAAGGCACTGGGGGAGGCACGACTGCCCGCAGCTAGGGCGATTTCAAGCCCTCCAGCAGCACCCTCGTGAAGCTTCTGACCCATTCCTCGTCTGCCGGTTCCGCGCTCACCAGGGTGCGGTGGACCACTGCTCCCGCCACCATGTCGAAGATCAGGTCCACCGTGCGGGTCGACTCCTCCGGGTTCGTCGGCGGCGGGAGTTCGCCGCGGGCCTCCGCGCGGGCGCGGCCGGCCAGGACCAGGCGTTTCTGGCGGTCGACGATCGAGGCCCGGATGCGTTCGCGCAGGGCCTCGTCGCGGGTGGCCTCCGCGACCACCGCCATCAGGCCGCTCCGGGCCTCCGGGCGGGCCAGGATCGCGGCGAACTGGAGCACCACGCCCTCGATGTCGGCGGCCAGGGAGCCGCGGTCGGGGAGGGAGAGTTCGTCGAAGAGTTCCGCCACGGCGTCGACGACCAGCTCGTTCTTGCCCGCCCAGCGCCGGTACAGGGTCGTCTTGGCCACCCCCGCCCGCGTCGCCACGTCTCCGAGCGTGAGTTTGGACCAGCCCAGTTCCACCAGGGCCTGCCGCGTCGCCGCCAGGATCGCCGCGTCCGCCGCGGCGCTGCGCGGGCGGCCGGTGCGGCTGGCTGAAGTGCGGCTCTGCATGTCACGACCATAACCGGCGGTTCCTGTGCGGTCGTGAGGGAGATCACCGGGAGAAGGGGTTCCTCCGGCTCCGCTTGCCATTACGCTACGACTCGTAGCGAAAGCACGAGTGACCGACGTGCCGGAGCGACAACCACAGGGCGCGGGTGGGGACCCGGCGCCAACAGCACCCGCAGGCATGGCTTTGACGGCTGTTTTCACGGACGCGCGCAGTACGGGGGAGGATAGACGCATGCAGCCACGGAACATGTCCATGAGCGGAGTCGTCGACCTCGCCGCGGTGAAGGCGGCCCAGGAGGCCAAGGCGAAGGCGGAGCAGGCGCGCGCCGAGGCGGCGCGGACGGGCGGCGGCACCGGTGCCGTCTCCCCGGCCGATCTCGTCGTCGACGTCGACGAGGCCGGCTTCGAGCGCGACGTCCTGCAGAGGTCCACCGAGGTCCCGGTCGTCATCGACTTCTGGGCCGAGTGGTGCGAGCCCTGCAAGCAGCTGAGCCCCGTCCTGGAGCGGCTCGCGGTCGAGTACAACGGGCGCTTCCTCCTCGCCAAGATCGACGTCGACGCCAATCAGATGCTGATGCAGCAGTTCGGGATCCAGGGGATCCCGGCGGTGTTCGCGGTGGTGGCCGGTCAGGCCCTGCCGCTCTTCCAGGGGGCGGCGGGCGAGGCGCAGATCCGCCAGACCCTGGACCAGCTGGTGCAGGTCGCCGAGCAGCGCTTCGGGCTCACCGGTCTCACCGTCGACCCCGAGGCGGAGCCCGGCGGCGCGCAGCCCGCTCAGGCCGAGCCGGCCGGCCCGTACGACGCCCTGCTGGAGGCCGCCGTGCAGGCCCTGGACGCGGGGGACCTGGGCGGTGCCGTCCAGGCGTACAAGAACGTGCTCGCCGACGACCCGGGCAACACCGAGGCCAAACTCGGGCTCGCCCAGGCGGAGTTGCTCCAGCGCGTGCAGGGCATGGACCCGCAGCAGGTGCGCAAGGACGCCGCCGAGAAGCCCCAGGACGCCGCGGCGCAGATCGCCGCCGCCGACCTGGATCTGGTGGGCGGCCACGTCGAGGACGCCTTCGGCCGGCTGATCGACACCGTGGCGCGTACGGCGGGTGACGACAAGGAGGCCGCACGGGTGCGGCTGCTGGAGCTGTTCGAGGTGGTCGGCGCCGAGGATCCGCGCGTGATCGCCGCGCGCAGGGCACTGGCGCGCGCCCTGTTCTGAGCAGGGCGGGCGGCTGGTTCGGGCCCCGCTCGCGGGGTACCGACACCCTGGTGCCCGAGTGAAAGATTGGCCGTCGAGAGGTCACTGCGGCCGCGCTTTACCAAATCTTGGTAATCGCGGCCGCTGTTACTGCGAGTAAGTCGCAGCCGTTGATCTGTCGGATTCTGTCCAGCGATCAATAGTTTTGTACACCCCCTTCGGGACACCCTGCGTCGCCGTCCGAGACCCCTGCGTCGTACTGCGGTTATCCGGCCGTTACTAGCGAGTAACGAACCCCCTTGTGCGGGCGGCGAGAATGCACCACGATCGGCGACGCTCGGTCCATTCCCGCACCCCGACAGCCGGTTGGGTCACGGGATCTCCTGGGTCCCCACCGAGCAGAGCCGGCGGCAGTGGCGCCGGCTCTTGGGCAGGGGGGTCTTCGCTCTCCCGGCGAAGCCTGTCCAGCAGGGTTGTGCGTGATGCGTGTCAGGCGCGACCAGTGGTTGTCGCTCGGGGGTGATCGCCGGTGATTCGGGTGCTTTGTGCGCCGCCGAGTCGGGCGCTCTCCTTCCCGAGGACGTAGCACTTCTCCCATCCCTGCCCTGCTGAGCCGCCGTCATGGCGGTCGGCCGGAGCAGGAGATGTACGTCCGAGAAGGAGGAAATATGGAGTCCCAGGTGCGTGGCGGGACCAGATGGAAGCGGTTCGCTGTGGTCATGGTGCCCAGCGTCGCCGCCACGGCAGCGATAGGTGTCGCCCTCGCGCAGGGTGCTCTCGCCGCCTCGTTCAGCGTGTCGGGTCAGTCGTTCAAGGTGACGGCGGAGAAGCTCGAAGGCAAGGGCTTCTCGCAGTACGGCGCGATCGACGAGGGCTACACGCTCAAGGGTGAGAAGGTCCACCACCCCGTCGCCGTCTCCGCGTTCAAGTCCGCGGAGATCACGGGCATGTGCCAGTCGGTCGTCACCCCGACCCCGTTCGGCAACGTCAGCCTGCAGCTGAAGGCCGGCGGTGGCGGTAAGCCGGTCGAGGCCGAGAACCTGTACATCGACGTCGAGGACCTCGGCGCCGACGCCACCTTCCGCAACATCGACATCGGTGTGGCCGCCAAGGACGCCAACAAGGGTCCGGGCATGAAGGGCGGCAAGGAGCAGGCCAACCCGTACGGGTTCGCCCAGCAGGCCGAGTCCGCGACGCTGACCGACGTGAAGCAGACGGCGTGGGCGACCACCGCCGGAACCTTCAAGCTGAGCGGTCTGAAGATGTCGCTCTCGACGGGTACCAAGGAGTGCTACTAAGCACTCGCTGACGGGCGGGGGCGCTGTGGCACCCCCGCCCGTCCACCTTCCGGCCGCGCCTTCACGCGCGGCGCACATCACCACCACAGCAACGCCGTACCAGGGAGCTGTTTTCCATGAGCGCCGAGACCCCTGCCGTATCCGGCCAGTTCACCCGCCGGAGGCTGCAGTTCCGCGCCTGGCGGGGCGCGCGGCCGTTCTGGGCCGGCCTGTTCATCATGCTCGGCGGATTTCCCATCGCCTACTTCCCGTACGCGAACCTCCAGATCGGACATCTGACGCTGGCCATGGCGACCACCGCGGGCGCCGGGTCCCTGATCATCGGCGTGCTGCTCGTCGTCCTCGGCGTCAGCCTCTGGTTCCAGAAGCATGTGCGGGTCTTCGCGGGTGTCGCCGCGATCCTGCTGGCGCTGGTGTCCATCCCCGTGTCCAACCTCGGCGGTTTCCTCATCGGCTTCCTCTTCGCCCTCGTGGGCGGGGCGATGGCCGTGTCGTGGGCGCCGGGCGCACCGCCCGAGCAGGAGCCCACGGCGGCCGCGGGTGCGCAGGGCGGATCCCCGGAGGGCGCGGACACCGACACCACGCTGCTGAAGTCCGTCGACGACGCGGGCACGGTGGGCGATGGGGGTCCCTCCCAGGCCCATACGGCACTGGGGGAGAACGATCTGTCAGGAACGAGCCCGGCGAACGGGGCGAACGGGAGGCACAGTGCCGGCTGACGAGGTGACCCACGGGGCTGATGTGGAGGCGTCCCGTGTGAGAACCGGGCCGCGCCACGCGGCACCCAAGAAGCCGCTGTTCACCAGGTTCCACATGCCGGCCGGGAAGGCGATAGCCATCGCGGCGATGCCGACCGCGGTCCTCATGGGCATGGGGTTCACGCCGACGCTCGCCCAGGCCGACGACCAGCCGTCCAAGAAGGTGCCGTCGAACAGCCTGACCGCGGACGAGTTCAAGGAGTGCCTGGCCGCCCTGGAGGAGGCCGAGAAGGACGGCAAGGAGGACGACAAGGAGGACGACAAGGACGACGCCTCCGCGTCGCCCACGCCGTCCCCCTCGGCGAGCGACGCCGCCGAGGAGGAGAAGCCGGCCGACGAGCCGAGCGGCGAGGCCGAGGCGCAGGAGGCCCCGGCCGCCGGCTCGGGTGCGCAGCAGGAGGCGGACAAGGACACGTCCTCTTCGCCGGATTCAGGTTCCGACGACGAGGCCGAGCCCGCGCCCGCCCCGTCCGCGACCGCCCCCGAGCAGCCCGCGCCGTCCCCCTCGGAGACCGACAAGAACCTCCTCGAGGAGATCGGGGACGGGATCAAGGACATCTTCACCCCCGGGGACCAGGACGCCGACGCGAGCCCGAGCCCCACCCCCACCCCGTCCGCCTCCGCGACCGAAGCCGCGAAGGAAGCGGCCGACCCCGTGAAGGAGACCACCGAGAAGGTCACCGGCACGGCGCAGGACGCCACCGAGGAAGCCACCGACAAGGCGACCGGAGCGGCGAAGGACGCGGGCGAGGCGGCGGAGGAAGCCGCGGAGAAGGCCGAGGAGGCCGCCGAGGCCACTCCGGAGGCCACGGCCTCGCCGAGTCCCTCCGAGAGCGCCACGGTCGACCTCGAGGACTGCCCGGTCGCCACCGACGCCGAGGGCGGCATCGACAACAAGGTCCCGCTGCCCGACGACCCGTGGTTCCTGGACGCCAGCTCGCTGCTGCTGAAGGGCGCCGACTACAAGGGCATCGTCGAGGTGAAGACGGCCAACGGCACGGTCAAGAAGGTGCTGAAGTACGTCATCTCCGGCGGCACCGACATCGGTGACCTGCACCAGACGGTCAAGGACCCGCAGACCGGCAAGACCTACCACGTGCAGGCCGAGAAGGGGTCGACCTCCACCATCCGCGAGGGCGACACCGTGATGTACACGGAGAGCATCTCCGGGAACCTGCTCGGGCTGATCCCGATCACGTTCGACCCGGAGCACCCGCCGCCGCTGAACATCCCGCTGATCTACTTCACCGACGTGAAGGTGCAGCAGGCCGGCCAGTTCGGCGGAACCCTGCACGTGCCCGGGCTGCACCAGTACGTCACGGACTGAGCCCGCGTCACAAGCCACTCCGGGAGCCGCTCACACACCGAGGGCGCCCCCTGTTCGCAGGGGGCGCCCTCGGCGTCGTGTCTCGGCCCGTCAGCTGGTCGGGCCGCCCAGGTGGTGGACGCGGACCATGTTGGTGGTGCCCGGGACGCCGGGCGGCGAGCCGGCGGTGATCACCACGATGTCGCCCTCGTTGAACCGGCTGAGCCGGACCAGCTCCTGCTCGACCAGCTCGACCATCTCGTCGGTGCTGTTCACGAACGGCACGACATGCGGCTCCACACCCCAGCTGAGCGTCAGCTGGTTGCGGGTGGCCTCGTCCGTGGTGAACGCCAGGATCGGCTGCACGGCGCGATAGCGGCACAGCCGCCGCGCGGTGTCGCCGGACTGGGTGAAGGCCACCAGGCCCTTGCCGCCGAGGAAGTCGGCGATCTCGCACGCGGCGCGGGCCACCGAACCGCCCTGCGTGCGCGGCTTCTTGCCCGGCACCAGCGGCTGCAGGCCCTTGGACAGCAGCTCCTGCTCGGCCGCCTGGACGATCTTCGACATCGTCTTGACGGTCTCGATCGGGTACGCGCCCACGCTCGACTCGGCGGACAGCATCACCGCGTCGGCGCCGTCCAGGATCGCGTTGGCCACGTCGGAGGCCTCGGCGCGGGTCGGCCGGGAGTTGGTGATCATCGACTCCATCATCTGGGTCGCCACGATCACCGGCTTGGCGTTGCGCCGGCACAGCTCGATGAGGCGCTTCTGCACCATGGGGACCTTCTCGAGCGGGTACTCGACGGCGAGGTCACCGCGGGCGACCATCACACCGTCGAACGCCATCACGACGTCCTCCATGTTCTCCACCGCCTGCGGCTTCTCCACCTTGGCGATGACCGGGACCCGGCGCCCCTCCTCGTCCATCACGCGGTGGACGTCGGCGACGTCCTTGGCGTCCCGCACGAAGGACAGGGCGACCAGGTCGCAGCCCATCCGCAGGGCGAACCGCAGGTCCTCGACGTCCTTCTCCGACAGCGCGGGCACGTTGACGGCCGCGCCGGGCAGGTTGATGCCCTTGTGGTCGGAGATGACGCCGCCCTCGATGACGATCGTCCTCACCCGGGGGCCGTCGACGTCCAGGACCTTCAGTTCGACGTTGCCGTCGTTGATGAGGACCTGGTCGCCCCGGGCGACGTCACCCGGCAGGCCCTTGTAGGTCGTCCCGCAGATCGTCTTGTCGCCCGGGACGTCCTCGGTGGTGATGGTGAACTCGTCACCGCGCACCAGCTCGACGGGACCCTCGGCGAAGGTCTCGAGGCGGATCTTCGGGCCCTGGAGGTCGGCGAGGACACCGATGGCCCTGCCCGTCTCCTTGGACGCGGCACGGACCCGGTCGTAGCGGGCCTGGTGCTCGGCGTGGGTGCCGTGGCTGAAGTTGAAGCGGGCCACGTTCATGCCGGCTTCGATCAGAGCGACGAGTTGCTCGTGGGAGTCGACCGCGGGGCCGAGAGTACAGACGATTTTCGAACGGCGCATGGGGCGATCCTATCGGTTTGTTTCGCAACGGAATATTCCGTCTGGCGGAAAATACAAATGAGGAAGTCCCTGCTCAGTTGTTCTCAGTTGTTGTTTCCGACCAGTGCGTATGTCTGAGTGGCGATCTCCATTTCCTCGTCCGTCGGAACCACAGCGACCGCCACCCGCGCGCCCTCGGGCGAGATCAGCCGTGGCCCACCGCCGCGTACGGCATTGCGCTCCTCGTCGACCGCAAGGCCCAGCGGCTCCAGGCCCGCCACGGCCGCCGCCCGTACCGGTGCGGCGTTCTCGCCGACCCCGGCGGTGAAGGCCACCGCGTCCACGTGCCCGAGAACGGCGTAATAGGCACCGATGTACTTCTTCAGACGGTGAATGTAGATGTCGAACGCGAGCTTCGCCTGTTCGTCACCCTCGTCGATCCTGCGGCGGATCTCCCGCATGTCGTTGTCACCGCACAGTCCGACGAGACCGCTCTTCTTGTTGAGAAGAGTGTCGATCTCGTCGGCGGACATTCCGCCAACACGCATCAAATGGAAGATGACGGCCGGGTCCATGTCTCCGGACCGCGTACCCATCACCAGCCCCTCCAAGGGCGTCAGTCCCATCGAGGTGTCCACGCACCGGCCGCCCCGCACGGCCGAGGCGGACGCCCCGTTGCCCAGGTGCAGCACGATGACGTTCACCTCCTCGGGCGCCTTCCCCAGCAGCTCCGCCGTCGCACGGGAGACGTATGCGTGCGAGGTGCCGTGGAAGCCGTAGCGGCGGATGCGGTGCTCGTCGGCGGTCTTCACGTCGATCGCGTAGCGGGCCGCGGGCTCCGGCATCGTGGTGTGGAAGGCCGTGTCGAAGACGGCCACCTGCGGCAGGTCCGGGCGCAGCGCCATCGCCGTGCGGATGCCGGTCAGGTTGGCCGGGTTGTGCAGCGGTGCCACCGGGATCAGCCGCTCGATCTCGGCGAGCACGGCGTCGTCGATGACGGTCGGCTCGGTGAACCGCTTCCCGCCGTGCACCACACGGTGGCCGATCGCGGCCAGCTCGGGGGAGTCGAGGCCGAGGCCGTCCGCCGCCAGCTCCTCCGCCACCGCCTTCAGGGCGGCGTCGTGATCGGCGATCGGTTCGGTGCGCTCCCGCGGCTGCCCGCCCGCCGCGAGAGGCGTGTGCCGCACGACGGAGGTCCGCTCGCCGATCCGCTCCACCAGCCCCGTGGCCAGCCGGCTGCTGTCGCGCATGTCGAGCAGCTGGTACTTCACCGACGACGAGCCGGAGTTGAGGACGAGGACACGCGTGGAGCTCACTGGTCGGAAGCCTTCTCGATCGGGGACGGGGACGGGGACGCGGCGGCGGAAGGTGCCGCGGAAGGGGTCTGGGCCTGGATGGCTGTAATGGCCACGGTGTTCACGATGTCCTGGACCAGAGCACCCCGGGACAGGTCGTTGACCGGCTTGCGCAGACCCTGGAGCACCGGTCCGACGGCGATGGCGCCCGCCGAGCGCTGCACCGCCTTGTAGGTGTTGTTGCCCGTGTTCAGGTCGGGGAAGATCAGCACGCTCGCCTGCCCGGCCACCTCGGAGTCCGGCAGTTTGGTCGCGGCGACCGTCGGCTCCACGGCCGCGTCGTACTGGATCGGTCCCTCGATCTTCAGGTCCGGCCGGCGGCCGCGCACCAGCTCGGTCGCCTCGCGCACCTTGTCCACGTCGGCGCCGGAACCGGACGTGCCGGTCGAGTACGACAGCATCGCGATCCGCGGCTCCACCCCGAACCGGGCGGCCGTGACCGCCGACTGCACGGCGATGTCGGCGAGCTGCTCGGCGTTCGGATCCGGGTTGACCGCGCAGTCGCCGTAGACCAGGACCTTGTCGGCCAGGCACATGAAGAAGACGGACGAGACGATGCCGGCGTCCGGCTTGGTCTTGATGATCTCGAAGGCGGGCCGGATGGTCGCGGCCGTCGAGTGCACGGAACCGGAGACCATGCCGTCGGCGAGGCCCTCCTCGACCATCAGCGTGCCGAAGTAGTTCACGTCCGAGACGACGTCATAGGCCAGCTCCACCGTGACGCCCCGGTGTGCGCGCAGGGCCGCGTACTTCTCGGCGAAGGCGTCCCGCAGTTCGGAGGTGGCCGGGTCGATCAGCTGGGTGTCACCGAGGTCGATGCCCAGGTCGGCGGCCTTCTTGCGGATCTGCTCGACCGGGCCGAGCAGCGTCAGCTCGCACACGCCCCGGCGCAGCAGCACCTCCGCCGCGTGCAGCACCCGCTCCTCGGTGCCCTCGGGCAGCACGACCCGCCGCAGGTCGGAGCGGGCCTGTTCGAGCAGCTTGTGCTCGAACATCATCGGCGTCACCCGGTCGCTGCTCGGCGCGGAGACCCTCCGGGTGAGCTCCGCGGTGTCGGCGTACCGCTCGAACAGGCCGAGCGCGGTCTCCGCCTTGCGCGGGGTGGCCGCGTTCAACTTGCCCTCGAGGGAGAACAGTTGCTCGGCGGTGGGGAAGCTGGTGCCGGACACCGACAGCACCGGGGTGCCGGGGGCGAGCCGGGCGGCGAGGGTGAGGATGTCCTCGCCGGGCACCTCGTCCAGGGTGAGCAGCACCCCGGCTATCGGCGGGGTGCCGGCGCTGTGCGCGGCCAGCGAGCCGACCACCAGGTCGGCACGGTCGCCGGGGGTGACCACGAGACAGCCCGGGGTCAGCGCGGCGAGGAAGTTGGGCAGCATCGCGCCGCCGAAGACGAAGTCCAGGGCGTCGCGGGCCAGCCCGGAGTCGTCGCCCAGTACCACCTTCGCACCCAGGGTGTGCGCGATCTGCGAGACGGTCGGGGCGGACAGGGCCGGCTCGTCCGGGAGGACGTAGCAGGGCACCGGGAGCCGGGAGGCGAGCCGCTCGGCGATCTCGTCCCGGTCCTCGCGGGCGACCCGGTTGACCACCATCGCGAGCACGTCGCAGCCGAGGGTGTCGTACGCCCGGTAGGCGTTGCGGGTCTCGGCGCGCACCGACTCCGCGGTCTGCTTGCGGCCGCCCACGACCGGGATCACCGACGCGCCGAACTCGTTGGCGAGCCGGGCGTTCAGCGACAGCTCGTCCGGGAACTGGGTGTCGGCGTAGTCCGTGCCGAGGACGAGGACGACGTCGTAGTCCCGGGCGACCAGATGGAACCGGTCGACCAGCGTGGAGACCAGTTCGTCCGTGCCCCGCTCGGCCTGGAGCGCGGAGGCCTCCTGATAGTCCATGCCGTAGACGGTCGCCGGGTCCTGGGAGAGCCGGTAGCGGGCGCGCAGCAGCTCGAAGAGGCGGTCCGGCCCGTCGTGCACCAGGGGGCGGAAGACGCCCACCCGGTCGACCTGCCGGGTCAGGAGTTCCATGACTCCCAGCTCGACGACCTGACGGCCGTCGCCGCGGTCGATACCGGTCACGTACACGCTGCGGGTCACGCGCGCTCTCCGTTTCGTCGGGTTCATCGGGGCACCTACAAAAATCGCCCACCGAGGTGAGCAGAACCCTCTTGACAATACCTCTGGCGCTGGCTATGACGCCCGTCCATGCGCCGTCGGCGCCGCCCTGGGGGACGTGAAACAATCGGGATTGGCTCACCGGTAACGACAGCGACCAGGAGACACAGCACGATGCGTATCGGAGTTCTCACCGCAGGCGGCGACTGCCCCGGCCTGAACGCCGTGATCCGGTCGGTCGTGCACCGCGCGGTCGACAACTACGGCGACGAGGTCATCGGCTTCGAGGACGGCTACTCCGGCCTGCTGGACGGCCGCTACCGGCCCCTCGACCTCAACGCGGTCAGCGGCATCCTGGCCCGCGGCGGCACCATCCTCGGCTCCTCCCGGCTGGAGCGCGACCGGCTGCGCGAGGCCTGCGCCAACGCCTCCGACATGATCCGCGACTTCGGCATCGACGCGCTCATCCCGATCGGCGGCGAGGGCACCCTGACCGCGGCCCGCATGCTGTCGGACGCGGGCCTGCCGGTGGTCGGCGTCCCGAAGACCATCGACAACGACATCTCCTCCACCGACCGCACCTTCGGCTTCGACACCGCCGTCGGCGTCGCCACCGAGGCGATGGACCGGCTGAAGACCACCGCCGAGTCCCACCAGCGCGTGATGGTCGTCGAGGTCATGGGCCGGCACGCGGGCTGGATCGCCCTGGAGTCCGGCATGGCCGCCGGCGCCCACGGCATCTGCCTGCCCGAGCGTCCCTTCGACCCCGCCCAGCTGGTCAAGATGGTCGAGGAGCGCTTCGCCCGCGGCAAGAAGTTCGCGGTCATCTGCGTCGCCGAGGGCGCGCACCCGGCCGAGGGCACCATGGACTACGGCAAGGGCGAGATCGACCAGTTCGGTCACGAGCGCTTCCAGGGCATCGGCACGGCCCTCGCGCACGAGCTGGAGCGGCGCCTGGGCAAGGAGGCCAAGCCGGTCATCCTCGGCCACGTCCAGCGCGGCGGCGTGCCCACCGCGTACGACAGGGTGCTCGCCACCCGCTTCGGCTGGCACGCGGTGGAGGCCGCGCACCGCGGCGAGTTCGGCCGGATGACCGCCCTGCGCGGCACGGACATCGTGATGGTCCCGCTGGCCGAGGCGGTCACGGAACTGAAGACGGTGCCGAAGGACCGCATGGACGAGGCGGAGTCGGTCTTCTAGGAGCCGCTCTCCCACCAGGCCTCCAAGGGGCGCGGCTCGGAGCCGGTCCGCTCCGTGCTGTCCGGAGCCGGTCCGCTACGCGTCGGCGTTCTCCACCGCCGTCCAGAAATGGTCGACGACGCGGTCCAGGAAGTCCCGGCCGTCGTCGCCCGCGTCGCCGCTGCCGCCGCCCCAGCTGAGGGTGGCGGCCATGTGGCCCTGGTAGTCCTGGTGCAGGCGCTGGAGCACCCGCTCCAGCAGCCGCCGGTCCACCGGGGCGAGCTTCGCGATCGGCCGCACATACGCCTGCCAGCGCGTCGTCGCCGCACTGCGCAGCAGCTCCGCGAGCCGCTCCTCCCGGCCCGTGACGGTGACGAAGTCGGCCAGGGACAGGGCGAGCAGTTCGGCCAGCGCGGCACTCTGGCGGTCGGTGCCGCGCCACTGGCCGGTTTCCTCCATCCGCAGATACGCCTGGAGCTCGTGCCCCACCGCCCGGGCGACGTCCTCGGCCGCGAGACCGCGGGCTGTGCGGTGCTCGCGCAGGGTGCGCGGCCGGCCGATGAGCTCACCCGGCGAGCACCACAACACGCCCGCCAGCGCGGTCAGTTCGGAGCTGGAGGGGGCGGCGGCCCCCCGTTCCCAGGCGACCACCAGGTGCGGGGTCACATACGGCAGCCCGTACGAGACGCGCAGGGTGTGCGCCACGTGTTCCGGGCCCATGCCGAGGGCGGCACGCAGCCGGCGGGCGGCGGGGGCGTCGAACGGCGGCGGCGGATGGTCGTTCGGTCGAGCGATGGGTCGGTGCACGGCCGCAAAGCTAGAGAAGCCCGGGCACCGGTGACTACGGTCGGTTCGGCCAACGTTACGGATTGTAGGAAGCTACGGCTACCGGCGGTCACCCCCGCAGTCACCGCGCCCGCCCCGGCTCATCCCTTCACCGCCCCGCCCAGCGCGAAACCTCCGCCCAGCCGCCGTGCGATCAGCACGTACAGCAGGATCACCGGCGTCGAGTAGACGATCGAGAACGCGGCGAGCTGGCCGTAGGCCACCATGCCCCGGTTGCCGAAGAAGTCGTTGATGCTCACCGAGGCGGGCATCAGATCCGGGCTGAGCAGCAGCATGAAGGGCACGAAGAAGTTGCCCCACATCATCACGAAGGAGAAGACGGTCACCACCGCCACACCCGGCCCCATCAGCGGCAGCACGATCCGCACCAGCGACTGCAGGGAGGACGCCCCGTCCGTCCAGGCCGCCTCCTCCAGCTCCTTCGGCACGCCGTCCATGAAGTTCTTCATCAGCCAGATGGCGAACGGCAACTGGGAGGCGGCGAAGAAGAAGATCGTCCCCTGCATGGTGTCGATCAGGTCGACCTGCACGAACAACGCGTACACCGGCACCATGATCGCGGTGATCGGCAGGCTCGTCGCGAAGAGGATCGTCAGCAGGAACGGCCGGTTCAGACGGGAGCGGAACCGGGAGAGCGGATACGCCGCGAGCGCCGCGCACACCACGGTCAGCGCGGTCGCGCCCCCGCACAGGATCAGGCTGTTCAGCAGGGGCGTGAAGGTGATCTCGTCGGTGAGGACCGCGTCGAAGTGGTCCAGGGTGAGCCCGTCGGGCGTCTTCACCCTCAGCCCGGCCTGCGGGTCCAGGGCGGACAGCACCACCCAGGCCAGCGGCAGCACGAACGCGGCCGCGACGACCAGCAGGCCCGCGTCGGCGGCCAGCCGGCGGGCGGTGCGGCGGGAGGCGAGGGGACGGGCGGTGTGGCCGGGGGTGAAAGGACCGGCGGTGTGGCCGGGGGTGAGAGGACGGGTGCGGCGGGTGAGGGGTAGGGGCACGGCTGATCAGACCTCCGTCCGCAGCAGACGCATGTACACGACCGAGAACAGCGAACCGACCAGCAGGAGCAGCAGGGCCACCGCCGTGCCGTAACCGATCAGGCTGTTCTGGAAGGCCTGCTCGTACATGAACAGCGGCAGCGTCTGGCTCTTGCCGCCCGGCCCGCCCCGCGTCATCACCCAGATCAGCCCGAACACCGACAGCGTCTGCAGGGTGTTGAGCATCAGGTTGGTGCCGATCGAGCGGCGGATCATCGGCAGCGTGATGTGCCACATCCGGCGCCAGCCGCCGGCGCCGTCGACCTCGGCCGCCTCGGTGATCTCCTTGGGGATCTCGTTCAGCGCGGCCGAGTACACCAGCATCGAGAACGCCGTCCCGCGCCAGACGTTGGCGAAGGACACCGCCAGGATGGGCAGGGTGAACAGCCAGTTCTGCGAGGGGAGATGGAGCCAGTCCAGGATGGCGTTCAGGGTCCCCTCGCGGCGGAAGAAGGCGTACAGCAGGAAGCCCGCCACCACCTCCGGCAGCACCCAGGCCGTGACAACGATGCCACCGGTCAGCGTGCGCACCGGCCTCGACGCCCGCTGCATCAGCGCGGCGAGCGCGAGCCCGAGGGTGTTCTGCCCGATCAGCGACGACAGCACGGTGAACACCAGCGTCAGCCATACGGCGTTGAGGAACTCCTCGTCCCCGAACGCCCGCCGGAAGTTCTCCAGGCCGACGAACGACTCCTCGGCCTGACCGGTCAGCTGAAGGTCGGTGAACGCGATGAGCACGCAGTACGCGATCGGGCCCGCGAGGAAGAGCAGCAGCAGGGCGAGCGCCGGGGTGAGGGGCAGAAAGCGGGGCAGCAGGCGGCGCAGGCCGCGCCGCGCGGGCGCGGGCGGGGGTGCGGACGGGCCCGGCGGGATCTTGGCGAGTTCCGGGCCCGTGTGCGGTGCGGCGGCGGTCATGGACGCTTCCCGTGGCTCACTTCTCGACGACCTGGTTGTCGGTGGCGTCCCTGAGCGCCTCGTCGTAGGCGCGCGCGGCCTCGTCCACCGACATGTCCCCGGTCGTCACGCCCTCCATCGCCTCCTGGATGGCGGTGGACACCTTCGGATACGCCGGGTACGCGGGCCGGTAGTGGGTGCTCGACACCAGGTCGGTGAAGAACTTGATGCCGGGCTGGGCCTCGGCGTACGCGGGGTCGCTCGCCACGTCCTCGCGGACCGCGATGCCGGAGTTGGCGATGTACCACTTCTGCGCGTTGGCCTTGGTCTGCATCGTCTTGATGAACTCGAAGGCCAGGTCCGGATTGGCCGCCTTGGCCGGGATCGACCAGGTCCAGCCGCCGGACATGCTCACCTTGCCCGGAGCCTGCCCCTTCTGGGTCGGCATCGCGGCGAGGCCCAGCTCCTTCGACCACTCGGGCCACTCGTGACCGCTGCCCTCCAGCCAGTCCTGCGGCAGCCAGGAGCCGTCGAGCGCGATGCCGAGCTTGCCCTGCGGCAGCCACTCACCGCGCACGCGCGTGCCCACGTTGGGGTCGAGCGCGTCGGAGACGTCCGGGCCCAGCTTCTCCTTGTAGACCGTCTCGACGAAGGCGAGGGAGTCCTTGAAGCCCTGGCCGGCGGTGATCCACTTCTTGCTGCTCTTGTCGTACAGCGGGTCGGAGGAGCCGTCGTTGGTGCCGTACAGCAGCATCTCGAACGTCTGCATGGTGGCGGCCTCGCCGACCGGCTTGCCCGTGTAGACGTTCAGCGGGATGACGTCCGGCACCTTCTCCTTGATGGCGCGGGCCGCGTCGAGGACGTCCTCCCAGGTCTTCGGCTGCCAGTCGGCGGGCAGCCCGGCCTTGGCGAAGACGTCCTTGCTGAACCACAGCCCGCGCGTGTCCGTCCCGTCCGGAACGCCGTACGTCTTGCCGTCCTCGCCCCGGGCCGCGGCCTTGGCGGTGTCGATGAACTGCCCCCAGTCCTTCCACTTCGCAAGATACGGGTCGAGGGGCTTCAAGTACCCGCTGGTGATGTCGGAGTTGATGAGGAAGGTGTCCTCGTAGACGAGGTCGGGGGCGGTCTTGGGGGAGCGGAGCATCTGCTGGAGCTTGGTGTAGTACTCCGCGTCCGGGGCCTTGATGGGGACGAGTTCCACCTTCTTGCCGGGGTTCGCCTTCTCGAACTGCTGCTTGATGTCGGCGAGATAGGTGTCCATCACCTTGATGGAGTTGTCCGTGGACTGCTTGAAGGAGACCTTCAGCGTGTCCGGGTCGCTGCCGGAACCGCCGCCGCAGGCGGTGAGGGTGGCTGCGGCGGTGAGAGCTGAGGCGAGGAGCAGGACGGCGGTAGGGCGCACGGGCACGACCTCCTACGGGCGCACGACGCTGTGGCCGGGATGGCTGCGTGGTGAACGTAAGAGGAGTGGTCTAGTCAGGTCAATGCATGTGCGGCGACTGGGCGTCTTCGGGTGCTCCGGCTAGAGGAGGTGATCGGCTTTGCCGGACTTGATCTCACGGATGAGCACGCGGAGGGCTTCGCGGGTGTCGGTGAGGCAGCGCTCCTCCTGACCGGCGACGGCGATGTAGGCGTTGCCTTGGGGGTCGGTGCCTATGCGGAAGCAGTTGTTGCCCTCTGCGCAGAACGGGTCTTCCCAGGTGATGTCAGGCATGGGGTCCTCTCGGCGATCAGAGCTGCCGGGCGATGGAGTGGATGAGGTCGCGTGTGTCCTGCGGATCGCGTGCGTGGTCGTGCCACCAGTCCCTGTGGATGCGGTACTTGGTGAGTTGGGCCTCGGAGTGAGTGAACTCGCCGCCGTGGGCGGAATCGAGATGAACGGTGTCGAGCTGGGGGACCGGGCCGTGGGCGTAGAGCACGGCGTGCCCGGCGCCGGGGAAGGCGCCGCTTCGACGGGGAGCACGCGCAGAGCCGTGCTGCAAGGGCACGAGCTGGAGGACATGGCGGATGCGGTGGTGCAGGTGGTGGGGGAACTCACCGCATGTGCTTGCCGGTTCACGCCCGGAGACGAGATGTATGTGTCACTGCGGTATCGGGAGGGCGCGCTGAGGGTGGTGCTCTACGACGGGCACCGGCGACACGAGCACCCCCGGCTGGTCGCGGCCTGCGATGCGCGCAGGCGGGCGGCGTTGCCGGTGCTGGCTTGGGCGGCTGGGTCTGCCGCGTGCAGGGCGTCCGGCATAGTCTCAAGTCACAGCCGGGGGAGGGGATACGAGTGCCGGAACAGGACGTGACGGTCGGGCAGTTGCTGCTGGCCGAGTACCAGAGCGTGAAGGACGAACAGAAGGCGAGGATCGGGTTCCGGGACAACCTCCTCTATGTGACGCTGGCCGTCGTGGCCGCCGTCATCGCCGCTGCGGCGCAGGCGAAGCAGCCCTCGATGCTCCTGGCGCTGCCCCCGGTGTGCCTCGTCCTCGGATGGACGTACCTCGTCAACGACGAGAAGATCTCCGCGATCGGTCTCTACGTCCGGGACGACCTGGGCCCCCGGTTGGCCGCACTCGCCGCGCAGGGAGAGCGTTTCACGACCTTCGGGTGGGAGGCGTACCACCGGAGCGACACCCGGCGCCGGGCCCGCAAGACGATCCAGACCGTGATCGACCTGACGGCCTTCTGCGCGGTTCCGCTGGCCGCCCTGGTCGTGTTCTGGGCGAACGGCGATGGCGGCGGACTGCTGGTCGCACTGTCGGTGCTGGAGGCGCTCGCCGTGACCGGGCTCGGCTCGCAGATCGTGTGGTACGCGAGGGCGGCATGAACACCCGTCCGGCACGGCATGGCCGGCGGCCCTGCCCGGCGGCGGGACGGGACTCAGGCCCGCCGGGCGGCACGGCTCACCGGCCCCGGACCCACCGATAGACCAACTCCGGCCGCCCCACCTGCCCATAGACCGGAGCCCGCTCAGCCCTCCCCGCCTCGACCAGGTGCTCCAGATAGCGCCGTGCCGTGATCCGGGAGATCCCCACCGCCTCGGCGACCCCCGCCGCGGTCAGCCCGTCCTCCGCCTCACGCACAGCCCCTGTCACCCGCTCCAGCGTCGGCCCGCTCAACCCCTTCGGCAGTGCGGCCGGCCCCGGTGCCCGCAACACCGCCAGCGCACGGTCCACCTCGTCCTGACCGCTCGCCTCGCCCACGGCCGCGTGGAACTCGGCATACCTCACCAGGCGATCCCGCAGCGTCGCGAACGTGAACGGCTTCAGCACGTACTGCACGACGCCCAGCGAAACCCCCTCGCGCACGACCGCCAGGTCCCGCGCCGACGTCACCGCGATCACGTCCGCGTGATGCCCGGCGGCGCGCAGGGAGCGGGCGAGTTGCAGACCGTGCACGTCCGGCAGGTGCAGGTCGAGCAGGAGCAGGTCCACCGGCGTGCGCTCCAGCGCCCGGCGCGCCTCCGCACCGGTGTGCGCCTTGCCCACGGCGACGAACCCGGGGACCCGTCCGACGTACATGACGTGCGCGTCGGCGGCGACGGGATCGTCCTCGACGACGAGGACTCTGATGGGCCGGTCGGTCATGCGCGGGCTCCGGGTTCCTGTGCGGCCGCGCCGGGAGCGACGCCACCGGCGGCGTCGCCCCCTGCGGCGGCATCGGCACGCGTGCTTCCCGCGGCTCTCCTGGCCGGCGCGCGTCCGCCTGCGTCCCCGGCAGACGTGCTCCCCGCCTCGTCGGCGTCCCCGGCCCCCGTGCCCAGTGCGCCCTCGGCCCCCGTGTCCGGGGCGTCCTCCATCCCCGCACCCCGGGCGTCCTCCATCCCCGCACCCCGGGCGTCCTCCACCCCGGCACCCAGGGCGTCCTCCACCCCCGCACCCCGGGCTTCCTCCGCCCCCGTGCCCGGCGCCGGAGGCCGCAGCGGCAGCCGTACCTCGAAGCACGCCCCGCCCTCCTCCGCCGGGGACACCGTCAGGGTGCCGCCGTGGCGGGTCGCCGCCTGGCGGACCAGGGCGAGGCCCAGGCCGCGGCCGCCCGGGCCGGAGGGTTTCGTGGTGAAGCCGCGCTCGAAGACCGCCTCCGCGTGGTCCGGGTCCACGCCGGGGCCGGTGTCGCAGACGCGCAGGATCAGTTCCTCGCCGCGCTCGGTGAGCGCCGTGACCGTCACCCGGGGGCCGATGCCGCCCTGCGCCGCGTCCACCGCGTTGTCGATCAGGTTGCCGAGGATGGTGACCAGGTCGCGGGCCGGGAGGGTGGCCGGGAGCAGGCCGTCGTCCAGGCGGCTGTCGGGGGACACCACCAGCTCCACGCCCCGCTCGTTGGCCTGCGCCGTCTTGCCCAGCAGCAGTGCCGCCAGCACCGGCTCGCTCACCGCCGCCACCACCTGGTCGGTGAGCGCCTGCGCCAGCTCCAGCTCGGCGGTCGCGAAGTCCACCGCCTCCTCGGCGCGGCCCAGCTCGATCAGGGAGACCACGGTGTGCAGCCGGTTCGCCGCCTCGTGCGCCTGCGAGCGCAGCGCCTGGGTGAAGCCCCGCTCGGAGTCCAGCTCACCCATCAGCGACTGGAGTTCCGTCACGTCGCGCAGTGTCACGACCGTGCCGCGGCGCTCTCCGCCCGACACCGGGGAGGTGTTCACCACCAGCACCCGGTCCGCCGCCAGGTGCACCTCGTCCACCCGGGGCTCGGACGCCAGGAGGGCACCCGTCAGAGGTGCCGGCAGACCCAGCTCCGCCACCGATCTGCCCACCACGTCCTCCTCCGGCGCCACCCCCAGCAGCTCCCGCCCGCCGTCGTTGATCAGCGCCACCTTGTACTGCCCGTCCAGCATCAGCAGCCCCTCGCGCACGGCGTGGAGCGCGGCCTGATGGTAGTCGTGCATATGGCTGAGCTCGGTCGCGTTCATGCCGTGGGTGTGCCGGCGCAGCCGGGCGTTGATGACGTACGTACCGATGGCGCCGAGCCCGAGCGCGCCGGCCGCGACCGCGAGCAGCGCCGTCAGCTGGCCCTGCACGCGCTGGCTGATCTCCTCCACCCGGATGCCCGCGCTGACCAGCCCGACGATCCGGTCGCCGTCCCGCACCGGGGTGACCGCGCGGACGGACGGGCCGAGCGTGCCGGTGTACGTCTCGGTGAAGGTGCGGCCCTGCAGGGCCGGGGCCGTGTGGCCGATGAAGGGGCGCCCTATCTGGTCCGGATCGGGGTGCGTCCAGCGGATGCCCCGCGGATTCATGATCGTGACGAAGTCGACGTCGGTGTCCCGTACGACCGCCACCGCGTACGGCTGGAGCTCGGCCGAGGGGTCGGAGGTGCGGATCGCCCGCCGCACGGACGGGGAGTCGGCGACCGAGCGGGCCACCGCCGTGGCCTGCCTCCCGGCCGCCTCCTCGGCCTGGCTGCGGTCACTGACGTACGTGAACAGCGCGTACCCGGCCACGACGACCGCTATGAGCACGGCCTGCATGGCGAAGAGCTGGCCCGCGAGGCTGCGGGGCCGCGGGACGGGGATGCGCATGCCGTCAGTCTGCATCCGCGTCCTCCGATGAACTAAATGAACGGAAGGGTGACCGCGCTCACAAGGCAGGACATAGTCACGGCATTCCCCAAACCCCGAACACCGTCTCCCGGACGTGAGCCGCACGCCGGTGACACCGACGACGTCGTCAAGGAGGGCCGCCGTGACCAGCACAGCCGATACGGCACCTGCCGCACCCAAGGCCAAGCGGGACCGCACGCACTATCTCTACATCGCGGTGATCATCGCGGTCGCCCTCGGTATCGCCGTCGGCCTGATCGCGCCGGACTTCGCGGTCGAGCTGAAGCCGATCGGCACCGGGTTCGTGAACCTGATCAAGATGATGATCTCGCCGATCATCTTCTGCACCATCGTGCTGGGCATCGGCTCCGTGCGGAAGGCCGCGAAGGTCGGCGCCGTCGGCGGTATCGCCATGGGCTACTTCCTGGTGATGTCGCTGGTCGCCCTCGCCATCGGCCTGATCGTCGGCAACATCCTGGAGCCGGGCACCGGCCTCGCGATCACCGACGCGGTGAAGGAGACCGGGCACGCGCAGGTCGACGCGGAGGCCAAGGACACCACCGAGTTCCTGCTCGGCATCATCCCCACCACCATCGTGTCCGCCTTCACCCAGGGCGAGGTGCTGCAGACCCTGCTGATCGCCCTGCTCTGCGGCTTCGCCCTGCAGGCCATGGGCAACGCCGGGCAGCCGATCCTGCGCGGCATCGAGCACATCCAGCGGCTGGTCTTCCGGGTCCTCGCCATGATCATGTGGGCCGCCCCGATCGGCGCCTTCGGCGCCATGGCCGCCGTCACCGGCTCCGCGGGCCTGGACGCGCTCAAGAGCCTCGCCGTGCTGATGCTCGGCTTCTACGTCACCTGTGTGCTGTTCGTCTTCCTGGTGCTCGGCGCGCTGCTGCGGATCGTCGCGGGACTGAACATCCTCACCCTGTTCAAGTACCTGGGCCGCGAGTTCCTGCTGATCCTCTCCACGTCCTCGTCCGAGTCGGCGCTGCCGCGGCTCATCGCGAAGATGGAGCACCTGGGCGTCAGCAAGCCGGTGGTCGGCATCACCGTCCCGACCGGCTACTCCTTCAACCTCGACGGCACCATGATCTACATGACCATGGCCTCGCTGTTCATCGCCGACGCCATGGGCACGCCGATGTCGGTCGGCGAGCAGATCCCGCTGCTGCTGTTCCTGCTGGTCGCCTCCAAGGGCGCGGCGGGCGTCACGGGCGCCGGTCTCGCGACCCTGGCCGGCGGTCTCCAGTCGCACAAGCCCGCCCTGGTGGACGGCATCGGCCTGATCGTCGGCATCGACCGCTTCATGAGCGAGGCCCGCGCCCTGACCAACTTCGCCGGCAACGCGGTCGCCACGGTGCTGGTCGGCACCTGGACCAAGGAGATCGACAAGCAGCGGGTGGACGAGGTCCTCGCCGGCCGGCTGCCCTTCGACGAGCAGACCCTCCTGGACGACGACCACGGCTCCGGCCGGGACGCGGACCGCGCCGAGCTGCCGGAGCCCGGCGGCGAGAAGGAGCTGGCGAAGGCCTGACGCCGACTCCCGCCCCGTCCCCGGACACGGCCCGGGCCTGAACCCCGGGCCGCGTCCTGCGGGCCCCGCACCGCCGAGCGGTCAGGTTCCTTCCCCGTGGACCTGGCCGCTCGGCCTTTCGTGCGCGTCACGTCCACGGGTCGGTCCGGTCTCACGTGCGCGTCACGCCCATGGGTCGGTCCGGTCTCACGTCCGCCTCACGCCCATGGGTCGGTCCGGTCTCACGTGCGCGTCACGTCCACGGGTCGGTCCGGTCTCACTTCCGCCTCACGCCCACGGGTCCGTGATCTCCCGCAGCCGCGTCAGCGCCTCGCGCAGCTGCCGCATCCGCCGCGCGCCGATGTGGGCCTCCCACTCCCGCTCCACCTCGGCGACCACCGCGTCGGCGACCTCCTTCGCCGCCCAGGCCTTCTCGGAGCCGCACACCAGCCGGGCCCGCCGGTCGGTCGGGTCCGGTACGCGGTGCACATAGCCGGCCTTCTCCAGCTGATCGACCAGGAAACCGGCGGTCTGCTTCGTGATCTGCGCCTGCTCGGCCAGCTCCGTCAGGCGGGTGCCATGCGGGCCGATGCGCTGCAGCACCCGGGCCTGGGCCGTGGTGAAGTCGTCGAACCCGGCGTCGGCGAGGGCGGCGAAGACCCGGTTCTCCAGTGCTCGGTACGGGATGAAGAGCAGCACACCGGTGCTGAGCTCGTCCTCCGCCGTCATCTCCCGCTCCCCGCTCTCCATGGGCAGCCCATGGGCGCTCCATGGGCTGCCCATGGCTTGACATTCGTCAGCCACTCTGACTATTTTGGTCAGAGAATCTTACCACTTTCCCGGGCGGTGACCCCATGGGCACGGTGCTGGACACGGACGAGCGCTGGCGAATCATCGACCGCGAGCGGGCGAGCCTGGCCGATCTCCTGGAGGGGCTGAGCCCCGAGGAATGGGACACATGCACCCGGTGCGGCGACTGGCGGGTGAGGGACGTCGCCGCCCATCTGACCGTCGCCGCCCGCTTCTCGTACGGCACGGTGCTGCGCGAGTACCTCCGCGCCCGGGGTGATCTCGACCGCATGATCCACGACTCGGCGGTGCGTGAGGGCGACCGCCCCGTCGACGAGATCGTCGGCCACCTGCGCTCCATCATCGGCTCCCGCCGCCTCGCCCCCACCACCACGCCCCGCGAACCCCTGCTCGACCTCCTCGTCCACGGCCAGGACATCGCCCTCGCCCTCGGCCGCCGGCGCGAGATGCCCCCCGAGGCCGCCCGGGACGCCGCCGACCGCGTGTGGACCATGCGCTTCCCGCCCCGCCCCTGGCCACTGCCGAAGGCCCGGCTCGTCGCCACCGACATCGAGTGGGCCCGCGGTACGGGCGAGGAGGTCCGCGGCCCGATCGCCGCGCTGCTGCTCCTGCTGACCGGCCGCGCCTACGCCGCCGTGCCCCACCTCAGCGGCGAAGTCCGCTCCCTCTTGCCCTGACGCCGACGTCAAGGCTTACGTTCGGCGGTATGCGAATCGGCGAGCTGGCCGCACGGGCCGGGACCACCACGCGGACGCTGCGGTACTACGAGTCACGCGGGCTGCTGCCCGCGCGGCGTGCGGGCAACGGGTACCGGACGTACGACGAGAGCGACCTGAAGCTGCTGCGGCAGATCCGCACGCTGCAGGACTTCGGGTTCGACCTGGAGGAGACCCGGCCCTTCGTGGAGTGTCTGCGGGCCGGGCATCCCGAGGGCGACTCCTGCCCCGCCTCGCTCGCGGTCTACCGGCGCAAGCTGGACGAGCTCGACGCGCTCATCGGCGAGTTGCAGACCGTGCGGGCGAAGGTCGGGCGGCAGCTGGCGCGGGCGGAGTCGGCGCGTGCCGAACTGGCCGCCGACGCTGCGGTGCCGGGCGGTCCGGAGCCGCTGTGCGAACTGGGAGGGCAGCACGGGTGAGCAGGGCGAGTGGAGTGACCGAGGTGACCGACGCGGACTTCGCGGCGGAGGTGATCGGGGCGTCGACACCGGTGCTGGTGGAGTTCACCGCCGACTGGTGCCCGCCGTGCCGGCAGATGGCGCCGGTGCTCAGCGCACTGGCCGCCGAGGAGGCGGGCCGGCTGAAGGTGGTCCAGCTGAACGTGGACGCCAACCCGGACACCACCAACGCGTACAAGGTGCTGTCGATGCCGACGTTCATGCTGTTCCGCGACGGCGAGCCGCTGCGGTCGATGGTGGGCGCCAGGCCCAAGCGGCGACTGCTGGAGGAACTGGCCGACGTGCTCTGAACACCGTGTGACCGCATGAGAAAACCCCCGGGAAATTGCGTCCGGGGGTTTTCCTTGCGTATATTCATTGATTCGCGACTTCAATTGAGGGAAGTCGCGGTGAAGTTCAGTGAGCACAGTGTATCCGGGCGGGAGCGGAATTGTCAAACACCGAATTTCCGGACGATGAATTGCGCCAGGAACAGGAATTCATCGACGGCTTGTACGCACGCGTGGACGCCCTGCGAGGTCACACCGAGGTCTCCCTCACGGACGCGCTCGCCCAGGGGAACACACCCATGCAGGCCAGGCTGGAGCGGGACATCCTCGTCGCCGAGCGTTCCGGGCTGCTCGCCGCGCTGAACGCGGTGGATGGCTCACTGTGCTTCGGCCGGATCGACCTGACCTCCGGCGACACCCACCACATCGGCCGCATCGGCCTGCGCGCCGACGACCCCGATCGCACCCCGGTGCTGATCGACTGGCGCGCCGACGTCGCCCGCCCCTTCTACCTGGCCACCGGCCACACCCCGATGGGCCTCAGGCGCCGCCGGCACATCTCCACCGAGGGCCGTGAGGTCACCGCTCTGCACGACGAGATCCTCGACCTCGGCGACGAGACCCGCACCGGGCACGAGGACCCCACCGGCGACGCCGTGCTGCTCGCCGCACTCAACTCCGCGCGCACCGGCCGCATGGGCGACATCGTGCGCACCATCCAGGCCGACCAGGACCGCATCATCCGCGCCCCGCACCGCGGCGTCCTGGTCGTCGAGGGCGGCCCCGGCACCGGCAAGACCGCCGTCGCCCTGCACCGCGCCGCCTACCTCCTCTACGAGCACCGCGAGCTGCTGGCCCGCCGCGCCGTCCTGATCGTCGGCCCCAACCCGGCGTTCCTCGGCTACATCGGCGAGGTGCTGCCCAGCCTCGGCGAGACCGGCGTGCTCCTCGCCACGGTCGGCGAGCTGTTCCCCGGCGTGAAGGCGACCAGGGCCGACACCCCCGAGGCGGCGGCCGTGAAGGGCCGCGCCGACATGGCCGACGTCCTCGCCGACGTCGTCCGCAGCCGGCAGGCGCTGCCCGACCCGGTGATCACCATCGAGCACGACCGCGACATCCTCATGCTCGACGACGGCCTGGTGAACGTCGCCCGCGAACGCACCCGGGCCACCAAGCTCCCGCACAACGCGGCCCGTGAGCACTTCGAGGGCCACATCCTCAACACGCTCACCGACCTGTACGCCGAACGCATCGGCACCGACCCGTTCGACGGCTCGAACCTGCTCGACCCCAGCGACCTCACCCAGATCCGCGACGAACTCGCCGAGAACCCCGAGGTCTGGTCCGCCATCGACCAGCTGTGGCCCCGGATCACCCCGCAGCGCCTCGTCGCCGACTTCCTCGCCGCGCCCGAGGACTTCCTGCCGGCGGAGGACGCCGACGCCGTCCGCCGCCCGGTGACCCGGCACTGGACCGTGTCCGACGTGCCGCTGCTCGACGAGGCCGCGGAGCTCCTCGGCGAGGACGACCGCCTCGCCCGCGAGCGGGCCGAGCGTGAGCGGCTGCGGCAGATCGCCTACGCGCAGGGAGTGCTCGACGTGTCGTACGCCTCGCGGACCTACGAGTTCGAGGACAAGGAGGAGGACGACCCCGAGGCCTCCGAGGTGCTCTCCGCGCACGACATCATCGATGCGGAGCGCTTCGCGGAACGGCACGAGGAGGACGACCACCGCAGCGCCGCGGAGCGCGCCGCGGCCGACCGGACCTGGGCGTTCGGGCACATCATCGTCGACGAGGCGCAGGAACTGTCGCCGATGGCGTGGCGGCTGCTGATGCGGCGCAGCCCGACCCGGTCGATGACGCTGGTCGGGGATCCGGCGCAGACGTCGGAGGCGGGGGGTGTCGGGTCGTGGGCGGACATCCTCGAGCCGTACGTCGAGGACCGGTGGGAGCACACGCGTCTCGGGGTCAACTACCGCACGCCTGCCGAGATCATGGACGTCGCCGTGGCTGTGGTCCGGGCCGAGAATCCTGACTTCGAGCCGCCGAGTTCGGTGCGGAGCACTGGTGTGCGGCCTTGGATCCGGGCGGTGGACGACCTCGCGGTCGGCGTTGCCGAGGCGGTTGACGAGTTGACCCCTGAGGAGGGGCGGCTGGCTGTGATCGCGCCGCGTGAGCTGCACCGAGTGCTTGCAGCGCGGCTGGACGGGGTTGCTGCGGGGGCCGAGCTCGACCTGACGCACAAGACGGTGCTTCTCGATCCGCGACAGGCCAAGGGGTTGGAGTTCGACTCGGTGCTGGTGGTCGAGCCTGGCCGGTACGGCACGAGTGATGTGTACGTTGCGCTGACCCGGGCCACCCAGCGGCTCGGCGTTGTGCATGCCGAGCCGCTGCCGAAAGGGCTGGTGGATGTGGTCTAGCGGTCTGCGGGTGGGCGGGGGTTGCTCGCGCAGTTCCCCGCGCGCCTGAGGGGCCCGTTGGTGCTAGGCCCTGTCGTCACATTCCCGTCTGCCTGGCGACGCCATGCACGCTCCCCCACTGCCTTGAGGGCGTGGGAGGTGCCCCCACTCGCCGCACCGGGCGCCGACCACGTACAACCAGTACGCCGGTCGACGCCCGGCACTCCCCCAGCCTCCGGCCGGGGGGACCCCCAGAGCACGCGCCTGACGCCTCCAGGCCCGCCCTTCGGGCGGACGACGGGAATTTGACGACAGGGCCTAGGCCGGTCGTAGCCAGACCGTAGCCAGGGGTGGCAGGGTCAGGCGGATGCCGGCCGGGTAGCCGTGGCGGCCCTGGGGCTCGGGCTTGATCGGGTCCGGGTTCGTGACGTCGCTGCCGCCGTAGCGGGCCGTGTCGGTGTTCAGGGCCTCGTGCCAGGCGGGTACGTCGTCCGGGACGCCGATGCGGTAGTCGTGCCGGACGACCGGGGCGAAGTGGGACACCGCGAGTAGCGGGCTGCCGTCGGTGTCGTAGCGCAGGAAGGCGAGCACGTTGTCCTCGGCGGCGTCCCCGGTCACCCAGCGGAAACCGGACGGCTCGGTGTCGCACTGCCACAGCGCCGGCGTGTGCCCGTACACGGTGTTGAGGTCGCGCACCAGGTCGCGCACGCCGCGGTGGTCGGCCTCGGCGCCGTAGTCGGGGTCCAGCAGCCACCAGTCCGGGCCGTGCGCCTCCGACCACTCGGAGCCCTGTGCGAACTCCTGTCCCATGAAGAGGAGTTGCTTGCCGGGGTGGGCCCACATGAAGCCGAGGTAGGCCCGCAGGTTGGCGCGCTGCTGCCACCAGTCGCCGGGCATCTTCGACACCAGCGACCGCTTGCCGTGCACCACCTCGTCGTGGGAGATCGGCAGCACATAGTTCTCGCTGTACGCGTACACCATCGAGAACGTCATCTCGTGGTGGTGGTAGCGGCGGTGGATCGGGTCGTGGGTCATGTACTGCAGCGAGTCGTGCATCCAGCCCATGTTCCACTTCAGCCCGAAGCCGAGCCCGCCGAAGCCGCTCGGGCCCTTGTGGTGGGTGGCGCGGGTGACGCCGTCCCACGCGGTGGACTCCTCGGCGATCGTCACGACCCCCGGCACCCTGCGGTACACGGTCGCGTTCATCTCCTGCAGAAACGCCACCGCGTCCAGGTTCTCCCGGCCGCCGTGCTCGTTCGGCGTCCACTGGCCCGGCTCGCGCGAGTAGTCGAGGTAGAGCATGGAGGCGACCGCGTCCACGCGCAGGCCGTCGATGTGGAACTCCTCGCACCAGTACAGGGCGTTGGCCACCAGGAAGTTGCGCACCTCGCGGCGGCCGAAGTCGAACTCCAGGGTGCCCCAGTCGGGGTGCGCGGCCCGCAGCGGGTCCTCGTGCTCGTACAGCGGCCGGCCGTCGAACTCGGCGAGCGCCCACTCGTCGCGCGGGAAGTGCGCCGGCACCCAGTCCATGAGGACACCGATCCCGGCCTGGTGCAGCGCGTCGACCAGGTACCTGAAGTCGTCCGGGGTGCCCATCCGGGCCGTGGGCGCGTAGAAGCCGGTGACCTGGTAACCCCACGAGCCGCCGAAGGGATGCTCGGCGACCGGCATCAGCTCCACGTGCGTGAAGCCGAGATCCTTGACGTAGGCGGGGAGCTGCTCAGCCAGCTGACGATATGTCAGTCCAGGGCGCCAGGACGGCAGATGCACCTCGTACACCGAGAACGGGCCCTGGTGCGCGGGCACCTGCGCGCGGCGCTCCAGCCACTCGGCGTCGCCCCACTCGTAGGCGGAGGACGTCACGATGGACGAGGTGGCCGGGGGGACCTCCGTGCGGCGGGCCAGCGGATCGGCGCGCAGGGTCTTCGAACCGTCCGGCCGGGTGATCTCGAACTTGTACAGCTCGCCCTCGCCGATCCCCGGCACGAACAGCTCCCACACCCCGGTGGAGCCCAGCGAGCGCATGGGGTATCCGGTGCCGTCCCAGAAGTTGAACGTGCCGGCCACTCGCACACCGAGCGCGTTCGGCGCCCACACGGAGAAACGGGTGCCGCTCACGCCCTGGTGGGTCATGGGGTGGGCGCCGAGCACCGTCCACAGCTGCTCGTGGCGCCCCTCGCCGATCAGGTGCAGATCCAGCTCCCCGAGCGTGGGCAGGAAGCGGTAGGCGTCCTCGATCTCCAGCTCCGCCCCCTCGTACGCCACCCGCAGCCGGTACGACGGAACCTCGCGCAGCGGCAGCAGCCCCGAGAAGAAACCGCCCCCGTCGTCGTGCAGCTCGACACTGACGCCCCCGGAGAGCAGGGTCACGCCCAGCGCGTACGGCTTGAACACCCGGAACACCACGCCACCGGGCACGGGATGCGCCCCCAGCACGGAGTGCGGCGCATGATGCGTGCCGTCGAGCAGCCGCTCCCGGTCGCCGGCGTCGACGGCCGGCGAGACGGCGAGCTCCATCTCGGGGGGTGCGGTCTGGGCGGGCGCCGGCTCGGGGGCCCGCGGTCCGTCCTGCAGCACCACGGGCTCCTCGACCGCCGGCTTCACCACGGCCTTCTTGGCGGCGGCCTTCTTCGTGGCCGCCTTCGCCGCAGGTGCCTGCGCGACGGTCGCCTTCTTCGCCACGGCCTTCTTGGTGGTCGCCTTCTTCGTCGCCTTCTTCGTGGCCGCCGCCTTCGCTGCCGGCTCCTGCGCTGTCGCCTTCTTCGCCGTCGCCTTCTTCGTGGTGGTCTTCTTGGCGGTCGCTGTCTTTGCCACCGCCTTCTTCGCTGCCGCCTTCTTCGCCGCCGTCTTCTTGGCGCCGGCCTTCTTCGCCGCTGCCTTCTTCGTCGGCTCGGCTGCCGCACGCGTCGGCTCGGCTGCCGCGGGCGTCTCGCTGGACTCGGGGCGGGGGATCACGGGCGAAGCCTCCAGGACGAACGCGGGTGGATCAGGTCAGGTCGGACACGGCGAGCCGGCGTACCGCGGCCAGCGGGACGGCAAGCCACTCGGGACGGTGCCGGGCCTCGTAGACGACCTCGTAGACCGCCTTGTCGGTCTCGTACGCGCGCAGCAGCACCGGATCGGTGCGGGGGTCCTGCCCGGCGGCCTCCCCGTACCCGGAGCAGTACGCCGCCCGGCACCGCTCGGCCCACTCCGGTTGCGGCGGGTCCACCGAGCGTGCCGCGTAGTCGAAGGACCGCAGCATGCCGGCCACGTCCCGCACCGCCGGCTGCGGCATCCGCCGCTCGCTCAGCGGCCGGGCCGGTTCGCCCTCGAAGTCGATGAGCGCCCAGTCGCCGGCGGGGGAGCGCAGGCACTGCCCGAGATGCAGATCGCCGTGCACCCGCTGGGCGGTCCAGATCCGCCCCTCGGCGGCCAGATCGTCCAGCGCCGTGAACGCCGAGCGCAGGCCCGCCGCGTACGGCCGCAGGGCCGGCACCGCGTGGACGGCCGCCTCCAGCCGCTCGGTCATGCCGTCGACCATCGACCGGAGCTGGGTGTGACCCAGGGTGACCGTCGGCAGCGCGCGGGCCAGCGCGGTGTGCACCTCGGCGGTGGCCCGCCCGAGCGCCCGCGCCTCGGCGACGAAGTCCTCGCCCTTGGCGAGCTCCCGCAGCGCCAGTTCCCAGCCGTCCGTCGCGCCCTGCACGAACGGTTGCAGCACCCCCAGGACGTACGGTTCGGCCGAGACCGGCGGGGCCATGGTCTCGTCGGGGTCCGCGACCAGCCAGGCCGTCGGCGGGGGCACCCGGGGGCAGCCCTCGCGGGCCAGCGCCAGCGGCAGCTCGAGATCGGGGTTGACGCCGGGCACGATCCGGCGCAGCAGCTTCAGGATGAACGTATCGCCGTAGACGACCGACGAGTTGGACTGCTCGGCGGTCATCAGGCGCGGCACCAGGCCGCCCCGGATCTCCTGCCGGGGGTCCCGCTCGAAACGCAGCCCGCCGATCCGGGCCTGGGTGCGCAGGGCCTCCAGGAGCAGTTCGGCGGGCCGGGTGTCGTGCAGGGCCTCGTAGACCGTCCGTCCGGCCAGGGGCCCCTCACTCACATGACCGATCAGCGCGGGCGCGAGCCGGGGCGGCAGCGCCTCGCGCACGCCTATGAGCAGCTGGTAGGTGTCGCCGGGGTGCTCGGCGGCGCCGTGCGCGGGCATGAGCGGCTGATGGGCGCGCACCAGCAGGTGGTAGAGGCCCAGCTTGGCGGTGGGCGGCAGCAGCTCGGTGACCTGGACCAGGGTGAACCCGGTGACCGGGCGGCCCTTGCCCGCGAACCAGCGCTGCCTGGGCAGCCACTCCCTCAGCAGTGGATCCAGTGACGCAAGCAGGCCGGGCGGGGTCGTGACGGTGCGGGTGACGGCTTCCGACATGGCGTCGCGTCCTTTCCCCTGATGCGGCGCGCCCCCGAGGACGCCGCCGGTGGGCGGGGTGTTACTGATGCGTGCCCCGGGCGGAGCGGAGGAAACGCCCCGCCCCGGGTTGCGGGCCCGTCTTTCCACGGGCCTTACGCGGCGTCCTTGCGGAGCCGGAACCAATAGAACCCGTGGCCCCCGAGGGTCAGCAGATACGGCAGTTCGCCGATGGCCGGGAAGCGGACACCGCCGAACAGCTCCACCGGGTGCCTGCCCTCGAACGCGCTCAGATCGAGCTCGGTGGGCTGCGCGAAGCGGGAGAAGTTGTTCACGCAGAGCACCAGGTCGTCCTCGTACTCCCGCAGGAAGGCGAGGACCGCCGGGTTCGACGACGGCAGCTCGGTGTACGTGCCGAGACCGAACGCCACGTTCTGCTTGCGGATCTCGATCATCCGGCGGGTCCAGTGCAGCAGCGAGGACGGCGAGGCCATGGACGCCTCGACGTTGGTGACCTGGTAGCCGT
>NZ_JBFAXA010000010.1:0-86863 GCF_040689265.1 Streptomyces sp. NPDC052012
CCAGACCGAGGACGGACACCACCGCCCCGGCCCCGACTCACCCACCCCCCGTAGGCGCTACGCGCACCCCCACCGAAGCCGCACTGGCGCCGCAGACAGGGCCACGCGCACCCCCACCGGACCCGGCAGCCGCAGCCGTGCCTCAGCCGGCCCTGTGCACCACCGCGTCGCACAACTGCTCGAGCGCCACCTTCGCGTCACACTCCCGCAAGGGAGCCAACGCCGCCCGCGCCTCCTCCGCATACCGCACCGTGTCCCGCCGCGCCTGCTCCAGCGCAGGATGCGCCCGCAGCAACCGCAGCGCCTCGGCGTGACGCGCATCGTCCGTCAGGTCGGAGTCGAGGAGCTCGCACAGCGCCACATCCTCCGCCAGCCCCAGCCGAGCCGCCCGCTCCCGCAGCCGCAGCACCGGCAGCGTGGCGATCCCCTCACGCAGATCCGTACCCGGCGTCTTCCCCGACTCGTGCGAGTCCGACGCGATGTCCAGCACATCGTCGGCCAGCTGGAACGCGACCCCCAGCCGCTCGCCGTACTGCGTCAGCACGTCCACCACGGTCTCGTCGGCGCCCGACATCATCGCCCCGAACCGGCACGACACCGCCACCAGCGACCCGGTCTTGCCCCCGAGCACATCCAGGTAGTGATCGACAGGATCCCGCCCGTCCTGCGGCCCCGCCGTCTCCAGGATCTGCCCGGTCACCAGCCGCTCGAACGCCTCCGCCTGCACCCGCACCGCCTCCGGCCCGAGATCGGCCAGGATGTGCGACGCCCGCGCGAACAGGAAATCGCCGGTGAGCACCGCGACGGAGTTGCCCCACCGCGTGTTCGCGCTGGCGACCCCGCGCCGCACCGCGGCCTCGTCCATCACGTCGTCGTGGTACAGCGTGGCGAGGTGGGTCAGCTCCACCACCACCGCCGACGGCACGACCCCCGGCGCATACGGGTCACCGAACTGCGCGGCGAGCATCACGAGCAGGGGCCGGAATCGCTTCCCCCCGGCCCGCACCAGATGCTGCGCGGCCTCCGTGATGAAGGGCACCTCGCTCTTGGTGGCCTCGAGCAGCCCCTCCTCGACAGCCGTCAATCCGGCCTGGACATCGGCTTCCAGAGCCTGGTCCCGCACGCTCAGCCCGAACGGCCCGACGACGGTCACGAGGGGGTCTCCTGTCTGCTGGTGTCCACTGCCGATTACACGGTTTGTCGATAGGTCGCTGCCACCACTCAAGTCAGCGTATCCGGTCACGTTTCGATCACCACCAGCGCCCGGTGTTACCAGCCGGGCGATATCGGATCACAACCGCAGCACTCCTGATCGTTTGATCACAACAGCCCACACCTCGCCATAGGCACCATCCTGCCCGCCCAGGTGCCCGATTTGCCGCAATTACCAGGCGAATTCCCGTTGGCGATAAATGCTCCCGCCCTCCGCCTCCCGTGAAGTGGGTCACGCACGCCCACCTGCCCCCACAGCCCGCCCATAGACGCGTACCCCCTTCTCCCGCAACACAGTTGACCCTTAACACCCGCAAAGGATCAAGCACCCAAAACACCCCACCGCAAGATCAAACGACCTCATCTGTGATGACCGCACTTGTTCCCGACATGTGCTCTCGCATACGTTCCCGGCCTGCCGGGCGGACGCCGAATCCTGCCGCCGCCCGCACCACCCAGTCGACGACTCACTCACGCACGGCAGGAGCGGGGGACCCAGGTAAGTCGCCGCGCCGGACCACCGTCCGGAACGGCTCGGGGTGAAGCCATGCCCGAAGGGGCACGGCCGGGCACTCTCCCAGCCCGAACCCGACAGCTCACCTCGCAGGCGTAGGAGAGGAAACAACGAACATGCCTGCATCCGGTCAGCACCGCCGCTCCGGCGGCCGCCGCCTCGCCCGCACTCTCGCCGTCGCCGGCACCGGCGTCGCCGTGGTCGCCCTCCCGCTCATCGGCGCCACCAGCGCCTCCGCGGCCACCACGACCTCCACCACGACGGCCACGACCGCCGCGACGACGTACCCGGACAACCTCGACGGCTGGATCCGCGAGTCGCTGGCCGTCATGGCCCAGCACGGCATCCCGGGCAGCTACGAGGGCATCCACCGCAACATCATGCGCGAGTCCTCCGGCAACCCGGCCGCCATCAACCTGTGGGACTCCAACGCCGCCAAGGGCACCCCGTCCAAGGGCCTGCTGCAGGTCATCGACCCGACCTTCGCCGCATACCACGTGCCGGGCACCGCCTTCGACCCGTTCGACCCGGTCGCGAACATCACGGCGGCCTGCAACTACGCCGCCGACCGCTACGGCTCGATCGACAACGTCTTCGGCGCGTACTGAGCCGTACTGAGCCGTACGGGGTCACAAGAGGCGGCTTTGGGGAGCCGCTCACTGAGACGACAGAAGCGTCCTCTCGGCGGACGAGGACGCGAAACCGGGAACACACTGGGCCGGCACGTGTTGGGGCACGTGCCGCCCGGCCTCCGGGAACAGACGCTCGAGGACGACGGCCACGCCGTCGTCCTCGTTCGTCGTGGTGACCTCGTCGGCCACCGCCTTGAGCTCGGGATGGGCGTTGGCCATGGCGACCCCGCGGGCCGCCCAGTCGAACATGGGGATGTCGTTGGGCATGTCACCGAACGCGAGGGTCCGCTCGGGGCCCAGCCCCAGATGCTCGGCCGCCAGCGCCAGCCCTGTCGCCTTCGTCACACCGCACGGCTGGAGTTCCACGGTCCCGGGCCCCGACATGGTCACCGTGGCGAGCGAGCCGACCACCGAGCGCGCCGTCGCCGCCAACTCGTCGTCGGTCAGCCGGGAGTGGCGCAGCAGCACCTTGCTGATCGGGCGGTCCCACAGATCGCCGCGCCGTTCGACCCGCACGGCGGGCAGCGTGGGGTGCGGCATCAGATAGCCCGGCTCGATCAGCGTCAGCCCGTCGACCCCGTCCTGGTCGACCGCCGCGTAGACCTCCCCCACCTCGGCCTCGATCTTGCCCAGCGCGGTCTCCGCCAGTTCCCGGTCCAGGGTCACGGACCACAGCAGCCGGTCCGCGCCCGCGTCGTACACCTGCGCGCCCTGCCCGCACACCGCGAGCCCGGTGCAGCCGAGGTCCTCCAGGAGGGGCCGCACCCGGGGAGCCGGGCGGCCCGTCACCACGAGGTGCTGGGCACCGGCCTGCGCCACCCGCGCGAGCGCGGCGAGGGACCGGTCGGACAGGGTGTCGTCGCCGCGCAGCAGCGTCCCGTCCAGGTCGGTGGCGATGAGTGAATATGCGGTGGGTGCGGCCATGATCAGAGAATACGGACAACACGCCGGTCCTTCTCACCACCGTCCGGTACGCCCCCGACCCCCGCTTGTGCACCGGTTGGCAACAACATGGTCCGCTACCTACCGTCCATGCCCTCTCGGGCGGTACCTTCCAAGTGTCCAGGGGGGACTTGATCGGGGGGTCAGGTGAGCAGTGGACGTGTGCGCGTACTGAGGCCGGAGGATCTCGGCCAGGGGGAACGGGAGCGCTGGCGGGAACTGCGCGCCGCCGCGGACGTACCGCGCAGCCCTTTCATGGAGCCGGAGTTCACCACCGCCGTGGGCCGGGTACGACCGCGGGCCCGGGTCGCCGTGCTGTACGAGGGGACGGAACCGGCCGGTTTCCTGCCCTACGAGCGGGGTGCGCTCGGGCAGGGGCGGGCCATCGGGCTGGGAGTGTCGGACTGCCAGGGCGCCGTCCTGCGCCCGGGTCTGGCCTGGGACACCGGTGAACTGCTGCGGGCCTGCTCGGTGTCGAGCTTCGCCTTCGACAACCTGGAGGCCGACCAGCGGCTGTTCGTGCCGTACGCGGCCGAGGAGCACGCCGCCTTCGTCATCGACGTGGAGAAGGGCTACGAGACCTACGAGTCGGTGCTGCGCACCCAGTCGCCGAAGTTCCTGAAGACCACGCTGGCCAAGGAGCGCAGGCTGGGCCGCCAGGTGGGGCCCGTACGGTTCGTGTTCGACGAGCGGGACCCGGCGGCGCTGCGCACCCTCATGGAGTGGAAGTCGGCGCAGTACCGCAGGACCGGGCGCCGCGACCGGTTCGCGCAGGACTGGATCACCCGGCTGGTCGGCCGCCTCGCCGAGACCCGGGCCCCGCAGTGCACCGGCACGCTGTCGGTCCTGTACGCCGACGGCCGTCCCGTCGCCGCCCACTTCGGGCTGCGCTCTTCGTCCGTCCTGGCCTGCTGGTTCCCGGCGTACGACCCGGATTTCGCGAAGTTCTCGCCGGGTCTGGTGCTGCATCTGCGGATGGCCGAGGCGGCGGCCGCCGAGGGCATCGGCCTGCTCGACATGGGGCGTGGTCCCGCCGAGTACAAGGACTCGCTGAAGACCGGCGAACTCGCCGTCTACGAGGGGGCGGCGACGCGTCCCGGGGCGGGCGCCGCACTGCACTGGCTGAGCCGCGAGCCCGTGCGCCGCGCACACGCGTTCGTCCGCGCCCGCCCGCGGCTCGCGTCGCTGGCGTCGCGGACCTTGCGGGGCGCGGGGCGACTGCGCCGGTCGTGAGGGTGATGAACGGTCCACGAGGGTCGTGAGGAGGGGGAAGGCCATGTCGCGTGCAGCACGTACGCAGGAGGAGATACGGCGGTTCCTGGCCATCGGGGCGGTGCAGGTCGCCGAGCTGGATCTGAACGGCGCGGAGGCGACGCTGAGACCCGGTCCGGGCAGCCCGCCGGTGACCCATGGCGAGGTGTTCGTGCTGGTCAGAAGGGCGGGTGTGCCGGTCGGGACGTTCCTGGGGCGGGTGCCGGAGGGGGCGGATCCGCGGACGGTGCTGGCGGGACCGGCTCGGGAGGTGCTCGCGGGGGACGCCGGCCCGGCCGGTCCCGTCACGTCACCGCCGTCCGCCTCGGTCGTCTCACCGCCGTCCGCCTCGGTCGTCGTCGCGACCCGGGAGCGGGCCGGGCAGCTGGCCCGCGCGCTCGACTCGCTGCTCGCCCAGGACCACCCGCGCTTCGACATCGTCGTGGTCGACAACGCGCCCGTGACCGACGCGACGAAGGAGTTGGTGCACCGGAAGTACGGGGAGCGCGTGCGCTATGTGCGCGAGCCGGTCCCCGGGCTCGCCGTCGCCCACAACACCGGCCTGGCGGAGGCCGGTGGCGAGGTGATCGCGTTCACCGACGACGACGTGATCGCCGATCCCCGCTGGCTCACCGAACTGACCGCCCCCTTCACCGCCGACCCGCGCCTCGGCTGCACCACCGGCCTGATCCTGCCCGCCCGGCTGCGCACCCCGGCCCAGGTCCTGCTGGAGAGCCACGGCGGCTTCGCGAAGGGCTTCACGCCGACGACGTACGACCCCGCGAACCCGCCCCGAGACGAGCCGCTGTTCCCGTTCACGGCGGGGCGGTTCGGCTCCGGGGCGAACATGGCGTTCCGCACGGACGTGCTGCGCGCCGTCGGCGGCTTCGACCCCGCCACCGGTGCCGGCACCCCCGCCCGGGGCGGCGACGACCTCTACGGCTTCGTCCGCGTCCTCGCCCACGGGCACCGGCTGCACTACACACCCCGGGCACTGGTGTGGCACCACCACCGGGAGACCTGGGCGGACCTGGAGACCCAGGCCCACGGCTATGGCGCCGGTCTCACCGCCTACCTCACCGCGATCCTGGTCAACCGGCCCGCGCTGCTGCCCGCCTTCCTCGCCCGGCTTCCGCGGGGCCTCGCTCACGCGCGGGCGCTGACCGCCGTACGGGAGACGGAGGGAGACGGAGCGGCGCCGGGTGGCGCTCCGGGGGACCACGGCAGCCGTACGCATCCCTGGCCGCGGCGCCTGTCCCGTCTGCAGCGCAGGGGGATGCTGTACGGGCCCGTCGGCTATCTGCGCGCCCGGCGGGCCGTGCGGGACGCTGCGAGGAGGGGGCGGAGATGACGACCTCGCCGCAGGATCCGCCGGCCGGCAGAGCGGAGGCCGAGGGGACGTCCGGGCCCCGCACGGAGTCGGCCATCCCCGTGTTCCTGTACCACGCCGTGATGGACGATCCGCCGGAGTGGATCGCTGAGTTCACCGTCACGCCCCGGGAGTTCGCCGCGCATCTCGACGCCGTCCTGGACAGTGGCCGCACCCCCGTCACCATCAGCGCCCTCGCCGGTCATCTCGCGGGACGGGCACCGCTGCCGCCCCGGCCGGTGCTGCTGACCTTCGACGACGGTTTCGCCGACCTGCCAGGGCCCACCGCCGACGCGCTGGCCGAGCGCGCGCTGCCCGCTACCGCGTATCTCACCACCGGCGCCCTCGCGCCCGGCGGGCGGTGCCTGCTGCCGCCCGCGCCGATGATGGCGCTCGGCCAGGCGGCGGAACTGGAGCGCGCGGGCATGGAGATCGGCAGTCACACGGTCACCCACGCCCAGCTGGACACCCTGTCCCGCGGACGCCTGCGGGCCGAACTGCGCGACTCCAAGGCCGCGTTGGAGGACGCCCTCGGGCACCCGGTCCCCCATCTCGCCTACCCGCACGGCTACAACAGTCCCCGCGTCAGGTCGATGGCGGCGGACGTCGGCTACGAGACGGCGACCGCCGTGCGGCATGCGCTCAGCTCGGAGCGGGACGAGCGCTACCGCATCGCCCGGCTCATCGTCCGCCGCTCGCACACCGTGGCCGACGTCCGGACCTGGCTCGCGGGCGCCGGTGCGCGGATCGCTCCGTACCGGGACGGCCCGAGGACGATCGGGTGGCGCTGGTACCGGCGCGCCCGAGCGGCCGTCCACGGACCCGAGTTCGCGGGCTGACCGGTCGGGCCGTTCGTCACCCCGAGGGCTTCCGGGCGAGTTCTCGGGCGCTGCTGAGTTCTCCGGCGGGGTGCCCTCCCGCGAGGTGTCCTCCGGCGGGCCGTCGCCCGGTCACTTCCGGGGCTGGTTCAGGTAGGGGTCGGCGGCGACCTTGCGCAGGCTGTCCCAGGCCGCCTCGTCGGCCACGGCGAGGTTGCAGTGGGGTCCGGGGTCGCGGTAGTTCCACTGGAGGGCCGCCTTGACGCCCTCCAGTTCCTTCAGCACGCGCGGCACCTGCGCGTACCACTCGGCCTGCCGCTGCGGGCGGGCCGCGTCCACCGCCGTTCCGAACTCGGACAGCATCAGCGGCTTGTCGTCGGAGATGTTCTTGCGTATCCAGTCGTGCGTGGCCGTCTGGGTCTGGGCGAAGCTCAGCCAGTCGGTGTTGTGGCAGCGGTAGTAGTTGTACTGGTTGTAGCCGATCCAGTCGACGTACTCGTCCCCCGGGTACATCCGCTCGAACAGGTCGGCGTGGTCGAGGTATCCGGTGATGATCCAGGTCCACACCACGTTGTCGACGCCCAGCTCACGGAACCGGTCGTGGATGTGCCGGTACGCCTTCACGTACTGGGCGGGTGTGCCGTTGTCCGGGGTGCGGGTGTCCATCTCCAGGTCGAAGGAGAGGAAGACTTTCTTGCCGGTGCGCTCGCCGTACTCCTTGATGCGCCGGGCCTGGACGTCGATGACGGACGCGTCGAGCTCACCGTCGGCGATCTGCTTCCACGTCGGCTGCTGCTTCTTGGTGCCGCCCCACCACTTGCTCTCCCAGGACAGCAGCAGCATGCGGTCCTCGCCGACGCGCTGCTCCTCCGGGCTGAGCAGCTGGCCCTCCCTGCGGGTGCCCTCGGGCAGGGACATGTCGTGGTACGTGTACACGATGTCGAGCTTGCGGCCCACGCGCTGCTCGTACGCCGCCACCTTCTCCTCCAGGTCGGCGCGCTCGTGCGGCACGAACGCGCCGAACCAGGCGCCGCAGGGCGGCTCCAGCAGCGCCGTGGGCCGGCACTTCTCGCCCATCGCGGACGGCTCCGGACCCGAACCCGACGGCCCTGAGGCGTCCCTCAGGGCCAGCACGGCGACCATGACCGCGCTGACCACCGCGGCGGACGTGATCAGCAGCCGACGGCGGCGGGACCCCGGCGGCGGCACCTCCTCCGTGTCGGTGCCCGTGTCTGCGTCCTGTGGTCCCGGCTTGCGGTGCCGGCCTTCGGAGGTGCGGTGAAAGGGACGAGCGAACCTCACAGAGCGGAACCCTTTCCTGTCCTGGGCGTGGCCGACGTCGGCGTCGGCGCCGGTGTCGGCGGGGAGGCGCGCAGGCGCGGGCAGAACGCCGCGAGCGTGGTGAGCACGGTGAGGGCGAGCAGCACGCGCGGCGCGGTGAAGGTGTGCGTGGCGATCAGCACCGTCGCGACGATCATCACCGCGGCGACGCTGACGAAGACGACCAGCATCAGCCGCTCCAGCAGATCGGAGTGACGGGCGAAGTGCGGGTCGCGCCGCTCGACGGGCCCCTGCGCGGACCGCACGCGCAGCGCGGGCCCGCAGAGCCCGACCAGGGCCGCGCCCGGCCCCGCCGCCAGGAACACGGCCACCGCGGCGCCGCGCAGCGGAGACCCGCCGGGCAGGGCGAGCGCGGCGAGCGCCAGCCAGCCGCCGAACGGCGGGAGCATCCTCACCACGAGTTCCTGCGGTGTCATCGCGCCGCACCTCCTTGCTGCCGCAGTTCGTAGACCACTCCCGCGCTGTTCTCGGCCACCAGCCGGAACCGCGGCGACGCGGCGACGGATTTCCGTATCCGCTCCAGCTGGGCCTCGGTGAGCTGCCCGTTCATCTCGGAGTTGGCCAACTGCCCCTGAGTGAGGAGGAAGTAGGCGCGGCCCGGACGCTCCCCTCCCGCCATGTCGCGGGCGAGGGTGGCGGCCGGTTCCTTGACGATGGCGTCGACGTGACGGCGGTCGTCGTCGAGGAACCAGTAGTGGTCGATGCTGCCGTACTCGGCGTAGGCGAGCGGGTAGTTGCGGTTGGCGGCGACCACCATCGAGCCCTCGGCCGCCTCGTCGAACAGTCGCTGGACCAGGTTCACTTCCTCGGGCGGGAAGTAGTTGATCCGGTCCTTGCCCGAGTAGCTCGGCACGAAGGCCAGCGTCCCGGCGAGCAGGGTGAGCAGCGGGGCCCCCACCGTGACGGCCCGCCGCCCCGCGGCCGGTGCGGTGGTGTGCGCGTCCTTCTCGCGGGCCTCGCCGGCCAGCGTGCGGACCTTCGGCAGCAGCGCCGCGGCGGCGAAGAACGCCACGCCGGGCAGCATGAACATCAGCACCCGGAAGATCATCTCGCTGCCGTAGCTGCTCGCCACGAACATCGGCAGCGGCGCCGCCGCGATCACCAGCAGCGGCAGCGCCCGGTGCCGCAGCACCCGTTGCCGCCACACCCCCGCCACCGCGAGGAGCAGCACCGAGCCGGACAGCAGCCGGGCCGCCCAGGACGTCGCCACCGCCCCGGTGCCGGTCGGGGTGGCACCGTACCCGGTGGCCACGTTGCCGCCGACGTCGCCCACGGAGCGGAGCATGTCCGGCAGCGCGGCGGACAGGAAGGGCAGCGCGGCCGTCAGACACCAGGCCAGGAAGATCACCACGGTGGTGACCACCGGCACCCAGTCCCGGTAGCGGCGGATCAGGCACAGGGCCAGCAGCGAGGCGGCCAGCATGCCCGGGGTGAGCTGGTGCGAGATGACGATGGCGACCAGCATCACGCTGAGGGCGGCTGTCCACACGGCCTGCCCGCGCCGCCCACGCCCGCCGCCGGAACGGCCGTACCGGCGCAGCACCACGGCCAGCACACCGAGGTGCAGCGCGAACGCCACCGACTGCGGCGAGAAGTAGTCCTGGCCCACCCAGTTGGCGACGAAGAACAGCCACACGCCGGTCCAGATCAGCCGCCGGTCCTCGGTGAAGGTGCGGTAGATCAGCAGCAGCGGGAGCAGCAGCATCAGGCTGGACGCCAGCGGCCACCACGCCATGTACATCGCGGCCGAGTCCACGCCCAGCAGCCGCACCAGCGCGGCCTGCGCGGCGAAGAAGCCCGGCCACTGGTCGTACACCGCCATGTCGCCCACCTGGTCGGCGCTCTGCAGCCCGCCGGCCGTCAGCAGGTGGTCGACGACGCCGTCGTGCTTCCACGCCCACGCGTACAGCGGCGTCGGATAGAGCACGGCCTGCGTGGCCCGCTCCATCACCAGCAGCCCGAGCACGTACGCCGCCGACCAGGCACCGGGCCGGCGCGGATCGCGCACCGTGAACCAGAAGCCCGCGGTGAGGACGGCGAGGCCGGCCCAGAAGCTCGGGTGGAGCGCCGTGACGAGCCCGAAGTCGTCGAGCCGCGACACATCGGTGTGCCGTACCGCGTACCCCCACAGGGCGAGCGCGACGAGCAGCGGAAGGGCGGGCCAGGCGGCGCGGGCGCGGCGCCCGGACCAGGCGGGCGGCAGGTCGGACAGATCCGTCACGGGCTCGTGGGCCGGGCTGGACGACTCCGAGGACGGCGGTGTCCGTGCCGTGCTCGTCGTGGCGGGCTCGTCAGGGGTGACCGGCGTCGGCGTACGCTCGGGCGCGGGCTCGGACGCGGATCTCTCGCGTGGCGTTGCTGGCGGACGCACGGTGGTTCCCCCCTGGCGGTTCGGCTCTGAAGCTTGATCAGTCCCTGGATCGGTCGTTCGGTTGTCTGCGGTCGGGCAGGGCTCCTGCCGCGGCTCTCACGGCGGCGCGGCCGAGCGGCAGGAGCAGGGCGAGTACGGCGAGTACGACGAGCAGCAGCGGGGTGAGCGGCGCGAGCTCGTCCCTCCAGACCCAGCCGCCCACCGCGATCAGGTACAGAACCCCCCAGCGCCCCGACCACGACAGCCACGCGCCCGCGCCGGCGAGCAGCAGCCACAGAGGGACGAGGCACAGCAGCATGCAGACGAGCGGCGTCCAGCGCAGCAGCGGTCCGGGCCCCTCCAGCCCCACCGCCTCCGCGAGAAAACCGGCCGTCTTCGAGTACAACGCACCGTCCACCGGCGCCGGTTCCCGGCCGAGGGCGACGGGCGCGGCGTGCAGGGCGAGCAGGGCGGAACCCAGTGCGGTACCGGGCAGCAGGGCGTCGGGGCGCGTGCACAACGTCACCGCGGCGACGAACACGAGCAGCAGTACACCACCGGCGCCCAGGGCTGCCGCCGGCATCCCTTCCAGCAACTCCCGCCCGGTGAGCTCCTTCTCACCGGCCCCGTCGAGCCAGGGCAGGGCGCGCACGGACATCCAGAAGGCGAGGGTGGCAAGAGCGAGCAGGGCCCACAGGACGCCTTTGAGGGTGCGGTCGGGGTCGTCATGGGGTCGGGGTGAGGACGGTCCGGTGGGCGTGGGGGGTGCGGGGCGTGCCGGGCGTGCCGGGTCGTGGCGGGGGGAGACTGCGCCTGCGGGCCGGGGTGACGTGCCGATGGACGGGAGCGACGGGAGCGATGTACCGGAGGCGGAACGGGGACCGAGTGGCGGCTCGGCCGCCCAGGGCGGACTGCTGACTTCCGTCGGTCCTCGCCGCTCCCAGCCGGAGCCGCCTGCCGACGCGTCCGAGGCCCACACCGGCCGGCCGGCCGGCAACACGACGTCCCACGGCGATCGCCGGCCACCGCCCTGCGCCTCACCGTCCCCCGGCACCTGACGCTCGCCGGGCTGGTCAGGTTCCTCAACTCGCGCACGGCGCTTCCCTTCTTCCGGGGACGCCTGGGGCCCGCCCTCGCGGTCGGGCTCCTCGTGCACGGGCGGCGCGCCCTGCCGGTCGGCGTCCGCCGCCGCACGCGCACTCGGTGAGTCGTCCCGCACGCCCGCCGCTTCGCCCCCGGGCGCCTCCTGCTCCTCAGGCGCCTGGTCTTCCGGCTCCTGGTCTTCCGGTTTCTGCTCTTCCGACGTCTGGTCTTCCGGCGCCCGCTCTTCCGGTTCCTGCTCCAGCGGCGCCCGATCTTCCGGCGTCTGGTCTTCCGGCGCCCGCTCTTCCGGTTCCTGCTCCAGCGGCGCCCGATCTTCCGGCTCCTGCTCCTCCGGCGCCCGATCTTCCGGCGTCTGTACTCCCGACGCCCGCTCTTCCGGCTCCTGCTCCAGCGGCGCCCGATCTTCCGGCGTCTGTACTCCCGACGCCCGCTCTTCCGGCTCCTGCTCCTCCGGCGCCCGATCCTCCGGCGCCTGCGGCGGCGTATCCCGCGGCGTCCGCTCGCGCCCGGCGTACGTCTCCCGTGCAGCGTCCAGTCCGCGCCCGCCGTCCGTCTCTTCGCGCCCGCCGCTCCTCCCCCGCTCGTCCGCCCCCGCGTACCCGGCCGCGTCCTCGACGGCCCCACCGCGATCGCCGGTGGCGTCGCCGCGGTCCTCGGCAGCCCCACCGCTGGCGTCGGCAGCGTCGCCATGGCCCACCGGTCCCGGGTCGACGCCCCCCTCGCGCTCCTCCCGGGTATGCGGCCGCACGATGAACGCCACCGTGTCCGAGTGAAGGGCCTCCCGTTCGTACCCCGGGTGGCCGATGATCAGCGTGACCGTGTCCTCGCCGTCTACCTCCGCGTCGCCGTCCTCGTACGCGGCCCGGCGGGCCCAGCCCGTGCCGTACCCGGCGGTGGCGTTGAGCCTGGCCCAGCGTGTGCCGTAGACGGGAGCGGCGGCGGAGGGACGCTCGCGCTGCTCACCGGGCCGTTCGCGCAGCGCCGAGCGCAGTCCGAACACCGAGACGACGGCGATCAGCGTCATGCTGATCAGCACGGCCCACCCGGCGCCCGAGATGCCCGCCGGCGTGAACAGCACGGCCGCGCTGCCCAGCACCAGCACGCACATGGCGCCCTGCAGCGCGGCGAGCACACCGGTGCGCCCCTGCACCCGCAGCACACCGATGTAGAGCTCCACCACGACCCGGGGCAGCGCACCGAGCGCGAGCAGCCGCAGCACCGTCGAGCCGTGCTCGGCGTAATCCGCGCTGAACGGCGTGAGGATCTGCGGCGCGAACACCACGAGGACCAGCACCACCGGCACCAGCAGCAGCGTCATCCGGCGCAGCGCCCCCCGCACCCCGTCGGCGAGCTGGCGCGGGTCGTGCGAGGCGTGGGCGGTGAGGGAGGAGGCCATGTTGATGGCCATGAACTCCATGGTGCCGCCGACGGTGTACGCCACGTAGAAGTAGCCGTTCTCCGCGGCGCTGAAGCGGACCGCGACCATCACCGGGAGCAGATTGATCATCGCCAGGCTGAACAGCGCACCGAGCGAGTCCCCGGCGAGGAACCGGCCCATGTCGCGCAGCCGGGGAGGTTCCAGGTCGCGGTCGGCGGCGGCCTGGCGCGGGATGAGTCTGCGGAAGATCAGCCAGCCGAGCGGCAGCGTGGAGAAGGCGATCGCCACGGCCCAGGAGACGAAGATGCCCAGCACCGGCAGCGCGCTCGCGAACACGGCGAGCAGGACCAGTTTCCCGACGGAGAACACCGCGTTCCCGGCCGGCACCCACTCCGCCTTGCGCAGCCCCGTCAGAACCCCGTCCTGGAGGGTGAGCAGCGCCCACGCCACGCACGCCGCGACGAACAACGCGCCCGCCAGCGGTGTGCCGAGCGGTGCGTAGGACGCGCCCCACTGATCGAGCGTCAGCAGGAAGACCCCGGCGGCCAGGGCGACGACCAGGGAACTCGCCCCGTACACCCCCCACACCAGCCGCCCGGTCTCGCGCCCCGCGCGCGGTACGAAGCGGACGACCGCGCCGATCATGGTGGTCGCCGTGATGCTGGCGAGCAGCCGCATCGCGGCGATCGCGGCGGAGCCCTGTCCGACCGCGTCCTCGGAGTAGTAGCGCGCGGCCACGAGCCAGAAGCCCAGACCGAGCACGGCGGACACACCCGTGCTGAGCATGAGGAAGTAGGCGTTCTTGAACAGGGAGTCCGAGCCGGATCCACTGCCGGCAGGCCGGTGCCCGCCGCCGGTGTCACGCACCGCGGCCCGCTCGTGCACCTGGGTCTCAGCCACGGGACGGTCCCAGCTCCCTCGAGGTCGCTTTCCCCTCGCCCGGCGTCGGGCCACCGGGCTCCCGCACGGTGCGCTCCGGCGGCTCGGCGGGCCGCACCCGGGCCCGCTCCAGCGCCTCGACGGCCTCTCGCGCCCGCAGCGGATCCACGGGCAGCGCATGCCGCGCGAACCAGCGTGCCGCCTCGGGCGCGGGCGAGAGGTCGGTGAACTCCTCCCCCGCGTAGTCGTCCAGCGGCGGATCGTAGAGATAGCCGACGACGATGCCGCGCCGCGCCAGCGCCGCGATCGCCGCGTCCCGGTCGGCCACGAACAGCGGCACCCGGAACAACGGCTGCACCGCACTGCCCTCCCGCCGCAGCGCCCACCGCGTCGACAGCAGCAGCTCCGTGCCCTCCCGCGCGGCGGCCAGCACCTCGTCCAGCCGCTCCAGCCTGCGCCGGATCCGCCGCAGCCGCAGCGGACCGGACGTCAGCCGGTAGTCGTGCATGTCGACGCGCACCCAAGGGTCGTACGCCGTCAGGTCCGGGGCCGCGTCGGCGGCAGCGGCCAGCTCCTGCGGCCGCAGCGGCATGCGGATGCCCTCGCGCTCCGTCAGTCCCAGCAGCCGCAGGGTGGCCCAGGCGGCCCGCCGCAGCCGCAGCCCGCGCACGGCGGCCTCCGCGTAGGGGCGTACGCCATAAGCGAGTTCGGACGTCGCCCGGGACGGCGTGAGCAGCTCGGCGCAGGCCGACCGGAGTGCCTCGGAGCGGTCCGGGTCGGCGAACGCGAGGATGCCGCCCGCCTGAGCGCCGGCATGCTTGGACAGGCTGAACACGGAGGCGTCCCCCCACGCCCCGACCGGCCGGCCGCCTCTCTCGCTGCCGATGGCGTGCGCCGCGTCCTCGAACAGCGGGATGCCCAACCCGTCGCACCGCGCCCGCAGTTCCGGCGCCGGGTCCGGGTTGCCGTACAGGTTGGTGGTCAGTACGGCCGACAGGGAGCCCCACACCTCCTCGGGCACGGCATCGATGTCGATGGAGGCGTCCAGCGGGTTCAACGGGGCCTGCACCGGGCGCAGTCCGGCCGCGAGCACCACGAAGAAGATGACGTCGTCGTTGACCGGCGACATCAGCACCCGGCCGCCCGGCGGGCACCAGTGGCGCAGCGCCACGAATAGCCCGAACCTGCATGACGGCACGTACACACATTCCCGGCCGAGCCGGCCGCGCATGGTCTCTTCCAGCCTGTTCGGCCGCGAGCCAGACTGCGCGGAGCCCGGACGGGCCTCCCCAATGGCCATCCGCCCCCCTGGTGTGCCTTCGGAACCGCCCCCTCCCCGAGGCCTTCCGGCACTCGCCCAGAGTCGCCCCCTTCGCACCGCTCCGTCAAGATTGCATCCCATCCTGTGGATAACCTCCGGTACGCAAGGGGAAGCCGGGCCCGAGCCCCGGCGCACCCGTCCGCCCTGCTCAGCAGCCCCGTGCGCCCCCGCGCCACCACACCGGCTCTGCCCAAGAGCGCGGTGGCACCCGTAACGTGTGGCACGGCCACGGTCTCGTGGAGCACCTGCGCAGACGAAAGTGAGGCAGCACCCGATGCCCCCCTTCGATGTCCCCGAGGGCGATCCCTTCGGCCCGCACAACCTGCCGTACGGCGTGTTCTCGCCCCCCGGCTCGTCGGAGCGGACCGTGGGTGTCCGGCTCGGCGACCACGTCCTCGACGCCGGCGCGGCGGCGCACGCCCTCGGCTCCCCGTACGCCTCCCTGCTCGCCCGCCCGACCCTCAACCCGCTGCTGGCGGCGGGCCGCACGGCCTGGTCGGACGTGCGCAGGGCGCTCACGGCCTGGGTGACCGTCCCGGCGCACCGCGAGACCGTCGAGCCGCTGTTCCACCGGCTGTCCGAGGTCACCCTGCACCTGCCTTTCGAGGTCGCGGACTACGTCGACTTCTACGCGTCGGAGAACCACGCCCGGAACGTCGGCCGCATGTTCCGTCCCGACGCGCCCGACTCCCTGACCCCCAACTGGAAGCACCTGCCGATCGGCTACCACGGCCGCTCCGGCACGGTCGTGGTGTCCGGCACGGATGTCGTGCGGCCCTCGGGTCAGCGCAAGGCGCCGTCCGACCCCGCGCCGGTCTTCGGTCCGTCCGTCCGGCTGGACATCGAGGCCGAGGTCGGCTTCGTGGTCGGGGTGCCGTCCGAGATGGGCCGGCCGGTGCCGCTCGGTGACTTCCGCGACCACGTCTTCGGCCTGTGCCTCCTCAACGACTGGTCCGCGCGGGACATCCAGGCCTGGGAGTACGTCCCCCTCGGCCCGTTCCTCGGCAAGTCCTTCGCCACCTCGGTGTCGGCGTGGATCACCCCGCTGGACGCCCTGGACGCGGCCCGGGTGGCCCCGCCGGAGCGCACCCATGACCTGCTGCCGTACCTGGACGACGCGGACGACGAACCCGGCGGCTACGACCTGCGGATCTCCGTCAGCGTCAACGGTCATGTGGTCTCCGAGCCTCCTTTCTCCACCATGTACTGGACGGCCGCCCAGCAGCTCGCCCACATGACGGTCAACGGCGCCTCCCTGCGCACCGGCGACCTCTACGGCTCCGGCACGGTGAGCGGCCCCGCCGAGCGGGAACGCGGCTCCCTGCTGGAACTGACGTGGAACGGCCGCGACCCCCTCGAACTGCCCGACGGCAAGCGGACGTTCCTCGAGGACGGCGACGTGGTGACCCTGTCCGCCTGGGCGCCCGGCCCGGACGGGGTCCGCGTGGGCCTCGGCGAGGTCACCGGCCGGGTGGTCCCCACGGCCTGACCGCGCCGGCCCGACCCGGCCGGGGACCACGGAGATCCCGGCCGACCCCTGCCTCACACCGCCCCACGCCGTCATACTGGGCGTCGGGCGGTGTGCCGCGGCCGCGCACGGCACCCGCTCACCCCACGCACGACCCCGTACGACTCCGCATGACCCCGTACGACCCGAAGCCGCCCTTCCGACGAGGATCCGGAGCCCGTGGCATGACCGTCTGCCTGCTCCTGCTGAGCGTGGTCGCCGTGACGGCCGCCGTGCCCGTCCCTCGCGCGCTGACGCGGGCGAAGTGGCCGGAGCGGGAGCCGGTGGTGGCGCTGTGGGTGTGGCAGTGCCTCGTCGCCACCGTGCTGCTGTGCTGTGTGACGGCGCTCGCGCTGGGTGCCGCAGCCGTCTTCGGCACCGTCCGCGCCCAGTTGTTCGCCCCGGCACCGCCCGCGGTGACCGCGGCCTACGATCTGTCCGCCGCCTCGCCGTGGGCGACCGTCCTGACGGTACTGCTGGCGTGCGGTGCCGCCTGGACGACCGCGATGCTCGGCCGGGAGCTGGTCGAGGCCCGTCGGCGCCGCGCGCAGGCGCGGGCACATCTGCGCGAACGCGCCCCCGACCTGCCGGCCGGTCTGCCCGCCGCCCGCGGTCCGCTGCTGGTGCTGGAGGACGAGTACCCGGACGCCTGGTGGATGCCGGGCCACCCGCCCCAGCTGATCGTCACCACCGGCGCCCTGCACCGCCTCACCGACCACCAGCTCGACGCCGTCCTCACGCACGAACGCGGCCACGCCCGCGCCCGCCACGACTGGCTGCTGCACCTGTCCACCGCACTGGCCACCGGTTTCCCCCGTATCCCGCTGTTCGCCCACTTCTGCGACCAGACCCACCGCCTGGTCGAACTGGCCGCCGACGACACCGCCTCCCGCCGTTGCGGCCACCTGACCACGGCCCTGGCCCTCATCGAGCTCAACCAGCACCGCGGCGTGCTGTCCTGCGCCTCCAGCCACCGCCTGCTCGGCGAGCGCGTCGACCGCCTGCTGGAGCCCCCGCCCCGCCTCGACCGCCGCCGTCGCGCCCTGACGACGACCGCGGCGGCACTGGTCCCGCTGATCCCCCTCCTGATCACCTTCGCGCCGGGTCTGACGGCCCTGCCGTGACGGGACCGGCCGGCTCACACCCGCCGTTCCGCCGGCTCACGCCCGCCGTTCCGCCGGCTCACTCACCAGTCCGGCTCCGGTTCCGGCTCCTCGTCCGGCGCCGGCCAGTCGTGGTCGCTCTCCGCGGGCCGCCCCGCCGCCTCGCCGGACGGCCCGCCCAGCGCGTCCGCCTCGCCGGACGGCCCGCCCAGCGCGTCCAGCACCGCCAGGACGCCCTCCCCGTAGGTCGCCAGCTTCTTCTCGCCCACGCCGCTGATGCCGCCGAGCTCCCGCACGGACGTCGGCCACACCGTCGCGATCTCCCGGAGCGTGGCGTCGTGGAAGATCACGTACGCGGGGACGCCCTGCTCCCGGGCCTGCTCGGCCCGCCAGGCCCGCAGCGCCTCGAAGGCCGGCACCAGGGACTCGGGCAGCTCGGCCGCTGCGGCCTTGGCCTTGCGCTCGCCACGTCCGGAACCCGCCGATCCCGACCCCGCCGATCGCGAGGTGGCCGGCTTCTTCGGTTCCTTCCGCAGCGGCACCTCCCGCTCCCTGCGCAGTACGGCCCCGCTGGCCTCGCTCAGCACCAGCGTGCCGTACTCGCCCTCGACCGCGAGCAGCCCCTGGGCCAGCAACTGCCGGATGACGCCGCGCCACTCCGCCTCGCCGACTTCCTGGCCGATCCCGAACACGGACAGCTGGTCGTGATCGAACTGGATGACCTTGGCGGTGCGCTTGCCCAGCAGGATGTCGACGATCTGCACCGCACCGAACTTCTGCCCGCGCTCCCGCTGCAGCCGCACCACCGTGGACAGCACCTTCTGCGCGGCGACGGTGCCGTCCCAGGTCTCCGGCGGGGTGAGACAGGTGTCGCAGTTGCCGCAGGCGGGGGAGTCGGGGTCCTGGCCGAAGTAGGCGAGGAGCTGCCCGCGCCGGCACTGAGCGGTCTCGCACAGCGCCAGCATCGCGTCCAGGTGCTGATTGGCCCGCCGCCGGTACGCCTCGTCGCCCTCGCCCGTCTGGATCAGCTTGCGCTGCTGTATGACGTCGTTGAGGCCGTACGCCATCCAGGCCGTGGACGGCAGCCCGTCACGCCCCGCACGCCCCGTCTCCTGGTAGTAGCCCTCGACGGACTTGGGCAGGTCGAGGTGGGCGACGAATCTGACGTCCGGCTTGTCGATGCCCATGCCGAACGCGATGGTGGCGACCACGACCAGCCCGTCCTCCCGCAGGAAACGCGCCTGGTGCGCGGCGCGCGTCCCCGCGTCCAGACCCGCGTGGTACGGCACCGCCTCGATGCCGTTGCGGGTGAGGAACTCGGCGGTCTTCTCCACGGAGTTGCGCGACAGGCAGTAGACGATGCCCGCGTCGCCCGTGTGCTCCTCGCGCAGAAAGCTCAGCAGCTGCCTCTTCGGGTCGGCCTTCGGCACGATCCGGTACTGGATGTTGGGCCGGTCGAAGCTCGCCACGAAGTGCCGGGCGCCCTCGAGCCCCAGCCGTTCGGTGATCTCCCGGTGGGTGGCCCGCGTGGCCGTCGCCGTCAGGGCGATCCGGGGCACGTCCGGCCACCGCTCGCCGAGCACGGACAGCATCAGGTAGTCGGGCCGGAAGTCGTGGCCCCACTGGGACACGCAGTGCGCCTCGTCGATGGCGAAGAGGGAGATCTTCCCGCGTGAGAGCAGATCCAGTGTGGCGTCGAGCCGGAGCCGCTCCGGGGCGAGGTACAGCAGGTCCAGCTCGCCCGCCAGGAACTCCGCCTCCACCATGCGCCGCTCGTCGAAGTCCTGCGTGGAGTTCATGAACCCGGCCCGCACGCCCAGCGCCCGCAGCGCGGTCACCTGGTCGTGCATCAGCGCGATCAGCGGGGAGACGACGATGCCCGTGCCGGGCCTGACCAGGGCGGGGATCTGATAGCACAGCGACTTGCCGGCGCCGGTCGGCATGAGGACGACCGCGTCGCCCCCGGCCACCACGTGCTCGACGACGGCCTCCTGCTCACCCCGGAAGGCCTCGTACCCGAACACCCGGTGCAGCGCGGCCAGCGCCTCACTCTGCGTCACTGCCATGTCGGCGACACCGCCCGTCCCACCCATCGTCCTGTCCCCCGTACGTCGTCCCGCGTCGTCTCTCGTAGTGCTGCGGCTCTCGTGGTCCTTCGGCCACTGCGTCCACGATAGGGGCCCGCGCCGACAGCCCCGGAGTTATCCACAGACCCCTACCCGAACGTGTGAACGACAGCGGCCCGGCGCCCCGCGGATCGGGGACCGGGCCACTCCCTGCGACGCCTAGGTCAGCGCACGAACACCCCCGCGTCGCCCGCCAGCTCCAGGAAGTACTGCGGGGCCACGCCCAGCACCACCGTCACCGCCACGCCGACCGCGATCGCCGTCATCGTCAGCGGTGACGGCACCGCGACGGTCGGGCCCTCGGGGCGCGGTTCGCTGAAGAACATCAGCACGATCACGCGGATGTAGAAGAACGCCGCGATCGCCGACGAGATCACGCCGACCACGACCAGGGGCGCCGCGCCGCCCTCCGCCGCCGCCTTGAACACGGCGAACTTGCCCGCGAATCCGGACGTCAGCGGAATGCCCGCGAAGGCCAGCAGGAACACCGCGAACACCGCCGCGACCAGCGGGGACCTGCGCCCAAGACCTGCCCACTTGGAAAGGTGCGTCGCCTCACCGCCCGCGTCGCGCACCAGCGTGACCACCGCGAACGCGCCGATCGTCACGAAGGAGTACGCGGCCAGGTAGAACAGGACCGACGAGACACCGTCCGGCGTCGTCGCGATCACACCGGCGAGGATGAAGCCCGCGTGCGCGATCGACGAGTACGCCAGGAGCCGCTTGATGTCGGTCTGCGTGATCGCGACGATCGCACCGCCGAGCATGGTGACGATCGCCACCGCCCACATCACCGGCCGCCAGTCCCAGCGCAGGCCCGGCAGGACGACGTACAGCACGCGCAGCAGCGCGCCGAACGCCGCGACCTTCGTGGCCGCCGCCATGAATCCGGTGACCGGTGTCGGCGCGCCCTGGTAGACGTCCGGCGTCCACATGTGGAACGGGACGGCGCCGACCTTGAACAGCAGGCCCATCACCAGCAGCGCGGCGCCCACCAGCAGCAGCGCGTCGTTGCCCATGGTGTCGGCGAGCGCCGGGTTGATGTCCTGGATCGTGCCGTCGACGACCTGCGCGATCGTGGCGTACGACATCGAGCCGGAGTAGCCGTACAGCAGGGCGATGCCGAACAGCGTGAACGCGGAGGCGAACGCGCCGAGCAGGAAGTACTTGACCGCGGCCTCCTGCGACATCAGCCGCTTGCGGCGGGCCAGTGCGCACAGCAGGTAGAGCGGCAGGGAGAAGACCTCCAGCGCCACGAACAGCGTCAGCAGGTCGTTGGCCGCCGGGAAGATCAGCATGCCGGCGACCGCGAAGAGCAGCAGCGGGAAGACCTCGGTGGTGGTGAAGCCGGCCTTGACCGCCTTCTTCTCGCTGTCGCTGCCCGGCACGGACGCGGCCTGCGCGGCGAAGGAGTCGACCCGGTTGCCGTGCGCCTCCGGATCGAGCCGCCGCTCGGCGAAGGTGAACAGGCCCACCAGGGCCGTCAGCAGGATCGTGCCCTGCAGGAACAGGGCCGGTCCGTCGACGGCGATCGCGCCCATCGCCGCGATGCCCGCCTTGGTCGTGCCGTACCCGTCGGCCGCGAGCGCGACCACCGCGGCGAACGCGGCGGCGAGCGACACGACGGCGACGAACATCTGTGCGTAATAACGGGACTTGCGCGGCACGGCCGCCTCGATCAGCACCCCGACGATCGCCGCGCCGACGACGATCAACGTGGGCGCGAGCTGCCCGTACTCGATCTTCGGCGCGTCGATCTTCGAGATCGGATCGGCTGCGGTTGCCGCCGTTGTCCACAGGCTGTGGACGGCTGTTGCACTCACTTGGCCGCCTCCACCTCGGGCCGGGGGTCCTTCTTGTCGACGTCGGACATGGTGTGCTTCACCGCCGGGTTCACGATGTCCGTGACGGGCTTCGGGTAGACGCCCAGGAAGATCAGCAGCACCACCAGCGGCGCCACCACCGCGATCTCCCGCACCCGCAGGTCCGGCATCGCGGAGACCTCCGGCTTCACCGGGCCCGTCATCGTCCGCTGATAGAGGACGAGGGTGTAGAGCGCGGCGAGGACGATGCCGAAGGTGGCGATGATTCCGATCACCGGGTACCGCGTGAAGGTGCCGACCAGGACCAGGAACTCACTGACGAACGGCGCGAGCCCCGGCAGCGAGAGCGTCGCCAGGCCGCCGATCAGGAAGGTGCCGGCGAGCACCGGCGCGACCTTCTGCACTCCCCCGTAGTCGGCGATGAGCCGCGAGCCGCGCCGCGAGATCAGGAAGCCGGCGATCAGCATCAGCACGGCCGTCGAGATGCCGTGGTTGACCATGTAGAGCGTCGCCCCGGACTGGCCCTGGCTGGTCATCGCGAAGATGCCCATGATGATGAAGCCGAAGTGCGAGATCGACGCGTACGCGATCAGCCGCTTCATGTCGCGCTGGCCGACCGCGAGCAGCGCACCGTAGATGATGCTGATCAGCGCCAGTACGAGGATCGCGGGCGTCGCCCACTTGCTGGCCTCCGGGAACAGCTGGAGGCAGAAGCGGAGCATCGCGAAGGTGCCCACCTTGTCGACGACCGCCGTGATGAGCACGGCGACCGGGGCGGTGGACTCCTGCATGGCGTTGGGCAGCCAGGTGTGCAGCGGCCACAGCGGCGCCTTCACCGCGAAGGCGAAGAAGAAGCCGAGGAACAGCCAGCGTTCGGTGCTGGTCGCCATGTCCAGCTCGCCGCTCGCACGGGCCTGCGCGATCTCGGTGAGCGAGAAGTTCCCGGCGACCACGTACAGGCCGATCACCGCGGCCAGCATGATCAGACCACCGGCCAGGTTGTACAGCAGGAACTTCACCGCCGCGTACGACCGCTGGGTGGCCGCCTTCTCCTCGCCGTGCTCGTGGGCCCGGTCCCCGAAGCCGCCGATGAGGAAGTACATCGGGATCAGCATGGCTTCGAAGAAGATGTAGAAGAGGAAGACGTCGGTGGCCTCGAAGGAGAGGATCACCATCGCCTCGACGGCCAGGATCAGCGCGAAGAAGCCCTGGGTGGGCCGCCACCGCCTGCTGCCGGTCTCCAGCGGGTCGGCGTCGTGCCAGCCCGCGAGGACGATGAACGGGATCAGCAGCGCGGTCAGCGCGATCAGCGCGACCGCGATGCCGTCCACGCCCAGTTCGTAGCGGACGCCGAAGTCGGCGATCCACGCGTGGGACTCGGTGAGCTGGTAGCGGTCGCCGCCCGGGTCGAAACGCACCAGGACGACGATCGCGAGCACCAGGGTGGCGAGCGAGAACAGCAGCGCGAGCCATTTGGCCGAGGTGCGCCGCGCGGCCGGCACGGCGGCCGTGGCGATCGCCCCGATGGCCGGGAGCGCCGCCGTCGCTGTCAGCAGAGGAAAGGACATCGGTATCAGACCGCCCTCATCAGCAGGGTCGCGGCGACCAGGACCGCCGCGCCGCCGAACATCGAGACCGCGTAGGACCGCGCGAAGCCGTTCTGCAGCCTGCGCATCCGCCCGGACAGGCCGCCCATGGAGGCGGCCGTGCCGTTGACGACCCCGTCGACCAGGGTGTGGTCGACGTACACCAGCGAGCGGGTGAGGTGTTCGCCGCCGCGCACCAGGACCACGTGGTTGAAGTCGTCCTGGAGCAGATCGCGGCGGGCGGCCCGGGTGAGCAGCGACCCGCGCGGGGCGACGGCCGGCACCGGGCGGCGCCCGTACTGGGCCCAGGCGACCGCCACACCGATGACCATCACGGCGACCGTGGAGATCGTCACCGTCAGGGCGCTGATCGGGGCGTGTCCGTGGTCGTGCCCGGTGATGGGCTCCAGCCAGTGCACGAAGCGGTCGCCGATGCTGAAGAACGCACCGCCGAACACCGAGCCGATGGCCAGCACGATCATCGGGATCGTCATGACGCCCGGCGACTCGTGGGGGTGCGGCGGCGTGTACTCGCCGCGCGTCTCGGCGGCGGGCTCCACGTCCGGCTGGGCCGGGGACGGCGTCGGGGCGTTGCGCCAGCGCTCCTCGCCGAAGAACGTCATCAGCATCACGCGTGTCATGTAGTACGCGGTGATGGCCGCGCCGAGCAGGGCGCAGGCGCCGAGGATCCAGCCCTCGGTGCCGCCCTTGGCGAACGCGGACTCGATGATCTTGTCCTTGGAGAAGAAGCCGGACAGGCCCGGGAAGCCGATGATGGCGAGGTAGCCGAGGCCGAAGGTGATGAACGTGACCGGCATGTACTTGCGCAGCCCGCCGTAGCGGCGCATGTCGACCTCGTCGTTCATGCCGTGCATCACCGAGCCGGCGCCGAGGAACAGCCCGGCCTTGAAGAAGCCGTGCGTCACCAGGTGCATGATCGCGAAGACGTAGCCGATGGGGCCGAGGCCCGCGGCCAGCACCATGTAGCCGATCTGCGACATGGTCGAACCGGCCAGCGCCTTCTTGATGTCGTCCTTCGCGCAACCGACGATCGCACCGAACAGGAGCGTGACCGCGCCGACGATGGTGACGACGAGCTGCGCGTCGGGCGCGCCGTTGAAGATCGCGCCGGAGCGGACGATGAGGTAGACGCCCGCGGTCACCATGGTCGCGGCGTGGATCAGGGCCGAGACCGGGGTCGGGCCCTCCATGGCGTCGCCGAGCCAGGACTGCAGCGGCACCTGGGCGGACTTTCCGCAGGCGGCGAGCAGCAGCATCAGCGCGATCGCGGTGAGCTTGTCCTCACCGGCGGCGCCGGCGAGCCCGGCCTCCCCGTGGCTGCCGAGCACCGGCTCGAAGGCGAAGGTGCCGAACCACAGGAACATCAGCATGATCGCGATGGACAGACCCATGTCGCCGACGCGGTTGACCAGGAAGGCCTTCTTCGCGGCCGTGGCGGCGCTGGGCTTGTGCTGCCAGAAACCGATCAGCAGGTAGGAGGCGAGACCGACGCCCTCCCAGCCGACGTACAGCAGCAGGTAGTTGTCGGCGAGGACGAGCAGCAGCATCGCCGCGAGGAACAGGTTCAGGTAGCCGAAGAAGCGGCGGCGCCGCTCGTCGTGCTCCATGTACCCCACGGAGTACAGGTGGATCAGCGAGCCGACACCGGTGATCAGCAGGACGAACGTCATCGACAGCTGGTCGAGCCGGAAGGCGACGTCCGCCTGGAAGCCCTCGACCGGGATCCAGCTGAACAGGTGCTGGGTGACGGTGCGTTCCTCGGCGGCCTTGCCCAGCAGGTCGGTGAACAGCACCAGGCCGAGGGCGAAGGAGACGAACGCGAGCAGCGTGCCGATCCAGTGGCCGACGGCGTCCAGCCGGCGTCCGCCGCACAGCAGGACCGCCGCTCCGAGCAGAGGCGCCGCCACCAGCAGCGCAATCAGGTTCTCCACGTTTCAGCCCCTCACAACTTCATCAGGCTGGCGTCGTCGACCGAGGCCGAGTGGCGGGAACGGAACAGGGACACGATGATCGCCAGCCCCACCACGACCTCCGCGGCGGCGACGACCATCGTGAAGAAGGCGATGATCTGGCCGTCGAGATTGCCGTGCATCCGGGAGAAGGCGACGAACGCGAGGTTGCAGGCGTTGAGCATCAGCTCGACGCACATGAACACCACGATCGCGTTGCGCCTGATCAGCACGCCTGTGGCGCCGATCGTGAACAACAGGGCGGCGAGATAGAGGTAGTTGACCGGGTTCACTTCGACGCCTCCTCGGACCGCTCGAACCCCTTGAACGGCTCGATCGCCGTGCGCTCCAGGCGTTCCTCCGCGCGCTGCTCCAGCGCCCGCAGGTCGTTGAGCGCCTCCTGCGACACGTCACGCACCTGGCCGCGCTCGCGCAGCGTCTTGCTGACGGTGAGGTCGGACGGGGTGCCGTCGGGCAGCAGGCCCGCGATGTCCACGGCGTTGTGCCGCGCGTACACGCCGGGGGCGGGCAGCGGCGGCACGTACGTGCCCTCGCGGACGCGCTGCTCGGCCATCTCGCGCTGGGTCCTGGCGCGCTCGGTGCGCTCGCGGTGGGTGAGCACCATGGCACCCACGGCGGCGGTGATGAGCAGGGCGCCGGTGATCTCGAAGGCGAACACGTACTTGGTGAACAGCAGGGCGGCGATGCCCTCCACGTTGCCGTTCGCGTTCGCCTGGCCGATGCCGTTGAACTCGGTGAGCGAGGCGTTGCCGATGCCGGCCATCAGCAGGATGCCGAAGCCGAGCCCGCACAGAAGGGCCAGCCAGCGCTGGCCCTTGATGGTCTCCTTCAGGGAGTCCGCCGCGGTGACACCGACCAGCATCACCACGAACAGGAACAGCATCATGATCGCGCCGGTGTAGACGATGATCTGGACGACGCCGAGGAAGTAGGCGCCGTTGGCGAGGTAGAACACCGCCAGGATGATCATGGTCCCGGCGAGGCTCAGCGCGCTGTGCACGGCCCGCTTCATGAAGACGGTGCACAGGGCGCCGATCACCGCGATGGTGCCGAGGATCCAGAACTGGACGGCCTCTCCGGTGGAGGTGGAGTAGGCGGCGAGCTGCTCCGTCATCGCCCGATCACCTTCTCCGAGGCCGGTTCCTCCGGGCCGAAGGTGGAGGCGGCCTCCTGCACCACCTCGCCTTTGGAGTGGGCGACCTGACGCTCGGTGCCGGGCGCGGCCTCGGTCACCAGGCCCTTGTAGTAGTCCTGCTCGTCGGTGCCCGGGTACATGGCGTGCGGAGCCTCGACCATGCCCTCCTCCAGACCGGCGAGCAGCTGCTCCTTGGTGTAGATGAGGTCGGCCCGGCTGGAGTCGGCCAGCTCGAACTCGTTGGTCATGGTCAACGCGCGCGTGGGGCACGCCTCGATGCACAGGCCGCACAGGATGCAGCGGGCGTAGTTGATCTGGTAGACGCGGCCGTACCGCTCGCCGGGCGAGTAGCGCTCCTCGTCGGTGTTGTCCGCGCCCTCCACGTAGATCGCGTCGGCGGGGCAGGCCCAGGCGCACAGCTCGCAGCCGACGCACTTCTCCAGGCCGTCCGGATGGCGGTTGAGCTGGTGCCGTCCGTGGAAGCGCGGAGCGGTGGTCTTCTGCTGCTCCGGGTACTGCTCGGTCAGCCGCTTCTTGAACATGGCCTTGAAGGTCACGCCGAAGCCGGCCACGGGATTCAGGAAACCGGGCGACGTGGGCCTGGCCTCCTTGGGCTCCTCAGCCATCGGACGCCTCCTTTCCATCCGTAGATCCACCCAGAGATCCGTCACTCTGAGTATCGGGCCCACCACTGACAATCAGCTCCCGCTCCCGGCGCGGCCGGCGCCTGGGCACTGCCGGCAACTCCTGCCCCGGCAGCGGCGGTACGGGGAATCCGCCCGCCATCGGGTCGAACGCGGCCGGGGCCTCGGCGGGCTGCTCCGCCTGCTTGGCCTTCGCGCGGAACATGTCGGCGACGAAGGAGAGCAGCAGCAGGCCGAGCACGGCCGCGCCGATGTAGAGGGCGATGTCGGCGAAGTCGTAGTTCTCGTTCCTGAGGGCCCGGACGGTGGCGACGAGCATCAGCCACACCAGGGAGACCGGGATGAGGACCTTCCAGCCGAGCTTCATCAGCTGGTCGTAGCGGACCCGCGGGAGGGTGCCGCGGAGCCAGACGAAGAAGAACAGCAGCAGCTGGACCTTCAGGACGAACCACAGCAGCGGCCACCAGCCGTGGTTGGCGCCCTCCCAGAAGGTGCTGACCGGCCAGGGTGCCCGCCAGCCACCCAGGAAGAGGGTCACGGCGACGGCCGAGACGGTCACCATGTTGATGTACTCGGCGAGCATGAACATCGCGAACTTGATCGACGAGTACTCGGTGTTGAAGCCGCCCACCAGGTCGCCCTCGGACTCGGGCATGTCGAAGGGGGCGCGGTTGGTCTCGCCGACCATGGTGACGATGTAGATGATGAACGAGACCGGCAGCAGCACGATGTACCAGCGGTCCGTCTGCTGCTCGACGATCGCCGACGTCGACATCGACCCCGAGTACAGGAACACGGAGGCGAAGGCGGCGCCCATGGCGATCTCGTAGGAGATCATCTGCGCGCAGGACCGCAGGCCGCCCAGCAGCGGGTAGGTGGATCCGGAGCTCCAGCCCGCCAGGACGATGCCGTAGATGCCGACCGAGGCGACCGCGAGGATGTACAGCATCGCGATCGGCAGGTCGGTGAGCTGCATCGTGGTGCGGTGGCCGAAGATCGAGATCTCGTTGCCGGCCGGGCCGAAGGGGATCACCGCGATCGCCATGAAGGCGGGGATCGCGGCGACGATCGGCGCGAGGACGTACACCGCCTTGTCCGCGCGCTTGACGACCACGTCCTCCTTGAGCATCAGCTTCACGCCGTCGGCGAGCGACTGGAGCATGCCCCAGGGGCCGTGCCGGTTGGGGCCGATGCGCAGCTGCATCCAGGCGACGACCTTGCGCTCCATCACGATGGAGATCAGCACGGTCACCATCAGGAAGGCGAAGCAGAACACCGCCTTGATGGCGATGAGCCACCAGGGGTCACGGCCGAACATCGAGAGGTCTTCGGCGGCGACGTACGGGCTCATGGCGGTGACGTTCGGGCTCATGCCTCCACCTCCTCGGTGGCCTCGCCGGCGAGCGTCGCCGGGCCGATGCGGACGAGGGAGCCGGGCCGTGCCCCCGTGTCGGAGGCGACGCCGCCGCCGACGGAGTTCAGCGGGAGCCACACCACGCGGTCGGGCATCTCGGTGACGGCCAGCGGCAGTTCGACGGTGCCCGCGGTGCCGGTCACCGCGAGGAGGTCGCCGTCCTTGACGCCGACCTCGGCGGCCGTGGCGGCCGACACGCGCGCGTAGGCGGCGTGCCGGGTGCCGGTGAGCGCCTCGTCGCCCTGCTGCAGTACGCCCTGGTCGAGCAGCATCCGGTGCCCGGCGAGCACCGCCTCGCCTGCGGCCGGCCGGGGCAGCGCGCCCGCGGTCTCCAGCGGCTCGGTGGCCCGCGGCCCGTCCCAGGCGCCGAGCCGGTTCAGTTCGGCGCGCACGGTGCGCAGGTCCGGCAGCCCCAGGTGGACGTCCATGGCGTCGGCCAGCATCTGCAGCACGCGTGCGTCGCTGGGTGCCACGCGACGGGTCATGTGGTCGGGCTTGAGCGCCGCCTCGAACAGCCGGACGCGCCCTTCCCAGTTGAGGAAGGTGCCCGCCTTCTCGGCGACGGCGGCGACCGGGAGGACGACGTCGGCGAGTTCGGTGACCTCGCTGGGCCGCAGCTCCAGGGAGACCACGAACCCGGCCTCCGCGAGTGCGGCACGCGCGCGTGCCGGGTCGGGCAGGTCGGCGACCTCCACACCGGCGACCAGCAGCGCCTGCAGTTCGCCGTTCACGGCGGCCTCGACGATCTGACCGGTGTCGCGGCCGTAGCGCTGCGGCAGTTCGGCGACGCCCCAGATAGCGGCGACCTCCTCGCGTGCGCGCGGGTCGGTCGCCGGACGGCCGCCGGGCAGCAGCGACGGCAGCGCGCCCGCCTCGATGGCGCCCCGCTCGCCCGCACGGCGCGGGATCCACACCAGCCGGGCCCCGGTCGCGGAGGCGAACCGCACGGCGGCGGTCAGGCCGCCCGCCACGCCCGCCAGGCGCTCGCCGACGACGACCACCGCACCCTCGGTGCGCAGCGCCTCGGACGCCTTCGCCCCGTCGCCCTCCAGTCCGACACCGCTCGCGAGCGCGTCCAGCCACTCGGTCTCGGTGCCGGGAGCGGCGGGCAGCAGCGTGCCGCCGGCCTTCGTCAGACCGCGGGTGGCGTGCGTGGCCAGCGCGAACGTCTTCTGCCCGTGCTTGCGCCAGGCCTTGCGCAGCCGCAGGAAGACGCCGGGTGCCTCCTCCTCGGACTCGAACCCGACGAGCAGGACGGCGGGCGCCTTCTCCAGCGCCGTGTACGTGACGCCCGTACCGTCGAGGTCGCGTCCGCGGCCGGCGACCCGCGCGGCGAGGAAGTCGGACTCCTCGCTGCTGTGCACGCGCGCGCGGAAGTCGATGTCGTTGGTGCCGAGTGCCACGCGTGCGAACTTGCTGTAGGCGTAGGCGTCCTCGACGGTGAGCCGGCCGCCGGTCAGCACACCGGTCCGGCCGCGGGAGGCCAGCAGCCCCTGGGCCGCGATCTGCAGCGCCTCCGGCCAGGAAGCGGGCTGCAGCTCGCCCTCCGGGTTGCGCACCAGCGGCGTGTCCAGGCGGTCCCGCAGCTGCGCGTAGCGGAACGCGAAGCGTCCCTTGTCGCAGATCCACTCCTCGTTGACCTCGGGGTCCTCGGCCGCGAGGCGCCGCATGACCTTGCCGCGCCGGTGGTCGGTGCGCGTGGCGCAGCCGCCGGAGCAGTGCTCGCAGACCGACGGCGAGGAGATCAGGTCGAAGGGGCGGGAACGGAACCGGTAGGCGGCCGAGGTGAGCGCGCCGACCGGGCAGATCTGGATGGTGTTCCCGGAGAAGTACGACTCGAACGGGTCGCCCTCGCCGGTGCCGACCTGCTGGAGTGCGCCCCGCTCGATCAGCTCGATCATCGGGTCGCCCGCGACCTGGTTGGAGAAGCGGGTGCAGCGGGCGCACAGCACGCACCGCTCGCGGTCCAGCAGCACCTGCGTGGAGATCGGCACGGGCTTGTCGTAGGTGCGCTTCTTGCCCTCGAAGCGGGACTCGGCGTTGCCGTGCGACATGGCCTGGTTCTGCAGCGGGCACTCGCCGCCCTTGTCGCAGACCGGGCAGTCCAGCGGGTGGTTGATGAGCAGCAGCTCCATCACACCCTTCTGCGCCTTCTCCGCGACCGGCGAGGTCAGGTGGGTCTTGACCACCATCCCGTCGGTGCAGGTGATGGTGCAGGAGGCCATGGGCTTGCGCTGCCCCTCGACCTCGACGATGCACTGGCGGCAGGCGCCGGCCGGGTCGAGCAGGGGGTGGTCGCAGAACCGGGGGATCTCGATGCCGAGCTGCTCGGCGGCCCGGATGACGAGGGTGCCCTTGGGCACGCTGATCTCGACGCCGTCGATCGTCAGCGTGACGAGGTCCTCGGGCGGGACCGCCGCCTCCCCTCCTCCGGAGGGAGCGCTGGTGGTCACGGTCATGCGTTCACCTCCGTACGGTGGTCGGCCCAGGCCGTCGATTTGGCCGGGTCGAAGGGGCAGCCGCGGCCCGTGATGTGCTGCTCGTACTCCTCGCGGAAGTACTTCAGCGAGGAGAAGATCGGCGAGGCGGCGCCGTCGCCGAGGGCGCAGAAGGACTTGCCGTTGATGTTGTCGGCGATGTCGTTCAGCTTGTCGAGGTCGGACATCCGGCCCTTGCCGGCCTCGATGTCGCGCAGCAGCTGGACCAGCCAGTACGTGCCTTCGCGGCAGGGGGTGCACTTGCCGCAGGACTCGTGGGCGTAGAACTCGGTCCAGCGGGTGACGGCGCGCACGACGCAGGTCGTCTCGTCGAAGCACTGGAGGGCTTTGGTGCCGAGCATGGAACCCGCGGCGCCCACTCCTTCGTAATCAAGAGGGACGTCGAGATGCTCGTCGGTGAACATCGGCGTCGAGGAGCCGCCCGGGGTCCAGAACTTCAGGCGGTGCCCGGGCCGCATGCCGCCGCTCATGTCGAGGAGCTGGCGCAGCGTGATGCCGAGCGGCGCCTCGTACTGGCCAGGGCTCGCGACATGGCCGGACAGGGAGTAGAGCGTGAAGCCCGGGGACTTCTCGCTCCCCATCGACCGGAACCATTCCTTGCCCCGGTTCATGATGGCGGGAACCGACGCGATCGATTCGACGTTGTTCACCACAGTCGGGCAGGCGTAGAGGCCGGCCACAGCGGGGAAGGGGGGACGCAGCCGCGGTTGACCACGGCGGCCTTCGAGCGAGTCGAGCAGCGCGGTCTCCTCACCGCAGATGTACGCGCCCGCGCCCGCGTGCACGGTGAGTTCCAGGTTCAGTCCGCTGCCCAGGACGTTCTCGCCGAGGTAGCCCGCCTCGTACGCCTCGCGCACGGCCGCGTGCAACCGCCGCAGGACGGGGACGACTTCACCCCGCAGATAGATGAAGGCGTGCGACGACCTGATCGCGTAGCACGCGATGACAATGCCCTCGATGAGGCTGTGCGGGTTCGCGAAGAGGAGCGGAATGTCCTTGCACGTTCCGGGCTCCGATTCGTCGGCGTTGACAACAAGATAGTGCGGCTTTCCATCCCCCTGCGGAATGAACTGCCACTTCATCCCGGTGGGGAAGCCGGCGCCGCCGCGCCCGCGCAGACCGGAGTCCTTGACGTACGCGATGACGTCGTCCGGGGACATGGCCAGCGCCTTGCGGAGCCCCTCGTACCCCTCGTGCCTCTTGTAGACGTCCAGCGTCCAGGACTCGTCCTCGTCCCAGAAGGCCGACAGCACGGGTGCGAGCAGCTTCTCCGGGCTGGTGTCCTTCAGTTCGGGTGCCAAGGTCATCACTCCCCCTCCTCGGCGACAGGGCCCGCCGGGTGGGACGGGTCGGAGGCCGATGTGTCCTGCGGCGCGTCGTGCGAGCTGAGGTGCTCGGTCGGTGACGGCTCGTGCGGCGGCGCGTCCTGGGGTGCCTCGCCGCGCGGGTGCACCACGCGCGCGGGGGCGGCCTCGCCCTTGGCCAGCTTCAGGCCGATCAGGGAGGCGGGTCCCGCGCTTCCCGTGGCCTCGACGGCGCCCTCCCGCTCGTCGGGGAAGCCGGCCAGGATGCGCGCGGTCTCCTTGAAGGTGCACAAGGGGGCGCCGCGCGTGGGTGCGACCGGGCGGCCGGCGCGCAGGTCGTCGACGAGGCGCTTGGCGGTCTCGGGGGTCTGGTTGTCGAAGAACTCCCAGTTGACCATCACCACGGGCGCGTAGTCGCAGGCCGCGTTGCACTCGATGTGCTCGAGGGTGACCTTGCCGTCGTCGGTGGTCTCGCCGTTGCCGACGCCGAGGTGCTCCTGGAGCTCCTCGAAGATCGCGTCGCCGCCCATGACGGCGCACAGGGTGTTGGTGCACACCCCGACCTGGTAGTCGCCGCTGGGCTTGCGCCGGTACATGGTGTAGAAGGTGGCGACCGCGGTCACCTCGGCCGTGGTCAGGCCGAGCATGTCCGCGCAGAACTGCATGCCGGTGCGCGTGACATGGCCCTCCTCCGACTGCACGAGGTGCAGCAGCGGCAGGAGGGCGGACCGGGAGTCCGGGTAGCGGGCGATGATCTCGCGCGCGTCGGTCTCCAGCCGGGCCCGGACGTCGTCCGGGTAGGCCGGTGCGGGCAGTTCGGGCATGCCCAGGCTGACGCCCCGCTCCGAAGAAGAGGTGGTCACCGGTCGACGCCTCCCATCACGGGGTCGATGGACGCGACGGCGACGATGACGTCGGCGACCTGGCCGCCCTCGCACATCGCCGCCATGGCCTGCAGGTTGGTGAAGGACGGGTCGCGGAAGTGGACCCGGTAGGGGCGGGTGCCGCCGTCGGAGACGACGTGCACCCCGAGTTCGCCCTTGGGCGACTCGACCGCCGCGTACGCCTGTCCCGGCGGGACGCGGAAGCCCTCGGTGACCAGCTTGAAGTGGTGGATCAGGGCCTCCATGGAGGTGCCCATGATCTTCTTGATGTGGTCGAGGGAGTTGCCGAGCCCGTCCGGTCCCAGGGCGAGCTGGGCGGGCCAGGCGATCTTCTTGTCGGCGACCATGACCGGTCCGGGCTGGAGCCGGTCCAGGCACTGCTCGACGATGTGCAGCGACTGGCGCATCTCTTCGAGCCGGATCAGGAAGCGGCCGTAGGCGTCGCAGGTGTCGGCGGTCGGGATCTCGAAGTCGTAGGTCTCGTATCCGCAGTACGGCTGGGCCTTGCGCAGGTCGTGCGGCAGGCCGGTGGAGCGCAGGATCGGTCCGGTCGCGCCCAGCGCCATGCAGCCGGCCAGGTCCAGGTAGCCGATGTCCTGCATACGGGCCTTGAAGATGGGGTTCCCGGTGGCGAGCTTGTCGTACTCCGGGAGGTTCTTCTTCATCTTCTTCACGAACTCGCGGATCTGGTCCACCGCGCCGGGCGGCAGGTCCTGGGCGAGTCCGCCGGGGCGGATGTACGCGTGGTTCATCCGCAGGCCGGTGATGAGCTCGTAGATGTCGAGAATCAGTTCACGATCACGGAATCCGTAGATCATGATCGTGGTGGCGCCGAGCTCCATGCCGCCGGTGGCGATGGCCACCAGGTGCGAGGACATCCGGTTCAGCTCCATCAGGAGCACGCGGATGATCGAGGCGCGGTCGGGGACCTCGTTCTCGATGCCGAGGAGCCGCTCGACGGCGAGGCAGTACGCCGTCTCGTTGAAGAACGGCGTCAGGTAGTCCATGCGCGTCACGAACGTGGTGCCCTGGGTCCACGTCCGGTACTCGAGGTTCTTCTCGATGCCGGTGTGGAGGTAGCCGATGCCGCAGCGGGCCTCGGTGACGGTCTCGCCGTCGATCTCCAGGATCAGGCGGAGCACTCCGTGGGTGGACGGGTGCTGGGGTCCCATGTTGACGACGATGCGCTCGTCGTCGGCGCGGGCCGCGGTCTGGACGACCTCGTCCCAGTCGCCGCCGGTGACGGTGTAGACGGTGCCTTCCGTGGTCTCGCGCGCCGAAGCGGCGGATGAAAGGGGCGTCCCGGAGGGACTCGTTGAGGGGTGGTGGTCGGGTGACGGGTGGGAGGATGTGTTCGAGGTGCTCACGAGTACGACCTCCGCTGGTCCGGAGCCGGGATCTGGGCGCCCTTGTACTCGACGGGGATGCCGCCGAGGGGGTAGTCCTTGCGCTGCGGAAAGCCCTGCCAGTCGTCCGGCATCATGATCCGCGTCAGGGCGGGGTGGCCGTCGAAGACGATGCCGAAGAAGTCGTACGTCTCGCGCTCGTGCCAGTCGTTCGTCGGATAGACGGAGAACAGCGACGGGATGTGCGGGTCGCTGTCGGGGCAGCTGACCTCCAGGCGGATCAGCCGGTTGTGGGTGATCGAGCGCAGGTGGTAGACGGCGTGCAGTTCGCGGCCCTTGTCGCCGGGGTAGTGGACGCCGCTGACGCCGGTGCACAGCTCGAAGCGCAGCGCCGGGTCGTCGCGCAGGGTCTTCGCCACCCGGACGAGGTGCTCGCGCTCGATGTGGAAGGTGATCTCGTCGCGGTCGACGACCGTCTTCTCGATGGCGTTCTCGGGGAGCAGGCCCTGCTCCTCCAGCGCGCCCTCCAGCTCGTCGGCGACCTCGTCGAACCAGCCGCCGTAGGGACGGGTCGCCGGTCCCGGGAGCCGGACCGAGCGGACCAGGCCGCCGTAGCCGGAGGTGTCGCCGCCGTTGTTCGCGCCGAACATGCCGCGCTGGACGCGGATCTCCTCGCCGCCCTGGCCGCGCTGGCCGGGGAGGTTCTCGGCCGAGAGGTCCTTCTCGGGGTTCACCCCGTTCGCGTCCTTGGGTGCGTCGCTCATCGCAGCAGCCCCTTCATCTCGATCGTGGGCAGGGCCTTGAGCGCCGCCTCCTCCGCCTCGCGGGCCGCTTCCTCGGCGTTGACGCCGAGCTTGGAGGACTGGATCTTCTGGTGGAGCTTGAGGATGGCGTCCATCAGCATCTCCGGCCGGGGCGGGCAGCCGGGCAGATAGATGTCGACCGGGACGATGTGGTCGACGCCCTGGACGATCGCGTAGTTGTTGAACATGCCGCCCGAGGAGGCGCAGACCCCCATGGAGATCACCCACTTGGGGTTCGGCATCTGGTCGTAGACCTGCCGCAGCACCGGCGCCATCTTCTGGCTGACCCGGCCGGCGACGATCATCAGGTCCGCCTGGCGCGGTGAGCCGCGGAAGACCTCCATGCCGAAGCGCGCCAGGTCGTAGCGGCCGGCGCCGGTGGTCATCATCTCGATGGCGCAGCAGGCGAGGCCGAACGTGGCGGGGAAGACGGACGACTTGCGCACCCACCCCGCGGCCTGCTCGACGGTGGTCAGCAGGAAGCCGCTCGGCAGCTTTTCTTCGAGTCCCATGACTAAAGGCCCCTCAGTCCCATTCCAGGCCGCCGCGCCGCCATACGTACGCGTACGCGACGAAGACGGTGAGCACGAAGAGCAGCATCTCCACGAGCCCGAAAAGACCCAGGGCGTCGAAGGTGACGGCCCAGGGGTAGAGGAAGACGATCTCGATATCGAAGATGATGAAGAGCATCGCCGTCAGGTAGTACTTGATGGGGAAGCGCCCGCCGCCGGCCGGCGTGGGGGTCGGCTCGATGCCGCACTCGTAGGCCTCGAGCTTGGCCCGGTTGTACCGCTTCGGACCGATCAGCGTGGCCATGACCACGGAGAAGATCGCAAAGCCTGCCCCGAGGGCTCCCAGTACGAGGATGGGCGCATACGCGTTCACCGCTCCTCGCTCCTCTCAGTCGGCACTGACTGCTGGCGGTTGTGCGTCGGGCTCATCCGCCTCACCAGCCCCGCGAACCACGCCCGCCCCGGCGAAGATCGAGAACATGTGAAGCAGGTCACAAGCCCAACCGCTCCGCATCTTATGCCCGCCGGTCTGTGATCTGCGACACGGGGTATTGCACAAGCTTTGTGATCTCCACCACCTGACGAACGATCATGAAGTCGGATGAGCGGTGATCTTCACACGCGAAGCGTCCGGGCGATCACCAGAGGTGACATTTTGGCTCGTCAGCGCAGGCCAGGAGGCCCGTCTCCATATCAAGAGAGTTCTCTTGCATGCAAATTGGTGCTGGACTCGATCTCTTGATAGAGGCCGCGTTCACACATGAGAGGGGGGTCGGGGCGCGATGTGGACGTGTGCACGCGTTCACGAAGTCCGGCTCCGAGGTGCGGTGCCGTGATCCGGGCGTGACCCGGCCGTGATCGGTGCGGTGCGACGCGACCCGAGGGGTAATCGTTCCGTGACCTCCGCCACATTCATGAGAGGCGCCTGAGAACCGGGCTTGGCCAACCAGTCCAACCAGTGGTAGGCGGAGGGCAATTCGGGCGTAATGATGAAACACCGTGATCACAGCCGGGTCACAGGCCGCCCGCAATGTCCGTTACGGCGTCAATAAAGAGCGGCGCGCCCGGGATTCGGGGCCCCGGTTGAACAACTGTGGCGCAGGACACGTTTCTTGAAGATATGAAGGAGCCCCTGGTACCGGTTGTTCCCATGTCCCACACCGCTCACATACGCAGCCACCGGAAGCCCCGCCGCACCGCGACCTCCACGATCGCGATGCGGGCCGGAGTTGCCGGTGGCGTCCTCAGCACCCTGGCAGTCGCCGGGGCGTCCAGCTCGGCGAACGCGGCCGAGCCGGTGACGCAGACCCTCGAACTGCCCACCCTGACGGCCGACCTGGCCACTCAGGTCGCCCAGTCCGCGGAGGTCACCCAGCAGGCCGCCGCGAACTACCAGCTGCAGGCCGAGCGTGACGCGGCCGCCGCCAAGGCCGCCAAGGAGGCCAAGGCGGACCTCGCCGAGGCCAAGAAGAAGGCCGAGGCGAAGAAGAAGGCGGCGGAGGAGGCCCGCAAGGCCGCCGCCGAGCGTGCGGCGCGCACGGCCGAGCGCCCCTCCCTCACCAGCACCACGACCGCCTCCGCGCCGGCCAGCGGCAGCGTCGCGACGGTCATCTCCTTCCTCAAGGCGCAGGTGGGCGACGCCTACGTCATGGGCGCCACCGGCCCCAACGCCTGGGACTGCTCCAGCCTGGTCCAGGCCGCGTTCCGCCAGGTCGGCGTCGACCTGCCGCGCGTCTCGCAGGACCAGTCGACGGTCGGCACCGACATCCCGCTGTCCCAGATCCAGGTCGGCGACATCCTCTACTGGGGCGGCAAGGGCTCCGCGTACCACACGGGTGTCTACATCGGGAACGGCCAGTACCTGGACGCTGCCAACCCGTCCAAGGGTGTCGTCATCCAGGACCTCTCCGGCTACCCGGCCTCGGGTGCCGTGCGCGTGCTCTGAACCAACACATCGCGCTCATAACGGACTGAAGGGTCGCTGCCGCTCGGGGGCAGCGGCCCTCGTCCGTTCATGTCCGTCCGGCCGGACACCCCCAGAGGGCAACACCCAGAGGGCTCCAGAAGGCAAGATCACCCGATTGCCCGAATTATCCCCGCGGCGGCGTGGGTTGACGCCTCGGCATGGACGACCGCGAGCCGCGTGCGCACCCGTGACGGCCCCTCACAGCGCCCCGGACACGCGCAAGGCGGCCGACGTCCGTCCCCCGGACTCCGGCCGCCCACAGAGCCGCTCACGGCTCCCGTACGCGCGGGGCACTGCCCGCCGCGCGTCTCACGCCTTCGGCGCCACCTTGCTCAGCCCGTTGATGATGCGGTCCATCGCGTCGCCGCCCGTCGGGTCGGTCAGGTTGGCGAGCAGCTTCAGGGTGAACCGCATCAGCATCGGGTGGGTCAGACCCCGCTGCGCGGCGATCTGCATGACCTTCGGGTTGCCGATGAGCTTCACGAAGGCGCGGCCGAGCGTGTAGTAGCCGCCGTAGGTGTCCTTCAGGACGCGCGGGTAGCGCTGGAGGGCGGTCTCCCGCTGGGCCGGGGTGGCACGCGCGTGGGCCTGGACGATGACGTCGGCGGCGATCTGCCCGGACTCCATGGCGTAGGCGATGCCCTCGCCGTTGAAGGGGTTCACCAGGCCGCCCGCGTCGCCGACGAGCAGCAGCCCGCGCGTGTAGTGCGGCTGGCGGTTGAAGGCCATGGGGAGCGCGGCGCCGCGGATCGGGCCGGTCATGTTGTCCGGCGTGTAGCCCCAGTCCTCCGGCATCGAGGCGCACCAGGCCTTGAGGACCTCGCGCCAGTCGAGCTCCTTGAAGGAGTCGGAGGTGTTGAGCACGCCCAGGCCGACGTTCGACGTGCCGTCGCCCATGCCGAAGATCCAGCCGTAGCCGGGCAGCAGCCGGTCCTGGGGGCCGCGGCGGTCCCACAGCTCCAGCCAGGACTCCAGGTAGTCGTCGTCGTGGCGGGGCGAGGTGAAGTACGTGCGCACGGCAACACCCATCGGGCGGTCCTCGCGGCGGTGCAGCCCCATCGCCAGGGACAGCCGGGTGGAGTTGCCGTCGGCGGCCACCACGAGCGGGGCGTGGAAGGCGACCTCGCGCTTCTCCTCGCCCAGCTTGGCCTTCACGCCCGTGATGCGGCCGGTGCGGTCGTCGACGATCGGGGCGCCCACGTTGCAGCGCTCGTACAGCCGGGCGCCCGCCTTCTGCGCCTGCCGGGCGAGCTGCTCGTCGAAGTCGTCGCGCTTGCGGACCAGGCCGTAGTCGGGGAAGGAGGCGAGATCCGGCCAGTCCAGCTGGAGCCGGACCCCGCCGCCGATGATGCGCAGGCCCTTGTTGCGCAGCCAGCCGGCCTCCTCGGAGATGTCGATGCCCATCGACACCAGCTGCTTCACGGCGCGCGGGGTGAGACCGTCACCGCAGACCTTCTCCCGCGGGAACTCGGTCTTCTCCAGCAGCAGCACGTCGAGTCCGGCCCTGGCCAGGTGGTAGGCGGTGGTGGAGCCGGCTGGCCCCGCGCCCACGACGATCACATCGGCGGTGTTGTCGGAGAGGGGCTCGGTCACGGCGGGATCTCCCCAAGGTTCGAAATCTGCGTGCCGACCGGCACTGGACATGGGCAGTCTATGCAGCACAATTGATCACCCGGCTGAAGGGCTGCCCGACGTGAACCGAGCTCTCCCCGTCGTACGGCTCCGTGTCCCCACCCACGAGGACGCCTTCGTCTGGCACCGCCTCTTCGACGACCCGGACGTCATGGAGTTCCACGGCGGCAGGTCCGCCGAGCTGTCCGTCTACGAGGAGCTCACCGCCCGCCAGCGGCGGCACGACGCCGAGTGCGGCTTCTGCCTGTGGTCCATGCTCGACGAGTCCGACGGCATCATCGGCTTCACGGGCGCCCAGCCGTGGCCGGAGGACTGGGGGCCCAAGGGCGAGATCGAGATCGGCTGGCGGCTGGGCCGTGCGTACTGGGGCAAGGGATATGTGACCGCGGCGGCGCGGCAGACGCTGGAGCGGGTGCGCGCGGCGGGCGTGCCGCGCGTGGTGGCGATGGTCGACGCGCGCAACTCGCGCTCGATAGCGGTCACCCAGCGGCTCGGGATGCGCCTCGCCGAGACGTTCACGACCCCGGTCGGCAGGGTCGAGGCCCACTGCTACCGCCTCGACCTCTGAGGGCCCTACCCGGCCGTCACACACGGTGAATCATCGTCACGGAACGCCACTTGACGCTTCCTGCGGACGCACCGGCGGGTCTACCCTGCCGGTACCGCTGGGGGGTGACGTCCGTGCGTATGACACCCAAAGGTCTCCGGACACCCGAAGTGCGTGTGCCGCGCCTGGTCGGCCTGATGGCCGTGGACGCGCGGGAGTCGGCCCGCGCGCGTGGCCTGGTCCTGAGCGCCCCGGACCGGCCGGACTTCCACCTCACCGTCGTCGACCACGTCGTACGCCAGTACCCGCAGCCGGGCGCCGAGGTGCCCCGCGACTCGATGGTCTACGTGTGGTTCGACTTCGGTGAGGGCGACGGCGGCGGCGGTGTGCGCGAGCCGCGCGGGCCGCTGCCGCCCACCGGCGGGCTCCAGCGGGAGCTGGACGAGCCGCACAGCCCCCGCACCGTCCTGCTCAGCTGTCCTTGAACCCCCGGTGCAGCGTGACCACGCCGCCCGTCAGATTGCGCCACGCCACCCTCGACCAGCCCGCGCCCTTCAGGCGTTCGGCGAGCGCCGGCTGGTCCGGCCAGGCGCGGATGGACTCGGCGAGGTAGACGTACGCGTCGGGGTTCGACGACACCGCGCGGGCGACCGGCGGCAGCGCGCGCATCAGGTACTCGGTGTAGACGGTGCGGAACGGCGCCCACGTGGGGTGCGAGAACTCGCAGATGACGATCCGCCCGCCGGGCCGGGTCACCCGGTGCATCTCGCGCAGGGCCGCGTCGAAGTCCTGCACGTTGCGCAACCCGAAGGAGATGGTGACGGCGTCGAACACGTCGTCCCGGAACGGCAGTCGCGTCGCGTCGCCGGCGGTGTACGGCAGCCAGGCCCGGTGCCGCTTGCCGACGGCGAGCATGCCGAGGGAGAAGTCGCACGGCACGACGTACGCGCCGGTGCGGGCGAACGGCAGCGACGAGGTGCCCGTGCCGGCCGCCAGGTCCAGGATCTTCTGCGCGGGGCGCGCGTCGACCGCCTTCGCCACCTCCTTGCGCCATCTCCGGTCCTGGCCGAGGGACAGCACGTCGTTGGTCAGGTCGTACCGTTCCGCCACGTCGTCGAACATCGAGGCGACTTCGTGCGGCTGCTTGTCCAGGGATGCGCGGGTCACGGGCTCATTGTTGCAGCCCGGCCGCACGGCAGAAGCCTCGGCTTGCGGCGCGCGGCCACGTCCTCGACCCAGCCGCAGGCGAGCACGAACCCGAGGATCAGGATCCAGCTGACGCCGAGCATGAACCACTGGCTCTCCAGCGGCAGATACGCCGCGAACGCGGGCACCTCCCAGAACCGGTCGATCAGCGGCACGGCGAGGACCAGCGCGATCTCGTGCCACAGGTAGATCGTCACCGCCCGCGCGTTGAAGACGGTCACGAGCCGGTCCAGGCGCGGGAGGCGGGCGAGTCCGACGAAGCCGGTGCCGAGCCGGGCCTTGGCATACATCAGCAGGGTCACGAACCCGGCCGACCAGAAGGCCTGCGCGAGAGGGATGTCGTCGAGGTCGTAGGTGCCGTACTCGGCCTGGTGGGAGAAGGCGTACCAGGCGCCGAGGGCGAGCGCGGCCCACGACAGCGGCAGGACCGCGGCCGGATGCAGCCGGCGCAGCACACCGTCGCGGTGCGCGAAGCCGAGGATCCAGCAGAAGAGGTAGGTGGCCAGGTCCAGCAGCACGGTGCCGAGGCGGTTGTCCGGCGGCTGCCAGGCGCACCGGAGGACGACGATCGGGGCGAGGGAGAGGACGAGCACCGGGACGGGGGCGAGCCGGAAGACGCGCAGCAGCAGCGGGGAGAGCAGGACGAACCACAGGTAGGTCCGCAGATACCACAGGATCTCCCAGGTCTGCTCGGCCCAGGCGCTGCCCGGCGGGTCGCCGAGCGGCACGATCCAGTACACGATCTGCCATCCCGGCATCCAGCCGTGCACCAGCATCGCGGCGACCACGAAGACGCCCCAGAACCAGAACGGCGGCAGCAGACGGCGGATCCGGCTCCTCAGCACCTTCGGTGCGGGGCGCTGGAGGGACTTGGCCATCAGGGTGCCGGCCAGGCCGAACATGATCCCCATGGAGGGGAGGAGCAGGCCGGCCCATGGCCAGCCGAAGGCGTGATACGCGACGACCCGGACCAGGGCGAGGGCGCGGAGGGTGTCGAAGTAGCGGTCCCGGCCGCCGCCCGGGACGGGGCCCGGCCCGGCGACCGCCGTGGCGGCGGCCGGTGCCGGACCCCCCTTGCCGTGCCGTCCCATCAGCTCGGCCCGGCGGGCATGCCGACCTCGCCCGTGCGCTTCAGCTTCTGCCAGCGCAGGCGTCCGCCGGTCAGGGCGGTGATGCCGGAGTGGATGAGGACGAGGTACATCATCTGCCGGTACGCCAGCTGCTGCAGCGGCATCATCAGCAGGTACCGGTACCGCTCGCGGTCGAGGCGGAAGGCGTACGCGGCGCACACCAGCTGGACGCCGAGGACGGCGCACCAGGCCAGCAGCGCGGCCCCGAGGTCGATGAAGATCATCGAGTAGACGGTGAACAGGTCGATCAGCGGGGCGAACACCGGGGTGATCACCTGGAACAGCACCACCAGCGGCATGCCCACGCGGCCGAAGCGGCCCGAAGGGCCCGTGTCCGTCAGGCACTTGCGGTGCTTCCACAGCGCCTGCATGGTGCCGTACGACCAGCGGTAGCGCTGGGACCACAGCTGCCGCGGGGTGCGCGGCGCCTCGGTCCAGGCGCGGGCGTGCTCCTGGTAGACGACCCGCCATCCCGCGCGGTGCATGGCGATGGTGATGTCGGTGTCCTCGGCGAGGGTGTCCTCGCTCATGCCGCCGACGTCGAGGACGGCCTCGCGGCGGAAGGCACCGATCGCCCCGGGGATCGTCGGCATGCAGCGCAGCACGTCGTACATGCGCCGGTCGAGGTTGAAGCCCATCACGTACTCGATGTGCTGCCAGGCGCCGATGACCGTTCTGCGGTTGCCCACCTTGGCGTTGCCGGCGACGGCGCCGACCTCCGGGTCGGCGAACGGCTGGACGAGGTGCCGTACGGTGTCCGGCTCGAAGACGGTGTCGCCGTCCATCATCACCACGATGTCGTGACTGGCGTGGCGCACGCCGTTGTTGAGGGCGGCCGGTTTGCCCGCGTTCTCCTGGCGGACGACCCGGACGCCGGTCATGCCGAGCGACCGGGCCGTTGCGCGGGCGATCTCACCGGTGCCGTCCGTGGAGCCGTCGTCCACGACGATGATCTCGATCGGGTGGGTGCTCCGCGCCAGTGAGGTGAGGGTGTTGGCGATGCACTCCTTCTCGTTGTACGCCGGGACGATCACGCTCACCGGGCGGGTCACCGGCGGGCCCCAGCTGAACCGGAGCCGGTTGCGCTGTCTGTGGTGGCGCCGGGCGAGGACCAGCATCAGCCCGAACCGCCCCATGACGGCGACGCCGACCACGACGAGGCCCGCCGAGAGCGCGGGCACCGTCCACTCGGCCACGGTGACGGCCGCGACGAGTGCCTTGCCCTCGTAGAGGGTCGTGCCGGTGGCCTCGCGGTGCGCGGCCTGGAGCTGGTTGCCGGTGCCGGCGGCGCCCCCCGCGGCCGCGGGGGCCACGGGCCCGCCGGCCTGGTGCTGCCCGGCCATGGCGCCGCTGACGGTGGTGAAGGTGTAGCCCTTCGCCTGCATCTTCTCGATGTACTTCGGCAGCGCCTCGATCGTCTGCTCCCGCTCGCCGCCGGAGTCGTGGAAGAGCACCGAGGCGCCCTCGCCGTCCTCCGGAGTGGCCCCCTCGACGATCTTCGCGACGCCGGGCTGCTTCCAGTCCTCGCTGTCGGTGTCGATGAAGACGCTGGTGTAACCGTCCTCGCCGAGCTGCTGGTAGACCTTCCAGCTGTAGTTGTCGATGGCGTCCGTCCTGGAGGAGTAGGGCGCGCGGAACAGGGTCGTCGTGATGCCCGCCGCTCCGGCGAGCGCGAGCTGGGTCTGGTCCATCTCCCGCTTCACACGCGAGGCGCTCTGGTACGACAGGTCGACGTGCGTGAAGGTGTGGACGCCGATCTCGCTGCCCTGCTCGACCAGGTCCCGCACGAGTCCGGGATAGCGGGCGACCATCGAGCCGACCACGAAGAACGTGCCGGGGACGTCGTACTTCTCGAGGATCTTCAGCACCTTCGGCGTCCAGGTCGGGTCCGGGCCGTCGTCGAAGGTGAGCGCGATCGTCTTGTCCGGGACGGAGAGGGTGGTGGCCTGGCCGCCCGGGAAGGTCAGGATCGGGCCGCCCTCGAGGATCTCGTCCGGCACGGCGTCGGCAGAGGCGCCGGTGCGCACCCGCTGGTCGTCGCCGACCTCCGCACGCAGATAGCCGTCTAGGAGCATCACGCAGGTCAGGGCCAGCAGGAGCAGCAGGGCGAGGAGGATCCGGGGGCGCTGGAGGGCGGCGGCCCGGCCGGCGGCGCGCTCGAGGCGGGTGGGCGCGCGGCGGCGACCGCGTCCGGTGGAGGTGAGGCTCATGAGGCGGCGGAGGGGGTGGGAAGCAGCGTGGTGGCGGTGGTGGCGGGCGACGGGACGCCGCTCGGCCGAGCGGCGGGAGGAGCACCGGTCGGGGCACCGGCCGCTCCGGCGCCGGGTGCGCCCGAGGGCATGCCGGTGGGGGCGGCCCCGCCCCGCGGCCCGGCTCCGGCACCTCCGGGAGCGGCGCCCTGCTCGTTCCCGAACGGCAGCAGCGAGGACGGTGAGACCGAGGTGCCGCTGCCGAGGAACGCCAGACCCAGCACGATCGCGTAGCCGGCGCAGACGGCACCCAGAAGAAGCCCGATGCGGCGCAGCACCCTGGCGCGGCGTCCGGAGGTGTCGACGAAGACGGGCCCCTCGCCGGACCCGTCACGGCGTTTGCGGCGACGGCCGCGCGCGGCGGCGCGGCTCTCGATGGCGGGATCGGAATGCATGGCCCGGACGGTAGATCGTCTTCATGTGCCGGAAACCGTGCTTTCGCTGTGCGTGGGCCGTGAGAATGCCGCCAACCTCTGCGCCGGCTGAGAGCCTCTCGGAACCAGGGCGTATATCCCCAGGTGGGGCACAGCCCCGTATGAGAGGTTTGCGTTGTCGACGAAACTCGAAGAACGGGAGCGAGCGCGATGCGCGGTCCACTGATATCCGTTGCCGGGCTCGGCTGCCTGGTGGTCCTGGCCGCCACCGCGGGCTGCTCCTCGCCCGACGGCGGGACGGACGCGGCGGCGCCCGCGCAGACCAGCGCGTCCCCGTCCGCGGAGGCGGCCACCGCGTACGCCCCCTACGTCAACGCCACGTCCGCCGACGCCAACGACACGGTGGGCTCCCCGTCCACGTACAACCTGGCGTTCGTGATCTCCTCCGGCAGCGGCTGCACCCCGAGCTGGCACGGCTCGCAGGCCATCGACGACAAGGCGGCCACCGCGCGCATCGCCGGACTCACCGACTCCGGTGCCGATGTCCGCGTCTCCTTCGGCGGGGCGTCCGGCAAGGAGCTGGCGACCACGTGCGACAGCGCCGAGGAGCTCGCCGAGGCGTACGGAACGGCGCTGGATGCGGCCGGTGCGTCGCGGGCCGACTTCGACATCGAGGGGGACGAGCTGACCGACTCGGAGTCGGTGGAGCTGCGGTCCGAGGCGATCGCGCTGCTGCAGAAGGAGCGCGCCGGCCTGGAGGTGTCCTTCACGGTCCCGGTCATGCCGTCCGGGCTCGACAAGGACACCGTGGCGTTGCTGGAGTCGGCCAACGACCATGGTGTGAAGGTCGGGACGGTCAACATCATGACCATGAACTACGGCGAGTCCTACGACGGTGACATGGGGGACTACGCCGTCACCTCGGCGAAGGCGGCGCACGCGCAACTCCGGGACGTCTTCGGGCTGTCGGAGGCGGAGGCGTGGCGGGGGATGGCGCTGACCTCGATGATCGGGGTGAACGACGTGAAGGGGGAGACGTTCACCCTGGAGGACGCGGAGCAGGTGCGGGACTTCGCGGTGGAGAAGGGGGTGGCGTGGGTGTCGATGTGGTCGACGTTCCGGGATCGGCAGTGCGAGTCGTCCGCGGATGACGAGTTGACCGAGTGCAGCGGGGTCGAGCAGGAGGACGGGGCCTTCGGGGAGGCGCTGGCGGGGTGAGCTCGGGGGGTGTGTTGTGTGCGGGGTGCGGGTCGTCCGTGGTTGATCGCGCAGTTCCCCGCGCCCCTTTCGGGGCGCCTCTAGCGACGTCTGTGTACCAGGCGGCCCGCGCACACCGTCGCGATGCACGCGCCTGACTCGTCCAGGACTGCCAGGTCCGCTCGGCCGGCGATCGTGATCTCGGCGGGCCGTGAAGTCGGCAGGACGTGTACGTCGTTGCGCTCCGCGGCGGCACGGAGTTCGGGGGAGTCGACGTGTCTCTCCAGGACGGCCACCGCGCCCAGCTTCAAGATCGCGTGGATGCGCTCCCTCGGGCTCGGCGCGTCCGGGAGCGGGCCCTCGTGGACGCGGCCGGGGCCGAGGACTCCCGGCCAGCGTCGCACCCGTGCCCCGGGGAAGCGGTCCCGGAGCTCGTCCAGCGGGCCCACGGCGGCGATCCGGTCGCCCTCCACCGCGACGGCGGCGTCCTTCAGGGGCTCGGCGTCCCCGTGGACGCGGAGCGTGTCCGCCGCGTGAATCGTCAGCACGGCGCCGTCAGTTGGCGGGAAGGAGCTTCAGCTCGGGGTGGGCCGTGCCGCCCTCGATGGCCGTCGACGAGATGTGGGAGACCACGCGGTCGTCGACGGGGTCGTTCGCCGGGTCGTCGTGCACCACCAGGTGCTCGTACGTCGTGGAGCGCTGCGCCGGGACCCGGCCCGCCTTGCGGATCAGGTCGATGATCTCCAGGCGGTTGGAGCGGTGCTTCGCGCCGGCGGAGGAGACCACGTTCTCCTCCAGCATGATCGAGCCCAGGTCGTCCGCGCCGTAGTGCAGGGAGAGCTGGCCGACCTCCTTGCCGGTGGTCAGCCACGAGCCCTGGATGTGGGCCACGTTGTCGAGGAACAGGCGGGCGATGGCGATCATCCGCAGGTACTCGAAGATGGTGGCCTGGGTGCGGCCCTTCAGGTGGTTGTTCTCGGGCTGGTAGGTGTACGGGATGAACGCGCGGAAGCCGCCCGTGCGGTCCTGGACGTCCCGGATCATCCGCAGGTGCTCGATGCGCTCGGCGTTGGTCTCGCCGGTGCCCATGAGCATGGTGGACGTGGACTCGACGCCCAGGTTGTGGGCGATCTCCATGATCTCCAGCCAGCGCTCGCCGGACTCCTTCAGCGGGGCGATGGCCTTGCGCGGGCGCTCCGGCAGCAGCTCGGCGCCGGCACCGGCGAAGGAGTCGAGCCCGGCGGCGTGGATGCGCTGGATCGCCTCCTCGACCGAGACACCCGAGATCCGCGCCATGTGCTCGACCTCGCTCGCCCCCAGACTGTGGATGACGAGCTGCGGGAACTCCTTCTTGATCGCCGCGAAGTGCTTCTCGTAGTACTCGACGCCGTAGTCCGGGTGGTGGCCGCCCTGGAACATGATCTGCGTGCCGCCCAGCTCGACCGTCTCCGCGCAGCGGCGCAGGATGTCGTCGAGGTCGCGGGTCCAGCCCTTCGCCTTGTCCTTCGGGGCGGCGTAGAAGGCGCAGAACTTGCACGCCGTGACGCACACGTTGGTGTAGTTGATGTTCCGCTCGATGATGTACGTCGCGATGTGCTCCGTACCGGCGTACCTGCGCCGGCGGACGGCGTCGGCGGCGGCGCCCAGCGCGTGCAGCGGGGCGTCGCGGTAGAGGTCGAGCGCCTCTTCGGGGGTGATCCGTCCACCGGCGGCTGCGCGGTCGAGGATGGGCTGAAGGTCGGCCTTCTCGGTCACCGGGCGGTCCCTTTCGTAAGGTTCGTAAGGGTTGTGGACGGACGTCCTCAGCGTACGCCAGCGCCTTTCACCGATGGACGTCAGGCGGAGCTAGGCGGTGTACGCGCCGACGAGCAGCCCCGCGAAGGCGCCGGCGATCAGGAACGGGCCGAACGGTATGGCCGTTTTGCGGCCCGCCCGCCGGGCGACGACCAGGGCACCGCCGTACAGCGCCCCCGACAGGAACCCGGCGAGGGTGCCGAGCATCACGGTGGGCCAGCCGTACCAGCCGAGGACGGCGCCCGCGCCCAGGGCGAGTTTCACGTCGCCGAAGCCCATGCCGGCGGGGTTGATGAGGAACAGCACGAAGTAGCCGGCCCCGAGGGCGAGCGCGCCCAGCAGGGCGGTGGTCCACTCCCCCGCGTGCTCGGGGAGCAGGGCGGTCAGGCCCAGCAGGGCGAGGGCGGCGGCGGCGAAGGGGAGGGTGAGCGGGTCGGGCAGCCGCTGCACCCGGAAGTCGACCAGCGCGAGCAGCACGCCGACGGGCGCGAGCAGCAGCCAGACGGCCAGCTCGGGGCGGGTTCCGGTGGCGGCGGCGAGGGCGGCGCAGACGAGGGTGGTGGCGAGGAGGGCGGGGAGGGAAGGGCCGTAGGAGGGTCCCGCCGTGCACCGCGTGCAGCGCGCCCGCCCGAGCCAGCCCCGTACCGGATGTCCCGCCGGGCAGGCCGTCCGCCACTCCTCCCCCGACGGGACGGAGAAGCGGTACGCCGCCCGGGGCAGCAGCGCGCCGGCCGCCGCGCCCCACAGCGCGGCGGCGAGCACGAGCAGACCGGTGGTCATCCGTTCATCCCACGGCCGCGACCGCGTCGCGCCAGGCCGGCAGCAGCTCGTCGAGCAGCGCCTCGGTGCGCGGCGGCAGCCCGCGCGCGCCGCTGCGGCCGACGAGGTCGGCGGCGAGGGCCGTCAGCCGCTCCGGCTCGCCGAGGGCGTGCGTGGCGCGCAGCAGCTCGTTCCACAGGCGCTCGTCGGCCGGGGCGGTGCGCAGGGCGGCGTCGAGCGCCTCGATGGCCTTCTCCGCGCGGTTCTTCTCCATGTGGAACTCGGCGAGCGCGAGCCCGGTGTCGGCGACGAGCAGCGGCAGCTGGGCGTCGACGATCTCGTGGGTGAGCCAGCGGTAGCGGCCCGCGGGGCGGTCGGCGAGCAGCGGCCCGCGCACCAGGACGAGCGCGTCGGTGAGCAGCCGCCCGCGCACGGCCCGGCTGCCGACGCCACGCCCTTGGGTCGCCTCGTGGTACAGCGAGCGCAGCACGTCCAGGTCGGAGACGACGGACTTGGCGAGGACGAGCCGGCCGGTGGCATCGGTGCCGAGGCGGGGGGTGCCGTCGGGGTCGGTGCCGAGCCAGGCGCGCAGCCGCTCGATGAGCGCCTCGCGCACGTCGTCGGTGACACCGCGCGGCCACAGCGCGGAGGCCAGCACGCGCGGGTGCACGCCCTCGCGGTGCAGGAGCAGCATCGCGAGCGCCTCGTGCAGCAGGGCGCTGCGTTCGCCGTCCGGGGCGTCGAGGCCGATGATCTCGTACGAGCCGACCAGGCGGGCGTAGACGGCGGGCCGTCCCTGCTCGCTGACGTCGACGAGGAACGGCGGGGTGCCGACGGGACCGTCGGGCCCGCGTTCCGGGTCGGCCTCGACGAAGAGTTCCACCACCGCGCGCTGCTGCGCGGTCGGCAGGAGCTGAGCGTCGAGTTCGAGACCGAGGAGGGGGGCGAGCAGCCTGCCCTCGCCGGTGATCTCCATCTCCCAGGCGGCGCCGGGCAGTTCGCCGCTCTCGGTGCCGACGAGGTAGCCGATGCCGAGGCGGCTGGCGTCGGCGGCGATTTCGGCGAGCCTCACGGCGTCCTCGGGGGAAGGTTCGGCGGCGAGCAGCACCAGGTGCGGGGCCCAACGCGTGTGCTGGGCGGGCCCGGTGCGCCCGGTGAGGACGGAGTCGTGCCCGGCGGCGCCGAGCGCCCCCCGCCGCTGCCGTGTCTCGGCCTCCATCGTCTCGAGCAGCGCCTCGATGCCGTCGAGGTGGCGTAGCCGGTTGGGGGCGAGCGGGGTGAGGTCCTCGCCGAAACCGACGAGGGTGATGGTCATGCGGTCGGACCAGCCGTTGGTCGCCAGCTCGGCGGCGACGGAGGCGAACACGGCGGCACGGTCGGCCTCGCGGCCGGAGAGGGAGACGATGCCCGGCACCGACTCCAGGTTGAGCAGCAGCCGTGAGTCGTCCATGGTGCCGAGGCTGACGAGGCCCGGATAGGGCGCGGCGGTGTCGGTGTCCTCGTACCTCTCGGCGTCGTCCTTGGCGAGCATCCAGAAGGTCTGGTCCTGCCCCAGCTGCCAGGGCGTGGGCGGCTTCCCGGCGGGCTGGGCGAGCTGGAGGTGCAGGTCGCCGTTGCTGAGCCAGGCCGCGTACACGGTCGGCAGCGGCCGCGACTCGGCGGCGAGGGAGGCGGCGAGCCCGCGCAGCGACCGGTCGAGCAGCCGCACGCCCTCGGGGTCGGCACCGACGAGGAGGGCGTCCTGCGCGTCCTGGGCGGCGCCGGTGGGGGTGGGGGGCTCCATGCCCCGCCGCCCGCTTCCGATGCCGCCGAACGCCGACTGCCACAGGGCCTGCCGGCGCCGGTGACCGAGGGCGCCGAGGAGGCCGGCGGCGAGGAGGGGGGCGCCGAGGAGGGCTTCGGGGAGGCCGAAGGCGTCGTCGGACGCGTGGGCGGGGGCGGCGTGCTGCCGGGGCTGCTCGGCCTGCTGGTGCCCGGCGTTGTCGTGGGCGGTGCTTTCCTGCGCGGGGGCGGGGCGCTGTTCGGGGAGGGAGACGTGCGAGGAGCCGCCGCCCGGTTGCGCCTGCTCCCCCGTCTGCGCGTAGTCGTGGATCTGCTGCTGGACCTCCGGCGAGACCTCGGGGGCCTCGTCCGGCATCTCGACGAGTTCGCCGCCCCGGGCGTCACCGGGCATCTCCATGATCCAGCCGGGCCGGATGAGGCTGGCCTCGGACAGCTTGGAACCGTCGGGCTGCGTACGGTCCTTGTTGAGCTCGAAGATCTCCTTGTAGCGGCGTCCGTCGCCGAGGTGCCGCTCGGCGATCTCCCAGAGGGAGTCGTGGTGACGCCCCTCGGGCGGCTGGATCCGGTAGAACTTGGTGTCCCCCTGCTTGGCGCTCCCGTCGGCGTGCGCGGCGGCGTGGCCGGCCTGCTCGGCGAGCGCGGCAGCGGCACCGGCGGCCTGCTCCTGCTGCTGGGCGAAGAGACCGGGCGTCTGCTGGGCGGCGGCGACGCTGGGCTTCTGATGGCCCTCCAGGCTCTGCCCGAGCGCGCTGAGCCCGGGGGTGAAGCTGGCCGCGGTGGCGCCGACGAGGAGCAGCGCGGCGACGAGCTGCCGGGCGAGCAGCTGGCTGGGCCCGGCACCGGGCACGCGTCCCGGGACACCGACGCCGGACAGCGCGGCCTTCATCTCCACGAGCACACAGGCGGTGAACTGCGCCCAGGCGAGCCAGACGACGAAGGTGAGGATCCTGAGGAACGTCTCGGTCGTCACCGGCTGCCGCAGCCACTCCATGGGCTCGAACGAGCTCGGCAGGGGCCACCCCGCCTGCGTGGCGAGCGCGAACGGCACGCCGACGAGCAGCACGAGCAGCGCGACGAACGCGAGGAACGCCTTGACGAAGTCCCCGAACGACCGCCGCCGCACCCGCACGGGCTGCGGCGTCCGGTTCCGCGGCGCGGCGGGACCTCCCGCGGGGCTTCCCGACGAGCTTCCCGTCGAGCTTGACGGGCTTGAGGTGCGGCGTCGCGGCATGGCGGGTGTCCTGGGGGTGTGGTCGTGTGGGAGGAGCTGAGCTGCTGTGGGGTGTGTGGGCTCTCGGGTCTGCTGAGACTACAGAGATCTTATTGACTCGTATGGCCGCAGTCGAAGCCCCGAGGCGGCGGGCGGACCGGGACGACGGCCGCCGAAGCTGTCGCGCGCCGGGAGTTCACCCCCTTCGCAACCGCCACGCACCACCCTCACCTCCCCCACACAATCCGCCCCCACCTCTCAACTGCCGTTGCGCACCCCCTGATAACTTCGTTCTCTGTTGCACACAGCCGACCCAGGGGGAACCGAATCGTGGCCCGCCGCACCCTGACCACGACCACCGCAGCACTGACCACGACAGCGACTTTGCTGCTGACGGCTTGCGGGGGTGGCAGCGATTCCTCGGACGACATCAAGGGGGCGGACACGGGGCGGAGCCCCTCCGCATCGACGCCGGCGTCGACTCCGCCCTCGGTGAAGCGCCCGACCATCACCCTGCCGAGCAGTTTCAAGCTCACCTTCGAGAACTGGACGAGCAGCGACCCGGAGGAACAGGCCGTCCTCAACGATGCCAAGGAGGAGGTACGGGCAGGGTACGCGGCGATCATCGCCAACGAGCCGGACGGCGGGGACGCACTTGCCTTCTACGACACGAAGAACGGCCTCGCGCAGAGCCGGGAGTGGATCAAGTCGTACACGGGCAAGAACGTCACCGTCATCGGCGAACTGCCCGTTTTCGACCCGAAGGTGACCGTTGTCGGCGGCGGCAAGACGGCATCCCTCAACTACTGCACTGACGAGAGCAAGGCCTACACGAAGAACCGGGAAACCGGGAAGGAGGTAGGGAATCCCCCGGGCAAAGCCCCTGAGGTGGCCTACATGGTCACGCTGAGAAGGAGCGCTCAGGGAGTGTGGCAGACCGACTCCGTCACCGCGCAGAGGGGCGGGTGCTCGAGGTGAAACCGTGGCGCAAGGGGATCCCCGCGATCGCTCTGTCCGGTGTCGCGGTGCTTCTGTGTTCCGCTCCCGCCAACGCCATCGGAGAGTCCGACACGAAGGGTGAAGCCAACGGCAAGGAGTTGACCGCCTCGGCCAGTTACTCCCGGATCAAGGTCACCCAAGTGAGCGGCCCTACCGGTGGAGAAAGCGGCACCCTTGCGTCCACCGACGTGAACTGGGAGCCGCCACCATGCTGGTACGAGCCGCTCTTCACCCCCGAGCAGATGAAGAACTTCGCGGAGGCCGACGGCAGCGGCCAAGTCAGCATCCGCCAGGGGTGGATCGGATCGGGCTTGTGGACCGACCATTTCCGGGACGAGAAGGACGCGGCCAACTACTTCGGCACTCCGTCGACCGTGAAGGGCTACAAGAACTACAACCTCGGCAAGAAGGGCTACTTCTGGCACGGAGTCGCCCCCGACGTCACCGCCATCGACGACACAACGCTGTGCAGCCGACTGATGTTCTGGCAGGACGCCGGCGAAATCCCTGACGACCCGAACGCGCCCACCGCGGAGACTCTCGCCGAGTACGCATACGACAAGGTCAAAGTTCCCGAAACCGAGATCGAGCTGAAGCCCGCGGTCCGGTCCACGGTGAATCTGCCGACCTGGGTGTGGCTGGACAAGGGCACCTTCAAGGAGGTGAAGGTCCGCGCCGAGTTGCCGGGCACGGGGCTGTGGGCGGAGACGACCGCCAAGCCGGTCGCCCTCCACCTCGACCCGGGCACGAAGGACGCGGAGACCTACCCGGCCTCCGGCAACTGCGAGATCAATGAGGACGGTTCGATCGGCACCCCGTACACCAAGGGCGACGCCGACAAGACCCCGCCCTGCGGCATCCGCTACCTCCGCGCCTCCAACGGTGACCCGTACCAGCTGAAGGCATCGATCACCTGGCAGATCTCCTGGGAAGGCGCAGGCGGCGCCAACGGCGACCTCCCGGACGGCACCTTCGAGACGACCCAGGACATGAACGTCCAGGAGATCCAGTCGATCAACCGGTGAAGGTGCGGTACGCCGTACGTGAGCCCTGTCCCCCACTCATCGCGGGGGACAGGGCCCCTGGGGACCCGTCCGTCAGCCGACGAGACCCACCGACACCAGGCCACCACCGGCGGCAACCGCGCAGGCCAGTCCCCGCTGCCACCCGGTGACCTCTGCAGCATGGCCCCGCGTCGCCATCACCATGACGGAGTTCGCGGCGAACGCCGGCAGAAGGATGCCGAACAACGCGAAGGTACCGACGGCCGACAGCGTCAGCTCAGCCCGCGACGCAACGGCACCGACCACCATCGCGACCGCGGCGAATGCGTACAAGAGCCCCGACACATAGGTGATGTCATCCCTCTTCAACGGCGCCGGCCCACGCCGCTTGGAGTGATTCCAGTAGCGCCGCTCAGTACCGACCCGCGCCAGCACCATGATCATCACCTCGACTACCAGGGCGACGACTGCGATGTGCTCGATGGTCATTACTCACCTCACTTGCTGCATGCCGAGGAAATGGCGGAGATGCCGATAAACGCCTTCACAGCCTCGCGTTCCTTGGAACCGACGTGCTTTCCGTTCACGAAACGCCAGATGATGTTCGCCGTTTTCTTTGCGCCGTACTTCTTGAACAGCGCCACAGCTCGGGCGACCTTGATGCTGGACCCAGCCGGCGCGAAGCTGATCAGCACAGCGGCGACGGCCGCGCTGCACTTCACAACGAACTTCGTCTTGTCCCACCAGCCCATGGCGGCGACCATTGGCTTCTTCCCACCATCCGAGCCGGCAGAGAGCTGGGTGAGGGCAGAGTCGCGGACCTCCTGGCCGGGAGCGCGGCGAGCCGGGTGCGAAGAGCCTGTGCATCCGGAGCGGGCCTGGTCAGGGCCACGTCCAGGGCCGCGGCAAACTGGTCTTCGGTCACGCCGAGCTCGGCAATTCCCTGTGCGAGCACCGCGCCCTGCTCCTGCTCCGCGACGGTGAATTCCGGATCGTCCACAACCATGGTGTTCTGGACGCCCGTTGTCGGCTTCACTTCCGCCTCTGCAGCATGGGCGCCGGTGGCTGCGGCGAAGAGGGCGCCCGCGGTCGCAGCCGCAGCCGCAGCCGCAGCCGCAACGATGACAGCGTTGGTGCGCCGGAAAGCGCCGCCGGCCGAGGTGCCCGTAGTGGTTCTGGTGGTCATGCCAGATTCCCCGTACTTCTGTTCAGTTTTATGAGGTGTTGCTCACCTCTGTGGTCGTACCGACCCTACGACCCAAATGATCACCGCGTGACGAATCTTGAGCAACATCAGAGCTTGGCGATCCAGAGGTCACCGATGCCCGGCCACCACCTCGCCACGACCAGCCTGCTCGTCACTCGAACAGGTACAGGCAGGCGTGGCCAGCCCCGACACTTGGCAGAAATCGTCCTATTCAGGCAGCGGCGACGGAGACAACTGCATAGAAATATCCCCCCTCCCTCACCCACATCGCCCTACGCGTCTCAAAATCCCCCACCCGTGGCACCCTCACCTTCCCCTTCCCCGCCTTCATCGCATTCGTCCGGACGCTCAAGCACAGCGGGAGATTGACCACGGGCCAGGGAAAAAGTGACCTCGCGTTGCCGTTGAGCGAGCTCAAGGACTACGGCGGCGGTTGCGGTCGCTCAAGACGCGGATGAATCACACGAAGAAACTCTTCGAGCGTTACCGGGACGACATCGGTGACCGCAGCGTCAATGACGCGCTCGCCGGGATGTCGGACGCCGTGGTCCGGGAGTTCGAGAAGCTCGAGCACGAGCTGGCCAGGCAGGTGAACGAGAAGATGCGGGTCGAGGACAAACGGGGCGGGAAGTAGTCCCGCCCCGCTTGTCCCGGCGTCCCTGTCAGGGTGACGTCAGCACAGGTCGTACAGGTCGTACAGCTCAGTACAGCGTCGCGCTCAGGTGGCCGTCCGCCGAGACGCCCTGCGGCGAGACAGCGGCGCCGACACCCGCGGTGAGACCGAGGTTGCCGGCCTCGACGTGGACGCCCAGGGCGCCCGGCTCGGCGTGGATGCCGAGGTTCAGGCTCGCGCCGGCGGTCTGACCGCCGGAGACGAGCTCCAGGTCGGCGTCGGAGATTTCGGCGGTTTCGACCTGGGGGACGAGGTTCATGTCGCGTTTTTCCCTTCGTGCAGGCACTGCGCGTGAGCGGAATTCGGAGCTCCGATCAAAGCACGTCGGATAAAGGGCGACCAGTCGCTCCGGCGCCGCGACAAAGGCCGGTCGGCCTTTCCGTTCACGGGTGTGGAATACCGGTCACGGAATCACCCGGATTCTTCACACGAAGTGCCCGTCCAGCGGGTTGTCAGCGTCCCGGACCCTGCCCCGCCGTCCCCCCGGAACGGCCGGCACGGCGTTCAAACAGCCTCCACGTGAACACTGTGCAGATCCGCTGGAGGTTCCACGACGGGCGGAACGGCAGCGGCTCAGCCGACCTCGTTCTCCGCCACCGCCTGGCCGTGGACCACCACGTTCCCGCCGTAGAACATGCCCGTGAACACCGGCGCATACGTCAACTGCACGTCCACCTCGACCTGTTGCGCGTCGGCCGCCACACAGTGGGTCGCCGCGACGTCCGGGCCGGACATGCCCATCTCGCGGGCGAAGGCCTTCACCCGGGCGTCGCAGTTCTCGTAGTTGATCGGCGCCGGGCCGCCCACGTCGTCGTAGAGGGCCTCGCGGTCGATGTCCTGGGCGGCGTAACGGGCCGCCTGCTCCGCGATGTCGGCCGCCCGCTCCCGCTTGGAGATGGACATGCCGCCGTCGATGACGAAGGCCGACAGGGAGAGGAAGACCAGCGCGAAGATGATGACCGCGCCGGCACCCGAACCCCGGTCGTCCAGCCGGGACGTGCGGGCCGACAGCCACGTACGCAGCGGGTCTCTCACGCCGTCCTCCGGTACGGGTCCAGCGGGGAGCTGAAGCTCGACGTCAGCGTCGTCGGGATGTCCAGGCCGAGCATCCCCAGGCCGCGCACCTCGCAGCTCACCTCGACCGTGAAGATGGTGTCGGGCTCGAAGCCCGGGCTGGTCTGGACGACCGTCACCGGGCCCGCGCAGACGTCGGCGAGGTTGGCCTCCGCCGCCTTGCGTGCCTCGGCCATCGCCGTCGCGTGGTCCTTCTGGATGGAGCCCGCACGGGCCGCGTCCCGCGCCGCACCGTCCAACGCGCCGCGTCCGTCGACCAGCTGGCCGAAGGCCACCAGCACCAGGATGAACAGGATCATCACCGGGGCGAGGATCACCACCTCGACGGTGGACAGGCCCCGGTCGTCGTCCCCCCGGACCGCGCGTCTGCCGAAGAGAGGGAACTCCATTCAGTTCTCCTCCTGCACGAAACGCTCCACCGGGCCGACCGACTGTGCGTGCACCGTCAGGTCGAGGCCCGGGAACACCGTCGGGATCCGCGCCGTGATCTCCACGCCCACCGTGTTCTGCTCCGGCTGCACCATCCTCACGTCCGGTGCCAGCACCAACTGCGGGCCCAGTTGCTGGATGTAGCTGTCCACGACGTCCCGCGCCTCGCCACGCCAGCCGCCCGGCTCGGCGTCCGCCGTCGCCCGTGCCTTGCGGGCACCCGCCTGCGCCGCCGCCTGGGCCACGTGATCGGCGAAGAAGTACAGCGCGAACTGCACCGTCGCGAAGATCATGAAGAACAGCACGGGCGTGAGCAGCACGAACTCGATCGCGGACATGCCGGAGTCACCGCGGGCGGAGGCGGCCTCGGCCCGTCGGCGTACCCAGCGGCGTACCCGAAGGGCGCGCGTGGACATCGATGCGGTGCGTACGGTCAGCGCGGTCAGCAGGTCTTGCCCGCGTCCGCGCCCTTGATGCAGTCGCCGACCTTGTTGGCGCCCTCGCTCAGCGCGGCGTTGATGATGGCGGCCACGACGCCGACGATCGCCACGACGACCGCCGAGATGATGACCCACTCCACCGCGGAGGCACCGCGGTCCAGTTCGCCGGAGCGGGCGCGCTCGACGCGGGCCCGCATGAAGGTGACCAGGAAGTCCACGGCGGGGATGCCGGTGTGGAAGGTACGTCCGTTCGTTCGGCCGTTCATGACGCGTTGTCCTCTCGAATTCGGTTCACGGAAAAGACGTAGGGCTCAAGGACCACGGTTCTCACACCTGGAACACCCGCATCGCCGCCGGGAAGATCAGGAACACGAGGAACCCCGCACACAGCAGCAGCTGGGCCACGAGCATCGACTGGGACTTCTCACCCGCGCTGCCCTCGATCTCGGCGAGTTCCCGGTGCCGCATGGTCTCCGCGCGGGAGGCGAGGGACTCGCGGACCTTGGCGCCGTCGTCCGCGACGAGCGCGAGGGAGGCGGACAGGTCCTTGAGCTCCTCCACGCCCAGCTCCTCGCCCAGCTGGCCCAGCGCCTGCCACTGGCTGATACCGGTGATCCGGGCGTCGGCGAGGGCGTTGCGGATACGGTGGCTCGCCCAGCCGTCGGACACCTCGGCCGCCGCCATCAGCGCCTCGGGCAGACCGCGTCCACCGGCCAGGCTCATCGACACCAGGTCCAGGTAGGCGCCGATGACCCGGCGCAGGTCGCGCCGCTTCTCGGCGGCGTCCCGGCGCACCTCCAGGTCGGGCAGGAAGAAGAAGACCGTCGCGCACAGCAGCGCCAGCCACACCGGGATGATCGGGCTCTTGCTGAAGCCGATCGTCCAGACGACCGCGAACAGGAACGGGCCGAAGAACAGACCGGCCGCCGCCAGCAGCACCTTCGTCGCCAGGAACTTCTCCCAGCTGCGGTCCAGCACCGCAAGGTCCGCCCGCAGCGAGCGCTGCTCCCAGCCCTGCTGCAGATAGAACTCGGCGACCCGCGCGCCCACTTCGGCACGCAGCGAGCCGAAACGGCCGCTGTCCTGCCGCGCCGAGCGCGACGACTCGTACGCCGCGCCCCGCGCCCGCATCGCGTCGATCCGGGCGACCTGGGCGATGGCGCTGCGCCTGGTCGGCATCAGCGCGCGGACCAGGACGTAGACGCCGAGGCCCAGGATCGCGCCGACGACGATCGGCATCGTCAGTTCCTTCACCGCCGTACCCCCTCGTCGTGGTGGAGCGGCGACTGCTGCTGCGGTGAGCCGGCAGCGGCCGGAGTGCGGGGCCGGACGAACTGGACCGACGACTCGTCCCGCACCAGGAAGCGCTCGGGCGTCTCGATGGTGGACAGCTTGCGCAGCCACCAGAAGCCGAGTGCGAACAGGCCGCAGACACAGGCGAGGACGAGCTGCCCGACCGCCGTGCCGTAGGGCTCGACGAAGTCGCGGTTGAAGATGGACAGGCCGAGGACGAACGCGATCGACACGGCGACGACGATCTGCACGGAGCGCCGGGTGGACGCACGCTGTGCCATCACGCGCTGGCGCATGTCCACTTCCTCACGCGCCGACTTGGCGAGCGCGCCGAGGACCTGCCGCAGACCGGGCCCGCGCAGCCGGGCGTTGAGGATGAGCGCGGCCACGATGATGTCGGCGGAGGCGTCGTCGATCTCGTCGGCGAGCTGCTGGAGCGCCTCGGGCAGCGGGGTGCGGGCGCGCAGCCGGTCGACGAGGGCGTCGAGGTGCGGGCGCAGCACGGGCGCGGCGGCGCGGGCGGACGCCGGGATGGCCTGTTCCAGGCCCACGGCACCGGCGATGGTGTCGCGCAGCGACTCCGTCCAGGAGGCCAGCGCCTCCACCCGCCGCATCGCGGCCCGTTCCTCGGCGGCGCCGCCGAAGAGGCGGTCCCAGAAGAAGACGAGGACGGCGGCGGCGATGCCGGCGACCGCCCAGCGGGTGAGCAGCAGCACGACCAGTCCGACGATCGCGGCGAGCGATCCGCGCCGGCCCGCGAACCGGATCAGTTCGTTCGCCCGTTCGCTCGCCTTCTGCTTCTCGTGCTCCGGCCTGGCCGGGAGTCCGCGTACGGCGACGGCGAACAGGGCGAGTCCGCCGCCGACGGCGACACCGCACGCCAGCGCGTACAGCACGGTGGTGGAGAACAGGCCGCCCATGGAACCGAGGGAGCCGAGCGCAGCGAGAGTCATGGTCCCGGTCACCCCCACGTTCCGCTGGGCCGGTAGCCGTGTGCCATCAGTTCCTCCAGGCAGGCTAGGGGGGCGTGCGGCACGACCCGGCCGTCGGGAGTCTCCGCGAACACCTCGCTGGACAGCACGCGTCCGTCGACGCCGTTGACCTCGCGGACGGAGGTGACCATGCGCTGGAGCCGGCCGCCGTTCTGGAAGTCGTTGCGCCGCTGGATGAAGACGACGAAGTTCACCGCGCCCGCGATCAGCATCTGGCTGGCCTCGATCGGCAGCCGTTCGCTCGCCTGCAGGGCGTAGGTGGAGATGCGGTTGAACACCTCGCTGGAGCTGTTGGCGTGGATCGTGGACAGCGAGCCGTCGTTGCCCTGGGACATCGCGTTCAGCATCGTCACGATCTCGTCACCGAGCACCTCGCCGACGATGACGCGGGAGGGGTTCATACGGAGGCTGCGGCGGACGAGTTCCGCCATCGAAATGGCGCCCTGCCCCTCGGAGTTGGGCAGCCGCTCCTCGAACGCGACGACGTTCGGGTGCAGTTCGGGGAACTGGTCGAGCCCAAGCTCCAGGGCACGTTCGACGGTGATGAGCCGCTCGTGCGGCGGGATCTCGTTGGCGAGGGCGCGCAGCAGCGTCGTCTTACCGGCGTTGGTGGCGCCCGCGATCATGATGTTCTTGCGGGCGCGGACCGCGCAGGCCAGGAAGTGGCCGAGCTCGGGGGTCAGGGTGCCGTTGCCGACGAGGTCGGAGATGAAGACCTTGCCCATGCGCGCCCGGCGGATGGACAGCGCGGGCCGGCGCGCCACGTCCATCACGGCGGACAGTCGCGAGCCGTCCGGGAGCCGAAGGTCGAGCTGGGGGTTGGCGGAGTCGAAGGGACGGGACGACAGACCCGAGTACGCGCCCAGCACCTGGATGAGCTCGATGAGCTCCTCGTCGGTCTCGGCGACGGGCTCACCGCGCACCTCGCGGCCGTCGGAGTAGCCGACGAATACCTGGTCGCAGCCGTTGATGTCGATGTTCTCGACCTCGGGGTCGTCGAGCAGCGGCTGGAGCCGGCCGACGCCGAAGAGGGCGGCGTGCACGGCGGCCGCGTACTGCTCCTCGGTCTCCGCGTCCAGCGGCGTACGGCCCGCGTTGATCTCGGCGCGGGCGTACTCCTCCAGTATCTGGGCTATGACGGCACGGGCGTACTGCCGCTCGTCCTCGGTGGACATCGGCGTGACGCCGTTGACCTGGTCGAGGCGGCGCTGTTCGGCGATCCGGTCGCCGGCGTCCTGACGGAACCGCTTGACCAGCTGGTGGTCGACAGCGGTCATCGGCCGGCTCCGGCGTGGCCGGTGACGGGGCCGCCGCCGTGCGGGTGGGCGGCCTGGGGGTTCTGGGCCTGGTACTGCTGGGCGTGCCGGCCTTGCTGAGGCTGGGCGGGCTGAGCCTGGGCCTGCTGGTGGTGCTGGGCGTTGGCGGAGGCGGTCCAGGCGGCGCCGTACTGCTGGTACAGGTCGGCAGTCACCTTGCGGGCGGAGCGGATCAGCAGCGACTTGTCGAGCCGCCCGCGCCTGCGGCCCGCCAGCTGCTCGGCGCCGGCCGGGTCGTCGGCGAGGGTGCCGACCACACGGGCGCCGGTCTGGGCGTGCACGAGCATGTCGTTGACCTGGGAGGCCAGCTTGGCGGCGTTGCCGGTGTCGGCGATGAGGACGACGCCGATCGCCGGGTTGCCGAGGTTGGCGGCACCGCGCGGTCCGCCGTGCAGCTTGGTGGCGAGGGCGGCGGCGCGGTCCCGGACGCGGGCGAGCGCCTCGGGCTCGGTGCGCGAGATGAGCAGCACGAGGGCGGCGTGCGGGAAGAGCTCGACGGCCGGGGTGTCCCCGCTGATGCGTCCGCAGTCGGCGATGACGTCGGCGGGCGCGTGCGGGGAGTCGGCGAGCGAGGCGAAGGCACGGCCGAGGGTGGGCCACAGCCCGGCGAGCCCGGCGGCCTGCTCGGAGATGCCGAGGCCGACGAGCACTTCGAGTCCGCCGCTCAACGGCTGGACGTGGTCCCAGAGTTGATCGGGCACGAGGCCGCGGCGCGCGGTGGCCGCGATGGACAGCATGCCGGTGTTGGGGTTGAGCGGCCCGCCGTGCGCGGCGGCACTGCGGTAGACGAGGTCACCGCCCGCCGGGTCCGTCTCGGCGAGCAGCACGCGCCGCGGCCAGACCGCCGCGAGGGCGACGGCCGCGGTGGTGACGCCGGGGGAACCCTTGTCGGCGGCGAGGGCGATGAGGGCCATGGGTGGGGTGCCGCCTTCTTCAGTTGCCGGGGACGTGCACGATGGCGACCTCACCCGCGGCTGCCGCCGAGGCGAGCGCGGCCGCGTCGGTCTGGTCGACGAGGAGGGTGAGCGTCTTGCTGCCGGTGCTCACGGTGGCGTCACCGTCCTCCTTGACGGTGTTCACCCGGGCCTTGTCGACCAGGGCGCCGCCGGAGGACGAGCCGGTCGCGCCGGAGCCGGCGGCGTCCGAGTCGTCGGAGCCCGCGCTCGTACCGCCGACGCGGTAGGCCGCCACGAGGTCACCGGGCTTGATGTCCCCCGGGTACTGGCCCTCCTTGAGCGCGAGACCGACCGAGGCCTTGCCGGCGGGCAGGCTGCTCTTCTCGGCGAACATCTGGCCCTGCAGGACCGTGTCGGCGTAGATGGTCGTCTTGGCCTTGAGGGACTTGAGGGCGTCCAGCTGGGACCACTGGATGTAGTTGATGCTCGCGTCCTCGGCCACCATCACCGACGTCACGTCGCTGTCGGTGACGGACTCGCCGGCCTGGATCTCGTTCTTGACCTTCACGACCTCGATCCGGTCGCCGGCCTGCAGCACCAGCATCGTCGCGCCGAGCGCGCCCACCAGGATCAGCAGCACGGCCAGTGCGGCCAGCGCGGGTTTGCGCTCGCGAGGCGGCGTGGGAAGCCGGTCACCGACCGACGGCTGAGCCGGAGCGGCGGAACGACCGGCGCCCGCCCCCGTACGCTCTTGGATCTTCACGCAACCGCTCCCCGTACACCCAAGACGATGTCTGCCAAGTTCTCAGAAAATTCGGACACTTCGCCCGCGTCCACTCGCGCGCAGACATGCGGGACGCGCCGGACGTACCCTCCCGACCTGGGCGGATAGCCAACGCTGAGGTGAGTGTCAAGCCCTCGCACCGTATCAGCCGCTCATACGCCCCTCAAGGCGCGTCCGACGTCATGAACACCACACGGCACGCTGTTACCCACCTGCAACTTCGGCCCCTCGAAACGGCGTTGACGACTGAGCAGACCCCCACGTCAGGCCCTGTGCGCGAGCGAACCGCCAACGCACTCCGCCCCTCACCCCGCCCACCCGATTCGTCACGCCTCGCCCATGAGCCCTGCACGATTCACTCACGAGGGGTCGGACTGCCCATGCCATGATCTTCGCCCGGACCGGTGACGGGACGCCGCAGCAGGCCCGTAAGCAAGCCCCCCCGAGGAGCCCCCCACATGAAGCGCACCGCGCTGACCGCCTCCGCCCTGTCCCTCCTCGCCGTCTCCACGCTCACGGCGTGCGGCGGCGACAAGGAGGCGGACAACTCGACCGGCGAGCCGAGGCCGGCCACGTCTCAGGCCCAGCAGGTCACTCCGGAGCAGCAGTTGGCCAAGCTGATGGTGCGGCAGGCCGACGTCGACGGGTTCTCGGTGGACGAGCCCAGCGACGAGTTCGTGTTCGCCAAGTCGCCGGAAGAGGTCAAGGTCGACGAACCGGCCTGCGCTCCCCTGGCGTACGCCATGAACCAGCTCCCCCTGGGGGATCCCACGGCGGACCTCACTCGGGTGCTGTCGAAGGGCCTCAACGACGCGCACACATACATCACCCTGACCGCCTACGAGGCCGGGGCCGCTCAGCCCACTCTGGCCGAGGTGAGGAAGGCCGTGGCTGCCTGCGGCGACGGCTTCACGGCGAAGGCGAGCGGCGGCACGAGCGCGTACGACTCCGTCACCGAGGAGGAGGTCGGCCCGGCCGGTGACGAGACCCTCGGCTTCAAGGCGACGATGACCTTCCGCGGTGCCTCGCACACCCTGCACACCCAGGTGGTCCGCAAGGCGGACGTCCTCGGCGTCTACTTCTCCGTCAACGGCGTGGACATCGCGCAGGCCAAGCCGAGCGACGCCGAGCTGCCGGCGGCGGTGGTGAAGGCGCAGAACGCGAAGCTGGGGTGACGACCGTGACGTCCGCAGTGTCCAGCGGCATCGGCGCCAGGACCGTCCGCCTGCTTCTGCGCTTGTCCGCCTTCATCGCCGTCATGGCCGTACTGACCACCGCCGCACCGCGGGCACAGGCAGCGCCGCAGCCACGCCCGCAGGCGCAGACCCAGGCCGCGTACCTCGCCGACCGCCTCCGCGCCCACCCGGTCCACGTCACCGACCAGCTCCCCCGCGAGGTCCCGCGGTCCCTCGCCGACGACTTCGCCCGCCTGGCCGAGCGCACCGGTGTCCCGACGTACGTCCTGGTCCTGCCGAGCCAGACCGTGCACCGGGACGGCCTGCTGGACGAGGTGCACGAGCGGCTGGGCCGCGACGGGCTGTACGTGCTGATCGACGAGTCGGAGGTCGCGGAGGCCCGGGCCCACGGCGTGCACGTCCCGGCGGAGGCCGCCGCGACGGTCGCGCGCTACGAACTCCCGGTCGACGCAGGACCGTTGCGCGCCTTCGAGCGCTTCGTCGAGGTCGCCACCATGGACCCCGAGGACGCCGGGAGACTGGCCACGGCGGCGAGTGAGTCGTACGGGGAGGACGGCGGCCCCGAGGAGCTGTACATCGGCCCCGCGGACCGCCGCAACCAGTCGTTCCTCACGGGCATAGCCGTCACCGGCGTACCGCTGTCGATCCTGCTGCTGGCGCCGTACATACGCCGCCGCCGACGCGGCCCGCCACGGGCGCGCGACAAGAAGAAGTCCACCGCCGGCACCCCTCTGCGGCGTCGTCTGGTGGTGCCCGCCGTCGCCCTGTTCGCGGGCGCGGCGATCGCCGGCGCCGCTCCCCTGGTCTTCGACCAGACCCGCAGCAGCGCTGCTCCCACGCCGTCCCCGCAGGACATGTCCGCCCGCGTCGAACGCGTCGCGGCGGGCTTGGCCGAGGACCCGGTCTACCAGGACCCGGAGAGCCCGCAGAGGCTCAGCGCGTCCCAAGTCGCCCGCCTGCACGACCGTATCGACCGATTCGCCCGGTCGGAGGGCGGCGGCCCGGTCCACGTCACTCTGGTTCCGCACATGCCGGAGGACGAGTCCGCCGGTGACGGGGAACGGTTCGCCGCGGCCGTCCACGCCAAGCTGAAGAAGGACGGGGTGTATGTCGCCGCGGACCCGCTGAGCGGCTACATCGACGTCTTCAACCACGGCCTGCGCCTGGACAGTTACGAGCTCCTCCTCGACCTTCCCGAATCGATCGCGTACGGATCCGCGAAGGCGGACGAGGCCGAGGACCACCTCCTCGGCGAACGCCTCGACGCCTTGATGACGTTCCTCGACGAGATGCCCCGCACCGAGGAACCGCACGACAGCGGCACACCGGCGTCCGCGCCCGCCCCAGCCCAGGAGCACGCCCTCCCACCGCTCTTCGCCACCGACTTCTGGCCGGGCCTGGTGGTCGGCGCCCTGGTGGCGCTGCTGCTGCTCATCATGGTGTCCGGGGTGTGGACAGCCGTGGCCAGGGCAGGCCGACGCATCGGCTGGACACCGGGCCCGGGCTCGCCCGAGTCAGCGCCGAAGGCACCGTCAGCGGCATATCTGCGCCGCGCCGCACGGGCGGAACTGCGAGCGACGGCGGCGGCCTTCGAGCGGACGTCAGGGGCGGACGACGACTCCGGGGCGGCCCCGTCGTCGCACGCCGGATCCCGTACCGCCCGTGATCGCTACGAGGCGGCGAAGTCCCTGGCGGGCGACGACAGGTCCGCCGACCTGCCAGACCCCTCCCTGGACCCGGCCCGCCTGCTGGCGATCGTGGTCCTCGCCCGCGCGGCACGGGCGGCCCTCGAGGGCGACTCCGACGCACGCTGCTGCGCCGTGAACCCCCTGCACGGCGCGGCCGTCGCCCGTCATCACGTCCGTATGACCGCCGCGGGCTACAGCAGACGCCTGCTCCCGCTCTGCCAACCCTGCGGCATCGCGGCGACGCTCACGCCGGGCGACCTGCACAAGCGATTCCTGACCCTGCCCGGCACCGCGCAGCGTGTCCGCGTCCGCTACGACGAGGCTGCGAACGGCCTTCTGGCGTCGCTGTACAGCGGATTTGACGGGCTGGTGGCCATGGTCCGGCGCCGGGTAGCGCGTGTCGGCTGAGCACCCAGGAGTGATGTTCGCTGTGGCGAAACCAGGAACCACACCAGTACCGTCATTGCCCTTGACTGCACAACTGTCCCACGGGGAGCCACTGTGAAGCGCCGAACTTTGCCCGTTGCTGTCGCATGTGCCGCGACAACAGCCCTCCTGCTGACCGCCTGCGGAGGCGGAGAGGAGAAGGCCGGCGACAACGACAAGATCGCCGGCGCCGACCAGGGCGCGGAGACACCGAAGGAGTCGGCGAACCCGTCCGCGGCACCGGCGGAGGACAAGCCGGACGGCGTGGACGTGTCCCTGCCGAAGGACATGAACCTGGTCTTCGACTGGGACAAGCCGGAGGACAAGAACGAGGCTGCGGCGATGGACGACGCGGCGAACTTCCTCCGGGCCATCTACCGGGGCGTCGACAAAGGGACGACCAAGGACGCGGCGGTGACGGCGTACGCCACGGGCGAGGGGATGCATTACGCGAAGGTGCAGATCAACGAGTGGATCAAGGGTGGCTGGACCGCCACCGGCACCCTGCGCCATTACGACGCCACCACGAGGTCCGCGGCGAACGGCAATTCGGTGGAAGTCGCGTTCTGTGCGGACGCAGGCAAGTTCTACGGCAAGGAACTCAAGACCGACAAGATCCTCAAGACCGAGCCCAGCATTGAGGACTTCGACCACTTCAAGATCATCATGGTGAAGCACCCGGCAGGTGAGGGGCTGTGGCAGGCATCCAAGGTGTTCGTCGAGACCAAGGCGGCGAAGTGCCAGTGAGCCGATCACGGCGCATACGCCTCAGTGCCGCGGCACTGATGTTGGCCCTCGTCCCAGTCGCCCTCCCGGAGGCCGCCTATGCGGCGAAGCCCGTGGGCTCTGGCAAGGGAGCCAGTACAGAAGAGACCGGCGGAGGGGACGAAACCGGCATCTACGCCGCCGCCCGCATCCAGTACTCCGGATCCGTCGCCAAGAACGGCGGCACCGGCAACGTGACGTCCACCGACGTCAACTGGACGCCTCCACCCTGCTGGTACGCCCCGTATCTCGGCGCCAAGGACTTCAAGAAGAAGATGTCCCAGGACATCGAGAGCCAGTTGAACGCCCCCGGCATGGGCGGCCACGCGGGCGCGGCACTGACCGAACTGCAGCGCCACTACGAGGACGAGTACGGCTGGACCGACACCCCCGGCTACAAGGACTACAACGTCGAGAACGACGGCAAGGGGATGTTCTGGGCGGCCGTGGAGAACCCCGACGAGCCCGACCCGCTGAAGCGAAGCTCGTGCAACGACCTCCCCTTCTGGGTGCCCAACGGCGAGGCCCCGCCGCCCCAGTACGAGGAGGCCATCACGCCCGAGATCCTCGCGGCCCTCGCCTACCAGCACATGCAGCTGCCGGACACCAAGGTCACCCTCGCGCCGCAGGCCGCCACGAAGGTGAACCTGCCGACGTGGGCCTGGCTCGACAAGGCCGTCTTCGACGAGGTCCAGGCCACGGCGGCGATCGACGTCCCCGGCTTCAACCTCCAGTCGACGACCACGGCCAAGCCGGTCTCCCTCAAGCTGGAACCGGGCACCGAGGACGCCGAGACCTACCCGGCCTCCGGCGAGTGCGTCATCAACGCCGACGGCTCCATCGGCGAGCCCTACGCCAGGGGCAAGCCCGACCTGACCCCACCCTGCGGCATCAAGTACCTCCGCTCCTCCGGCGACGGCACCTTCAAACTCCAGGCCACCATCACGTGGGACATCACCTGGGAAGGCACAGGCGGCGCCGGCGGCGACCTGCCCGACGGAACATTCGGCAACGACCAGGCTGTGACCGTCCAGGAGATCCAGGCCGTCAACCGCTGACGGGAGTTGAGCTACCCAAGGAGGCAGCAGGAGCATGCGAGTCAGCGGCCAGACAAGGTCCCATCCCCGCCCCGAGCCGTCCGAGGAGCGAGTCAAGACGGTCAAGGCGCTACGGATCACCGCGGGCACGGCAGCCGGAGTCGTCTCACTGGCTCTCACCCTGGCCCTCGCCCTCACCCCCGAGTCCTTCGGTCTGCCCGCGTCACCGGCCCTCTACGAGAAGGTCCGCGCCGAGGGACGCGGCGCCGAAGGCGTGCTCGCCCTCTGGGCCGTGCTCGCTGTGCCCATCGGCGGCCTGCTGCAGACCCCCGTGGCGCTGCTGCGCGGGGCGCGGATCAGGGCGGGGTGGGTCCTGCTGGCCGGCTACTGGCTGTACGTCCTGCTCGTGACGGTCGCCATCTGGCAGGTACAGGACCTCTTCCCCTCGCACGGCGGCCCCGGCAAGAGCGGCGGACTGCTGGGCGCGTTGGCCGGACTGGCATTGGCGACTCCGGTGGGAGCGGCCTGCTCGGGCGCGGTGTTCCGGCCGGTGCCCGGCGAGCACGGCGACACCCTGAGCGCCCAGATCCGCGGCCACCTCGCAACGGTGGCTCTGCTCACCTGGTCCTTCAACGGAGCCTTCGTCGGCATGCTGATCGGCCTGAACTTCCACTTCCCCCGTACCGGTGCCGCCGCGATGTTCTTCCCGGGCGGCCTCCTGTGGGGCTTCCACGCAGGCGCCGCGCTGGGCATGCTGATCACCGCCCGCCTCCAGCGCACCCCTGACGCCCGCGCCGCGACCACGGCGTTCGCCGCGTCCCTGGCCCGCACGGCGACCGCCCTCCTGCTCTGCTGCCTGTGCGTGACCCAACTGGGCTGGATCCTGCCGACGTGGACGATGGCCCTGCTGGGCCTCGGTGCTCCGCTCGCCCTGTTCGCACTGGCAGGCCGAAGCGAGAGGCTGGGCCGGTGGGTGGAGTTCCGGACGCTGGAGCTGCCGAAGGACGGCTTCGGCTGAAGCGCTCGAACTTCACATGCGCACGCCCAAGTCCCGCGGCAGACCGAGTGCAGGCGCCTGAGCGCGGGGTGCGTGCCGAGACAGGGCGGGACACAACCCAGCCGACCAATCCCCATACGCCGGGATCATCCCATTCGCAGAGAACTTCGCCCTGGCGAAACCATGAACCACACCGATACCGTCAATGCCCTTGCCTGCACTTCTGTCTCACGGGGAGTCACTGTGATGCGCCGCTCTTTGCCCGTTGCTGCCGCGTTCGCCGGAACTGCGGCTGTGCTTCTGACGGTGGGCGGAGGCGTGCACGGGGCCCCCGAGGCCGACGACGAGAGCGCAGGAGTCGGTCAATCGCTCTGACACCCCGGCGACGACAGGCGCAGCCGCACAGCACATACGACTCTCAGCACTGGACCAGAAAGCCCCAAGGACAGCATGGCCGGCGACTCGGACCTCATCGTCAACGTCGATCTCCTGGTGGAGTCGGAATCCCGACTGAAAAGCATCCACAAGGAGTTGAAGGACCTCAACAACCGTAAGGACGACATGCACCCCTATTGGGGAAGCGGTGAGATAGCCGACGCCATGGGCAAATTCGTCGACAACTGGGACGACCACCGCGGCAAACTGATCGACAATGTCAAGGCAGTGGGAGAACTGGTGAAGTCCACCATCGACGGGTTCTCCGGCGCCGACAAGCAGTTGGCCGAGGAACTCCGCAAGGCGAGGAAGAAGTGACGCCGTCGTCCAAGCCTCGCCCCCGCGACTGGCACCCGCTCGCCGAGTCCGACCCGGTACCGGGCGATCCGGAGGAGATACGCGACGAGGTCAAGCACATGAAGTCCGTGGCCAGTTCGCTGCGCGAACAGGCCAGGCTGCTGCGCGGCATCGGCGAGGACAACGAGCTCAAGGGCAAGTACGCCACAAAGCTCAAGGAGGAGGGCGAAGGCCTCCAGAAGCGCCTGGATCAGGTGGCAAGCCGCTATGAACGAGTCCACGGCCACCTGACCAACTGGGCGAACGACCTTGAAGACTTCCAGTCCGAGGCCGACAAGGTGCTGGCCAATGCCAAGAAGGAGCAGGAGCACCTCGAAGCAGAGAAGGCCAAGAACGAGTCCGGCGAGGGGGAATCCAAAACGCCCGCCCCCTCCCCCAGCGGCACCGACGGCGACCCGTTGCACAAGTTCCGAGCTCAGCTCGAGCGCATCAAGGGCGACCGGGACGAACGGGCCCGCCACCACGCGGACAAGATCCGCGACGAGCTCGATGACGCCATCGAGGACAGCTGGTGGGACGACCTGAAGGGCTGGATCCACGACAACATCAAGACGATCAAGATCGTATTGGATGCCTTGGGATGGGCAGCCACGATCATCGGCGTCATCGCGTTGTTCGTCCCCGGCTTGAATGTTCTGGCTCTTGTGCTCGGTGGCATCATTCTGGGCTCCAGAGCGGTGCTGGCGGCGGCCGGCGAGGCCAGCTGGATGGAAGTGGCCATGGATTCCGTCGGGCTGCTGACGATGGGCGCGGGGCGGGCCGGTCTGACGATGCTCAAGGGCGCCAACACCGCCACCAAGGCAGGCGCTCTGGCCGGCCGACAGGCGGGCCTGAAGGCCGGGTTGCGCGCTCACAAGTCGATGATGAATTCACTGCAACGAGCCATCGCGAACACCGCGGACGAGGGGGCGAAGAAGTTCTACAAGGACCTCTTGACCTTCACCCGCAAGAAGATCTCGGCTGACGCGGGACGCGTCGCCAAGGAGGCCACCGAGTCGAGCGCCGCCGCCAAGTGGGCCCATCTCGGTGACGGCGAGCTGCACGGCATCTACTCTCAGTTCGCGAAGAACAAGGCCGCTTTCCCGGAGGCTGCCGTCGGCCAGACCGCGAAGGCTCGGGCCGGATACGGCATTTCTCTCGCCGCCATCTACGCTGGTGCCGGAGCCGACGCGACGGACAAGATCTTCGGGCAGAGTGACGCCTGGAGTGCCGCGTCAACGGCGACGGGCGGGACGATCCCCGACAAGTGGTCGAGCGAAGGCTACAACGACTGGAAAGAGAACACGTGGAAAGCTCCGATCGGATCCTCGTGGTGACAACCAGCAAAGGGAGTTGAAATCACGTGACAACACCCGGCAACGCCTCCGGTTCTCTGCTCGACCGGCTGGGGGGTGGGGTCGTGGCGCTGGCGCGCCTGTGCGTCATGGTCCCCTTTGTCTACCTCGTTGTGTACGTCGGCGGTGCTTTCCTCGTGCCCAAGTCGTTCGGCTCGGCATGGGTCTGGCTCCAGCGGGGCGTGGTCTCGGCCGCCCTCGTAACCCTGCTCGTCATTTTCATTCAGCACCCCCGCGCCAGTCGCCGACCAGCAGCCCTCACACACGCCATGGGCATCTCCTTCACGCTTGTCCTCCCTGCCATTGTGACCAGCTACTGGGTGGGCGTATTCGGCGCATTCATCACGCCGCTCCTCGTGGCCGGCTCCGCGATCTGGGAAAGGGCTCGATGTGTCCAGCACCGCTGAATCCATCTCTGGCGAGACCGCAAGGGACGCACCTACGGGCTACACGCTCGTCCCTCCGCCGGGCTGGGACATGATTCCGCTGCGCCAGGGCACGAGCGAGGCGATCAAGCGGATCGTGGACGGCTCCGTGCGGGAGTTGCCCGCCGACATTCCGCGCGATGACCTCACCAAGGCTCGTCTGGAACTGATCAAGCGCCTGAAGAAGGTGGCACGTCAGGCCCGTGCGGCCCGTGCGATGGATCTGCACCTGCCCGTGGAGCGCATCGACGGTGTGGCTCTTCCGGCCTCGTTCATCATCTCGGAGCCGCTGCCCGCCCCGGCCGTGGGGATGGACGCCGGAATGGTCCTGAGTTCGTTGCGGCCGGACGCCTCGCAGAGCGAGGAGGTGACGATCGACGGTGCCGCCGGGTTTCGTGTGGACGGCGTGGCACAGCCCGATACGGCTCGCGAGGTGGAGCACCCCTCGCGGCGGGTCGAATACCTTCTGCAGATTCCCGGCTCGGCCGTCCCGCAGTGGTTGACCATCTCCTTCAGCACGATTGCGGACGGGCGTCCGGACAGCGAGATGGCCGAGATCCTGGTCGAGTTGTTCGACGCCGTCATGACCACCTTCCGATGGAGCTACGCATGACTCTGGTGGAAACCGATTCGGAAACGCTTCAATGGTTTCCGACCCATATGCGCTGGAACAGCAAGGAAGAGCGTGAGGAGTGGGCAGAACTGTGCGCGCTCGCTCTTCTGAGCGCACATGAGCAAAGGCCCAAGCGACGACGGATCAAGGCCATACGCCAGCAGTTGGATTCCTTTGCGGAAGTCCTGTCCGGGCTTGCTCCGGCCGATCAGGCGTTCCTGTTCATTCCACTGCCCGACGAGGTCCCCGTGCCGGCCTTCATCCTCATGGCCGAGAGTGAGGGGGACCGAGAGGCGACTCTGCGGCAGATTGTCCAAGCGGACGCGGAGAGCGCAGTCCGTCCTGTCGAAGTCGAGCCGTTCGCCACGGAACGCCTGGGCGAGGGACTCCGGTCCACGCGCTACTGGTCCACTCCGGACGGGCAGCTCATGGTCACCGTCCGATACGGCTGGCGTGTCCAGGCGTCCGGCGTCGACCTCTGCTTCTACATGGTCTGGAACGACCCTGGAAAGATGGCCGTCTATTCCGACATCGTGGACGATTTCGCAAGGAGCCTCTGGGTGAGCGCCCCGGAGTGAGACCGTCGCGCAACCCCGGCGCCAGGTTTACGCATTTGCCTCTCGCTACACGGTCACGTCCAGTGCAAGGTGCCAGCCACCGTGTCGAAGAGGCGTACCATCTGGTCGGCCAATGGGGCCACCGGAGTTGAGAAGTTGAGCATCAGCCACCGCTGGGTTGCGGGGATCGGCACGTAGTAAGTGAGTGTCGTGGTCGGCAGCGTGTTGCCCAGCTGCTTCGCTGGATCAGGCGCAGAGCGGCGCCGGACGCGCACGGCGTCACCGGCTGCCTCCAGCCGTGTCACGCCTAGTTCCGCATCTCCCCTCACGTGCCCCTCGCTCATGTGCTCGGCCAGTTCCGTCGCGTCTGAGCAGGCAGGCCACTCGTCAAGGGCCGTGACGCTGACGAGCAGCGAGGAGGCCAAGGGAACAGGGCCTGCAGTCAGCAGGGAGATGTAGAACTCCGTACCGCCCAAGCCGTACGCGGCCTTCGCTCTGTCCTGCAGATCCCGCATCAGGTCTCGCTTGAGATGCGGGGCATTGTCCACACCTCTGAACTGAAGATCTACGAGGGCGACGATGCAACGATCTCGATCCTCCGGATCAAGCAGGATCTGAAACCAACCATCAGGGACGAGGAGGTTGTAGTCCGCAGGAGGCGAGGCGAAGTCCTCAGGAGTCTTCACAGGCACACCACTCAATCGTCCGGGTCCATGCGATGGCGCTCGACACCCACCGGCACTTGCCTCATGGTCGACACCAACTCGTCGGTCAGCCGAGTGAGTTCGTCGGAATGCTCGATGTTCCGCCAGGTGACACTGACAACGACGACGTAATGAACGTCCGGGGGGAAAACCGCGTACTTGATGGACTCGGTCAACTGGGACCCGAATCCTAGGATGCGCCTTCCTTTCAACATGGCTTGGACCCGGACAGCCGGCCCTGCAGCCAGGTCGAGATACCTGATGTCCGGTTCCCCAACCACCTTGGCATTCGACCAGTCCAGGAGGAGCGGCGTCATTTCGGACGGCGACGGCCGAGGAGCGTCTTCATCTGCGTATGAATCCACCCGCAGATCCGCGAGTCCGACCCCGCGCGGGGTGTAGTAGGCGGCCGCAATGTCCGGTTCATCCTTGTTGAGGAACAGTGCTCTGTCGACCAGATCGTTCAACAAGTCACGCTCACTGACGCTCCGCTCCAGCGGATTGAACCGGCGCACGACAGCACCGGCAAGCCCTAGCGCCTCGGCCTGAATCGGATGATCCAGCGTCAGGTCAACCCACCCGGACTGAAAGTCGAAGCGCGTCTCATAGTCGCCGATCGGCATATCTGCCGCATTTTCCGCCATCAGCGGGTCCTCTCATTCCAGAAGCGGATTAAGGTTACTGTCCAGCCCCATCCCAACGGACGTCACCCCCACACCAACCATGGAGAGACCCGTGGCGTTACGAGAGATCCGGTTGACGGACCCGAAGTCATCCATTGCGTGAGACACAAACTTGATGTCTTTCAGATCAGAGGCAACACCGGGATCCGCCAACGAGAGGGAGCGCCCCGCGCCGAGCGCTAGGTTTCCGTCACCTCGGACGACCAGTTTAGTCCAGGTTTCTCGGTAGTTGCCCTGGCCGGGAATCAGTGTTCTGAAGTTCTGACCTGTGGACTTGGAGAACGGTTCGGTGAAGGGCTCGATCATGGACTTACGCCACTCGCCAGGCTCCAGCTTGAACATGCCCAGCTTGTTTTTGAGGTTATCCCTGGATCCTCTCACGCTGGATCCCGCAGCCTTGTTCACTGCTTTCACCGCTCGCCGCCTCTGCGCAACTGTCTTGGCGGCGTTCGCCTTGTTCATGGACGCCATGGCTCGCTGCACATATCGTCCGGCGATCTTGGAAAAGGCCTTTCCGACCCCCATCATGGCAAGCCCCAGCACGGAGAACGCGAGGTCCTTCAGCCCCTTGTCGCCCCGGATGACCTGGATGACCGTGGCGACCGTGCTCACCAGCGTCAGGATCGTGGACAATGCACCCAACACGCCCGCCAGAGCCTGGCCGATGATCGGAATCCAGCCAATGGCAAGCGCTGCGACTCCCAGATATGTAGCCCAATGCTCCGCCCACGTGCCAATTTTATCGACCCAGTCGTCGAACTTGTCCCAGAAATCGTCTTTCAGCGAGTCATCTTTGATGACGGCGTCGATGGCCTCGATGGCTGCCTTGGCCGCTTGGTCCCGGACGTCCTGTGCCTGAGCGATCTTCTCCCGCGCGCGTGCGATCTCGCCCTCTGCAGCCTCCTGCTGTTCCTCCAGCTTCTTCTTGTCGCCCTGGTCCTTTTCCGCGAGCCCGTCCAAGCTCCGCTGAGCAGCGCCTTTACGGTCTTCGGCGTCCTTCGCGTCTCGCAGGGCGGCATCGGCTATCTCCTGCGCCCTGTTCAGATCGTTCGCGTAGTTCGTGGGCTTGACCTGAGACCCGTCCCGATACCCGCCGCCGGTCTCTGTCACGCTCGTGCCGATGGCGTTGGCCGCCGTGTCATACCGTTTGAGTGCGGCTTCGAGCTTCTTTACGTTGCCCTTCGCCTTCTCTCGGAACTCTTTGCCCGCCTTGCTGTCCCAGGAATCGACTCGGGTAATGGCTTTGAGGTTTCCGATCTGGCGTTCCAGCTCTTCAGCCGTCTTGCGTAGCTGCCGACCCAGCGCAGCCACCTGGTCCGGGTCTCCGGGTACGGGATCGCTGTCTGCGAGCGGGTGCCAGTCGCGGGGCCGTCCGGGCATGGCCTACTTCCCCCTCTGGGAATTCTCGGAGTCCCGTGCATTTCTAATGGCCTCGGCCAACTGGTGGTCGATGTCTTCGTATGCCTTGGCTGCTTCTTTGGCGATCTTGGCCAACGCCTCGACTTCCCCGGTCAGCTTTTCCCGAGTGATCTCCCAGTTTCCTGCGAAGTCCTCGAACTTATCGGCAAGGCCCCTGTGCCCGAACTCATCCCCGTATTTCCCGCTGAGCTTCCCCAGGCCCTCGAACGCCTTCTTGACTTTGGTGAGCCCAGTACCCATCTCTTTGATCACATCGAGATCGGCCCGGGTGTGATCGCCCTCGCCGGCCATGACGCCCCCGCTTTGCGCGTTGTCGTTTGCTCAGCACCGGCGGTGGGGTGGGTCAGGGTCCATGGCCCACCCCACCGCCGTACGCCCTCATCGGACGCTGCTACTTCCCCCGAGCCTGCTTCGCCAGTTCGTCGTCGATCTGCTCGAACTTGTCCGCGGCCATGGTCAGGTAGTCGCCCATGCCGTCCAGGCCGTCCAGCGTCTTCTTCGCGCCGTTGGTGAACTCGTCGAAGTTCTCGTCGAAGGCCTTGGAGGAGCTCTTGGTCACATAGCCGGAGTTGACCAGGTTGTTGATGTACTTGCGGAGGCCGTCCAGCTTCTCCTGGAGCTTCTCCTTCTCCTTGACGACATGCTTGGCCGCCTCCCGCATGTCCTGATATGTGATGTCAAGGTCCTTGGCCATGAAGCCGCTTCCTCTCGCAACGCCGCAGGGCCAACCCCCGTGGCTCCCGTTTGCGGAACGATCGGTCCATCCGCACCCACTCCGGGACGCATGAGGCGTCAGGGGCTGCCGGTGTGATCGTCCGCTCTTGCGGCAGCAGCTTACGGGGGTGACTTCTGGTGCCACATCCCCGTCTGTGAAGGCGCCGTTGGGAAGTGTCGGGAAGTTGTGTACGGCGTTGCCATCGGGAACGCCGGGGCGGCTCCCCGCTGCCTCGTCGCGTTCGCGAGCCGATATCGTCACCGGGACTGTGACTCGTGTGGTGGATGCGGCCACAGTGAACGGCCACAGGGCCTGGGGAGGACTAGCGTGCGCCTGACTCTGACCGTCGTCGATCCGTTCGGCGGGGACGCCGCCGACGTCGTGCTCGATGCCGATCCCGAGTCCACCGTCGGTGACATCGCGCAGGAGCTGGCCGCGCAGGTCGGACACAGCGGCGCCCAGGTCATTCCCATCGGGCAGCAGCGTCAGGGGCCCGTCGGCAGCGCGCCGCTCGTCTACGTCGACGGGTACGCCGTCGATCCCTCCGCCACCGTCATCGGGTCGCCGCTGCGCGACGGGGCCGTCGTCTCGCTGCAGGACCCCGCCGGTTGTCTGCCCGGTGAGCCCACCGGCCTCGTCGAGCTGCGCGTCGTCGGCGGGCCCGCCGCCGGGTTCGTGCACCGGCTGGGCGTCGGTCGGTACGACATCGGCAGCGGGCCGGCGTCCTACATCCGCGTCGACGATCCCGAGGTCGACGCCCGTGCCCTCACCCTCTCCGTGGCCACCGACGGCACCTGCCAGGTCGTCGTGCACGGCGACCGCGAGAAGGTCACGCTCGACGGCCGGCCGATCGACCACCAGGACGACACCGGCACGGACGAGGAGAGCGGCAAGGGCAAGAGAAAGGGCAAGAGAAAGAGGCGGAGGCGTCAGGAGGCACGTGCCTCCCGTGCCGGTGGCTCCGGGGAGAACCGGGCCCAGCGCCCGGCCGCGGACGGCACCCACGACTGGCCCCTCGGCGCCCAGATCGGCCTCGGCAACAGCCTCCTCGAGCTCACCCGCTACTCGCCCCCCAACGCCGCCCTCAAGTGGTCCGACGACGGGATAGGCCTCGACTACAACCGGCCGCCCCGGCTGCGTCCGGCCGAGCGGCAGACCAACTTCCGGCTGCCCTCGGCGCCCCGCGAGTACGAAGCCCGGCCGCTGCCCTGGCTGATGGCGCTGTCGCCGCTCGTCGGTTCGGTCGTCATGGTGCTGATCTTCCAGCGCTGGTGGTACCTGATCATGGCGGCGCTCAGCCCGATCCTGCTCTTCGCCAACTACTTCAACGACAAGAAGCACGGCCGCAAGTCCCACGCCAAGCAGGTCAAGGAGTACGAGGAGCAGAAGGCGCGCATCGAGAAGGACGCCCGGGAGGCGCTGGTCCAGGAGCGTGACGACCGGCGGCATGCGATTCCCGATCCGGCGACCGTGCTCTCGCTCGGCACCGGGCCGCGGACCCGGCTGTGGGAGCGGCGGCGGACGGACCGCGATCATCTGCTGCTGCGCGTCGGGACCGGGCAACTGCCCTCCGAGGTCGTGCTCGACGACCCGGAGCAGGACGACCACCGCCGCCAGGTGACCTGGAAGATCGAGGACGCGCCCGTCGCGCTGAAGCTGCGCTCCCTGGGTGTCATCGGCATGGCCGGGCCGGGCGACTCCGCCCGTGCCCTCGGCCGGTGGGCCGTCGCCCAGACCGCCGCCCTGCACAGCCCGATGGACGTGCAGTTCTACGTGCTCAGCGAGAACTCCGCCCAGGAGTCCTGGGACTGGGTCCGCTGGCTGCCGCACGCGCGCCCCTCCGGCGGTCAGGACGTCAACGTCCTCATCGGCACCGACGCCGAGACCGTCGGCGCCCGCATCGGCGAGCTGACGCAGATCCTCGACGCGCGCAAGAAGGCCGCCGACGAGAACCGGTCCCAGGGGACGACGTTCAGCGACCCGGACATCGTCGTCGTCTGGGACGGGTCGCGGCGGCTGCGGTCCCTGCCGGGGGTCGTGCGGCTGCTGCGTGAGGGGCCGTCCGTGTCCATGTACGCGATCTGCCTGGACGCCGAGGAGCGGTTCCTGCCCGGCGAGTGCCAGGCGTTCGTGGTCGCCGAGCCGCTCGCCGAGGAGCGCGCACAGGATCATCCGCAGGCCCAGCCCCAGCAGGCGAGCGGCGGTTTCCCCTCCTTCCAGGCCTGGCACACCAGCACCGCCGAGCCCAGCCGCACCCAGCAGCCGGACAAGCTGCGGCTGCGCGTGGAGGAGGCGGGCGCGGAGCGCATCAAGGACGTACGGCCCGACTTCGTCTCCCCCGCCTGGTGCCTGCGACTCGCCCGCTCGCTCGCGCCGCTGCGGGACATCAGCGGGGAGACCGAGGACTCGGCGCTGCCCGGATCCAGCCGGCTCCTGGACGTGTTGCAGCTGGAGCCGCCGACCGGCGACGCGATCGCCGCGCGCTGGCGGATGGGCGGGCAGTCGACGCTGGCGGTGATCGGCGAGTCGTACGACGGTCCGTTCGGCATCGACATCCGCAAGGACGGGCCTCACGGTCTGATCGCCGGTACGACCGGTTCGGGCAAGTCGGAGCTGCTGCAGACCATCGTGGCGGCGCTGGCCGTGGCGAACACGCCCGAGAACATGACCTTCGTCCTCGTCGACTACAAGGGCGGCTCCGCGTTCAAGGACTGCGTCAAACTGCCGCACACCGTCGGCATGGTGACCGACCTCGACGCGCATCTCGTCGAGCGGGCCCTGGAGTCGCTGGGCGCGGAGCTGAAGCGGCGCGAGCACATCCTGGCCGCCGCCGACGCCAAGGACATCGAGGACTACCAGGACCTGGTGCGCCGGGACCCCTCGCACGCGCCCGTGCCGCGCCTGCTCATCGTCATCGACGAGTTCGCGTCCATGGTGCGGGACCTGCCCGACTTCGTGACCGGCCTCGTGAACATCGCCCAGCGAGGCCGCTCGCTCGGTATCCACCTGCTGCTCGCCACGCAGCGGCCGAGCGGTGTCGTCTCCCCCGAGATCCGCGCCAACACCAACCTGCGTATCGCGCTGCGGGTGACCGACGCCGGTGAGTCGACGGACGTCATCGACTCCCCCGAGGCCGGGCACATCTCCAAGAGCACCCCGGGTCGCGCCTACGCGCGGCTCGGCCACTCCTCCCTGGTGCCCTTCCAGTCGGGGCGCGTCGGTGGCCGCCGGCCCGGTGCGGCGGACCCGGCCGCGCTCGCGCCCTGGGTGGGCCCGCTGACCTGGGAGGACCTCGGTCGGGCCGCGCTCGCCAAGCCGAAGTCGGAGGCCCGCGAGGACGACGAGATCACCGACCTCAAGGTGCTCGTCGACGCCGTGCGCGACGCCAACCGGTCCCTCGGCATCCCCGCCCAGCACAGCCCGTGGCTGCCCGCGCTGGACGAGACGCTGCTGCTCGACGACATCGAGGTGCCGGCCGTCGCGCTCACCCCGGGCAAGCTGCCGCCCGCCCCGTTCGGCATCGAGGACCTGCCGGCCGACCAGGCCCGCCGCCCGGTCGTGGTCGACTTCTCCACGTTCGGCCATCTGATGATCGGTGGCGCCCCGCGCAGCGGCCGCTCGCAGGTGCTGCGCACCCTCGCCGGTTCGATCGCCCGCACCCACTCCGTGGCCGACGTCCACCTGTACGGCATCGACTGCGGCAACGGCGCCCTGAACGCGCTGACCCGGCTGCCGCACTGCGGCGCGGTCGTCGGCCGCAACCAGACCGAGCGGGTGATCCGGCTGGTGAACCGGCTCAAGGGTGAACTGTCCCGTCGGCAGGACCTGTTGGCGGACAAGGGCTACGCGGACATCGGCGAGCAGCGGGCCGCCGTCGCCGAGGACGAGCGGCTGCCGCACATCGTGGTGCTGCTGGACCGCTGGGAGGGCTGGGTGCCCACGCTCGGCGAGATCGACCACGGGTCGCTCACCGACGAGTTGCAGACGATGATGCGCGAGGGTGCGAGCGTCGGCATCCATCTGGTCCTCACCGGTGACCGCACCCTGCTCGTCGGCCGCATCGCCACGCTCACCGAGGACAAGTACGGGCTGCGGCTCGCCGACCGCAGCGACTTCTCCTCGCTCGGCATCCCGGCCCGCAAGGTGCCCGAGGAGATCCCGCCGGGACGCGCGTTCCGCAACGAGTCCGGTACGGAGACGCAGTTCGCGCTGCTCGCCGAGGACACCACGGGTCAGGGTCAGGCCGCGGCCCTCACCGCGATCGGCGAGGCGGCCGGCGTGCGGGACGCCGACGTGCCGCGCTCCCGGCGCCCGTTCCGCGTGGACAGCCTGCCCAGCCGTATCTCCTTCGCGGAGGCGTGGGAGCTGCGCGATGCGGAGTCGTCCCGGTCGAAGCTGTGGGCGCTGGCCGGTATCGGCGGCGACGAGATCGTCGGCTTCGGGCCCGATCTCGCCGAGGGCGTCCCGGCGTTCGTCATCGCGGGACCGGCCAAGTCGGGCCGCTCGACGGTGCTGATGAACTTCGCCCAGTCCTTCCTGGCCCAGGGCACCCGCCTTGTGGTCGCCGCGCCGCGCCAGTCGCCGCTTCGGCAACTGGACGGCGCGGACGGCGTGCTGAAGGTCTTCACCGGGGACGACATCGACGAGGACGACTTCGAGGAGCTCATCGACGAGGCGTCGACGGACGCACCGATCGCCGTGCTCGTCGACGACGGCGAGATCCTGGAGGACTGCGACGCCGAGAGCCAGCTGAAGAAGCTCGTCTCCCGCGGTGCCGAACGCGGGCTCGCGCTGGTCATCGCCGGTGACGAGGAGGACGTGTGCAGCGGTTTCTCCGGCTGGCAGGTCGACGCGAAGAAGGCACGCCGCGGCATCCTGCTCTCCCCGCAGGAGTCCTCCAGCGGCGACCTCATCGGCGTACGGCTGTCGCGCAGCATGGTCGGCGGCCAGATCGTCCCCGGCAAGGGCATGCTGCACCTGGGCGACGGTGAGCTGCGCACGGTGGTGGTGCCGGGGTGAGCGGCGGCGGATCGGCGAGGCCGAAGCGGCGCAGGGCGGCGGGGGCGTCGCTGCGGTACGAGCACCGGCCGGGGCGGCCGTCCGCCGGGGGCGGGAAGAAGAAGCTGACGTTCGGGGAGAAGGCGTTCGGGTGTCTGGTGCTGCCGGTCTTCGTCGTCCTGATCCTGCCGCTGGTGTTCTTCGAGAGGCACTGGGGCCACAGCGTATGGGGCAGCGTGGCTCCCGCCTGGCCGGGCGGCGCGTACGCGTTCGCCGCCACGGTGGGTGCCGTCGCTCCGCCGGTCCTCGTCGCCTTCGCGGCGCCGCTGTTCCGTATCAGCTGGAAGAAGAGCAAGGTCCGTTCCCTGGCGTGGGCGGCAGCCTCCCTGCCCGGCCTGGCAGGCTGCTACCTGGTGACGGGGTTCATCTTCACGGCGACCTTCCGGCCCAAGCGACGCAGCGACTGGGACGCCGACTGCTACCAGGAGGGAGGGGTGTGCTGGGTGCACGAGGAGTACCCGTTCCTGTGGGCGGTGGGACTCGCCGCGACGGTCGCCGTGATCACGGGTCTGCTCGTGCTGGGCGGGAAGTACATCCGCCCGAAGAGTCCCTCGTCCGCCGAGGACTCGGCGGACGGCGCTCCCGCCGCTACTTGATCTTCGACAACCGCGCCTTCGGCCGCCCCGAGTCCTTGCTGTCCGACTCGTAGACCAGGTCGTCGCCGACCGGGGTGAGGCGGACGGTGTGCAGGGCCTGGTTGCAGACGTCGCGGTTGGTCTTGGCGCCGACGGAGCTCGCGACGAGCTGTTTGCCGGTGACCTGCTTCAGGGTGAGGACGTCGTCGCAGATGCCGCCGAAGATGTCGGTGTGGCGGACGGTGCCCACCTGTTCGCCCGCCTTCGCCTGCTTGAGCGTCACCCGGAACGTCCCGAGGGGGATGGAGATGCCGTCGCGGGAGCTGGCCTGGCCCTCCCAGGTGCCGAGGTAGGCGGCGGGGACGGTGGTGGGCGGGGCCTCGTACGCCGATCCGCCGCCGGCGGAGGAGGAGTCGTCCGAGCCGTTGCGGGGGAGCAGGTCGAAGACGAACACGGATCCGACCGTCACGGCGGCCAGTGCGCCCGCCACCGCGAGGGCCACCGTGCAGCTCACGCGCCGCGCCCGTCTGCCCCGGGTGCCGGGCTCCTGGGTGGAGGTGGCCGTGACGGAGAGGGAGAGCTTGCCGGGCGGGTTCCCGTCGGATGCGGAAGGGATACCGGGAGGAGCCCCTGGTGACAGGGGCGCCCCGGAGGGCTGGGTGGGCGGATGGGGCTCCCGCTGCTCCGGGATCGGAGTACGGGCCGGAGTCTCGCCGCCCGGCATCACCGGGGCCGGACCGAAGGCGGCGGGCGCGGCCCCTCCCGTAACCCCCGCGGCACCCTCAGCGACTGCGGCCTCCCCCGTGACCGCCGGAGTCGTGAAAGCCACCGGGCCCGACGCGGGACCGGACGCGTCCCCCGCCTCCAGGTTCAGCAGCCGCACCGCCGCCCGGCTCACCTGCTCCACCAGCGGGCCCGGCAGCCAGCCGCCCGTGACCAGGCGGGCCGCGCCCTCGGGGGCCAGGCGGCGGGCCACCTCGGCGGGGGCCGGGCGGGCGGCGGGGTCCTTGGTCAGGCAGGACTCGGCCACCGCGCGCACCTCGCCCTCCAGGTCGCCCAGTTCCGGGGGCTCGTGGACGACCTTGTAGAGCAGCGCGGCCGAGGAGTCCCCGGGGAAGGGCGGCTCGCCCGTCGCCGCGTACGTCAGGACCGCGCCCAGGGAGAAGACGTCCGCCGCGCCGGTGACGCCCTTGCCGAGGATCTGCTCGGGGGACATGTAGCCGGGGGAGCCGATGGAGACGCCGGACGAGGTCAGGGAGGCCGTGCCGTCCATGGCCCGGGCGATGCCGAAGTCGATGAGGAGGGGGCCGTCGAGGGTGAGGAGGACGTTGGACGGTTTCACGTCGCGGTGCACCAGGCCCAGTTCGTGCACCGCCGTGAGGGCTTCGGCCAGGCCGGCCCCCAGCGCCCTTACCGTCGTGGCGGGCAGGGGGCCGGTGTCCATGACCGCCGCGGCGAGGGACGGGCCGGCCGCGTAGGCCGTGGCGACCCACGGGATACGGGCGTCGGGGTCGGCGTCCAGGACGGGGGCGGTCCAGGCGCCGCCCACCCGGCGCGCGGCCTCCACCTCGCGCCGGAAGCGGGCCCGGAACTCGTCGTCGAGCGCGAAGTGCGGGTGCACGATCTTGACGGCGACCGTACGGCCGCCCGCGCTGCGGCCCAGGTAGACCCTGCCCATGCCGCCGGAGCCGAGCCGGCCGAGCAGCCGGTAGGGCCCCACCACCGTGGGTTCGTCCACGTCGAGCGGCCGCATCGCGTCCACCCCTCCCCCGTAACGCCGGAACCTTCCAGCAGGGTAGTGCCAGCGCCCTCGCGGGCTCAGGGCCGCAGCAGATCCACCTTCACGTCGGGCGCGAACCCCGTCGTCGGCCCCACCCTGCGGGCGAACTCGGCGACCGCCTCCAGCTGCGGCGGGCCGAAGCTGAAGTCGAGGGTGGTGAAGTACTGGGCGAGGGTCTCCTCGTCGAAGGCCTCCCAGCGGGCCGCCTGCTCGGCGACCTTGCCGACCTCCTCCAGGGAGAGGTTGCGGGAGGCGAGGAAGGCCTCGTGCACCTTGCGGGTGATGACCGGTTCGCGCTCCAGGTAGTCCCGGCGCGCCGCCCACACCGCGAAGACGAACGGCAGGCCCGTCCACTCTTTCCACAGCGCGCCCAGGTCGTGCACGTCGAGGCCGAAGCGCGGCCCGTCGAGCATGTTCGCGCGCAGCGCCGCGTCACCGATGAGGACGGCCGCCTCGGCCTCCCGCATCATCAGGCTCAGGTCGGGCGGGCAGGTGTAGTAGTCGGGGTGCACGCCGAACCGCTCGGCGAGCAGCAGCTGGGCGAGGCGTACGGAGGTGCGGGAGGTCGACCCGAGGGCGACCCGGGCTCCGTCCAGCCGGTCCAGCGGGACCTGCGAGACGATCACGCAGCTCATCACCGGGCCGTCGCAGCCGACGGCGATGTCGGGGAAGGCGACCAGGTCGTCCGCGTGCTTGAGGAACTCGACCAGGGTGATCGGCCCGATGTCGAGGTCGCCCTGCACCAGCTGCTCGCTGAGCTTCTCGGGGGTGTCCTTCGTCAGCTCGAAGTCGAGGAGCGTGCCCGTTCTCGCAAGCCCCCAGTACAGGGGCAGGCAGTTCAGGAACTGGATGTGGCCGACGCGCGGCCGGGTGCGAGGATTGTCCACATCGGGAGGCTAGCCCTCGTGCGTCACGGCGGAGCCTCCGGCCCCACCCGCTGTGGGGGCGCTGCGACAGGAGGGGACGCAGGGCGCGTTCAAACATTCGGGTGACGTGATCTTGGCCTCTCTTGCATTCGGGCGCCCTCGTGCTAGGCTCATCGCAAGTTGCAGTTTGGTTTCCCTTGCAGTACAGAGCCTGCGGAGCATGTGACCGCGGGCTCTCGTCGTTCTCAGACATATGCAGTTGTGCAGAATTCAGTCTTCACACTTGCTGGTTCTGGAGCAGGGCAACCCTTTGGGCCCAAGGAGGGCTTATGGCTACCGGAACCGTGAAGTGGTTCAACGCCGAAAAGGGCTTCGGATTCATCGCCCAGGAGGGCGGCGGTCCCGACGTCTTCGTCCACTACTCCGCGATCAACGCGACCGGCTTCCGGTCCCTCGAGGAGAACCAGCAGGTGTCTTTCGACGTCACGCAGGGTCCGAAGGGCCCGCAGGCGGAGAACGTCACGCCGGTCTGATCTTCAGATCCTTCCTCTGATCGGGAACGACTAGCAGTACCCAAGGAGCCCCGCGCCGTCAGGCGACGGGGCTCCTGCCTTTTCTCCGGCCTCCGGCCGCTGCCCCCTTTTTTCTCTGCATGAATTCGGGATGAATTCTTCCCGTATGCGCGTCATACGTGCTGCATGATCAGGACGAATTTCGTGCCGGGCTCCAGCGCCTCGTACGTATGCGCCACGTCCCCGCGGTACGCCATGTAGTCCCCCGGGCCGAGTTCCACGCTCTCCCCGTCGGGGCCCGCCTCGACCCGCCCGGCGCTCACCACAATGTGCTCCACCGTTCCCGGGATGTGCGGTTCGGAGTCGCGCACCGTGCCCGGCTCCAGGGCGACGGCGTAGATGTCGCGCCGGGCCCCCGGCGGGCTCGCCGACAGCAGCGTGGCCAGATAGCTCGACTGCTCGGAGTGGACGGTCGGCCCCTGACCCGCCCGGATCACCTGCACCGCGGACACCGGCGGTTCCACGAGGGTGCTGAACGGCACGCCGAGCGCCACCGCCAGCGCCCAGATGGTCTCCATGCTCGGGTTTCCGCTCGCCGCCTCCAGCTGGGACAGCGTGGACTTGGCGATTCCGGCGCGTTTGGCCAGTTCGGAGAGGGAGAGGCCGGCGCGGGTGCGTTCGCGGCGCAGAGCGGCGGCGATCCAGTCGAGGGGGAGGCGGGACGGGACGCCCGGGGCTCCTTCAGCCATGTTGTTCGCTCCAGCGGTCTGATTGTTCGGCTTGACGAACAAGCCTCGGCTTGTCCATCGTAGAAAACATGCGTTCGGTACAGCGAACAAGGATAGACGCCGACCTCCTCCGTGATGTGTCCCTGGTCTGCACGGCCGGAGGCATCGTCGGCGTGTCGTTCGGGGCGATCGCCGTCGCCGGGGGGCTGCCGGTGTGGGTGCCGGTGGTGATGTCGCTGCTGGTGTACGCCGGGTCGGCCCAGTTCAGCGCGGTCGGCGTGCTGCTCGCCGGGGGCGGCCCTCTCGCGGCCGCGGCGACGGGGCTGCTGCTCAACACGCGCACCGCGGCCTTCAGTCTCGCCGTCGCCGAACACATCGGCTCCGGGCGGCTCGCCCGGCTGGTCGGCGCCCATCTGGTGACCGACGAGACGGTGGCCTTCACCCTGGCCCAGACGGATCCGGCACGGCGCCGGGCCGCCTTCTGGGTCTCGGGGCTCGGGATGTTCGCCGTGTGGAACGTGGGGGTGCTGGCGGGCGCGCTGGCCGGCAGCGCGCTGGGCGACACGGCCCGCTACGGGCTGGACGCCGCCTTCCCAGCCGTCCTCGCCGCCCTGGTCCTCCCCGCGCTGCGCGAGGACGCGGGGATCCGCCGGGCAGCCCTGCCGGGCGCGGCGCTGGCCCTGGCGGTGACACCGGTGGTTCCGGCGGGAGTGCCGGTCCTGGTGGCACTGGCCGGGCTGGTGCTGTACCGACGCGGGAGGCGGTCGGCGTGAGCGGGGCGGTCGCGGTGATCCTGGCGCTGGCGGTCGGTACGTACGCCTTCCGGCTGGTCGGGCCGCTCCTCCACGGGCGGGTGGAGCTGCCGTCACGGGTGCAGGAGCTGTTGTCCGCCGGTGCGGTGGTCCTGCTGGTGGCCCTCCTCGCGACGGGCGCCCTCACCGAGGGCGGCGGCTTCGCCGGATGGGCGCGTCCGGCCGGGGTGCTGGCGGGCGGCCTACTGGCCTGGCGCCGCGCCCCGTTCGCGGCGGCCGTCCTGGCCGCGGCGACAACGACAGCACTCCTGCGGGCGGCGGGGGTTCCGTGAGCGAGAGCGGGAGCGGTGAGCGGGTCCGGGGGATGACCCGAACGGCTGCCCGCGAAGCCAGGCAGCGAGGCGCCTGAACCGAGCGAACGCCGCCGAACCCGAGCGGCACGGCGCTGAACCGAACGGCTGCCACCGAACCCAGGCAGCGCGGCAGCTGAACCGAGCGACT
>NZ_JBFAXA010000010.1:86960-200979 GCF_040689265.1 Streptomyces sp. NPDC052012
ACTGCCCCGAAGCCAGGCGGCGGGGCGGCTGAACCGAGCGGTCGCCGCCGAGCCCGAGCGGCACGGCAGCTGAACCGAACGGCTGCCACCGAACCCAGGCAGCGCGGCAGCTGAACCGAGCGACTGCCCCGAAGCCAGGCGGCGGGGCGGCTGAACCGAGCGGTCGCCGCCGAGCCCGAGCGGCACGGCAGCTGAACCGAACGGCTGCCACCGAACCCGGACAGCGCGGCGGCTGAGCCGAGCGACTGCCGCCGAACCCAGGCAGCGGGGCGCCTGAACCGAGTGATCGCCGCCGAGCCCAGGCAGCCCGGCAGATGAACCGAACGGCTGCCGCCGAACCCAGGCAGCGCGGCAGATGAACCGAACGGCTGCCGCCGAACCCGGGCAGCGTGGCAGATGAACCGAACGGCTGCCACCGAAGCCGGGCGGCACCGGCATGCTTGTCTGGCCTCCACGCCGGCGTAGTCATGCCTGCCGTGGTCTTCATGCCGGCGCAGTCATGCCTGCCGTGGTCTTCATGCCGGCGCAGTCATGCCTGCCGTGGTCTCCAGGGCGGTGGCGGGATCGGTGGCAGCCGGTGTCGTGTCAGTGGGGGGCGGTAGCGTGCGCGGGCATGACTGATGCCCATGCCGGCGCCGACGCCCGCCACCTGGACACCACCCGCGCCTTCTACGACGCCGTCGCCGAGGATTACGCCACGCTCTTCCGTGACTGGCTCGACGCCAAGCCGCTGGACCGGGCGCTGCTGGCCGGCTTCGCCGAACTGGTCGGGGACGGTGGGGAGGTGGCCGATGTCGGGTGCGGGCCGGGCCGGGGCACGGCGTATCTCGCCTCCCTCGGCCTGTCCGTCTTCGGGCTCGACCTGTCGGAGTCCATGCTCGGCATCGCCCGCCGCGAGCACCCCGGCCTCCGCTTCGTGCACGGCTCGATGCTGCGGCTGGACGTACCGGACGGAGCCCTCGCCGGCGTGGTCTCCCTGTACTCGACGATCCACCTCCCCGAAAGCGAACTACCCACCGCCTTCACGGAGTTCCGGCGCGTCCTGCAGCCCGGCGGTCATCTCCTGCTCGCCTTCCAGGTCGGGGACGAACCTCGGCGCCACGAGCGCCCCTTCGGCCACCCGGTCTCCCTGGACTTCCAGCGCCGCCGCCCGGAACGGATCGCCGCGCTGCTGGAGGCGGCCGGATTCAGGATCGTCCTGCACTCGGTGCGCGCGGCGGACGAGCAACTCGGTGACACCACCCCGCAGGCGTACCTGATCGCTCGTACGCCCCTGTAGAACCCGGGGTGGGTCGGCACCCGCTCAGGCTCCCCCGCTCATGGTCCGGACCTCGGCGGGGGCGGTGAGCGGGTTGCCGCCCTGGGCCCTGTGGAGATCGTCGTCGATGCGCCAGGCACAGTCAATCCTTGGATTCTGTGCTCAACACCCAAGTGTTAGCTTGGGTGTTGTGACTCTGGACGACCTGCGCGTGTTCGTGGCCGTGTGCCGGGCCGGCAGCCTCAGTGCGGTGGCGCGTGATCTGGCGTGCACGCAGTCGGCGGTGAGCCAGCATGTGAAGCGGCTGGAGCGGGAGACCGGCGTCAGCCTGCTGGAGCGGCAGCCGCGCGGGGTCGTGCCGACGCAGGCCGGCCGGCTGCTGGAGGCGGCGGCCTCGGAGGGCCTCGCCGGTCTGGATCTGGCGCTGCGCCGGCTGCGGGAGCTGGTGGACGGCGAGAGCGGCTCGGTACGGGTCGCCACGGGCGCGACGACCGTACGGCACTTCATGTCGGAGGCGGTCGTCTCCTTCCGGCAGCGTCACCCCGACGTCAGCCTGGAGTTCCGTACCGAGAGCTCCAGCCGGGGCTGTTTCGACGCGCTGGCCGACAGCAGGCTGGACCTCGCGTGGATCACCTTGGGCGGGCCCGTGCGGGGCATCGAACAGCGCCCCGTGCTGGACCTGCCGTGGGTGCTGGCGGTGCGGTCGGACGATCCGCTCGCCGCACGCCCGCACGTCGACCCCGGAGAGCTGCGCGACCTGCGCCTGATACGGCTGCCGCCCAACTCGACGTCCGCCGCCCATCTGGACACGGCCTGCGCGGAGGCCGGGGTCCGCTTCACCTTCGATACGAGCGTCGCCGACTGGGACACCGCGCTGCTGCTCGCCGAGCTGGGACTGGGCCGGGCGGTGGTGCCCGCGCTGCCGGGGCACTCCATACCGGGCGACGAGGGGCCCCTGCGCCTGGTCCCGATCCGCGCCCTGCGCCCGCTGTCGGTGGGCTGGGCGGTCCGCCGCTGGGACTCCCTCACCCCCTTGGCGCGCGCCTTCGCCGACACGGTGGTGGACAGCTGCCGCCGCAACGCCCCCACGCCCACTGCCTGATCAGGCTCCTGCCTGTCCCCCGTACAGCGCCTCCACCTCCGCCGCGAAGTCCTTCAGGATCACATCCCTGCGCAGCTTCATCGACGGCGTCAGATGGCCCGCCTCCTCCGTGAAGTCCGCGGGCAGGATCATGAAGCGGCGGATGGACTCGGGCCGGGAGAGCGTCTTGTTCGCCTCGTCCAGGGCGCGTTGCAGGACGGCGTGCAACTCCTCGTCGTCGGTGAGGAGTTCCGGTGGGACGGGATGCTTGCCGTTCATGCGGCGCCAGTGGGTGATGCCGTCGGGGTCGAGGGTGATCAGCGCCGACACGTAGGGGCGGCCGTCGCCCACGAGCATGCACTGGGAGATCAGCGGGTGGGAGCGCAGCCAGTTCTCCAGCGGGGCCGGGGCGACGCTCTTGCCGCCCGCCGTGATCAGCATTTCCTTCTTGCGGCCGGTGATGGTCAGGTATCCCTCGTCGTCCAGTTCGCCGATGTCGCCGGTCGCGAGCCAGCCGTCGGGGGCGGCCGGGACGACGCCGCCGGCCTGCGCATCCCAGTAGCCGCGCAGCACATGGTCGCCGGAGATCAGGATCTCCCCGTCGGCCGCGATCCGCACCCGGGTGCCGGGCAGCGGCCAGCCCACCGTGCCGAGCTTGGGTTTGAGCGGAGGCGTGACGGTGGACGCGCCCGTCGTCTCGGTCAGGCCGTAGCCCTCGAAGATCTCGATGCCGGCGCCGGCGAAGAACGCGGCGAGCGGCCGGCCGAGCGGGGAGCCGCCGCAGATGGCGTAGCGGACGCGGCCTCCCATGGCGTTGCGGATACGGCGGTAGACCAGCGGGTCGTACAGGGCGCGGGCCGCCTTCAGGGAGCGGCCGGGGCCGGGCCCGGTGCCGGTCTGCCGCGCCTCGAGGGCTTCGCCGTAGCGGCGGGCCACCGCCGCCGCGCGGTCGAAGGTGGAGACGCGTCCGCCCGCCTCCGCCTTGGCGCGGGCGCTGTTGAAGACCTTCTCCAGCATGTAGGGGATGGTCAGCAGACAGGTGGGGCGGAAGCTGCCCAGGTCGGGCAGCAGGTCCTCCGCCTTCAGGCTGGGCGCGTGCCCGAGCCGTACCCGGGCCCGCACGCAGGCGACGGCGACCATCCGGCCGAAGACGTGGGACATCGGCAGGAAGAGCAGCACGGAGGCCTCTTCGCTGGTCCGCGCCTTGAAGATCGGGTACAGCAGTTCGATGGCGTTGTCGACCTCGGCGAAGAAGTTGCCGTGGGTGAGGGCGCAGCCCTTGGGGCGTCCGGTGGTGCCCGAGGTGTAGATCAGGGTGGCGAGGGTGTCGGGGACCGACATGCCCCGGCGCACCTCCACCTCCGCGTCGGGTACGTGCGCTCCCGCCTCCGCCAGCCGCTGGACGTGGTCCTTCTCCACGACCCACACGTGCCGCAGGTCGGGCAGCCGTCCCAGTTCGGGGCCGAGGGCGGCGGCCTGTCCCGCGGTCTCCGTGATCAGGGCGGCCGCGCCCGAGTCGTGCAGGATCCAGCAGGCCTGGTAGACGGAGGAGGTCGGGTAGACGGGGACGGTGACCAGTCCGGCCGCCCAGGCGGCGAAGTCGATCAGGGTCCACTCGTAGATCGTGCGGGCCATGACGGCGACCCGGTCGCCCGGCATCAGCCCTTCGGCGATCAGTCCCTTCGCGACCGCCTGCACCTGCTCGGCGAACTCGGCGGCCGTGACGTCGGCCCAGCCGCCGTCCCCCGCCTTGCGGCTGAGGACCACGGAGTGCGGGGCCGCGTGCGCGTTGTCGAAGGGCAGGTCGGCGAGCGAACCGTGCCGCACCGGCTTGGCGAACGGCGGTACGGCGGCTTCCCGCACGGCGCCGTCCAGCCGCCGGATCTCGGGCTCGACCAGCACGGGCGCGCCGTACTCGTCACCGGTGGCGGAGGAATACGCAGTGGACACGGGGCGGCTCCTGGGGCGTGCGGCCATGCGGCCGGCTGCCATGAGGTACGGGCCTCGCAGGTGGAGGCACTCACCGGCGGCACCCCGGGGAAAGGGGTTACCACCGGTTCGGTCTGGGGATCGTACGGCCCTCTCATGGGGGGTTTGTGCGGGTCCGGGGATGATCCGGAGCCGGGCGTGTGCAACGTCGGCGGTTATGTGAGGGCCACTCAGCTTCTGTGCGAGGGGCGTTCACGGGCACGGGTGCGGGCCGTCACGCCCGCTCCAGGATCGCGGTCACGCCCTGGCCGCCCGCCGCGCACACGGAGATCAACCCCCGGGCGGGCGCGTCCCGTTCGGCGAGCAGCTTCGCCAGGGTGGCGACGATACGGGCGCCGGTGGCGGCGAAGGGGTGCCCCGTCGCCAGCGACGAGCCCGCCACGTTCAGCCGCGCACGGTCCACCGGTGCCAGGCCGCGCTTCTCCCAGGCGGCCAGCGTGGCGAGCACCTGCGAGGCGAACGCCTCGTGCACCTCGACGAGATCGAAGTCCTCCATGCCCAGCCCGGCGCGCTCCAGCATGCGCGGCACCGCGTACGCCGGTGCCATCAGCAGCCCGTCCTCGCCGCCCGCGACATCGCCCGCCACGAAGTCCACGGCGGCGGTCTCGTACGCGGTCAGGTGGGCCAGCGGCTCCAGCCCCCGCTCCTCGGCCCACTCCTCGCTCGCGAGCAGCACCACGGCGGCACCGTCCGTCAGCGGGGTCGAGTTGCCCGCCGTCATGGTCGGTTCGGGGCCGTCCAGCCCGAACACCGGCTTGAGCGCGGCGAGTTTCTCCACGGTCGACCCGGGGCGCAGGTTCTGGTCGCGGGCCAGACCACGGAAGGGCACCACCAGGTCCTGGAAGAAGCCGCGTTCGTACGCCGCCGCCAGCCGCTGGTGGCTGGTCGCCGCCAGTTCGTCCTGGGCCTCGCGGCCGATTCCCCAGGCGCGTGCGGTGACGGCCGCGTGCTCCCCCATGGACAGCCCGGTGCGGGGTTCGGCGTTGCGCGGGATGTCGGGCACGAGGTGGCCCGGCCGCACCTTGGCCAGGGCCTTCACCCGGGCGCCCAGGGACTTGGCGCGACGCGCCTCCAGCAGCACCTTGCGCAGCGTGTCGTTGACGCCGAGGGGCGCGTCGCTCGCGGTGTCCGCGCCGCCCGCGATCGCGGACCGGGTCTGGCCGAGGGCGATCTTGTTGGCGGCGGCGACGACGGCCTGGAGGCCGGTGCCGCAGGCCTGCTGGATGTCGTACGCGGGCGTGCGGGCGTCCAGCGCGGAGCCGAGGACGGTCTCCCGGGCGAGGTTGAAGTCCCGGCTGTGCTTGAGCACGGCCCCGGCGACGAACTCGCCGACCGCGCCCGGCTCGTGCAGTCCGTACCGCTCGACGAGGCCGTCCAGGGCGGCGGTGAGCATCTCCTGGTTGGAGGCGGTGGCGTACGGGCCGTCGGAGCGGGCGAAGGGGATGCGGCTGCCGCCGATGATCGCGACGCGTCGCACGGCCGTCGGTTCCAGGGGGCTCATCTCGACCTGCTCCTCACCGGTGACATAGGCTTACCTCCGGTAACCTTACTCCAGAGTAAGCACAGAAGTGAGCCCCTCACACCCTGCTGGGAGTCGCACATGGCCGACCGCTATCTGAGCTTCACCGGCACCGCGCCCGGCCGCTTCCTCACCCGCCGCCTGGGCCTGCCCCAGCCCGCGGCGCTGAGGCGCTTCTCGCCCGAGCGGCCGGACCTGGACGGCGGCCTGCTGCACCTCACCGCGGGCACCTCCGGCCTCGACCTCGCGCCGGTCCTCGCCCGCACGGGCCTCACCGCCGACGACGGCCACCCGGCGGCGGTCGTCCTGGACGCCACCGGTGTCCGGGACGTGGAGGGCCTCGCCGATGTGCACGCGGCCCTGCATCCCGTGGTCCGCTCGGTCGCCGCGAGCGGCCGCGTCGTGGTCCTCGGCGCCCCCCTCGACCCGGCCGACCACCACCAGGCCGCGGCCCAGCAGGCGTTGGAGGGTTTCACCCGCTCCCTCGGCAAGGAGATCGGCCGGGGCAGGACCGTCAACCTGGTCCGCCTCACCGACGCCACCGCCGCCGAGTCCACCCTCCGCTTCCTCCTCTCCCCCAGGTCCGCCTACGTCAGCGGCCAGGTGATCGAGGTCGGCGCCCAGGACGTCACCGCCCCCGGGGACTGGACCCGTCCCCTCACCGGCCGCACCGCGCTGGTCACCGGCGCGGCGCGCGGCATCGGCGAGGCGGTCGCCGAGACGCTGGCCCGGGACGGCGCGAAGGTGGTCGTCCTCGACGTGCCGCAGGCCGAGGCGGACGCCCGCCGTGTCGCCGCCCGGATCGGCGGCACGGCCCTCCCCCTCGACATCACCGCCGCCGACGCGGGCGCGCGCATCGCCGAGGCCCTCCCGGGCGGCCTCGACGTCCTCGTCCACAACGCCGGCATCACCCGTGACCGGCGCCTGGCCAACATGCCCGCCGAGCGCTGGGCCCCGGTCCTGGAGGTGAACCTGGCGAGCGTGCTGCGCACGACCGACGCGCTCCTGGCCGCCGGGACCCTCAGGCAGGGCGGCCGTATCGTCGCCACGGCCTCCATCGCGGGCATCGCCGGGAACGCCGGCCAGACGAACTACGGCGCGAGCAAGGCGGGCATCACCGGCCTGGTCCGCTCCCTCGCGCCCCGTGCGCTCGCCGAACACGGGGTCACGGTGAACGCGGTGGCGCCCGGCTTCATCGAGACGAGGATGACGGCGGCCGTCCCGTTGCTGATCCGTGAGGCGGGGCGCCGTATGAACTCCCTGGCGCAGGGCGGCCTGCCGGTGGACGTCGCCGAGACCACGGCCTGGCTCGCCCACCCGGCCTCCGGCGCGGTCAACGGCCAGGTCGTGCGGGTCTGCGGCCAGAGCCTGCTGGGGGCGTGAGCATGACCGAGCCCGAGGTCGTCCTCTCCGGCCGCCCCTCCCTCGCACCCCTCCTCACCCGGGGCGCCCTTCTCTCCCCCTTCAAACGCCCCCGCCCCGACGCGCCGTTCCCGCGCACCCGCCTGGTGCTCCCCGGCCTGCGGGTCGACCTGGCCCGCCTGGCGGCGTACGAGAGGGTGTGCGGCTTCCCCACCGGCGAGGACGCGCTGCCGGTGACGTATCCGCACGTCCTGGGCTTCCCGCTGGCCATGCGCCTGATGAGCGACCGAGGCTTCCCGCTGCCGCTGCTGGGCCTGGTCCACACGTCGATCCGCATCACGCGTCACCGCACGCTCCCGGCGACGGGAGAGTACGAACTCCGCGTGTACGTCGACGGCCTGGCACCCCATCGACGCGGCACCCAGGCGGCGGTGGTCACCGAACTGCGCACGGAGGGCGCCGTCGTCTGGGAGTCCCGCAGCACCTATCTGGCCCGCCATCGCGGCACCGGCCACCCGCCCGAGGAACGCAGGAGCCCCGAGCCGCTCCCCGCCCTCTCGCAGTGGCGTCTGCCCGCCGACCTGGGCCGCCGCTACGGCGCCGCGTCCGGCGACCGCAACCCGATCCATCTGCACCCGCTCACCGCCCGTCTCTTCGGCTTCCCGCGCGCCATCGCGCACGGCATGTGGACGGTGGCCCGCTGCCTGGCCGCGCACGGGGTGCCCGAGGCGGCGACGGTGCGGGCGGAGTTCAGGGCGCCGGTGCTGCTGCCGGGGTCGGTGACGTACGCGGCGCGGGACGGCCGGTTCGAGCTACGCGGACCGGACGGCGGGAGACTTCACGTGACCGGTGAGGTGCTCGCGTCCTGAGCCGGGTCCTCGTCCTCCGGCGGCGCCCACCGGCGGCCGGCCATGAGATCGCCGAGGCCGGCCCAGGCGAAGTTCATCAGGGTGGCCGCGGCCTGGCGGGCGGTGACGCCGGGGGTGGAGTTGGCCCAGTCGGCCAGCGACTCGGCGGCGCCGACGAGCGCCTCGGCGAGCCCGGAGACCTCGGCCGCCGGGAGGTCCGGGTCACGGTGGGCGTCGCGGGCGGCGGCGAGGATCAGCTGCGTCACGAACGCCACGATCTCCGCGCGCATCGCGGCGACCTCACCGGCGAAGACCTCGCCGTGCGTGCGGGCCTGCAGATGCAGGACGGCCCAGCCGTCCGGGTGGCGGGCGGTGTGCGTGAAGAACGCGGTCAGGCCGGACCAGAGTTGCCGGTCGGCCGGCAGGTCCGGCCGGGCGCCGGCCCGCACGGCCTCGGTGAGGGCCTTGGCCTCACGGCGGATGCACGCGCTGAACAGGTCTTCCTTCGAGTTCAGGTACAGGTAGACCAACGGCTTGGACACACCCGCCAGTTCGGCGATCTCATCCATCGACGCGGCCATGTAGCCCCGCTGGCCGAAGGTCTGTACGGCGGCGTCCAGCATCTGCTGTTCCCGCACCGCACGCGGCATCCGCTTGGTCTTCACGGCTGGCATGAGGATTAGCGTACGGGGCGCCGGAGGCCCCGGGCGCCGCCGTCGCTCCTGCCGCCGCTGCCGGGGTCCGGGTACACCACACCGCCGGCCTCGGACCGAGACCGGCGGTGCCGCGTGTGCGGGGGCAGGCGTCACGCCGTGGCCGGGACCGGCTCCCTGTCCTGGACCGGCGCCTCGTCCACCGGGGACGCGTGGACCGAGTCGTAGGCGTCGCGGTCCAGGAGCTTCTCGCGGGCCGAGACGATGACCGGGACCAGGGCCTGGCCGGCGACGTTGGTGGCGGTGCGGATCATGTCGAGGATGGGGTCGATGGCCAGCAGCAGGCCCACGCCCTCCATCGGCAGACCCAGCGTGGACAGGGTCAGCGTCAGCATCACCGTCGCGCCGGTCAGACCGGCCGTCGCGGCGGAGCCGACCACCGACACGAACGCGATCAGCAGGTAGTCGCCGATGCCCAGCTGGATGTCGAAGATCTGGGCGACGAAGATCGCGGCGATCGCCGGGTAGATGGCCGCGCAGCCGTCCATCTTCGTCGTCGCGCCGAACGGCACCGCGAAGGAGGCGTACTCCTTCGGCACTCCCAGCCGCTCCGTGACCTTCTGCGTCAGCGGCATGGTGCCCACCGACGACCGCGACACGAACGCCAGCTGGATCGCGGGCCAGGCGCCCTTGAAGAACTGCACCGGGTTGACCTTGGCCACGCCGGCGAGCAGCGCCGGGTAGACGCCGAAGAGGACGATGAGGCAGCCGACGTAGATGTCGGCGGTGAAGGTCGCGTACTTGCCGATCAGGTCCCAGCCGTACGTGGCGATCGCGTTGCCGATCAGACCCACGGTGCCGAGCGGCGCGAGCCGGATGACCCACCACAGGGCCTTCTGCAGCAGCTCGAGCACGGACTCGCTCAGCGTGAGGATCGGCTGCGCCTTCTCACCGAGCTGGAGCGCGGCGATGCCGGCGACGGCGGCCATGAAGACGATCTGGAGCACGTTCAGCTCGGTGAACGGCGTGATGACGTCGGTCGGGACGATGCCGGTGAGGAAGTCGATCCAGGAGCCGGTCTTGTCCGGCGCGGCGCCGTCCGCCGGGGTGAGGCCGGTGCCGGAGCCCGGGTTGGTGATCAGGCCGATGCCCAGGCCGATCGCCACCGCGATCAGCGAGGTGATCATGAACCAGAGGAGGGTGCGCGACGCCAGCCGGGCCGCGTTGTTGACCTTCCGCAGATTGGTGATCGACACCAGGATCGCGAAGAAGACCAGCGGGGCGACGGCCAGCTTCAGCAGGCCGATGAAGGTGCCGCCGACCTTCTCCAGGGTCGTGACCAGCCAGGACACGTCCTGGCTGCGGGCGAGCCAGCCGAGCAGGACGCCCAGGACGAGACCGGCGAGTATCTGGGCCCAGAAGGGTGCCCGGAAGGGCAGCGAGAAGGACTTCGTGTTCGTGGACACGGACATGCTCCGTTAAGGGGACGCGTGAGAAATGTGACGTGGTGGTCCTGCGGCGCGGCGAGGGGCGGTGGTGTCGCCCGAGGCGTCAGGGACGACAGCTCGCGGAGGCGACCCGGCAGAGGTCCACGTGCAGGCGCGCCACGAGCGGAACACTCCGGGGCGTGGGGAACACGGCTGCTGACTTCACCCGGAGACCTTAACACTTCAACTTTGAGAACCTCAAAGCCTTACTTTGGCAGGCGCGAGGCGGAAAGTGCCCACACATCACAAAGCGCCCCGGTTTCCGGTGATTCCGGAGACCGGGGCGCTGTGAACGCGTGAGGCCGCTGTGACGGACCTTACGAAGCCGTCCCCTGCGCGCGAGCGGCGTCGTCGACGTCGTCCTCCTGCTTGCGGTTGGCCTCCAGGTTCGCCTTCACCCGGTCCACCCGCTGCACGATCCGCTCGGAGGCGCGGTCCCGCTCCTTGCGCAGCACGACGAAGCTGATCGGGGCCGAGATCAGCAGCGCGAGCAGCACGACCCACAGGCCGTTGGAGTCGCCGAGGCCGCGCGGGGCGAGGCCGGAGTAGACGAGACCCCAGACCACCACGAGGCAGCCCGCGAAGATCCCGAGGCGCATCAGCGTGTAGCGGAGCATCTCAATCCACTCTTCCGTTTCTGGCACAAAGAGGCACCGTCCAGTGAAGCATGCCGGGACGCTGATCTTTCAGGGGGGTGCGAAGGAGCCCCCGGGCCTCAGCTCAGCGGCAGCAGCAGCACGACGTCGTCCCGGTCGTCGCCCGGCGCCACGCGGATCGCGTCCGGGACGCGGCCGACCTCCTTGTAGCCGCAGGAGGCGTAGAAGCGCTCCAGGCCGAGGCCCCCGCGACAGGTGAGCCGGATCGCCTCGATGCCGTCCATGCCGCGAGCGGCGCCCTCGGCCGCCGCGAGGAGGTCACGCCCGTAGCCCTTGCCCTGGTGCCGGGGGTGGACCATCACCGTGTAGAGCCAGATCCAGTGGGTCATCAGCCGGTGGGTGTTGCGCGTGAGGAACGCCGTGGCGGCCACCCGCCCCTCCTCGTCGTGCCCGACGAGCAGCCGGGACCGCTCCTCCGCCATCGCCGCGAACTGCCGCATCAGCTCGGGGCGGATCTCCTCCCGGCCGACGGGCGGCACGAACCCGACAGCACCTCCGGCGTTGCTGACGTCGGCCCACAGATCGAGGATGCCGTCGCGGAGGTCAGGAGTCACTGCGGGATCGAGCGTGAAGGTAAGAGGCATGCAGGCACAGTAACCCTTACCCAAGGGCCTCCGCAGCCACTTTCAGGTCCGCGACCAGTCCCTCGTACGCCGCCTTCCGCTCCTTGTCGTCCCGCGCCCGCAGGACCGACGAGGGGTGGACCGTGGCCAGCAGCTTCTCCGGACGGCCATGGATCTCGCGCTCCAGCAGCGCCCCGCGCACCTCCCCGACCCGGAACGACGAGCCGAGCAGCGCCTTGCCCGCGCTCGCGCCGAGGACCACGATCAGCTCCGGTTCCACGACGGCCAGCTCGGCGGCCAGCCAGGGGCCGCACGCGGTCATCTCCCGCAGCGACGGCGCCTTGTGGATGCGGCGCTTGCGGGGTTCGGCCTGGGTGAACTTGAAGTGCTTCACGGCGTTGGTGACGTACGCGTCCGCCGGGTCGAGGCCGGCTTCTTCCAGCGCCCGGTCTAGCAGCTTCCCCGCGGGGCCGACGAAGGGTTTCCCCTGCCGGTCCTCCTGATCGCCGGGCTGCTCTCCCACGAGCATGACGCGGGCGTCTTTGCCGCCGACGCCGAAGACGGTCTGCGTGGCGTCCCGGTGCAGAGGGCAGCCGCGGCAGGTGGCTGCCGCCTGGCGCAGGGCGGGGAGGGTGAGCCGCTCCGGGAGGAAGGGTTCGGCCGTGTAGGCGTCTTCGGGGGCTCGGGTGGTGGACATGGGGCCCGGGTACCCGCCGTACGGATGCGGACCCCTGCCGGCTGCGGGCGCGTGGGGGTTGCTCGCGCAGTTCCCCGCGCCCCTGAAGGTGGGTTCAGCCGACCAACCTGAAGGGGCGCGGGGAACTGCGCGACCAGCCACAACGGACCCGCAGCCGCCGAACGACCGAAGCCGCCCACCCCTCAAGCGCCCCTCAGACCCTCATCGGCTGAGGCGACTCCCGGCGCGCCGGATCCGGCCCCTCGTACTCCCGGATGATCTCGTACCGCGTGTTCCGCTCCACCGGCCGGAAGCCGGCGTCCCGGATCAGATCCAGCAGATCCTCGCGGGTCAGCTTGCTCGGCGTCCCGTAGTTGTCCGCGTCATGCGTGATCTTGTACTCGACGACCGACCCGTCCATGTCGTCCGCCCCGTGCTGCAACGCCAGCTGCGCCGTCTGCACCCCGTGCATCACCCAGAACACCTTGACGTGCGGCACGTTGTCGAACAGCAGCCGCGACACCGCGAACGTCTTCAGCGCCTCCGCCCCCGTCGCCATCTGCGTCCGCGCCTGGAGCCGGTTCCTGACCTTGCCGTCCTTCATGTCCACGAAGTCGTGCTGGTAGCGCAGCGGGATGAAGACCTGGAAGCCGCCGGTCTCGTCCTGGAGCTCACGCAGCCGCAGCACGTGGTCCACCCGGTGGCGCGGCTCCTCGATGTGGCCGTACAGCATGGTGCACGGGGTCCTCAGACCCTTCTCGTGGGCCAGCCGGTGGATCCGGGACCAGTCCTCCCAGTGGGTGCGGTGGTCCACGATGTGCTGCCGGACCTCCCAGTCGAAGATCTCCGCGCCACCACCGGTGAGCGATTCCAGCCCCGCGTCGATCAGTTCGTCGAGGATCTCGGACGCGCTCAGCCCGGAGATCGTCTCGAAGTGATGGATCTCCGTCGCCGTGAACGCCTTCAGCGACACGTTCGGCAGCGCGGCCTTCAGTTCCCTCAGCGACCGCGGGTAGTAGCGCCACGGCAGGTTCGGGTGCAGCCCGTTGACGATGTGCAGCTCGGTGAGGTTCTCCGACTCCATCTCCTTGGCGAGCTTCACCGCCTCCTCGATGCGCATCGTGTACGCGTCCTTCTCCCCCGGCTTGCGCTGGAAGGAGCAGTACGCACAGGAGGCGGTGCACACGTTCGTCATGTTGAGATGCCGGTTGACGTTGAAGTGCACGACGTCGCCGTTCAGCCGCGTCCGCACCTCGTGCGCCAGGCCGCCGAGCCAGGCCAGGTCGTCCGACTCGTACAGCGCGATGCCGTCCTCGCGGGTCAGCCGCTCACCGGAGCGGACCTTCTCCTCCAGCTCGCGCTTGAGCCCGACGTCCATGCCGATACCTCTTTCCGAGAAGTCCAAGAAGACAGACCCGACCCACCGTACGCTCCGGCTAGTGGACCTCTTCGGGCAGCTCACCCACCCGGTTCTCCCACTTCGTGGAGAGCACGATCGTCGTACGGGTCCGGGAGACGCCCTTCGTGCCGGACAGCCGGCGGATGATCTTCTCCAGGCCGTCCACGTCGGTCGCGCGCACCTTGAGCATGAAGGAGTCGTCGCCGGCGATGAACCAGCAGTCCTCGATCTCCTGCAGGTCCCTCAGCCGCTGCGCCACGTCCTCGTGGTCGGCGGCGTCGGACAGGGAGATGCCGATCAGGGCGGTGACGCCGAGACCGAGCGAGGCGGCGTCCACGGTGGCGCGGTACCCGGTGATGACACCGGCCGCCTCCAGCCGGTTGATGCGGTCGGTGACGCTGGGTCCCGACAGACCGACGAGGCGCCCCAGCTCCGCGTAGGAGGCCCGGCCGTTCTCCCTCAGGGCCTGGATGAGCTGCCTGTCCACCGCGTCCATGCGATCGAAGCCTTCCACTGAAGAGGTCTGAAGAGTGCGTGGGTCAGAAGTACGTGAGGGGTGCTCAGGTGGCCGTCCGGGTCGGGTCTGCGCCGCCGAGCTCCCCCTGCCAGCGGCGGTAGAGCCGGTGTTCGACGCCCGCGGCGTCGAGTACGCGTCCGGCGACGAAGTCCACCAGGTCCTGGATGTGCGTCGCGCCCGCGTAGAAGGCCGGTGAGGCGGGTACCACGGTCGCTCCCGCGTCGTCGAGGGCGACCAGGTGCCGCAGGGTCTGACCGTTCAGCGGGGTCTCCCGTACGGCCACGACCAGTGTGCGCCGCTCCTTGAGGGTGACGCTCGCCGCCCGCTGCAGCAGGTCCTTGGACAGCCCGAGCGCGACACCGGCCACACAGGCCGTGGAGGCGGGCACGATCAGCATGCCCTTGCTCGGATACGACCCCGAGGACGGCCCGGCCGCGAGGTCACCGGCGGCCCAGTACCGGACGGCGTCGATGTCCACGGTGAAGGTGCCGGGCTTGCCGTCGGCGCCCCGGGACAGCCAGGCCCGCAGGTCGTCCTGCCAGTGGGCGTCCCGGAAGGAGATCCGGGTCTCGTCGAGCAGGGTGAGCCGCGAGGCCCGGGACACGACCAGGTCGACGCTCTCGCCCGCGGCGAGCAGCGCACGCAGCACAGCGGCCGCATAAGGGGTGCCGGATGCGCCGGACACCCCTACGATCCAAGGCGTACGCGCCGTCTCTCCTGGCTTGACTGGGTTCACACCCCCGAGCCTATCCGGCCTCGCAGGGTGGGAACCGGTCAAGGGTGCCCGTGCGTTCCCCGGAGGGGACGAGTGATTGCGGGGGCTGCCGTGTCCGGTACGGAAGTGGAGTGGTCGCGCGGCCACCGCGCGCGGGTCGCGGCCGAGCTGATGCTGGGCTGGGTCGCGCTGCTGTGGCTGCTGGAAGTGGTGGACGTGGCCACCGGCCACGCGCTCGACGACTTCGGGATCGTCCCGCGGGACCCCGGGGAGCTGACGGACGTCGTCCCGGCCGCTTTCGTGCACTTCGGCTTCGCCCATGTCGCCGCGAACAGCGTGCCCTTGCTGGTCCTCGGCTTCCTCGCGGCGCTGGGCGGTCTGCGCCGGTTCGCCGCGGTGTGCGCGCTGATCGTCGTGGCGGACGGACTGGGTGTGTGGCTGCTGTCCCCGGAGCACAGCAACACGGCGGGCGCCTCCGGACTGGTCTTCGGCCTGTTCGGCTTCCTGCTGGTCAGCGGCTTCGTCGAGCGCCGGCCCGTCGGCGTGCTGGTCGCCGTCCTGATCGCCGCCGTCTGGGGCGGCTCCATCCTCGCGGGCATCGCGCCCACCCAGACCGGGGTGAGCTGGCAGGGCCATCTGGTCGGGCTGATATCGGGCGTGGCGGCGGCGTTCTGCTTCCGCCGCCGGCCGGCCCGCCCGCCCACACCGGTGCTCTGACAGACGCCCGGCGCTTCAGGACCGGTCAGAGGTCTTCGGGTCCACGGGAAGGCGGCTCGTGTCGATGGTCAGCTTGCCGAGCGGCGAGTCGACGATCAGCTCCGGCCCGTAGGCGAAGGTGTCCCGCCCCCGGTATCCGTCCGGGCCGGGATTCCACAGGGTGACCACATGGCCCTGAAGCGGGTCGACGATCAGGTAGTTGGCGATGCCGCGGGAGGCGTACCAGCGGGGCTTCACCTCGTAGTCGCGGCGGATGCTGCTGGGCGAGACGACCTCAGCGACGAACTCGATCAGGTCCGGCTCGTACTCGCTACGATTCTCGGCTTCCGCCGCGGCGGGAATGACCGCCAGGTCAGGGCAGAACTCGTTGTCGTCGTCGAACGGAAAGGCCACATCCGTGACGAGAGCCCAACCCTGAGGCAACTGCCGCTCCACGTCCTCCCACAGACGCGCGATCGACCTCCCGTGGAACGGCCTGACCGGGTTCATCACGATGCTGCCCTCGACAATCTCCGTCACATAGCCGGGGAACAGGTCCTCCAGCTTGCTGAGCTGCGAGCGCAGGCGGTCGATGCCCGAGACGGTCATACTGGCCTCCCTGGGGTCCTGCCCTCGATGGTAGGCCGCACACCGTCGGAAGCGTGCGGTCGTGGCTCCCCCGTCTTCATCCTCAGCGCCGCACTCGCCAGGCGATCCGCAGCGTGTCGCTCAGCGAGCGGGCCAGTTCCGTCACGAGATGACGCAGCTCCTCGGGTCCCGCCTCGCCCACCAGCTCACGGGCGTGTCCCAGCAGGGTCTGCGCCATGTCCAGCTGAACCCGCTCGGCCGCGTCGGCCCGGCGCGACACGGGACCGGGCCGGTCCGGATCGGCGATCACATACGCCGCTCGCCCGTCGACAGCGGGCCAGGGAAGCGGCCGAGGCTCGTGCGACCCGTCGCTGGTCATGCGACCTCGATTCCGTGGATCACGTACGGGCCGGGCCCGTCCAGTCCGAGCACCGCCAACTCCAGCTCCCGCCGCCGGGCCGCTCGTTCGGCGGCGACGACGTAGGGACGTACGGAACGGTTCGCCTCTCCGGCGAGACGCTCCACGTGACGGGCAGGGTGGTGCGGGCGGAGACGGGGAGAGACTGGCCGGGCGTGGAACGGGGGCGTTGCAAGCCGAGCGGGTTTCGGTGCGCGCAGCGCCGTACGGCCCAGGCTGAGCAGTAGAGCGATTGAGGCGAGTAAGAGGGCGGCGCACGAGAGGAGAGGAGGGATAGGGTCGGACATGCGTCAGCTCCTATGCAGCTGGTGCCGTGCCCCGGGGCGAGTGCCATCGCCGCCGGGGTTTCTTACGTCACGCTAGCAGGACCGTGCTAGGCATGCTAGGCATTTAGCGGCTCGCACAGACGTCTTAGCACACCGCACCATGGGCGGGTGATGGAGTTCGAGCCCGACATCCCCCGCTGGCGGCAGGTGGCCGCCGTCATCCGCAGCCGCATCGAAGACGGCACCTACGCGCCGCGTACGCGCGTCCCCTCGGTCATCCAGATCATCGCCGAGTTCGGTGTCGCATCGGCGACAGCACAGAAGGTGAACCAGAACCTGAAGAAGGAAGGTCTCATCTACACCGAACCCGGTCTGGGCTCCTTCGTCTCCCCCAACGCGGCCGCTGCGCTGAAGAACGCCCGAGCAGAATCTGAGGACACGGGCTGACACATACTGGCCGACATCTGTCCGGGCGGCATGGCCAGCCGCAGCCACGCGGTAAAGGCGACTTCGTAGGGGGCTCCGGCCGCCCGGCACCGCTCACGATCGCTCGTCCAGGACTCCGGCAGGCGCAGGCCGTAGCCAGCCGTCCCACAGTGGTGGTGGGCGACCCCCACGGACCTGCCCACTCTTGATCACCTGCGTGTCGTCCAGCGCCGCGTCCTGATCCCCAGCTCCTGTACCACGTACGCTGGCACCTCGGCCAGCAGCGCATCCACACTCCAGGACACCTCGCCAAGGAACTTCTGGTCCGGTGTGGGGTGACATGCCTAAGCCCGCCGCTTGGCAGGGCGAGAGGGGTTTGTCAGCGGCACCGAGGTCCCCACGGGGTTCGCTCACCTCGGTGCCCGCGACTATGACGCGGCCACCGGCCGGTTCATCAGCGTCGACCCCGTGGGCGACCTTACGGATCCGCAGCAAATCAACGGCTACGCCTACAGCAACAACAACCCTGTCACCTTCACTGACCCGGACGGCAAGTTCTGGGTCTCGCTGATCAAGCTCGTCAAGGCGGTCATCAAGGTTGTGACTGCCTACACCAGCCGCGCCAGCGGCGGCGGCATGTCCGCATGGGCAGCGGAAACCACGGCAACGGTGATGGCGGACTCGGGGAAAGTACCTGCGGCAGTGGCTATCCCGCCTCTGCGTGAGTCTTGCATCAGCTTCCGCTTCACAGCGTTCACACGGACCACACAGCTATCGCACGAGAAACAAGGCGTTCCGGTTAGAGCCCACTTCCAGCCAACTATCGCTGTACTGGAGAAGGGGCCCTTGCGGCAGCTGTTTATGCCGTGCCTACAGTGATCGCCTTCCAGTCGGGGACAGGGACGGGGACCTCAGGCCACCCCACCTTTCCGGCCGGACTGCACGACCACTGCGGGGGAATGTTTCACGCACAACGCCGTACGTCATGTCCCCCGCCCGCCAAATCCACGGGAAGTGGGAGAAAACGGTGATGGCAGGTGTGTCGAGGATGGCAAGGGTGCTCGTCTGTCTCCTCATATCGTGGAGCCTGTTGCTGACTGGAGCGGCTAACGCGCTCTCCACGAAGGCTCCCAAATCAGAGGCAAGCGCTGCAGGTCAGGGCGACAAGGGCCCGAAGCCGGCCACGCCCCAGGTAGGCATGAACCTCAAAGAACGCAGAGCACAGGTTGCCCGCGATTTGAGAACCACAAAAGTAAAAGCCGACGAAGAGGAATTTCGCAAGAGAAGATCGAGTCCGAAGACGCCAACTGCGGCCGCGGTGGTCCCATACCGCATCGAAGTAGATTCCAGCAAGCTGGTTGATGCTTCAGGAAATCAGATAGCACACATGCGGTACCAACGCGGACAGTATGAAGTTTCCGGTGGGTACATACCGAAGCCGGGAGATGTATTTACATACACCGCAGAGGTTTACTACAACTGGGAGGGATCTGAAAAAGCGGAACTCGAGGAAAAAGGACCCCAATCCATTGTAGTCAGGCCTGAAGTTCTATGCCACGGTAGCCAGGAGGGAACGTGGCTCGGTGATCCAATCACTGTAACGGCCCCGTCATGGATTCATTCAGAGCGATGGGGCTGGGAAGGAAGCCCCTTTGAACCTGAAAAGTTCCCTGGGGCCACGGTCTCCTTCACCTATAAATACGACGGCCAAGTATGTATCGACGGTGCAAAATCGGGCGGCTCGAGGCCTACTGAATTTCATGTATCAATCCTAGATAGGTTTACCGATGGGAACTGGCCTCTTTACTCGTGGAACATATGGGCTGGCCGCGGCTGGGGACTCTCAGGCATCCCTGAGAATCAAACGTATGGCTCTATATGTGACAGTAACTCGGCCGTCGCGGCCCACTGTCAGGAATTCCGAGGAAACGGCGTAAATACCGCCACTGGAGCTTTCAGTCAAACATACTCGGATGCCACATTATCTGGCGCAGTCCCGATTGATATCACTCGAAGTTACGCATCAAACAAGAGAACGCCCAGCTCACTGGCTGCGGACAATGCAACTGGAGTCTTCGGAGAGGGCTGGACGGCGCCATGGGATGCAAGACTCGAGAAAAAGAGCAACGGTGACGTTGTTTTTTATGCCGAGGACGGCTCCCAATACCCATATGTGAAGAATGGAGACCGCTATGAGGCTCCGGCCGTCGCACATTCCGAACTGACTGCCACGGCCGACGGGTATCAGCTAAAGACACCTCAGGGGAGGGTGACCTACTTCGATCAGGAAGGACGTCTGGCCAAAAGTGCGGACAAGCAAGGGCGCGTCGTCCTCTACGACCGCAACGCCGCGGGCTTCGTATCGTCCCTGACATCGCCATCGGGCCAGAAAGCCGAGTTGACCTATACCGACTCCAAGGTGGCGAGTATCGCTCTGTCGGACGGCAGAAGAGTCTCCTACGGGTACACCGACGGCAGGCTCTCACAGGTCACCCATCCAGACGGCAACCGAGTCAGCTACAAGTACAACGCTGGCGGGCGGATCACCGAAGTCATTGACCAGCGGGGAAACGCCGCAGTGACGAACGTGTACGACGATATGGGAAGGGTCAAGGAGCAGGCAGACGCACTCGGCAATAAGACACAATTCGCTTACAGGGGCGGAGAGACGGATGTCACCTCCCCAAATGGCGGCGTCTGGACGGACGTCTATGAGCAGAACGTTCTCCTCGCCCAGTACGACCCGTTCGGAAACAAAACCACTTACGGATATACCTATAGGCTGGACCCTGTAGAGGTGACCGACGCTCTGGGGAACAAGGTAAACCGAGAGGTCGACGGCGCGGGACGCCTAGAGAAGATAAGGACTGCACTGTCGAGCCGATCGTGGACCTACGACGCGTCCGGAAACGTATCCCTCTTCACCAACGGGAACACCAAGAGGTCCTCCTACTCCTACGACGCCAAGAGTCAGCTCAGTACGGCCACAAATGCTCTCGGCAAGAAAGTCACATTCACGTACACCGATCGAGGGCAGCTTGAGACGGTCACAGATCCGCGTGGGAAACTCACAACGTACGGGTATGACGCGGTCGGCAACCGGACATCACAGATGTTTGCCGACGGGACCCGCTGGACCTGGGGCTTTGACGCTGCGGGCCGTGTGGCCAGTTCGACTGACCCGCGGGGCAATGCGCCAGGCGCTGACCCGGCGGGTTTCACGACCAACTTCACATATGACGACGCTGGCCGTCTCACCTCGACAAAGGACACGAACGGGAACACGGCCCGTAATGAGTACGACGCCGCGGGGAATCTGATCTCGGTTACGGACGCCGCAGGCAAGGTCACCAGATTCGCCTACGACGCTGCGAACCAGCTGACCGAAGTGAAGGACGCCGCAGGCCACGTGTCGAAGATGACGTACGACGTCATGGGCAACGTGGCCTCGCGCACCGACGCATCGGGCGCGAAGACGACCTACACCTATGACAAGGCCAGCCGCCTCCTCACAATGACGCCCCCCAGGGGCAACGTCACGGGCGCAGATGCCGCCAAGTACACCTGGAAGTACGGCTACGACAAGGTCGGCAACCAGATCACTGTGACCGACCCAGCGGGCAACACCACGAAGACGGACTACGACGCGGAGTACCGCCCGATCGCCATCACGGACGGGCTCGGGATGGTCCGCAAGACCGGGTACGACCGCGAGGGAAACGTCACCAAGACGACTGACGCCCTGGGCAAGTCCACCTCCCACACCTATGACGCCAACAACCAGCTGCTAACGACCGTCGACCGTGGCGGCAAGACGGTCACCTACAGCTACGACGACGCTGGCAACCTCTCCTCCGAGATCTCACCGCTGGGCAACAAGACCACATACGCCTACGACGACAACGGGCGCCTGACCACGACGGTGGAGCCACGCGGCAACATCTCCGGCGCCGATCCCGCGCAGTACACGTGGAGCAGGGCCTACGATGCGGCCGGCAACGTCCTAACCCAGACTGATCCCTACGGGAAAATAACCTTCACCAACGCCTACGACGGTGACGGCCGCCTTGTCGAACGGACTGATGCACTGGGAAAGAAGACTGCCTACGAGCACGACGTGCTGGGGCGTCTGATCAAGGTCACTGCCCCGGACGGCGGCATCACCAACCTCAGTTACGACGCGCTGGGCAACCTGACTTCCCGGAAGGATGCCAACGGCCACACCACCACCTACGGCTACGACGGCGCAGGCCGCCTGACCAAGATCACCGACCCGCTGGGCCGCGCTACCTCCTACGCGTACGACGCCGACGGCAACCGGACCACCATTACCAACGCCCGCGGACAGAAGGTCACCAACACCTACGACGCCCGCAATCTGCTGACCGCCGCCACCTTCTCCGACGGCTCCCCCACCGTCAACTACACCTATGACGCAGCCGGTCAGCCCAAGACGATCAAGGACGGGACCGGCACCCGCACCGTCACCTACGACCATGAGGGACGCCCGCTGACCATCACCTCTCCGGGCGCGACCAACCCGTTCACCTACACCTACAACGACAACGGCTCGATCAAGAGCCGCACCTACCCCGACGGTCGGGCCATCACCTACGCCTACGACAGTGACGGCCACATGCTCAGCCAGACCGCCGGCGGAAAGACAAGCAACTACACCTGGGACGCAGCAGGCAACCTCACCTCCGTCAAACTGCCCACCACCACCGCCGTCACCGAAGCCCGTACTTACGACCGAGCCGGCCGACTGGCCTCGGTCTCCCAGGGCACCGGCGCCCGGCACTTCGAGCGCGACGCCGCGGGCCGCGTCATCAAGGACTACTTCAAGGACGCCACCACCACCGCCCTCGCCGACCGCTACGCCTACGACGCCGCGGGGCGGATGACCCGCGCATGCACTGACACTGCCGCCACCATCTCCTGCCTGAGCGGCAACAGCGGCAGCACGTATGCCTACGACAAGGTCGGCAACCTCACTACCTCATCCACCGCCAGCAGCACCCGCACCAACACCTACGACGCAGCCGACCAGCTCACCAAGCGCGTCGAGGGCACCACCACCGTCGACTTCACCTTCGACGCCGACGGCAACCGCACCAAAGACGCGGCCGGCACCTACGCCTACGACCCGCTGGGACGAGTGAAGTCCTCCACCATCGGCACCGACACCTACACCTTCGTCAATGACGCTGACGGCAACCGCACTATCACCAACAAGAACGGCGCCCTGTCCCGCACCTCCCGCTGGGACGTAGTTAACCCTCTGGCGCAGATTGCTACCGACACCGACAGCACGGGCGCCCTGATCGCCGACTACCAGTACAACCCTGAAGGCATCGCCGAATCCCAGAACCGCAGCTCCGGCACCTTCTTCATGCGCCACGACCGGCAAAACTCGATCAGCGCGGTCTACGACGCAGCCGGCAAGGAAAACTACACCTACTCCTACAGCGCCTGGGGGGTCCCCACCGGGAAGGCCAGCATTACCGATGGCCAGACCAGCATCTTCGGCTACACCGGCCAGTACAAGGACCCCGTGCTGTCCGGCCGCCTGTACCTGCGTGAACGCAGCTACGACCCCAGCAATAGGCGCTTCACCACACCCGACCCCGAACACCCTGCCAACGACAGCCCCAACCAGTCCCCATACGTCTACGCCAACAACGACCCCCTCAACCAGTCCGACCCCTCCGGTCGCTGCCCCATGTGCATCAGCGCCGGCATCGGAGCCGTCATCGGCGGCGCCATCGAAGGAGGCACCTACGGCTGGCAGCACCGCAATGGCGGCTTCAGCTGGGGCGGCTTTGGTAAGGCAGTCGGGAAGGGGGCCATCACCGGTGGCATCGGTGGGGTTCTGATGCCAGGCGCGGGCAACGTCGCCGCCCGCTCTCTCGGCCTCACCGGAGGCCGCGCCCTGGCCACCTCCACAGCGGTCAACGCCGCCGTGGGTGCTGGCTACGCGTACACCGTCAACACAGCATTCTGCCGCCCTACCACCGCGGGAGACCTGTTGCTCGGCGCGGTCGGCGGCGGGAGCAGCAGCCTCGTCGGCCCGGCATTCAGCTGGCTGAAGGGCAAGTCCTTCCGGGCTTCACCACAGAAGTACGGTCCGGGAGCCGCACACGCAGATGACCCTGCGTTCCGCGGCGGGGGTACCTTCTCCCTGGCCTCCATTCCGGAGGAGCCCGGCTTCAACTACCTCTACCGAGGAGTGTCCGTAGAGAGTCCAGCTTTCGACAACGCTACGCGAGGCATTGCAATTCCGCGTGGCGGCTCCGCCAGCATGAGGGCTCACCACGACGGTAATACCGATAGCCCCTACACGTCCTGGACGACGTCAAAGCAGACAGCCCTGCAGTACGCGCGCGGTGCTGCTGAAGGGCGAAGCGATTTGCCTGGAGTAATTCTTCAGGCGAAGCTCCCTCTAGGGCAACCGGTGTACCCGTCGTTCATGATCAGTGATGAGCTATGGGAGGGCAACGAGAACCTCGTGGAAGGTATAGTGCAAGGGGCGAAGGTATACTTCGTGCCCGCGCCATGAACTCCTGATCTCGAAGGTGGCCGCCGAATAAGCTCCGGCGGCCACCTTCGCCCCTCTTCACGAACAGAAGGTGAATGATGCCCTCCGCTAATGAGCTCAACACGATTCCCGCCGACCGCATAGCGGCTCTGTGCGCAGAACTCGCTGAAGCGCGATGGCGGTCAGCTCAGCTCGTACTCGACCACTTGCAAGAATTTCCCTCACAGTCCGCTGAGCTAGCACGGGCAAAAGCAGCATCTCTTGCCGGAATTTACGAGCTCCGCCTTCGTCAAGATCCCGGCTTGGCGGACAGAACACTAGATTTGACCCGCTTCGCCGAGATCCTGCGTGCCGCACCACAGGGTTTCGTTCGCTTCTTTTCTGTTCAGATGAAAGCGGGGCGAGCTCTCGTAACTGCTACGGAGGACCTGCAACGACCGCTGGCCTCCACTGTGGTACGAGGGACTGCTACAACTCCCGAAACCAGTCCAGCTAATGCAAGTGCAATCGGCAGTATCCCTTCAGGGCGCGCTGCCGTACTCTGCGAAACCCTTATGAGGGCGGGATGGCAAGCAGCCCTGGCCGCTATGGAAACGATCGCAAGCTCGTCGGCCACTGAGTTCCCCGTCTGGCTCGCGACACCTCAAACGCTGGCGCGGCACTACGCCGAAAAGGCCAACGAACCCGCGCAGCGGCATATCGATGCGAACCGATTCGCTCAAGCAATGTCCGAGTGCAACCCCCGCGAAAGAATTCTTGTCTTCCATCTCTTCGACCCGTACGGCTGGCAGATTACCTGCGCCGTTACCGAGGATTTCAATGCTGCTATCGCAGTAGTGGCCATGAAGAGGGGGCCGTCTCGATAAAAGGCGGGCCCGCAGGCGGTTGATCTGGCGGGTCCGGTCGAAGACCACGTCCAGGCGCCGGTTGGTCAGGATATGACAGCGCGGATCCCGCGTCGGCGGAGGTGGCTCCGGATCGCGCGGAATGAATACGCTGCCCGAGGCTGTGGAGACGCTCTGGCCTTGACCAATGGTCCGGACCAGTGCCGTTCACCTGCTGAGGAACAGCTTCCGGCACACGGCCCGCCAGGACTGAGACAAGATCGCCAAGGCGCTCAAGCCCGTCTACACGGCCCCGAACGAGGCAGCCGCGGCCGAGCGGTTACGCGGGTCCCACGAAGCCTCGGGCAGGAAGTGCCCGGCGGTCATCCGGCTCCGGGAGAACGCCTGGGCCGAGTTCGTGCCCTTCCTCTCCTTCGACGTCGAGATCCGCAAGGTCATCTGCTCGACGAACGCGATCTAGTCCGCCAACGCCCCCATCCGCCAGGCCGTCCGGGCGCCGGACACTTCCCGAAACCAAGCCGCGGCTTGCAGTGCCTCTACATGGCGCTGATGGGCCTGGACCCCACCGGCAAGGGCCGCAAGTTGTGGATCATGCGCTGGAAGGCATCCCTGAACGCCATCCCGATCGCCTTCGACGCCCGGCTACACCGTGAGCCCGCGCACCAGCAGGTCCAGCAGGGCGCACACGAACAGGGCGATGCCGATGAAGCCGTTGACGGAGAAGAACGCCCGGTTCAGGCGGGACAGATCGGTCGGGCGGACGATGGTGTGCTCGTAGACGAACGCGGCGGCCACGATCAGCAGGCCCAGCCAGAAGAACGCCCCGGCGCCGGTGAGGACGGCGTACCAGACGAAGAGGGCCGTCGTCACGGCGTGGCAGGCGCGGGCACCCCAGATCGCGGCCGGGATGCCGAAGCGGGCCGGGACCGAGCGCACGCCGATCTCGCGGTCGGTGTCGACGTCCTGGCAGGCGTAGATCAGGTCGAAGCCGCCGATCCAGATGCCGACGGCGAGTCCGAGGACCACGGCCTCCCAGGACCAGGCGCCGGTGATCGCCAGCCAGCCGCCGATCGGCCCCATGGCCTGGGCGAGCCCCAGGATGGCCTGCGGGAAGTCGGTGAACCGCTTGCCGTAGGGATACACCACCATCGGGATCACGGCGACGGGCGCGAGGGCCAGGCACAGCGGGTTGAGCAGGGCCGCCGCGCCGAGGAAGACCACCAGCGCGATGAGCGCGCCGGTCCACGCGTGCCGCACGGTCATCGCGCCGGTGACCAGTTCGCGGTGGGCGGTGCGCGGGTTACGGGCGTCGATCTCGCGGTCGATGATCCGGTTGGCGGCCATGGCGAAGGTGCGCAGGCCCACCATGGCCAGCGTGACCAGCAGCAGCCGGCCCCAGTGGATGTTCTTGTCCCACTCGTACATCGCGGTGAGGGCGGCGATGTAGGCGAAGGGCAGGGCGAAGACCGAGTGCTCGATCATCACCAGGCGCAGGAACGCCTTGGTGCGGCCCGGCTGCTGCGGCAGCGCGGCGGAGGCCGACGTCACAGTCCGTACTCCTTCCAGCGGCGGTCCACCTTCGCGGCGGTCTCCGGGTCGGACTCGACCATGTCGGGCCAGCCGCCGTCGCGCGTGTACCCCTCCTCGGGCCACTTCCTCGTCGCGTCGATGCCGGCCTTGCCGCCCCAGAACTGCTGGTACGAGGCGTGGTCGAGATGGTCGACGGGGCCTTCGACGACGGTGAGGTCACGGGCGTAGTCCGTGTTGCCGAGCGCCCGCCAGGCGACCTCGTGCAGGTCGTGGACGTCGCAGTCGGAGTCGACGACCACGATCAGCTTGGTCAGCGACATCATGTGGGCGCCCCAGATGGCGTGCATGACCTTCTGCGCGTGCTTGGGGTACTTCTTGTCGATCGAGACGATCGCGCAGTTGTGGAAACCGCCGGCCTCGGGGAGGTGGTAGTCCACGATGTCCGGGACGATGATCTTCAGCAGGGGCAGGAAGAAGCGCTCCGTCGCCCGTCCCAGCGGGCCGTCCTCCGTCGGCGGACGGCCGACGACGATCGACTGGAGCAGCGGACGCTTCCGCATCGTCACACAGTCGATCTTCAGCGCGGGGAAGGGCTCCTGCGGGGTGTAGAAGCCGGTGTGGTCGCCGAAGGGTCCCTCGGGCAGCATCTCGCCGGGCTCCAGCCAGCCCTCGAGGACGACCTCCGCCTGTGCGGGCACCTGGAGCGGGACCGTCTTGCAGTCGACCATCTCGATCCGCTTGCCCTGCACGAACCCGGCGAACAGGTACTCGTCGATGTCGCCGGGCAGCGGGGCGGTGGAGGCGTAGGTCACGGCGGGCGGGCAGCCGAAGGCGATGGCGACCGGCAGCCGCTCTCCCCTGCGTGCCGCGACCTGGTAGTGGTTGCGGCTGTCCTTGTGGATCTGCCAGTGCATGCCGATGGTGCGCTTGTCGTGCCGCTGCAGGCGGTACAGGCCGAGGTTGCGGATGCCCGTCTCCGGGTCCTTGGTGTGGGTGAGCCCCAGGTTGAAGAAGGAGCCGCCGTCCTTGGGCCAGGTGAACAGGGCGGGGAGCTGGTCGAGGTCCACGTCGTCGCCGCGCAGGACGACCTCGTGCACCGGCGCGTCCTTCACCTTCTTCGGCGGTACGTGCGTCATCGCGCCGAGCTTGCCGAAGGCCTCGCGGACGCCGACGAAGCCGTGCGGCAGTTCGGGCCTGAGCAGTCCGCCGATCTTCTCGCTGATCTCGCCGTACGACTTCAGGCCGAGCGCCTTCAGCAGGCGGCGGTCGGTGCCGTAGACGTTCATCGCGAGCGGCATGCGGGAGCCGCGCACGTTCTCGAAGAGCAGCGCCGGGCCGCCGGCCTTCTGCACCCGGTCGACGATCTCACCGACCTCCAGATACGGGTCGACCTCGGCCTTGATGCGCTTGAGGTCTCCCTCGCGCTCCAGCGCCCTGAGCAGGGAGCGAAGATCGTCGTAAGCCATGCGGTCAAGTATCCCCGAGCGGCTACCCTGGCCCTGTACCGACCCTGCCGGACCTGACTGCTCGCCCCTGTACCGCCACCGCTTCTGCTGGAGAGGCCCCATGCTTCGGGTGCTGATGTTCCTCGTGCCACTGGCGCTGAGCATCTACGCGTTCATCGACTGCATCAGCACGAAGGACGAGGACATCCGCCACATGCCCAAGCCGCTGTGGGCGATCCTCGTGCTGCTGTTCCCGCTGGTCGGCTCGATCTCGTGGATCATCGCGGGCAAGAAGCGGCATCCCGCGGGCGCGGGCGGCAGCATCGGCTCGGCGTGGAGCCGCGGCGGCGGCCGGGCGCAGTGGGTGGCGCCGGACGACAACCCCGAGTTCCTGAAGTCCCTCGACGAGGACAAGGACGCGGGCAAGGACAAGGACGACAAGCCGGGGGACGGCGGGCGCGACGGGGGCTGACCCGTAGCGGGCCGCACCTCAGGACCGGGTCCAGCGCTGGGAGGCCTCGCCCGCGCAGGTGGACGTGATCACGCCGCTGTTCATACCGAGGTCGAGGCAGCCGCCGTTGGAGGCGCTCTTGAGCGCGCCGCCGGATGCCGCGCGCCAGTGGCTCGAGGCGTAGGTGCAGCTGCCGACGAAGACGGCCTGCCCGAGCATGTTGGCGTACAGGCACTGGCCGCTGTTCTTGTTGACGAGCTGGAAGGTGCCGTCCGCAGCGCTGCGTACGGTCCAGGAGGCGGCGGCGCCCGAGCAGGCTCCGTGCTGGGCGGCGCCGTAGAGGGCGGTGAGGCACTCGCCGGTGTCGCCGTTGCGGTACTGGGCGGTGCCGGGGGCGGGGGTGTCCGGGGCGGTGCTGCCCGAGCCGCCGGTACCGTCGCCGCCACCGGCGCCGCTGGAACCGCCGGATGTGGTGGGACCTCCGGAGTCTCCTGCTCCTTCACCACCGCCACCGCCGGACCCGTCACCGGAGCCGCTGTCGCCGCCCGAGCCGGCACCGGAGGCCGCGCCCATGCCCTTGCCGTCCGTTCCGCTCTGCCTGTCCTTGCCGTCGTCACCGTCTCGGCCGTCCGCGCCTCCTTTGCCCTTCTCCCCTCCCGGGGACGCGGACGATTCCTGGGCCGGGGAGCCGGACGGGTTCGTGCCGGGTGAGGACCCGGTGGACGCGGTGGCCGCGGGGGGCGTCCCCTGCGCCTCGTCCTGCGGGGAGGTCACATACGGCAGCAGGCGGACCGCCAGTGTGGTGGTGGCCGCCACGACGACGACGGGAACGACGGCCAGCACGACCTTGGGCCGCCGGTTCCACTTCTTGCGCGGCGCAGGTGCCGGGGCGGGGGCGGACGGGGGCGCGGGCACGGGTTCGGGGTCGGGGTCGGGCGCTGGGGCCGGGAGCTGACCGGGCTCCGGGGTCCGCTCCGCGAAGGCGGCGCGCTCGGCGAGCGGCGCGGTGATGTCGGCGGGCCAGAGCGGAGGGGTGAACGGGCCGTGCTGCTCGGCGAGTTCGACGAGTTCGGCGGCGGTCGGGCGGCCCTCGTAGTCCTTGTCGAGGCAGGAGGCGACGACGTCGGCGAGCTGGGCGTCCAGTGCGCGCAATGGTTCGAGGTCGGGCTGCTCGTGCACGATGCGGTAGAGCACGGCGTGCCCGGAGTCCTCCCCGAAGGGGGGTCGCCCGCAGGCGGCGTACGCGAGCACCGAGCCCAGTGCGAACACGTCCACGGCACCGCTCGACGCCCGTACGCCGGAGGCCTGTTCGGGCGACATGAACGCCGGGGTGCCGACGACCATGCCGGTGCGGGTGACCTGGCTCTGCTCGGCGGCGCGGGCGACACCGAAGTCGATGAGGGTGAGCCCGCCGAGGGTCAGCATCACGTTGGACGGCTTGAGGTCGCGGTGCACCATGTCCAGCTCGTGCACCGCCGCAAGACCGGCCGCGGCCTCGCGCAGCAGTAACCACAGCGCGTCGGCGGGCAGCGGACCGTGCAGTTCGACGGCCTCGCGCAGGGTGATGCCGGGAACGTACGCGGTGGCGAACCAGGGCGGACGGGCGTCACGGTCGCCGGCGAGCAGCGGGGCGCTCGCGCCCTCGGGCAGCCGCGCGAGATTGTCCAGCTCGTGCCCGAAGCGCCGCAGGAAGTCCTTGTCCTCGCCGCCCGCGGAGGGCAGCACCTGCTTGACGGCGGCGTAACGCCCCTCGTGCACGCCGAGATACACCCGGCCCATGCCGCCGGATCCGAGCCGCCCGACCAGCGGGATCGGCCCGATCCGCCGCGGATCCTCGTCCTCCAGAGGCTCGGCCCCGCTGCCGGCGAGATCGAACCTGACGTCCCCGTTCACTCACTCCCCGTTCCCGGTCACGGCCGCCCCGTCCGTCCGGACCCGCGCCCATGCGTTCCCCCCAGCCCGCACGGACGGACACGGGTCCGGACGCGGGGTCCAGTGTGGACCACCAACGGGCTGGATTGGAAGTGGTTTCTAGAAAGACGTTCTAGTTCAGCGGCGATCCGGCCGCGTAGCATCACTGGCGTAGATTCACGAATGACGTGCGAGGACGGTGTCGCCATGACCCCCAAGCAGCAACGCGGCGAGGCCACCGTCGAACTGCTCCTGGACGCGGCGCTGCGCGTCTACGCCGTGGAGGGCGAGCAGGGCCTGACGGTCAACGCCGTCACCAAGGCCAGCGGGGTCAGTCTGGGCAGCCTGTACCACCACTTCGGCAGCCTCGACGGCTTGCTGAACGCGCTGCTGATGCGCTGGCTGGAGCGGCTGCTGGGTGAGATGCTCACGGCCCTGGAACACTCACGCACGGCCCGGACGGGCATCCGTGCGCTGGTGCGGGCGTACGTCGGATTCATCCAGGAACACCGCGCCGTGGGCATGCTGCTGCACTCCTCGCGCGCCGACCGCCTGACGATGACCCAGGGGAAGATGCTCCGCGACGCCCAGGAGGCGCGGCTGACCCCGCTGACCGCATGGCTGCGCACCCATGTCGAACGCGGCGAGGTGGCCCCCCTGCCCGAGCCGGTGCTCGAGTCCCTGATCCTCGGCCCGGTCATCGGCGCGAGCCGCCGCTGGCTGACGATGGGCGACATCGACCTGGACGAGGCGGCAAGGATCCTGCCGGACCGGATCTGGCGGTCGATCAGCGCGGACCAGGAGTAGAGGGCCCGCGGGTTACTCGTCCCCGAAGATCTCTTCGGCCGCTGATGCAGTGACGGCTCGGGCGAGCCAACCGCGCAGAACCTCGGGGTCGTCACATTCCGTGATGCGCGAGCGCACATCTTCGGAGACATCGAGTCCGCGCTGCTCCAGGACGAGCAGAAGGTCTTCGCCACGACTCTGTGCGCGGATCTCTTCGGCGATGTACGACTTGTAGAAGGAGAGGTCCACGGCCACCAGGTTCCTCCAGAGGTGCTTGGCCGGGCTCTTCGCCAGGCCCTGTGCGGTGAATTCGATGATGGGGTCCGCGATGGCTTCCTGCGTGTCCCGCAACGCGGTGGACAAGGCCTTCAGTATCCCATTGATGACCGGTTCGGCGGCGTGTGTGATGGCCGCCAGGAGTCGTGGGGAGCTTGTACTTCGTCCAGAGATGAGCCGTGTAGTAGGCCCAGGCTGCCGGCTTGTCCGGGTGCTTCCTGCCCTGCGCCTCGACGGCCAGCAGGAACGCGCCCTGCTCCGCCGTCTCCAGGCGCAGCAGCGTGTCGACGCGACGTTCGACAGGAACGGTTTCCGTCAGGTCGGTCGGCAGCGTCGTCGCTACTCACAGGTGGAGGCATGTCGACGCCGAGGTAGCGAGAGACGCGACTGAAGAGCCCCGGGTCGTGCTGGAGGATGCGGTGCATCGCCTCGTGGGGCGGGCTGACCATGTGGTTGCCGTTTCGTGCATATGCCTACTGAAGTTGCGGTGAGCGTAGGAGAGTTGCGTGCGCCATCATCTGGTTTGCCGGTGATGTTCCCCCGGGAGAGTGAGCGTGGATGACGGGCTTGTCGATCTGTTCGGGCGGGGACAACTTTCCTCGCACGGACAGGGAGACACGGGGGCATGGGATGGTGCGTGAAGGGGTTCATGTTGCTGCGCTGATCGTGGTCGCCGGGGTCGTCGCGTATCGGATCGTCGTTGCCGTGAAAGTCGCGGCAGCGCTGAAGGCGGACGTCGCCGTCCCCGAGGGCCTGTCCGTCGAGGAGCTTGCCTGTCTGGCGGGTGGGCGGCGGCGGGTTGTGAGTGTGGTGCTGGCGCGGATGAAGGCGCAGGGCCGGGTGTCCGTCACGGAGGGCGGGGACCGGGTGGTCCTGCATGACGTGGTGCCGGCCGATGGCGTGGAGGAAGCCATCGTCAAGGCGGCCGGTGTCGCGGGAAACGAGCGGGTCGGGAAGCTCGTCGCCGAGGTCGCCGGGAGCCGTGCCGTTCGGGACGTCGAGGAACGACTGTGTGCCGAGGGGTTGTTGGTCGGCCTCGGCGTGCTGCGGTCCCAGTACCGGGCGCGACGGCTGCTCTGGTGCGTGGCCCTGGTCGCGCCGGCGCCGACCGTCTACGAGGTCATCGGCGGTGAGCCGCACCTCTGGTGGGCCGGCCTCGCCCTGGCCGCCCTCGCCGCCGCACCCGCCGCCCTCGTCAAGCCGACGCAGGAGCGCGTGCCGCTCCGCGTCCGGTCCGCGCTCGACCTCCTGCGCGGCGAACGCGAGCGCCCCGCGTCCTCCCGCCCGGCGGACACCCTCACCGCTCTCGCCCTCTCCGGTCCGGCCGCCGTCCACGAGCCCGAACTGCGGGCCCTGGCCGCCGCGGAGACCTGGCGGGCCGTGGACCGTCCCGTCTGGGCCGACTCCGGACTCGGCACCAGCGCGTACGGCGGCGGCGGTTGCGGGGGTGGTGGAGGAGGCTGCGGAAGCCAGTGAGCACCGCTACGGTGCGGAGCAGTGCAGTGTGATGCGGTGCGGTACTGCCGCCGCTTGGCGAGTCGGCTTCGGAGGAGGGCTCCCCATGACCGTCGTCGAGCCGGTCGACGTTCGGCTGGGACAGCTGCTCAGCACTCATCCCGTCGCCCGCGGGAAGTACCTGCGCACCGGGGGCGCCGCCCTGGGCTTCGCCGTGGGGGGCCTACTGCTCGGCGCCCTCCTGATCGCCCACCCGGGCCTTGTCGTCGGGCAGCTGCTTGCCCTCGTCGTCCTTCCCACGCTCGCCGGTCTCCCGATCGCCGTCGTCCAGCTGAACCGCGCGCGGCACACGGGTCGCGGCGCGCGCTACGAGCTGTACGAGAACGGCCTGGTCCACCGCACGGCGGCGCGGACGAGGAGCTGGATCTGGGCGGAGGTCGCTGTCCTCGACGCCGGCCCCCAGCCGGCGGAGACGGGACCGGCCCAGGTGCCGATCGTCGGCCTGGTAGAGCGATTCGGCTGGCATTTCCGCTGCGTGGTCCGCTTCACCGACGGCTCCCGCGTCCGCATCGACGGCTACACGGCCGACGGTCCGGTGATCGCCCAGGCGCTCCTCGCCCATCGTCCCGACGCCGTCCCCGCCCCCCACACAACCCGCGGTGCGGTGATGTTGCTCTGGACGCTGCCGGTCGTCATCACGGCCCTGTCCGTCGCCATCGTCCTCATGTACCAGTACATGAACAGGACCACGGCAGACGTCGTCGCCCCGGCGATCGGGATGCTTGCCTGCGTCGTGGTCCTGGTGATGTCGCTGGTCGTCTTCGTCATGCTCCTGATCGCGACGATCCACGAACGGCGGAAGTGAACGCCGTCCAGGCGGAGCGGGTGACCAACAGAAACGGTCCGTCAGGGTTCTTGCTGTCGCGGACGGGAACGGTGCCGGGGAATCCTGGGGCCACCTCGACGCAGTTTCCGCCGTTGGCGTCGCTGTGGCTGCTCTTGATCCAGTTCGCCGCGCTGAGTTCGTGCCTGTCCATGATGCTCGTACCTCTCCATCAGGTCGCTGATCAGAGCGGCTGACTCCGGGGCCGACAAGGCGTCCGCCCTGAGCACATCATAGGTCTGGCTGTGTCGGCTGAAGACTGCCGGATCGTCGTTGAAATGGCCACGGTCAAGGGACTCCGAGTACACCCACTCGTGCCCGCCGGGCAGCCTGATCAGCGACATGGAGCCGCTGGGCCTGACGAGTCCGATCCTGTCGGACGGGGCGACTTGGATGCGGACGTTGGGTCGTCGCCCCACGTCGAGCAGGTGCGCGCACTGGTCCCGCATCACCGCATGACCGGCCACGATGTTGCGCAGGCAACTCTCGTCCAGGACAACGACGTAGAGCGGGCCGGCCTCAGCCCACAGGCGCTGCTGTCGGCTCAGTCGTGCGCGTACCCGCTCCTCCAGCTCGTCACCGCTGACGAGCCGTGAAAACAACGCTCGTGCGTAGTCCTCCGTCTGCAACAGGCCTGGAATAACGCGCTCCTGATACTCCCGCAGAGAAACCGCCACCGCATCCATTTCAGCCCGTCGCCGGAACCAATCCGGATGCTCCACCTGCGGATACCAGTCGATCCGACCCCACAGCCGCAGCAACACCCCGCCCGTACCCAGCAGTTCGTCGCAGGACTTCGCGAACGTGTCCGTCGGCACTCGCGTGCCCGCCTCCACCCTCGCCACGTGCGAGCGGTCGCACGGGATCTGCGCGGCCAGTGCCTCCTGCGTGAGGCCCGTCGCCTCCCGGAAATGCTTCAGGACCTCCCCGAACACGGCGGCCGTCGTGACCCCCGTACTCCCCTCGGCATTGCGTCGGCTCACGGCCCTCCCCCCTCCGGCCCTCCGTGACAGTGGTCGAGTGTCACGCGTCAAACGTTGATACCGACGATTCCCCTGAGACACGCTCGATACACCGAGAGTGACGAACGGGAGGGTGCATGGAACCGGGAACGCTCCTCTACGACCCCCACACGCGCCGGGTCGGCGAGTACCAGGACAGAGCGGGACCGTACGTGATGCTGCGCCCGGTCGGCGGCGGCCGGGAGTGGCAGGCGGACCCGTCGCTGGTCCGCCCGGTGACGCTTGAGGAGCGGCTGAGCGCCCAGGTGCGGGCGGCCAACGACCGTTCCCTGACAGGGCTGTCGACGGCGTACCCGCTCGTGTCCGTCGGTCCGCCGCCCGAGCCCGTCCCGGACTGCACCGACTGCGCGGCGCTGGCCGCGCGGCGCGACGACGCGCGGGCGGCGGGCGACGGCAGCGCGGAGACGGACGCCGACGTGCTGCTGGCCCGGCATCAGCGGCGGGGGCACACCGCGGGCCGCCGCCGGGTGTTCCGCTATGTGCCGTTCGTGATCGTGCAGGACGCGTCGGCCGCGCCCGAGTACCAGGCGTGGTGCGTCGTCGGCGACGAGGCGGACTGCGGGGCCTCCTCCGGGCCGTGTCAGGGCCCGGAGGAGGTGGAGGAGTGGCAGCGCCGGCACGCTCAGGAGACCCGGCATCTGCGCTACCGGCGCTGCTTCGCGGACTATGCGGTGCTGGAGCAGGTCAGGAGCCTGCCGCCTGGTTCCACAGGTCGCACTTGTGGTCCTCGGGGAAGCTCGTCGACACCGTGATCGCCTCGGGGGCGAGCACCTGCACCTTCGGGTACTGGCTCCAGCGCGGGGCGTCCGCCGCGTACGGGACGCCGGTGCGGGCGAAGCTGGTCCAGTAGCCGAGCATCTTCGCCGCCAGGGCGTTCTGGGCCGGGGTGCCCGAGACGCCGCCGAAGACGTAGCGGATCTCCGAGCCGTGCGGGGCGCCGATCGGGAAGCCGACCGGCAGGTTCAGGTAGTCCATGGCGTGGCGGTCGGCGAACTCGTACTGGTAGGAGCGGGTGTGGCCGGCCATCAGCCGTGCCGTTCGGTCTTGGAGGCAGGCGAACTGGGAGTCGGTGAGGATCGCGCCGAGGGCCTCGGCTGGGGTGCCGTACTCCGTCAGCGGGTAGCGGGCGAGGATGGTGTCGGCGCGGTCGCCGTAGAGGGTGCGGACGGCGACCGGGTAGCCGGCCGCGGTGAGTTGCCGGCCGGCCAGGTCGTACGTCGTCGCCACGGTGAGGCGGCCCTCGTCGGCGGTGGTGCCCTGGAGGACGGGGACCTTGTGGAACCGGCCGCTCTCCAGCGCATGTGCGATCTGCAGCGGCAGGACACGGCCGTCGACGTTGGGCACCCAGCGGGCGCCGGGGTTCAGTGAGGCGGTGAGCAGCTCGGCGGCCGGGCGGGACCGCAGACAGGCGACGTCGGCGCAGCCCACGGTGTCGGCCCAGGAGGTGCCGGTGCGCTGCTGCGACTGCTGGGTGGGCAGCGGGAAGCCGCAGCCCGACTGGGCGACGGCACGGTCGAACAGGCCGAGCGCGCGGGGCGAGACGAGGTGCTGGCAGACGCTGCCGCCGCCCGCCGACTCGCCGAAGATCGTCACCTTGTCCGGGTCACCGCCGAACGCCTCGATGTTCTGCCGCACCCAGCGCAGCGCCGCCTGCTGGTCGAGCAGGCCGTAATTGCCGGAGACCCCCTCGGGCGACTCCTCGGCCAGGCCCGGGTGGGCGAGGTAACCGAAGGCGCCGAGGCGGTAGTTGAGGGTGACGACGACCACGTCGCCGCGGGCGGCCAGTTCGTCGCCGTCGTAGAAGGTGCCGGAGCCGATGGTGAAGCCGCCGCCGTGGATCCAGACCATCACGGGCCGGTCGCGCAGGGAGCGCTCGGCGGGTGTGTGGACGTTGAGGTAGAGGCAGTCCTCGCTGGGGGTGCCGGGTCCGGCCAGATCACCCCAGGGTGTTTCGGAGCCGGCCTGCATGCAGGGGTTGCCGGGGGTGGTGGCGTCGCGGACGCCGGTCCATCGGGCGGGCGGGGCGGGCGGCTTCCAGCGCAGGCCCCCGACCGGGGGCGCGGCGTACGGGATGCCGAGGTAGGAGTGGGCGGACTCCCCTGCCTCGCCCCGCACCTGCCCGTACCGGGTGGTGACGGTCGGGCCTGCCTGGTCGTCGGCCGCCGCGACGGGCACGGCACCGCCCACCCCGGCCGCCGACAGCAGGAGCACGCCGGTCAGCACGCCCCGTAAGCGGCGCGTCCAGGACGATGACGAGCGGTGCGGGAGCCTTGCCTTGCGTCTGGAGAACGGGCCGGACATCGGCACCTCCGGGTACGGAGTCGGGTGGTGGCACGGACACCGCAGTGTCGGCGCCGTCACCCGTGCCCCGCATCGCGTAAATCACCAGTGCCGTCGGCCCGCGCTCACCTCAGCCGCGACGACGACAGGATCGACAGCAGGTGGGCGGGGACCATCACCCACGTGATCACGGCGAGCGCGCCCAGGGCCCAGCGGGTCGGCTCGATGCCGCCCGTCGCCGCGTCCGCGACCGCCGCGACCAGGAGGACCAGGGACGCCTCGATGCCGTTCGTCACGCGGTGGATCTTGAAGGCGGCGGCGATCCGGCGCACCGTGGCCACACCCTGTGAGCGCGGGCGGGTCGACTCGTCGTCGGCGACGGCGAGGCCGCGCCGGGCGCGGGCCACGTCCACCAGGTCGGTCGAGGCCTTGAGCAGGACGACGCCGAGGGCGGTGGCCACGCCGATCGACAGCCAGCCGCCGGTGCCGGACTCGGCGGCGCGGTAGCCGGCGCCCGCCATCAGGGCGGCGTCCGCGAGATACGCGCCGAGGCGGTCGACGTAGATCCCGGCGGCGCTGTTCTGGCCCTTCCAGCGGGCCACCTCGCCGTCCACGCAGTCGAAGAGCAGGAACAACTGCATCAGGATCACGGCGAGGACGGCACCGGTCAGGCCCGGGATCATCAGGGCCGCGCCGGAGGCGACCCCGCACACCACCATGGTCCAGGTCAGCTGGTCCGGCGTGACCGGGGTGCGGACCAGGTGACGGGTGGTGCGCAGCGAGACCTTGCGCATGTAGAGCCGGCCGGCCCAGTGTTCGCCGTTCCTGCTCTCCATCTTGGCCTGCGGCTGGCAGACCTCCCGCAGCTCCTGAAGTGCCGGAGCACCCATGACGTCCCTCCCAGCCACAACTGCCGCCCGCGCGGCGATGATCGGGCCAGGGTACAGAGCCCGCGGGACACACTGAGCACATGGACTCGATCGACCCCGCAACCGCCCGCACCTGGCTCGCCACCGCCCTCGCCGAGGCCCGCACCGGTCTCGCCGAGGGCGGCATCCCCATCGGCGCCGCGCTCTACGACGCCGAGGGGAACCTGCTCGGCCGCGGCCACAACCGCCGCGTCCAGGACGGCGATCCCTCGACGCACGCGGAGACGGCCGCCTTCCGCGCGGCGGGACGGCAGCCCTCGTACCGGGGGACGACGATGGTCACCACCCTGTCCCCGTGCTGGTACTGCTCGGGACTGGTCCGGCAGTTCGGCATCTCCCGCGTGGTGATCGGCGAGGCGGTCACCTTCCACGGCGGTCACGACTGGCTGGCCGAGCACGGCGTGGAGATCGTCGTGCTCGACGACCCGGAATGCGTGGCCCTGATGCGGGAGTTCACCGAACGTCATCCACAGCTGTGGAACGAGGACATCGGGAACTGACCGGCCCGCTCCGTGTCCCCCGGGCGCCTCAGAAGCCCACGGACGTCAGTGCGCTCATGCCGACATCCGCGTACGAGTGCTTGCCGGAGACGAAGATGTTGACGCCGTAGTAGTTGAACAGCCAGCAGCCGAAGGCGAGGAGGGCCAGGTAGGCGGCCTTGCGGCCCTTCCAGCCGGCGGTGGCGCGGGCGTGCAGGTAGCAGGCGTAGGCGACCCAGGTGATGAAGGACCAGACCTCCTTGGGATCCCAGCCCCAGTAGCGGCCCCAGGCGTCGCCCGCCCAGATCGCGCCCGCGATGATCGTGAACGTCCACAGCGGGAAGACGGCCGCGTTGACGCGGTAGGAGAACTTGTCCAGGGAGGCCGCCGCGGGCAGCCGGTCCAGGACCGAGGACGCGAAGCGGCCGGGCTGTCCGCCGCTCGCCAGCTTGTTCTCGTGGGAGTCGCGGAACAGGTACAGCAGCGTCGAGACCGCGCCCAGGTAGAACACCGCGCCGCAGAAGATCGCGGTGGAGACGTGGATGTACAGCCAGTACGAGTGGAGGGCGGGAACCAACTGGTCGCTGGCGGTGTACAAGACAGTGACGGCGAGGCCGAGATCGAGGAGGACCGTGGTGATCAGGAACAGCCCGAGCCAGCGCACGTTCTTCCTCAGGGCGAGGAGCGTGAGGTACACACCCACCGCGACCGTGGAGAAGGTGATGTTGAACTCGTACATGTTGCCCCAGGGCGCCCGCTGCACGGACAGGGCCCGGGTGAGCACACCACCGAAGGCGAGCAGGAAGCCGAGCACGGTGAGGGACACGGCGATACGGCCGTAGAGGTCGCCCTGCTCGTCGCCGCCGTGGGCCCCGGGGCCGTCGGGCACGTCACGCGCGCCCGCCGCGGCCCGCACGACGACCTTCGGCCGCTCCAGTACGGCGGTGCCGCCCGCCTTCCGCACGGTCACCGCCGGCGCCTTCCCGCCCTCCGCGCGGGTGAGCGCGGCGGCCGTGCGGGCGACCTTGCTGCGGCTGCCGAAGAGCCATTCGGCGATGTGGGCGAAGAACGCGAGGGTGTAGACGGCCATCGCGGAGTAGATGAGCACATTGCTCATCTCGGCGAGGCTCTCGTTCGTTGCGGCGGCGAGAGTCACTGCTTCTCAGCCCCTTCGGCAGGTACGGCTTGAGGGTTGGCGGGATCGGAGGGTTCCGGGTCGGGGGCGCCCGGTGCCCGGTCATAGAGGATCTCGGCCAGGTCGCCCAGTTCCTCCGGCACCTTCGCGGACTCGCTGCGGCCCAGGCCGGCCATCTCGACGACCGTCACCCCGTCGGCGCCGCGCACGGCCCGCACCCAGACCCTGCGGCGCTGGATGAACAGGGACGCGGCGAGGCCGCCGATGGCGACGACCGCACCGCCGAGGGCCCAGCCGCCGCCCGGTTCCTGGACGACCTGGAAGCCGGCCCACTCCTTGATGTCCTTCTCGAAGGTGACCGAGCCGGCGCCGTTCGGGAGCTTCATGGTCTCGCCGGGGGTGAGCAGCTTCTTGAACAGCTCGCCCTTGGCGTCCTTGAACTCCTTCATCTTCGTCTTGTCCATCTGGTACACGCTCTGCGGAATGCCGGAGTCGGCCTTCAGATCGCCGTGGTAGGCGTTGAGCGCGAGCACCGGATAGTCCAGCGCGGGGAACTGGGAGAGCATCGTGCCGGTGGCCGAGCCGCCGAAGGTGGGCACGAAGAAGGCCTGGAAGCCGAGCTGTTCCTTCTTGCCCTCGGGGTTGCGGTAGCCGTCGAGGATCTTGACCACGCCGGAGGAGGTGACGTTGGCGTCGAGCGGCAGCAGCGGCACGGCGTCCTGGAAGACGATCTTGCCCTTGCCGTCGCGGACGGTGACGACGGGCGCGTAGCCGTGGCTGACCAGGTAGACCTTGGCGTCGCCGATCTCCAGCGGCTCGTTGACCTTGACGGTGGTCTTCTTCTCCGGGCCGTAGGCGCCCTCGCTGTAGGTGAGGTCGGCCTCGTAGGTGCGTGGGGTGCCCTTGTTGGGGCCGGTGCGCTCGTACGTGCCCTTGAAGTTCTTCAGGTCGAAGCTGAACGGCTCCAGGTCGTCGTTGGAGAAGAGGTTGCCCGACTTGAAGTCGTCGTACTGCGGGAGCGTGTTGGAGAAGCCGTGGCCCTCGACGATCAGCTTGTTGCCCTCGGACTTGAACAGCTGGCCCCACGCGAAGGCGATCAGCATCACGATCAGGGCGATGTGGAAGGCCAGGTTGCCGACCTCGCGCAGATAGCCCTTCTCGGCGGCCACCGCGTCACCGGCGAGATGGGCGCGGAAACGGCGCTTGTTCAGCAGGGCGAGGGCGGCCTCGCGGACCTGCTCGGGCTCGGACTCGGTGCGCCAGGTGGTGTAGGCGGGCAGCCGGGTCAGCCGCTTGGGGGCGCCCGGCGGGCGGCCGCGCAACTGGCCGACGAACTGCCAGGTGCGCGGGACGATGCAGCCGATGAGGGAGATGAACAGCAGGATGTAGATCGCGGAGAACCACACCGAGCTGTAGACGTTGAACAGGCCGAGCTTGTCGTAGATCGGCGCGAGGATGTCGTGCTTCTCGCGGAAGTCGGCGACCTTCGTCTCGTCGATGCCGGTCTGCGGGATCAGCGAGCCGGGGATCGCGCCCAGCGAGAGCAGCAGGAGCAGCAGCAGCGCGACCCGCATGGAGGTGAGCTGCCGCCAGAACCAGCGGGCCCAGCCGATGACGCCCAGGGAGGGCAGGTTCGGCAGCTCCTCCTTGGGGGCGGTGGACAGCTGGGAGCCGGCGGCGCCCAGGTCCTGGTCGTCACCGGTCCTCGGGGTGTCGTCTGTCGTGGTGTCGCTCATCGGGTCAGATCCCCACAGTGAAGCCGTTGGACCAGGTCTGCATCTGCGCCACGAGGCTGTCCCACGCGCCGGTCAGCAGCAGCACACCGGTCAGGATCATCATGGTGCCGCCGATGCGCATGACCCACACGTAGTGCCGCTTGACCCAGGCGAACGCGCCGAGCGCCTTGCGGAAGGCGACAGCGGTGAGCACGAAGGGCACGCCCAGCCCCAGACAGTACGCGACGGTCAGTACGGCGCCGCGCCCGGCGCTCTCCTGCTGGGCGGACAGGGTCAGCACGGAGGAGAGGGTGGGGCCGATGCAGGGGGTCCAGCCGATGCCGAACAGGGCGCCGAGGACGGGGGCGCCGACCAGTCCGGTCGCCGGGCGCTTGTGGAAGCGGAACTCGCGCTGGGTGAGCCAGGGCATCAGGCCCATGAAGAAGACGCCCATGAGGATCATGAAGACGCCGAGGATCTTGGTGAGGACGCCGGACTGTTCCTGAAGGGTCTGGCCGAAGTAGCCGAAGAAGGCGCCGCCGGAGACGAACACGGCGGTGAAGCCGAGCACGAACAGGGAGGCGCCCGCCACCATGCGTCCGCGCCGGGCCTCGGCGAGGTCGGTGCCGGAGACGCCGGTGACGTAGGAGAGGTAGCCGGGGACCAGGGGCAGGACGCAGGGCGAGAAGAAGGAGATGAGCCCGGCGAGCAGCGCGATGGGCAGCGCCACCAGCAGGGCGCCGTTGAGCACCGTGGTGTTCGGATCCGTCACGTCGCTGCTCTCACTTCTCCGCGACGACCGGCTTGAGCATCTTCAGCAGCCGTTCCTCGCTGAGCGGCGACAGCGAGCGGGCCGCGATCTTCCCGTCCCGGTCCAGGATCAGGGTGGAGGGGATCGCCTGGGGGTTGAGCGTGCCCTTCTCGAAGCGGAGCATCAGCTTGCCCGTCGGGTCGTACAGGCTCGGGTAGGGGACGTCGAAGTCCTCCTCGAAGGCCTGGGCGGCCCGGATGTTGGTGTCCCGGGTGTTGATGCCGACGAACTGCACGCCCTTGTCGGCGTAGGCGTTGGCCACCTTGGTGAAGTACTTGGCCTCGGCGCGGCACGGGTTGCACCAGGAGCCCCAGACGTTCAGGACGACGACCTTGCCCTTGTGGTCGGCGACGTCGAGCTGCTCGCCGTCGACGGTCTTGCCGGACAGCTCGGGTGCGGCGGCGCGCTCGCCCTTGTCGGCGGTGGCGATGCCGTCGGTGCCGGTGACGAAGTTGGTGTTGCCGCCCCCGCCGGACGTCCCGCCCGAGCCGCACGCGGTGACGAGCAGCGCGGCCACGGCGGCACCGGCGGTCAGGGCGGCGCGGCGGCGGACGGTCACACGGCGGTCGCGGGTGGCGCGGGTGGCGCGGTTCGAGCGCTGGGGGGCGCGGCTTGCGGCACTCATGTGAAAAGTTTCGCATGCCCGTTCAGGGGATCTTGCGCACCCCCCTTGCGGGCGGAAACCCGCATATCAGGCGGCGCTCCGGAGGAACTCCTGCCAGCCACCGGCCGGTTTCTGGCCGACGTCCAGGGTGCGGAGCCGGTCGAGCACCTCCGGCTTCTGCACGTCCAGCCAGTCGACGAACTGCCGGAAGGAGACGAGCCTCACGTCGCCGCCCTTCTCCTTCTCCCGTGCCATGTGCTTGAGGGCCTCTTCCACGGCGTCCATGTAGATGCCGCCGTTCCACTGCTCGAAGTGGTTGCCGACGAAGAAGGGGGCGCGATTTGTCTCGTATGCCCGTTTGAATCCGGATATGTACGCCTGGGCCGACTGCTCGCGCCAGCCCGGGTAGTTGTGGGCGGGCGCCTTCGTCGAGTTGAGGGACTGGTTGGCGAGCATGTTGTAGTCCATCGACAGGACCTCGAAGGAACGGCCGGGGAACGGTATCTGCTGCAACGGCAGGTCCCATATGCCCCGCTTCTTCACCGGCCAGGTCTGCCGGCCGCCGGGCGAGGAGGCGTCGTAGCGCCAGCCGAGCTCGCGGGCGACGGGCAGCAGGTTGTCCTGGCCGAGCAGGCAGGGCGTACGGCCGCCGACGAGCTCCTTGTCGTAGTCGAAGGGCAGCGACGGCAGATCGCTCCAGCCGGTGTGGGTCCGCCACTGCCGCACGAACGACTTCGCCTGGTCGATCTCACTGCGCCACTGCGCCGGCGTCCAGTTCCCGACGCTGCCGGAACCGGCGCAGAAGTGGCCGTTGAAGTGGGTGCCGATCTCGTGGCCCTCGAGCCAGGCGCGGCGGACGTTCTTCAGTGTGTCCTTGATGTGGTCGTCGGTGAGGTAGCCGATGTCGGAGGCGCCGCGCGGGTTGTTCGGCGGGTCGTAGAGCCGCTTCTTCGACTCGGGCAGCAGATACAGCCCGGAGAGGAAGAAGGTCATGTGGGCGCCGTGCTCCTTGGCGAGGTCGAGGAAGCGCGGGAAGAGCCCGTTGCCGACCTCACCGGCGCCGTCCCAGGAGAACACGACGAACTGCGGCGGGGTCTGACCCGGCTCCAGCGGGACGGGCTCGTCGGGCTGGTGGGGCTGCTTGCCGGTGAAGGAGGTCGAGCCGTCGCCGATCGGGCGGGCGGTCCTCGTCGGCTCGGGCGTGCTCCCCGGCCGCCGGCCGTCCGGGGAACCGCCGGCGTGGGTCGAACCGTCCGAGCCGGTGAGGCCGCCGCAGCCGGCCAGTGAGACGGCGGCCGCGGCGCCCGCGCCGAGCCCGAGCATTCCCCTGCGGGTGAGAGTGCGCATGGCCTCCCCGTTCGTCACATCATCTGGTGGTCACCCAGTCAGAGGGCGTGACGAAGAGGGAGGTTGCTCGCAAATGGGGAGGTTTTGCAACGAACGGGACACACCGGGGAGAGGGTGCCTCACGCCCCGGAAAGGGCGAGGACTACGCCCCGAACGCCTTGTCCTTCCCCTTCACCCGCTTGGCGCCCGCCAGCAGGTGCGCGGGCACGAGGTCGCGGGCCGGCTCGCTGTAGCCGACGGAGACGATCCGGTCGCCCTGGTAGGTGAAGGTGGTCAGCGAGGCGAGCGTGCACTGCCGCTTGCGCGGGTCGTGCCACAGGCGCCGCTTCTCGACGTAGGACCGCACGATCCAGATGGGCAGCTGATGGCTGACCAGCACCGCCTCGTGCCCGCGGGCCGCGTCCTTCGCCGCGTTCAGCGCGCCCATCATCCGCACGACCTGGTCGACGTACGGCTCGCCCCAGGACGGCTTGAACGGGTTGACCAGGTGCCGCCAGTTCCCCGGCCGGCGCAGGGCGCCGTCGCCGACGCCGAAGGTCTTGCCCTGGAAGACGTTGTCCGCCTCGATCAGCCGCTCGTCGGTGACGATGTCCACCCCGTGCGCCTTGGCGATCGGCTCGGCGGTCTCCTGCGCCCGCTCCAGCGGGGAGGCGACGACATGGGTGACATCGCGGGCGGCGAGGTGGTCGGCGACCCGGTCGGCCATGCGCCGGCCCAGCTCGGAGAGGTGGTAGCCGGCCAGCCGCCCGTAGAGGATGCCGTCCGGGTTGGCGACCTCGCCGTGCCGCATGAGGTGGACGACGGTGATGTCGCTGCTCGCGTTCGTGCTCACGCGGTGGCCTCCGCTGCCGCTCGGGCCGCCGCCGGGAGGGCGTCGGCGATCCGCTGGACGGCCCGCTCGTCGTGCGCGGTGGACACGAACCAGGATTCGAAGGACGACGGGGGCAGATAGACGCCGTTCTCCAGGAGCGAGTGGAAGAAGGCGGTGAAGCGGAAGGACTCCTGCGCCTTGGCGTCCTCGTAGTTGCGGACGGGCCGGTCCGTGAAGAAGACGGAGAACATGTTGGAGGCGTTCTGCAGCGTGTGCGCGACGCCCTCCTTGGTCAGCGCCTCGCCGACGAGGGCCTGGATCTGCGCGGAGACGGCGTCGACCTTCTCGTAGGCCGCGTCGTCGAGCAGCCGCAGCTGGGCGAGCCCGGCGGCGGTGGCGACGGGGTTACCGGAGAGCGTGCCGGCCTGGTAGACCGGCCCGGCGGGGGCGAGGTGCGCCATGACGTCGGCGCGCCCGCCGAACGCCGCGGCCGGGAAGCCGCCGCCCATCACCTTGCCGAAGGTCATCAGGTCGGGCCGCACTCCGTCGACGCCGTACCAGCCGGCGCGGCTGGTCCTGAACCCGGTCATCACCTCGTCGGAGATGTACAGCGCGCCGTTCTGCGCGCACGCGTCCTTGAGCCCCTGGTTGAACCCGGGCAGCGGCGGGACGACGCCCATGTTGCCCGGCGACGCCTCGGTGATCACGCAGGCGATCTCGCCGGGGTGCGCGGCGAAGGCGGCGTGCACGGCGTCGAGGTCGTTGTACGGCAGGACGATGGTGTCGCCGGCCTGGGCGCCGGTGACGCCCGGGGTGTCGGGCAGCGCGAAGGTGGCCACGCCGGACCCGGCGGAGGCGAGCAGCGAGTCGACGTGCCCGTGATAGCACCCGGCGAACTTGATCACCTTGGTGCGCTGGGTGAAGCCGCGGGCGAGGCGGATGGCCGACATGGTGGCCTCGGTCCCGCTGGAGACGAGCCGCACCTGCTCCAGCGGCTCGATCCGCGCGACCATCTCCTCGGCTAGCGCGACCTCGCCCTCGCCGGGCGTGCCGAAGGACGTACCGCGGGCGACGGCCTCCTGGACGGCGGCGATCACCTCGGGGTGCGCGTGCCCCAGGATCATCGGGCCCCAGGAGCAGACGAGGTCGACGTACTCGCGCCCGTCGGCGTCGGTCAGATACGGGCCGCTGCCGGACACCATGAACCGGGGGGTGCCGCCGACGGCGCGGAAGGCACGCACCGGTGAGTTGACGCCACCGGGAGTGACGGCCGCGGCACGATCGAACAGCGCCTGCGAGGCGGGGGCTTCGTATGGATATGGCAGTTCGCTCATGACCTGCGACTTCTCCGACCTTCTGTCGACTTCTCGGGATCTCGGACGGGTTCTGGGACACCGAGCGCGAGGGACGTGTTCAGAGTAGGCCAGGGGCGGTGAGGAGGCGGTCCAGGGGCGATCGGGGGTGATCCGGGGGCCGGGCCATGGCCGGTCCGGGGCCTGTGTGCGGGATCCGGGGCCTCCGCGCGCCACCCCCGCCGTGTGATCTGCGAGACTGGCGTCTGATATACGCAGCTCACACGGCCCGGTGCGGCCGGCGGCCGCGAAGATCCCGCGGAGAGGTGGTTCACCGCACGTTTCGGCGGGCGGCCGTGGGGGAGGTCACTGACACGATGATCGGGTTGCGCGGCGGGGGTCGCGCGTCCTAGAAAAGCAGTCGGGTGGAGATATGCATCGCGGTGGCGGACTGGGCGAGGGGACTGATGACCTGGGTCCTCGACGTGCCCGGCGGGGAAGGCACCGACGCGAGGCGCAGCACGCGGACGACGCGGCGAACGCGGCAGGCACGGACGAGGCACGTCAGGCACACGGTGTACCGAGCGAACCCGAGCGGGTCGACGGACGTATACACGGACGGATCGACCGGCTGGGGCCGGGGAGCAGGAATGGTGGTCGGGTGGGGGTGACGTACAAGTACTTCGGCGCGCCGGACGGCGCCACCGCGGCCCGCGTCCCGATCTCGATGCGCCCCGAGGAGCTCGGCGGCGACGAGCTCGGCATGGGCGGGATGTTCACCAAGATCAAGCCGGAGACCATGGCGGCCATGGTGCTGACCGGCATCGAGGGCGTCCCCCTGCACAAGGTGCCCCCGCTGGAACTGGTCGTCCTGCACCCCGACTACGCGGTGGTCAAACTCCCCATGACGGTCGTCGACCCCCTGCGCGGCATCGGCGAGGAGGCGGTCGGCGCGGCGGCCTTCATCTGGTCCACGGTCCCCGACCGCGGCGGCCCCCGTGACGCGTTCAACGTGTACCAGCTGCTGCACGAGTGGCAGGACTTCAGCCACCGCCTGCATGAGGCGGGGCATCAGCCGTACTGCCTGGTGTGGCCCTGAGCCGGGGTTCGTGGCAAGGGGAGACAGCACCATGTCCGCAGGCGCCGGTTCGTCCAGCTCGGTGATCGTGCCGCTGACCGCCGAGCACGCCGAGCAGATCCTGGCGATCTACCAGGCCGGCATCGACGAGGGCAACGCCACCTTCGAGACCACCGCCCCGGACTGGGAGACGTTCGACGCCGCGAAACTGCCCGACCACCGCTTCGCCGCCCTGGACGAAGACGGGACCGTGCTCGGCTGGGTCGCCGCGACGAAGGTCTCCGACCGCTGCGCCTACGCCGGTGTCGTGGAGCACTCCGTCTACGTCCACCCGGCGGCGCGCGGCCGCGGTGTCGCCTCCGCCCTGCTCAAGGCGCTCATCGACTCCACCGAGCGGGCCGGCATCTGGACCATCCAGTCCGGGATCTTCCCCGAGAACACCGCCAGCCTCGCCGTGCACCAGCGGGCCGGCTTCCGCGTCATCGGCACCAGGGAGCGCATCGGCCGCCACCACGGCCGCTGGCGCGACGTCGTTCTCGTCGAGCGCCGCAGCCCGGTGATCGACTGAGCCGGCGGTCAGGCCGCCGCGGCCGTGAACTTCCGCCGCCAGGCACCAAGCAACATCGCCGGCGCCCGGCCGAAGGTGCTCACGACCGAGGCCGTCCAGGCGTCCGACTACGTGATCACCATGGGCTGCGGCGACGCCTGCCCGGTCTTCCCCGGCGACAAGTACCTCGACTGGGCCCTGGCGGACCCGAGAACCGCCCCTACCCCGGGGACGTGATCCCGAGAACCGGCTCCACGCGGGTCAGGCGAGCGGCTGCGAGGGCGTCACGGACTGCCGGTGGACGACCGCGTCGAACCACTGCGCCAGGGAGCCGCCGCTCGCCACGGAGCCCGGCCCGGGACCGCGGGTGAGGACCGGCCCGTGCAGCCAGGCGCGCACGGGTGGGGTCGCCGCCGGGCGGTGCAGGTCCAGGACGAACTGGTCGGCGCGCACCTGGCCGAGGGGCTGCTCGAACCATCCCGGGTCTGGCGGCGGGAGCTCGGCCGTCCGGCCGTCGCCGGTGGCGACGGTGCCGTGGTCGAGGGTGAATCCGATCGACCGGTAGTCCCGGCCGTACCAGCCGCGCAGGTAAGAACCGGCGCTGGCGAAGCTCATGTCCGGCTGGGTGAGGCGGATACCGGGAGCGTCGGCGGTGTGGGGGCTCGCGGCCCAGTAGGCGGTCCTGCCCCCGGTGCGGTCGTGCCACCACCGCAGGTTCTCGGCGGCGCGGGCGTCGCGGTAGGTGCTCTGCTCGTCCTCGCCCAGGGCGTAGAACTCGTAGAACGACCGGATCTGCCGGGCGTTGTGCAGCGCCAGCGCGTGGGAGCGGTCGCCCGGCGGGTGCGGGACCGTCGCGACCAGCTCGTGGACCTGCCGGGCGCGGTGGACGTACGGCCGCTTGTTCTTGACCCCTTGGTACCAGGAGATGTGCTGCCAGATGTCGTCGGTCTCGGGGCGGAGTTCTTCGAGCAGTTCGCCGAGCTCGTCCGCACGCTCCGGAGCGGCGCCGGCGACGTAGTCGGCCACGGCGTCATAGGCGGGCCGGCGCGTCATGAAGAACTCGACGCCCACGAAGCGCACCTGATCGGCCGCCGCTCGACCGGCGTTGAAGCCGCGCAGCCAGCGCAGCACGTCGGCGACGTCGCGGGAGGAGGACCACTGCGGGCCCATCTCCCGGGCCAAGGCGTCCGGATCACCCTGGCCGGTGCGGATGTACGTGTCGATGCGCACGCCGGTCGTCCAGTCCTCCTCCCAGGCGACGGAACGGAATCCCATGCGCTCCACGAGCAGCCGTAGTGCGCGGTGCTTGAGGTCGACGAGCTCGGCCGCCCCGTGCACGGCCTCCCCCAGCCCCACCATCCGGGCGGGCCCGACGGCGTCCCGCAGCGGCCCGAGGTCGTCCAGCGGCCGGCTGGGCTCGGTGGTCCGCAACGGCTCCGCGTGCTGCCGCGCCCATCCGGCCACCGGATCGTCCTGCCGCCCGGCCGGCTCAGCCGCGGCAGCGGTCTCCGGCACGCTCACCGCGACCGCCGCCGCCGTGACCACAGCGGCGACGACATGGACCAAGGACGCCATCGGGGTGCGCCCCGTGCGGTACTTGCTCCGACGCATGGGCGTGTCCTCCCTCCGTCTCGATTCGAGTCCACCCACCATCCCCCCGCACCCGGGGACCCACATCCGACGAGGGGCGGCCCAGCCGGTACTTCGTCCGCAGTAGGCAGGCGGCCCCGGCCGGCCGCTGCGGCGAGTGCACCGGTGATTCCGCCGATGGCGTGCGCCCCGCGCCCGGCACCCCGCACGTCCCTCCGACGGCCCTGGTCCGGTAGTCCGGGCCCGGGCGGGTGGGTGAGAGTGGTGGCGGGCCGCGGGGTGGCGGCAGGCCGACGTGGCTGACGCGGTGGGTCGCCTCGCCGGCCTTCGTGTGTCCGCTGCGAGGGAGATGCCGATGCCCCGGATCGGGTCATGACTCATCCGGGCACCCTTGTGCTGATCACGGGTGCGGCCGTGCTCGCCCCGCTGCTGGTGTTCGCCGTGGGGCGGCGGGTGCGGGTTCCGCTGGTCATCTTCGAGATCGCGCTGGGGATCCTCATCGGGCCGGACGTGCTCGGGTGGGCGCACACCGACGAGGTGACCGACGCGCTCGCCGATCTCGGGCTGTCCATGCTGATCTTCCTGGCCGGTTACGAGATCGAGTTCGCGGCGGTGCGCGGGGACACGCTGCGCCGCTCGCTGTGGTCGTGGCTGGTCTCGCTCGGTCTGGGCATCGGGCTGGCGTTCCTGGTCAGCGGCGGGGACGTGTTCGAGGCGTTCGTGATCGGCACCGCGCTGACCAGTACGGCGCTCGGCACGGTCCTGCCGATGCTGCGGGACAGCGGCGAGCTGAAGGGGCGCTTCGGGACGGTGATGTCCGCGTTCGGCGCGGTCGGGGAGTTCGGTCCCGTCGTCGCCGTGGCGCTGCTGCTCAGCGGGCGGCGGCCGGCCGAGTCGGCGGCGCTGCTGGCCGGGTTCGGGGTGATCACCGCCGTCGCCGTACTGTGGGCGCTGCGGCCCCGGCCGCCCTGGTTCGGCCGGCTGGCCGAGCGGACCCTGCACAGCAGCGCCCAGTTCGCGGTCCGGTTCGTGATGCTGCTGCTGGCCTGCATGCTGGGCCTCGCCGAGGTCTTCGGCCTCGATGTGCTGCTCGGCGCGTTCGCCGCCGGCGTTCTCACCCGGATCATCCTGCACCGGGCCGCGCCCGCGGCGAGCGGGGAGGTGCTGGGCAAGGTGGAGGCCATGGGCTTCGGCTTCCTGGTGCCGTTGTTCTACGTCGTCACCGGCATCGAGTTCGATCTGGACGCGCTGATCCACGACCCGGTGGCGCTGCTGCTGGTGCCGGTCTTCCTGCTGCTGGTCCTGCTGGTGCGGGGCGGGCCGGTGTTCGCGCTCGCGCCGAAGGACCTGGGCAGCCGGGACCGTACCGCCCTGGCCCTGTTCGCCTCGACGTGCCTGCCACTCGTCGTCGCGATCACCACCATCGGAGTGGACCAGGAGCTCCTCGCGTCCGAGGAGGCCGCGTCGCTGGTGGGCGCCGCGATGATCTCCGTCCTCGTGCTGCCGCTGCTGGCGGCGCGTCTGCGGTCGGCGGACCGCGGGGCGGGCCGGGCGGCACGGGCCCGGCCCGCCCCGGAGGCGGTGGACGACTCCGAGAGCTGGTGACGGGGTGACCTGGGACGTGACCCGCCTCAGGCCCCGGCGCCCAGCGGTTCGGCTCGCTCGGCGTCGTCCAGGGACTTGATCAGGGAGGAGCGTGCGCGGGCGACGCGGGAGCGGAGGGTGCCGACCGGGCAGTCGCTGAGCTCGGCCGCCTCCGCGTAGGGCAGGCCGAGGAGCTGGGTGAGCACGAACGCCTCGCGACGTTCGTCGGGCAGCGACTCGAGCAGTTCGGCGAGGGCGATGCCGTCGTCGAAGCCGGGCACGCCCCGTGGCTGCGTGAACTCGGCCGCGGTCTGCCAGTCGTCGGTGTCGGCGAGGCGCGGCCGTGCGGTGGTGCGGCGGTAGCTGTCGATCACCGCGCGGCGGGCGATGGCCAGCAGCCAGGTGCGGGCCGAGGAACGGCCCTCGAAGCGGTGCAGGCTGCTCAGGGCCCGCAGGAAGGTGTCCTGGGCCAGGTCGTCGGCGGCCTGCGGGTCGGCGCTGAGGTAGGTGACGTAGTGGCGGACGTCGCGGTGCAGGGCGCGCACGAACTTCTCGATGGCCTCGGGGTCACCGGCGCGGGCGGCGAGCGCCAGCGCTGTTATCGACTCGTCGGCGGATGTCCGGTCGTCACGGCACTTCTCGCCGGGCCTCTTGCGGTCACGCGTTCTCGCGGGGGCGGCAGACAGGGCAGGAGTGATCACCTGGTGTCCTTCTCGGGAGTCCGGACCTCCGGCGTGCGCGTCCCGTGAGACGGGCGCCGCGCAGGCGGAACGGGCCGCGCAGGACGCGGCGGATCCGGTGTTGACGTGGGGGTGCGGGCGTACGCGCGTACGGCGGCGTCCACCCGTTGCCCGAGCCGCGTCCGGGGCGCGGGGCGCTCGGACGGGCCGGGGAACCGGCTGTCTCAGAGAGCTCGGAGGGCTCGCAGAGCAGCGGTTCCCGCGGGCGGGCCCCGGGAAGTGAGGGCGTGGGCAAGGAGCAGCCGGCGCGGTGTGCGGGCCGTGCGGCTGCGGCGGGCGCGGATGCGCGGGCGGTGCGGCGGTGCGGGCAGGGCGAGGAGCAGCCGCAGCGGGGCGGCCAGCCGGCCGGCGACGGCCCGCAGGATGCGGAAGGCCGCGCGTTCGCCGTGGGCGAGCCACAGCCCGCACAGCAGCGCGGCCAGCAGGTGGGCGGCGAGCATGCCCGTCGAGGACATCCCGGCCATGGTGTGCTCCGCGCCGGCGCCCGCCATCGGCTCCGTGACGGAGCCGGTGTGGGTCATCGAGTGCGCGGCATGGCCCATGTGCGCCCCGTGTTGGACGTGGCCCGCCGCGGGGGTGCCGTCACCCGTGCCGCCCGTGGGCACCGGCGTCGGCGCCAGTTCCTGCGCGTACGAGAACCACAGGTGCAGGGCCGTCTGTGCCGTCACCACGGCGGAGGAGACGAGGAGAAGTCCGCGTTCCCTGGCGCCCAGGCACCATGCCGCGCCGCCGGTCGCCACGGTTGCCGCGCCCAGCGCCCACCAGGGGACGGCCGTGCCCGACATCAGGACGTGCCCCAGGGTGGCGAGCAGCACGCAGACGGCCGCGAACACCGCGGCGCGTGCGGTGCGCAAACCCCACCCAGGACTCATGGCGGCTCATCCTCGCATCCCTGGCCCCGCCCTCATGAGGGGGTACGAGAACGTCCCCCGCCCGGCACTCAGCACTCTCCCGGTGATTCACGTCACAGTAAAGACCGGGAAACGGGACGGAGTTCGGGCCAGGCGGGGCGGTCAGAAGCCGTCAGAAGCCGAACACCTGGGTCCAGGTCCAGTCGTTCGTGGTGACGCCGACGCCCATCGTCCTGAGGTCGCAGTTGAGGATGTTCGCGCGGTGGCCGGGCGAGTTCATCCAGGCGTCCATGACGGACGCGGCGGAGCTCTGGCCGCGGGCTATGTTCTCGGCGCCGGGGCTCTGATAGCCCTGCGCCTTGGCCCGGTCGGCGAAGGAACGGCCGTCCTGGCTGGTGTGGTCGAAGTAGTCGTTGGCCGACATGTCCTCGCTGTGCAGCTGAGCCGCCCTGGCCAGGCGGTCGTCGGCGGTCACCGGCCCGCAACCTGCCTTGCTGCGCTCGGCGTTGGTGAGCGCCAGGACCTGTGCGGCGGGCGTACCGGCGGGAGCGGCCTGCGGGGCGGACGGCGGCTTCCGCTGCGGCTTCGGCTCGGTGCGTTCGGGCTGGGCGGGGCGTGTGGTGGGCGTCTTCTTCGGCGACTTACGGGCACTCGGAGAGGCCGAGGCCGACGGTGTGCGGGATGGGGTGGCCGAGGGGGAGGGGGAGACGGAGGGCGTACGCGTGACGGCGTCGGACGGGGCGGACACCTCCCGCCCCTCGGACGCCGATTGCACGGTCTCGCCCTCGCCGTCCGGGGTGAGGATCACGATGCCGGATATGGTCCCGCCGGTGACGAGCAGCGCGGCGGCAACGGCCGCGACGGCCCGGCTCCGCCGTTTGCGCCGCCGGGTCAGCGCACGGCGACTGGAGCGAGGGCCGTTGACGGCGGCGATCTCGGCGGTCGGCATTCCGGAGACACCGTCCCCGTACGCCGCACCCGCGTCGGACGCATCGCGGCCTGCGTCCCCGTACGCCGCCCCCGCGTCCGGCATCGCCGGTTCAGCGGTCTCCGTCAGCCCCGGTATCAGCTCGGTCGCCCCGGTGTCCTGCGCGTACGCCACCGGCGCCGCGTCCGTCGCCCCGCCGGCGAAGCCGGCCAGGGTCCCGCCGAGGAGACCGGCGACCGGCACCAGCCCCAGACCCACCAGCAGGCCCTCCGCCGGGGCCAGGCCCGACTGGAAGCCGGAACAGTGCGTGCAGGCGCGGGCGTGGCGGGCGATGCGCTTGCGCCACAGGGCGGACGGGGTGCCGTCCCAGATCGAGGTGACGTCGTCCAGCAGGACGCAGCGCGGCTGGGCGGACAGGGACCGTACCACCAGCCGGGCGGTCTCCAGCTGCGCCTTCATCCGCTGCACGCGCACCGCCGTGTGCTGCGGTGACAGCTCCAGCGCCGCCGCCACCTCCGCCCGGGTCAGCTCGCCCACCGCCTCCAGCCACCACAGCGACAGCAGCGCCTGGTCGTCGGGGTCCAGCCAGCGGGTGGCCTCGGCCAGTTCGCGGCGCTGGCCCTCCAGCCCGAGCCGCGTGATCGTGAGGTCCACGAAGTCGGCGCCCGGGTCGGCGACGTCGTACGCGTCGTGCAGCCCCGAACTGGCGGGCGTGGAACGGTGGTCGCGCCAGTGGTGGCGTATCTGGTTCATGGTGATGGCCACCAGCCAGGACCGGAACCGGGCGGGGTCGTCGAGCGAGCCGAGCGAGCGCAGGGCGCGCAGCATGGTCTCCTGCACCACGTCGTCGACGTCCGGGTGGCCGTTCAGCGCCCGGCCCACGATGTTGTAGACCAGCGGCAGACAGCCGGCGACGAGTTGGTCCTGGGCCCGCTGGTCACCGCGCCGCGCCGCCTCGACGACCGCCGCGCCCATCTCCCCGCTCGCTGCCATGCTCGTCCACTCTCCTTCTCGGTCCTTCTCGGTCCGGGACTGTCCTGCCCTGCACAAGAGGAGAGCCGCTGCCCAGGAGGGGATAACAAAAAGCGCTCGGCCCCTTCAAGAGATCCCGTTGAAGGGATCCCGCTCAAGAGATACGGAGGACCGCACCCCGTTCGTTCGGAGTGCGGTCCTCGAAGGGCGCTGCCGGGCACTAACTCCCGGACGGGGAGGTGCGGGAACCGGAGCCGCCCGGCTTCGGCGGCGCCCAGGTGGGCTTGGTCCTGTTCGAGCTGCCGTGCTGAAGCAGCTGCATGGACCGAGTTCGACCCTTGGTCAGAGAGCGATGAAGAAGACACTTCGCACCCCGGCACGGGCAGGTCCGTGGGCTCAGGCCTTCAGGAACGCCGTCAGGCTGTCCAGCAGCATCGTGCTGCCCTGTTCCGCCATGTCGCGTTCCTCGGCGGTGCCGCAGGTCTGGTGGACCACGAGGCGGGTGCGGTCGTCGGCCTCGGGGGCGAGTTCCACGGTCATCTTCTCGGGCTCGGGCTTGCCGGGTACGTCCATCGCGATGGTCAGGCGGCGGTTCTCGGCGACCTCGGCGTAGGTGCCGGTCATCGGGAACTCGCCGCCGTCGGGGGTGACCACGGTGGCCTTCCATGCGCCGCCCGGGCGCACGTCCATCTCGACGGAGCCGGGGGCGCAGTAGGCCCACCGGGCGTACTGCTCGGGGGTGGTCCAGGCGCGCCAGACCTGCGCCGCGGGGGCGTCCAGGGTGCGGGCCAGGGTGTAGGAGAAGCCGTCCGCCGCGGTGGTCTGCTCGGTGCTCATGTCGTGTCTCCTCGGGTGTGGGCCGGTCCCGGCTTCGGCCGGGCGTCTGCGGTACGTACGGTCAGACACCCGCGCACGCCGAAAGTCATCGGTCCGCGCCGAGGCCGCCTCAGTCCAGTACGTGCCGCAGATAGGCCCGCGGGTCGGCGAGGTAGCGGCGCCAGTGGTCGACCAGGGCCAGGTCCCGCCAGGCCGTGCGGCGTATGCCGTGGTCGCCGACCTCCAGGATGTCCGCGCCGGGGAGCGCGGTGAGCAGCGGGGAGTGGGTGGCGCAGATGATCTGGGCACCGGAGCGGGTCAACGCGTCGATGTGTCCGAGGAGTTCCAGGCAGGAGGTGAAGGACAGGGCCGCCTCGGGCTCGTCCAGGACGTAGAGGCCGGGGTGCAGGAACTTGTCGCGGAACGCGGCGAGGAACCCCTCGCCGTGACTGCGCGCGTCGGGGGCGAGGCCCTCACGGTCGAGGGCGTCGAGCGCGGTCTCGGCGCGCAGGAAGAACCCCTGGCGGGCGGACCAGGAGCCGAGCATCCGGCGCCCGCGGGGCGCCGCGTCGAAGCGGATCCGCTCGCCGAGCACCGACTTGGCGCGATGGCTCGCGTAACGCCATTCGTGCGAGCCGCCCCAGGAGTCCAGGCCGAAGCCCTCCGCCAGCGCCTCGACGAGCGTCGACTTCCCCGAGCCGTTCTCACCGACGAGGAAGGTCACCGGGGCGGTGAAACGCAGCCCGTGGCGCAGGAGTCCGCGTACGCAGGGGACCGACCAGGGCCACTCCCCCTCGTCGTACGCCTCCACATGCGCGTACGCCCGTTCGATGATCACGCGCCGAGTTTCCCACAGCGCTCCGTCGTGCCGACCGTCCGCAACACCGTCAGCACCAGCGTCCGCGCCGCCTCCGCCACCTCCCGCAAGGACACGTGCTCGCGCTCGCTGTGGGCCACCGCGATGTCACCGGGGCCGTACTGGAGGGCCGGGATCCCGGCGCCGGCGTAGAGCCGCAGGTCGCTGCCGTACGTCGCGCCGCGCTGCCGTGGCCGGCCGCGGGTGCCGCCCGTCGCGTCGGCGTACGCGGCCCCCACCACGTCCGCCAGCGGGTGCCCCGCGGGCAGCCGGCCGCTCGCGAACTGCCCGCCCGGCCAGGTCACCGTGGCCGGGTGGGCACGCAGCCACGGGTCGGCGGCGCACGCCTCGGCCACGCACCGCTCCAGGTCGGCGCGGGCGTCGGCCGGGTCCTCGCCGATCCGCACGCCGAGTCTGCCCTCCGCGACCAGCAGGTCCGGCACGCTGCTCGCCCAGTCCCCGGCGCGCAGGGTCCCCACCGACAGGCCGTACGGGATCGGGTACTCCGCGAGCAGCGGCGACGGGTCACGGTTCCGCTCGGTCTCCAGGGCGGCCAGCGCCCGGTGCAACGGCAGATAGGCGTCGATCGCGCTCACCCCCTGCTCCCGCGCGCTGCCGTGCGCCGCCTTGCCGGGCACGGCGATGCGGAACGTCAGCGCGCCCGCGTTGGCGGTGATCAGGGTGCGGGCGGTGGGCTCCGCGATGACACAGGCGTCGCCCCGGTGCCCGCGCCGCAGGGTGCCGAACGCGCCGATCCCGCCGTCCTCCTCCCCGACGACGAAGTGCGCGGCGACCTGGCCGCGCAGCCGTATCCCGGCCGCCCGGATCGCGGTGAGCGCGGCGAGGTGCGCCGCCAGACCGGCCTTCATGTCGCAGGCACCGCGCCCGTGCACCACGTCCCCGGTCACCCGGGGCACGAACGGGTCGCCCTCCCAGGCCGCGAGGTCCCCGGGCGGTACGACGTCGACGTGGCCCTGGAGGATCAAGGTGGGCCCGTCGCCACCGTCGGGGGTGGTGCCGACCAGGCCCCACGCCTCCTCCCGGGGTGCCTCCAGGCCCGGGAAGTCCGGGTGGGCGCGCAGCGCGGGCACGTCCATGGACCACAGGTCGACGTCCAGCCCGAGCCGCTCCAGCCGCGCGGCCAGCCGGTGCTGAAGCTCCGACTCGGCGGCGCTCCCGGTGACACTCGGCACCGCGATCAGCTCCAGCAGCGTCCGCCCCAGGGCCTCCTCGTCGATCGCCGCCAGCGCGGCGGCCTCCGCATCACTCAGCACGCTCCCGTCCCTCCCCGAGGACCGGCCCACGCGGCCCCGACCTTTACATGCTCACGTCGACAACCGGATACGCGAGACCACGACGGCAACTTCCCGTGTGCCGCGCGCGGCGGAGGCCCCGGCCCGCGACTGGCGTACGCCGCCCGGCCACCACCGGCTCGGGAGGACCGGCAGGTCCGGCGGCGGACCGGAGTACACATGGGCGGACACCGAGCCGTGCGGCCCGCCTCCGGCGGGGTCCCCTCCGCGGCCCCGCTCCTCGGCGGCGCGGTCCTGCGGCGCTCAGCCCTGCGGCGCTCAGCCCTGCGGCACTCAGCCCTCCGGGGCTCAGCCCTCCCGTCGTGCGGCCACGCCCGCCACCGTGAAGCCGATCGCCGTTCCGCCGCCCTCCCGCCGGACGGCGTACGGGGCTCCGCCGTGCGCCAGAGCCACCTCGCGGACGATGGACAGGCCGAGGCCCGAACCGGGCAGGGAGCGGGCGGCGGGGGCGCGGTAGAAGCGGTCGAAGACGCGGAGCAGGTCCTCCTCGTCGATGCCGGGACCCCGGTCCAGTACCTCCACCCGTACCGGGCCCGGCCGGGCGGGACCGGCGACGGCGATCTCCACCGGCCCCCTGCCGTCCCGGTCGAACTTGACCGCGTTCTCGACCAGGTTGGACAGCGCCCGCGTCAGCAGCCCGGGCCGTCCCTCGGTCGACGTGTCGCCGCTCGCCCGCACCAGGATCTCCCGCCCGCTGCGGCGCCGGGCCCGTCCGGCGACGTCCTCGGCGATGTCGGCGAGGTCCAGGCGCTGCGGCGGCTCGCTGTCGGACTGGCCGGCCGCGAGGTCGACCAACTCGTTCACCAGGTCGGTCAGTTCACGCGCCTCCTGGGTGAGGTCGGCGACGAGTTCCTCACGGGTGCCGGGCGGCAGTTCGTCGATGCGGCGCAGCAGCGAGATGTTGGTGCGCAGGGAGGTGAGCGGGGTGCGCAGCTCGTGGCCCGCGTCCTGGACCAGGCGGCGCTGGTCCTCCTCCGACTGGGCGAGCCGGCCGAGCATCCGGTCGAAGGCACGGCCGAGCCGCCCCACCTCGTCGTGGCCGGTGACCGGCACCTGGACGCCGAGCCGGCGGGTGCGGGCGACGTCCTCGGCGGCGTCGGTCAGGACGACCAGCCGACGCGTGATCCGACGGGCCAGCCACCAGCCGAACAGCCCGGCCCCGACGACCACCGCCGCCATGAGGACGAGGGTGCGCCGTTGCAGCGCCCGCAGCAGATCCTCGGTGTCGCTGAACTCCTGCGCGACCTGCACCGCGCCCCGGCTGCCGCCCAGCGCGACCGTCGCGACCCGGTAGACGTCGTCGCCGACGTCGACGTCCGCGTGCGTGACCACCTGCCCGGCCGTGTCCGCGGCGGCGACCCGGCGGTCGGCGGCGACGACCGGCAGGCCGGGGCTGCCCGGGTCGAAGACGCTGCCGTCGGGCCCGAGCACCTGGACGTCCGTCCGCGCGGGCCGCACCAGGTCGTGACCGGGGGCGGTGGAGGAGAAGTCCACGGGCGTCATCCGGTTCTCCCGCACCTCCTGCCGCAGGTCCTGCACGACCTCGTCGAACACGGACTGCTGGTCCACCCGCACCAGCCGCGCGGCGGCGCTGTAGGAGAGGAGGCCGACCAGCATGGTGACGGTGGCGGTCACCGTCGCGAACGCCACGGCGAAGGTCGTCCCCAGCGACAGCAGCCGCATCCGCCGGCGCCCGCGCGTGCGGCCCGCGCCGCCCGCAGCCGCCGCCACCTCAGTCCTCCCGCAGCACGTAGCCCACCCCGCGCACCGTGTGGATCAGCTGCGGTGCGCCGGGCTGGTCGAGCTTGCGGCGCAGATAGCCGACGTAGACGGCGAGGTTCTTCGAGCCGGGGCCGAAGTCGTAGCCCCAGATGCGGTCGTAGATGGTGGCGTGGTCCAGGACGACGCCCGCGTTGCGCAGCAGCAGCTCCAGCAGCTCGAACTCGGTGCGGGTCAGCTCCAGCTCCCGCTCGCCCCGCCAGGCGCGCCGGGCCTGCGGGTCCATGCGCAGCCCGGCGGCTTCCACGAAGCGGCCAGGGGGCTGCGGCTTCGGCGGCTGCTCGGCGGTCGGACCGCCGTCGGGCTCCGGGGCGGGGGCGGCCCGGCGCAGCAGGGCGCGCAGCCGGGCGAAGACCTCCTCCACGTCGAACGGCTTGACCACGTAGTCGTCGGCGCCGGCGTCCAGGCCGGCGATCCGGTCGGCGGTCTCCACCAGCGCCGTCAGCATCAGCACGGGCGTGCGGTCGCCCTCCGCGCGCAGCACCCGGCACACCTGGAGCCCGTCGATGCCGGGCATCATCACGTCCAGCACGAGCACGTCGGGCCTGCTGCGGTGGGCCTGCGCCAGCGCCTCCACCCCGTCGGCGACGGCCGTGACCTCGTAGCCCTCGAGCGTCAGGGCGCGCTCCAGGGCGTTGCGGATGGCGCGGTCGTCTTCGGCGAGCAGAACGGTGTGCGGCACGCCCCCAGTCTGCCAAGCGTCCCCGTCGGGGGCTGCCGGGCCGAGGACGGGCGCCCCCCTTCTTACCGCCCTCTCACCGGCGGCCCGGCGGTAGGTCCACGGCGAGAACTGCGCGAGCGACCACGGGCGACCCGCAGCCGCCCACAGCCGCCCGGAGGGTCAGGGCCCTCACCCGGCCGGCCGCAGCGCCGCCAGCTGCTCCTCGAAGGGCACCACGGTCAGCTCCCCGGTCTCCCGGGCCTCTCCGGTCTCCCCGGCGCCACCAGCCGCGCGTGGTGCCGGTATCGCGACCATCAGCCCCGCCAGTTCCGAAGCCGCACGCTCGATCCGGTCGTCCAGACCCTCGGCACCCCAGTCCTCGGACGCGGCGTACACACCGGTGGGGACGACGACCGCGCGCAGGTGGGCGAAGAGGGGCCGCAGGGCATGCTCCAGCACCAGCGAGTGCCGGGGCGTGCCGCCGGTCGCGGCGATCAGCACCGGCTTCCCGGCCAGCGCGTCCCGGTCGCGTACGCCGAGCACGTCGAAGAACGACTTGAACAGCCCGCTGTACGACGCGGAGAACACCGGCGTGACGACGATCAGCCCGTCGGCCTCCGCCACGGCGTCCATGGCCTCGGCCAGCGCCCGCCCGGGGAAGCCGCTGGTGAAGTTGTGCGCGATGTCCACGGCGAGGTCACGCAGTTCGATCACCCGCACCTCGGCCGGGACCGCCCCGGTGACCCCGGCGGCCAGCCGGTCCCCGAGCAGCCGCGTGGACGACGGCACGCTCAGCCCGGCCGACACGACGACGAGCCTCATGCGACGGTCTCCTTCCTGGCACCGGCCAGCAGCGACGCGTGGGTCGGCGCGTCCGGCACCCCGGCGGGGCGCTCCTTGGCGAACTCCTCGCGCAGCACCGGCACGACCTCCTCGCCCAGCATGTCGATCTGCTCCAGCACGGTCTTCAGCGGCAGCCCCGCGTGGTCCATCAGGAACAGCTGGCGCTGGTAGTCACCGGCGTACTCGCGGAAGCTCAGCGTCTTCTCGATGACCTGCTGCGGGGAGCCCACGGTCAGCGGCGTCTGCTCGGTGAACTCCTCCAGCGAGGGCCCGTGCCCGTAGACGGGCGCGACATCGAAGTACGGCCGGAACTCCCGCACCGCGTCCTGGGAGTTCTTCCGCATGAACACCTGCCCGCCGAGGCCGACGATCGCCTGCTCGGGGGTGCCGTGCCCGTAGTGGGCGTACCGGGTGCGGTACAGCTCGATCATCCGCTTGGTGTGATCGGCCGGCCAGAAGATGTTGTTGTGGAAGAAGCCGTCGCCGTAGTACGCGGCCTGCTCGGCGATCTCCGGCGAGCGGATGGAGCCGTGCCAGACGAACGGCGGTACGCCGTCCAGCGGGCGGGGCGTGGAGGTGAAGCCCTGCAACGGTGTGCGGAACTTGCCCTCCCAGTTCACGACGTCCTCGCGCCACAGCCGGTGCAGCAGGGCGTAGTTCTCGATGGCCAGGTTGATGCCCTGGCGGATGTCCTTGCCGAACCACGGGTACACCGGGCCGGTGTTGCCGCGCCCCATCATCAGGTCCACCCGGCCGTCGGCCAGGTGCTGGAGCATCGCGAAGTCCTCGGCGATCTTCACCGGGTCGTTGGTGGTGATGAGGGTGGTGGCGGTGGACAGCACCAGCCGCTCCGTGCGCGCCGCGATGTAGCCGAGCATGGTCGTCGGCGAGGACGGCACGAACGGCGGGTTGTGGTGCTCACCGGTGGCGAACACGTCCAGGCCCACCTCCTCGGCCTTCAGCGCGATCGCGACCATGGCCTTGATCCGCTCCCGCTCGGTCGGCGTACGCCCCGTGGTCGGGTCGGGAGTGACATCCCCGACGCTGAAGATCCCGAACTGCATGGCCGCTCACCCTCCAGGTTGTTGACGGTTCAACTATACGGGTTGAACCAGCGACCCGGCGGCCCTATTCCGCCGCCGCTCCTCCGCACCTTCTCCGGTTCTCCACTCCTCAGGCGTGCGAACTTCACGAGAGGTACTGCGGCGGCCACGGCGAGTGGCAATACTGGGCAGGACGGCGGGCGGGGCATCGACGGGGGTGTGATGGCAGAGGACCCGAGGCGGCTCTGGAACGGCATCACCGCCGCGGCCGTCTCCGTGTGCGCCACGGCCGCGGCGGCTGTCCCCGCCGTCATGATGCCGCTGGGCCACGACCTCCTCACGATCCTGGCCCGGCTCGGCTGGTGGCTGGCGCTCGCCGCAGCGGCCTGGGGATTCACGGCACTGGCCGTCGCCCGCACCGAGCCGACAGGACCATCCGCCTCCGCCGAGTCGAGAACGCGGCGCCTGCGCGCCAACGGACTGCTCGCGACGGCCCTGCTCGCCCAGCTGCTCCTGATCACCGCGAGAGCCGCCCGCGGCGACACCGTGGCCGCTCCGGCCGTCGCGGGCGGGCTGCTCCTCGCCCTGGTCGCCCTCGCGACCTGGCGCGCCGTCGCCATCAGCACCGCCTACGGCAGCGGATTCACCCCGTCCGAGGGCCTCCGCATCCGCGGCGCCTTCGGGGTGACCGTGGTGTGCGGGGCCTGGCTCACCGTCCGCGCCGCCGCGCAGGGGCCACTCTGGTGGGCGTGGCTGGCGGGCACCTTGCTGGTGGGGCTGGCGGCGCTGTTCTGGCTGCTCGACGACCGGTATGCGACGCCGGCCGAGAAGGACGACTTCCTCGTGTTCGCCTCCGCCGCGGCGGCGGGCGTCGTCGGCGTGGTGATCGACGCCTTCGTCCGGGGGGACATCAGCGCCCCCGGCCCGGTGCTGATCGCCCTGGTCGCCGTCCTGCTGTTCTCGGCCGCCGTGACCGGGGCCGTGTGGGGGCTGAGAGGACGCACGTCGGACGCGGGTCCCCTGGGGGCGCAGCTCGCGGGCCTCGCCGTGCCGCTGGGGAGTGTCGTAGGGGCGGCCTGGGAAGGGCGCGCGTGGGACACCGCGCCGGTCGTGCTGAGGGGAGTCAGCGAGCTCGTGGCGACGGCCGTCGTCCTGCTCGTCCTGCAGACCGCCGCCCTGCGCTGGCTGGACACCGCGCCCTCACCGCGCCGAGTCGAGCAGCTGGTGCGCGCGGTGCGTGACGGCGCCCACCACGTGGCCGAGTTGCGCGAGGAGATGGCCGGATCCGAACGCCACGGCGGCAGCCGGTACTCCGGGCTCTACAGGTACGAGAGGGACCGCTACCGGTACGAGAGGGAGCGCGACCCCTACAGACACGAACACGATCCCTACAGGTACGGACCCGACCCCTACAGGCACGAACGCGACCCCTACGGATACGAGAGGGAGCGCGCCTTACGAGAACGCGAGATGCGGGAGCGCGGGCCCGAGGCATTCGACCTGCGCCTGGGCCCCTACGCCGGTCTGATCCCGGCCCACGGCATGGGCACCACCGTCCGCCATCTGCTCGCCCATCCCCTGCTGTCGGCGCCCCACGCGGCCGTCCACCGGGACGCCGTGCGGACCACCGGCCTCGCCGTCGACGTGATGTGGCCCCGGGTGGAACTGGTCGCCTCCCCCACCGTCAGGCGTCGCGTACGCCGCCCGGAGCGCAGGCTGCTGACCTGGCGGCTCATCGCCGCCAGCGCCCTGTGCACGGCGGCCGTCTGGACCGTGATCGCCTCTCTCACCGCCACCGGCCTGTGGCGGGCGGACGCCCTCACCGACCCGGCCCTCACCGATCCGGCGCTCCTCGCCGCCGTCGCCGGCGCCGGGCCGCTGCTGCTGGCCGCCTTCGCCGTGGCGCAGGCCCGCCGGCAACTCGTCGAGACCACCGCGGCCAGGGCGCAGGCGGTCGACGTCCTGCGCTACGACCTCGCCCGCACCATGCAGCTGGAACTCCCCGAGGACACCGACGGCATGATCCTGCTGGCGCCGGCCCTGAGCGGTGAGCGCCTCCCCGGCTCCCCTCCCGTGCCCCTGCGCCGCGACGGCGCGGCCGGCGGACCGGACCCCAGGCCGGCCACCGGCCCCGCGGACCCGGACCGGCTGCGCCGCGACATCCGGGAAGACCTCCGCGCGGAGGTCCGCTCGGCCCTCCGCGACGCCAACGCCACCCCGGCCCCGCACAGCCCGACCCGGGTCACGCTCCAGGAGGAGCACCTGTCCCGGCTCGCCCAGGACATCGCCCGCAACGCCGCCGAGCCGGTCGGTAACCGCCTGAAGGACCAGCTCAGCGAGCTGCGGCAGAGCCTGAGGCAGGAGATGGGCGACGCCGTCCGCACCTCGATCGAGGAGACGGTGACCGGTCCGCCGCTGACGAACTTCCTCGGCTACCTCGCCATCGAGCCGGACCGACGGACGGAGAACCCCGAACCGCCCCCGCGCGCCGAGCACGGCACACTCAAGGCCACCGCGGGCAGCAGGATCAACCTGATGCTCTCCGTCGTACGCGACCGGCGCGCCCAGAACACGGCCACCCTCGTCGCCGCCGACGCGGGCAGGGAGTTCTTCGTCTACGAGCCGATCCGCATCGAGGGCGGCCGGGAGGCCACCAGCGTGCCGTTCGACGCCATGGTGGACAGCTCCACCCTCACCCCGCTGCCCCAGCGCAAGAGCCTCAGCGTCGCCCACGAGGTACAGACGCCGTTCGGCTTCCGGCTGCCCGACCAGCCCGGCACCCACGAGGTGTGGTTCCAGCTCTACCAGGCCGGCCGCCTGATCCAGGTCGCCGCCCTCAAGATCGAGGCGGAAGCGCCCCGCGAAACACCGCAGACCCCGCAAGCGCCGGGCGAGGACACGGACGGCGGATGAGACAGGCGCACCAACCCGACGTCTGCGTACGCGTCATGACGACCAGTGAGGCCACCACCCTCCACTTCACCGCCCGCCGGCCCGGCGTACCGCCCCTGTCCGTCACCCTCGTCGGCAGCGACGCCCTCATCCGGGTCCGCCACGAGCTGGACCTGGGGCTGACCCGGCTCAAGGACGAACTGCCGTCCCTCGCCGTCGAGGACGACAAGGACCTCGACCGGGTCTTCCAGTGCCTGCACGGTCTCGGCCGGACCCTGCTGTTCATCCTCTTCGGCGCCCGGCAGACCGTGCTGAAGGACCTCCAGACCTTCTGGAGACAGGCCGTGCCGTTCGCCCGCAACCCCACCCTGCCGCCGCCGCTCGTCGAATGCGTCGGCCCCAAGGACAGCTTCCTGCCACTGGAGTTCCTGCCCCTGTCCGGCATCGCCCCCGGGCCGCCCGTCGAGAACCGCGAGGCGTTCATCACCGCGTGCGGCACGCTCGTGGGCTTCTCCTGCGTCGTACGCCGCGCCATGCTCCCCGCACCCGTCCGCGGCGGCACCGGAGCGACCACCCTGCGCACCGGCCCGCAGGGCCGGCTCCCCGCCCGCTACCTCTACTACGAGCACCTCGACGGGGCCATGGCGGAACTCGCCTGGTTCACCGGGGCCGCACACGCCCACGTCGACCTGGAGGGGCCGTACCCGCACGCGGCGGACGGCGGACCCACTCTCGCCGAGCAGATCTTCGACCCGCGGCTCCTCCTCGACGGCGAGCGCCGCGCCCTGCCCGACCAGCTCCAGCACTTCGCCTGCCACTGCTACACCCGCTCCGACGACCCCCTCGCCGCGGAGATCGAGCTGAGCGGCGCCGGACACCACTCGCGCACCACCCTGCGCACCCTGGGCGCGGACCTCGTCGCCCTCGGCGTCAGCCACGACGAGCGCGACTTCGAGCTGCCGCTGGTGACGATGAACGCGTGCGGCTCGGGCCGGATGCGCGCCCAGGACGCGCCGTCCTTCCCGTACCTCTTCCTCATGAACGGCAACCGCGGGTTCATCGGCACCGAGACCGAGATCCCCGACGACGTCGCCGCGGCCTTCTCCCAGGCCCTCTACGAGCGGTTCCTCATCCGGCGCCTCCCCCTCGGCCGGGCGCTGCTGGAGAGCCGCCGGCACCTCCTGCACACCCTGGCCAACCCGCTCGGCCTGAGCTACGCCGCCTACGCCGACCCCGACCTGCACATCCGCCCGGCCCCCGAGGAGCAGCCCCATGACCCTGCCCGAGCAGACCACCACTGAGCCCGCCACCACTGAGCCCGCCACCACCGCCCCGGAGCCCACCGGCACGATCAGCGTCCTCGGCCTGGAGGACACCGACCAGGGCCGCACCGACCGGCTGTCCCTGCGACGCCCGGCCGAATGGCGGGCGGCGAGGACGGAGATCCCCGCCGCGGAACTGCAGACCCGCCTGCACGACTTCGTCGCGACGATGCGGGACGTGCTCGCCGCGCTGCCCCAGAAGGCCGGGGAGTTCCAGCTCGACGAGGTGTCCTTCAGCGCCGAGGTCAGCGCGAAGGGCACGGTGTCCCTGCTGGGCTCCGGAGGCGAACTCTCCGGCCAGGCGGGCCTGACGTTCACCTTCACCCGCCGCCAGGACCCGGCCTCGCAGGGCACGAACTCGTCGCAGGGCACGAGCTCCTCGTAGGGCACGAGCTACGGCTGCAGCACCAGCCGCCCCCGCACCCCGCCCTCCGCGAGCCGGGCGTGGGCCTTGACCGCGTCGGCCAGGGCGTACGTCTCGGCGACGCGCAGGGTCAGCGACCCCTCGTCCACCAGGCGGACCAGCTCCGCCAGCCGGGACCCGTCGGCCTCCACCTCCACCGCGGCCACCCGCACCCCGCGCTCCGCCGCCGGGACGGCCGACGGGATGACGCCGGCGTACCGGCCCCCGTCCCGCGCCCAGGACAGCGCACGCTCACCGAGGACCGCCGCGTCCAGCACGGCGTCGAAGCCGCCCGCCTCGGGCTCGCCGCTGAGGAAGCGCGCGGCGCCCAGCGACCGTACGAACTCCTCGTCGTCCTCCCGGGCGAGCCCGGTGACGGACACCCCGCGCAGGGCGGCGAGCTGGACGGCGTAACCACCGACCGCGCCCGCCGCGCCGGTGACCAGCAGCGACGAGCCCGGTGCCGGGTCCAGCAGGTCGAGGGCCTGGGCCGCGGTCAGCGCGTTCAGCGGGAGCGTGGCCGCGTGCGCCGCGTCGGCCGTCCGCGGGGCCCGCGCCACCGCGTCCGCGGGCACCACCACGTACTCCGCGTGCGTGCCCAGCGGCTTGATCATGCCGTGCTGCAGTGCCACCACCTCCTCGCCGGCGCTCCAGCCGGCCGCCGCACCCGCCGCGTCGACGGTCCCCGCGACGTCCCAGCCCAGCCCGATCGACTCCCCGGCCCCGCCGAAGACACCCTCCCGCACCGCCGCGTCCACCGGATTCAGCGCCGCCGCCGCGACCTTGATCCGCACCTCCCGCTCCCCGGGCTCCGGCACCCCGGCCGCCACGATCCGCACGTTCTCCGGCCCGCCGAACGACGTCACCACTGCTGCACGCATGGCAAGAACTCCCTGAATCCGGTCCGTCCGCCGCGGCGCATCCCTGTCCTTCACCGCCCGCGGCTGACCGCAACCCTAGAAAGAGCTACTATCCACAGGGAAGTAGTTACCTCAGAGTGCGTTTGTCTCCCGGGAGTGAGCCATGGCGACCATGACGGCGGCCCAGCGCCGCGAACAGGCCCGCATCGAGTACGACGCCTTCCTGCGCGACTGCCCCACCAACCAGCTCCTCGACCGCATCAGCGACAAGTGGGTCGCCCTCGTCGTCAGCGCCCTCGCCGCCGGACCCATGCGCTACAGCGAACTCGGCCGCAAGATCGCCGGCGTCAGCCCCAAGATGCTCACCCAGACCCTGCGCACCCTGGAGCGCGACGGCCTCCTCACCCGCACCGTCACCCCGTCCGTCCCCGTCCGCGTCGACTACACCCTCACTCCGCTCGGCCGCAGCCTCAGTCTGCTGCTGTCCGCCGTGAAGGACTGGGCGGAGACCCACTTCGACGAGGTGCACAAGGCGCGCGAGGAGTACGACACCCAGACGCAGGACCGGGCCTAGGGCCCGACCGGCCCCTGAGGCGCATCCCCCGCCCGCAGGCGTGCCGCCTGCCGCGCGCTGAACTCCGTGGTCCGCCTCATGTGGTCGATGAACAACGCCAGTTGATCGTCGTCCAGATCGTCGAACAGGGCGATCCAGCCACCGCCCAGCCGTTCCCACATCCGCCCGAACTCCGCGGCCCTCTCCGGCACCGTCGCCACCAGCACCCGCCGCCGGTCCCCCGCGTCCCGCTCCCGCACCACGTACCCGGCCCGCTCCAGCCGGTCCACCAGCCGCGTCGCCGAACCCGTCGTCAGCCCCGTCAGCTCCGCGATCCGGCCCGTCGTCACCGGACCGCCCTCCAGCGTCAGTAGATTCAGGCACTGCAGATCGGTGGGATGCAGGCCCAGATGATCGGCGACGGCCTGGTTGAACAGGGCGTACGAGGCGATGTAGCGGCGCGAGACCACGGACAACTCCTCCAGCAGCCGCGACCGTGCGTCATCCGACATGCAGCATGTATCCCCCGCACGGTCCCCTCCAGACGCCCTCCAACAGGTGACACCGGCCGGACACCGGACTCGTGCGAAGCTGCCCGCATGCTGATCCTCCGCTCCGCCGCCCTTTTCGTCCTCGCCGCGCTGCTGGAGATCGGCGGCGCCTGGCTGGTCTGGCAGGGCGTACGCGAGCAGCGCGGCTGGATGTGGGCCGCCGGCGGCGTCCTCGCCCTCGGCGCGTACGGCTTCGTCGCCACCTTCCAGCCCGACGCCCACTTCGGCCGCGTCCTCGCCGCGTACGGCGGCATCTTCGTCGCCGGCTCGATCCTGTGGGGCGCGATCGCGGACGGTTACCGGCCGGACCGGTGGGACATCACGGGCGCACTGATCTGCCTCGCCGGGATGGCCGTGATCATGTGGACACCGAGGAACGGCTGAGAGGGGCGGCCGAGCGGGAGGGGACGAACGATGAGCGGGTACGGATGAGACCGGCCCGAACCCGCGACCGGCCCCCGCCTATGCTGGCCGGACCACCCGAGAACCGCCGCCCCCGCCGCCGAGGAGCCCCAGCCATGGCCAGCGCCGCACCGTCCGCAGCCTCCCGCATCGCCGTCGTCACCGGTGCGAGCAGCGGCATCGGCGCCGCCACGGCACGCGGACTCGCCGCCGCCGGTTACCGCGTCGTCCTCACCGCCCGCCGCAAGGACCGCATCGAGGCGCTCGCCGAGGAGATCACCGCGTCCGGCCACTCCGCGACCGCCTACCCGCTCGACGTCACCGACCGCGCCGCGGTCGACGAGTTCGCCACCGCCTTCAAGACGATCGGCGTCCTCGTCAACAACGCAGGCGGCGCACTCGGCGCCGACCCCGTCGCCACCGGCGCCCCGGACGACTGGCGCCAGATGTACGAGACGAACGTCATCGGCACCCTCAACCTCACCCAGGCCCTCCTCCCCAAGCTGGAGGCGAGCGGTGACGGCACGGTCGTCGTGGTCTCCTCCACCGCCGGCCACGCCACCTACGAGGGCGGCGCCGGCTACGTCGCCGCCAAGCACGCCGAACACGTCCTCGCCGAGACCCTCCGCCTGGAGATCGTCGGCCGCCCGGTCCGCGTCATCGAGATCGCCCCCGGCATGGTGAAGACGGAAGGGTTCGCCCTCACCCGCTTCGCCGGCGACGCGGAGCAGGCCGCCAAGGTCTACGAGGGTGTCGCCGAGCCCCTGACCGCCGAGGACGTCGCCGACACCATCACCTGGGCGGTCACCCGCCCGAGCCACGTCAACATCGACCTCTTGGTCGTCCGCCCGCGCGCCCAGGCCTCCAACACCAAGGTCCACAGGGAGCGCCGATGACCGACGACCCGGAACGGCGACGCCTCGCCCTGGAGAAGAAGCGCGAACGCTACGTCTGGTACTACCTCGGCTACTTCCTCTTCGGCATCCACGTGGTCGCGTTCGTCATGATCTACGCGGTGACGCACGCCAAGTAACGTCTGCCTGTGGACCGACACATACCCCTCGACGCCCTGCACAACTTCCGCGATCTCCCGTAACACTCCTGGAGAAGCGGCTCAGCCCTTGACGCAGACGACCTGCTTCAGCTTCGCCACGACCTCCACCAGGTCCCGCTGCTGGTCGATGACCTGCTCGATCGGCTTGTAGGCGCCCGGAATCTCGTCCACGACGCCGGAGTCCTTGCGGCACTCCACGCCCCGGGTCTGCTCCTCCAGGTCCTTCGTCGAGAAGCGCCGCTTCGCCGCGTTGCGGCTCATACGCCGACCGGCGCCGTGTGACGCGGAGTTGAACGACTTCTCGTTACCGAGGCCCTTGACGATGTACGAGCCCGTGCCCATCGAGCCCGGGATGATCCCGTACTCGCCGGAGCCGGCCCGGATCGCGCCCTTGCGGGTCACGAGCAGGTCCATGCCCTCGTACCGCTCCTCCGCCACGTAGTTGTGGTGGCAGGAGATCTCCGACTCGAAGGTCGGCTTCGCTTTCTTGAACTCCTTGCGGATCACGTCCTTCAGGAGCGCCATCATGATCGTGCGGTTGTACTTGGCGTATTCCTGGGCCCAGAACAGGTCGCTGCGGTACGCCGCCATCTGCGGGGTGTCCGCCACGAAGACAGCGAGGTCGCGGTCGACCAGTCCCTGGTTGTGCGGGAGCTTCTGCGCGATACCGATGTGGTGCTCGGCGAGTTCCTTGCCGATGTTCCGCGATCCGGAGTGGAGCATGAGCCACACAGAACCGGACTCATCCACACAAACCTCACAGAAGTGATTACCGGACCCGAGCGTTCCCATCTGCTTCGTGGCGCGTTCCTGACGGAACTTCACCGCGTCCGCGACACCCTCGAAGCGCCCCCAGAAGTCGTCCCACCCGCCGGTCGCGAAGCCGTGCAGTCGCCCCGGGTCGACGGGGTCGTCGTGCATCCCCCGACCCACCGGAATCGCCTGCTCGATCTTCGACCGCAGCCGGGACAGATCACCGGGGAGGTCGTTCGCCGTCAGGGACGTCTTCACCGCCGACATCCCGCAGCCGATGTCGACCCCCACCGCCGCCGGGCACACCGCACCGCGCATCGCGATGACCGAGCCGACCGTCGCGCCCTTGCCGTAGTGGACGTCCGGCATGACCGCCAGGCCCTTGATCCACGGCAGGGTGGCGACGTTGCGCAGCTGCTGGAGTGCGCCCTCCTCGACCGTCGCCGGGTCGGTCCACATGCGGATCGGGACCTTCGCGCCCGGCATCTCCACGTACGACATGACGTCCTCTTTCCCCCGAAAGCGTACAAAAGTATGGAACCGCAAAACCGGCGCCAAGGTCGACGAAAAGGGATGACGGACCGGCGTCCACGGCAGTGCGTGCGATACACATTGTCTGCAGGGGGCGCCCCCGTGCGGCAAGCGATTAAGCAGCGGGGACACTGGAAGATCCGGCGGGCAGCGGCCCGCGCCCACCGTCGAGAGGAGCCCGATCGTGCAGCGGAAGGCGTACGTACCCGGCGTCGCCGTGCTCCTCGCGGCGCTGCTGGCCGGCTGCACCGGCAGCTCCGGTGACGGGGGCACCACGGACAACTCGAACCCGGGCGAGCCGGGCACGGCGACGCAGGCGGCGCAGCCGGGCAAGTACGCCGCTCTTCCGGAGCCCTGTGGCGCGGTGGACGAGCAGCTGCTCGAGGAACTGCTCCCCGGTATCGCCCAGTTGCCGGACGAGGCCGAGCGCGAGAAGGCGTACGCGGGCGAGGCGACGGTCACCTTCAACACGGACCGCAAGGCGGGCTGCCGTTGGAAGGTGGAGTCGGCGCAGGCCACGGACCACCTGACGGTGGATTTCGAGCGGGTGGTGTCCTACGACAACGCCGTCAGCGACGACACCGAGGCCGAGCGGCTGTTCGCGGAGCGCCTGGCCGCGGCGGACCTTCCGGTGCCGACGGCCGGCGAGTCGGGCTCCGCCGACGCCACCGGCCCGTCCGGCGGCCCGAGTTCGTCTCCGTCCTCCGGCTCGCCCAGCGGTTCGCCGTCCTCGCCGCCCTCCGGCTCCCCCACGGGTCTTCAGCCGCGTGCCCTGGAGGATCTGGGCGACGAGGCGTTCCTCGACGACGAGCTGAGCAGCTCGGGTTCGACGGCCGAGCAGCGCACGGTGACTGTGGCGTTCCGCACGTCCAATGTGATCGTGACCGTCGAGTACGCGGAGCAGCCGGCGACGGTCGGGGCGGTGCCGGACAGCAAGGAAATGCAGGACAGGGCGCGGAAACTGGCCTCCGGGCTGGCCGATTCGCTGGGTGGCTGAGCGCCGCTCACGCGCTCTTCACGCCCCTGCGCAAAGCCCGCGAAGGAAGACCGCACGAGTGGCGCAGCGCGTACCGTGACCCCTCGGACCCCGTTCCGACCGCAGGGAACACGAGCGTCATGAGTGAAGGAACCATGCAGCGACGAGCACAGCGAGACCAGCGTGACCGTGACGAGCGAGTGAAGCGCCTCCACCGCGTCCTTGTCTGCGCGGCCGCCGTCCCCGTGATGCTGGTCGCCGCCGGCTGCTCCTCGGACTCCGGCTCCGACGACGGCAAGGAGAAGACGTCGGGTGCCTCCGCCTCGGCGTCGGCGAGCCCGTCGCCGACGGTGCGGGCGGCGGCGTTCAGGACGCTGCCGGAGCCGTGCGAGGTGCTGTCGAAGAAGACCCTGGAGGACCTCGCGCCGAAGGCGAAGTCGGGCAAGGAGGGCACCTCGGACGATGTGTCCGCGCGGGCCAACTGTTCCTGGAGCAGCCTCGACAACAACGGCGTGAAGGGCTCGCAGTTCCGCTGGCTGAACGTGTCGCTGCTGCGCTTCGAGTCCGACGTCACGCGCGGCGCCGGCGACAAGCTGGCCAGGGAGTACTACGACAAGCAGGTGCGCGACGCGAAGGCGGCCGAGGGCGCGAAGGGCGTCGCGTCGGAGCCGGTCACGGGGACGGGCGACGAGGCGACGGCGGTGCGGTACGAGCTGAAGAAGAAGGAAGGCACCTTCAAGCAGCAGACGGTCGTGGCGCGGGTCGAGAACGTGGTCGTCACGCTCGACTACAACGGTGCGGGCCTGGCCGGTGACAAGACGCCGAGCGCCGACGACCTGATGAAGGACGCGAAGGCGGCGGCGAAGGAGGCGGTGGCCGCGGTGACGGAGGCGAACGGCCCGTCCGGGTCGAAGGCTCCGTCGAAGGCGCCGTCCGGGTCGGCGTCCGGGGAGCCTTCGAAGTCCTCGTCGAAGGCGCCGTCCAAGTCGGCGTCGAAGGCGTCCTCGAAGTCGTCCGGCAAGAGCTGATCCGGCGCTGAACCAGAACCGGCCACCCGTCCCCCGTACGCATGTGCCACTCTGTTGCGCGCAAGAACACGCATGGGGAGGGGAGTACGGGTGGCCGCGCCACTGCAGCTGACACGGATGCACCGGGTTCTCATCGGCGTGGTCGTCACCGGTGCCGTCATCATCGCCGGGATCGGCTTCGCGGGTTCGTACGCGGCCGTCCGTGAGCTGGCCCTGAAGAAGGGCTTCGGGGACTTCAGTTATGTCTTCCCGATCGGCATCGACGCGGGTATCTGCGTCCTGCTGGCCCTGGACCTGCTGCTGACGTGGATCCGCATTCCGTTCCCGCTGCTGCGGCAGACGGCGTGGCTGCTGACGGCGGCGACGATCGCGTTCAACGGTGCGGCGGCGTGGCCGGATCCGCTCGGCGTGGGGATGCACGGGGTCATCCCGGTGCTGTTCGTCGTGTCGGTGGAGGCGGCCCGGCACGCGATCGGCCGGATCGCGGACATCACCGCCGACAAGCACATGGAGGGCGTCCGCCTCACCCGCTGGCTGCTCTCGCCGGTGCCGACGTTCCTGCTGTGGCGGCGGATGAAGCTGTGGGAGCTGCGTTCGTACGAGCAGGTCATCAAGCTGGAGCAGGAGCGCCTGGTCTACCAGGCCCGGCTCCGCTCCCGCTTCGGCCGCGCCTGGCGCCGCAAGGCCCCGGTGGAGGCGCTGATGCCCCTGCGTCTGGCGAAGTACGGCGTCCCGCTGGCGGAGACGGCCCCTTCGGGCCTGGCGGCGGCAGGCATAGAGCCGGTCCTGATCCCCCCGCCGCCGGAGTCCAGCGCGGCTGCGGGCAGTCGTGCCGCTGGGGCGGCGCCCGTCCCACAGAAGGCGGCGCCTCCCGGCGAGCAGCGCCTGGAGCTGGAGCCTCAGCCATACGCCGGCCAGCACGACGAGCCACCCGCCGACCAGAACCCCTGGCTCCACGCCCGAGACCCGCGCACGGTCGAGTACCACGGCGACTACGACCCCACCTTCGACCCCGAGCAGTACGCCCAGTGGGACGAGGAGCAGCAGCACGCCGCCCAGTACCTCGACCAGTACCAGGAGGAGCCACCCCTCCCCGACCCCTCCCCGGAGGAGACCGGCAGCTTCCCCATCCCGGTGTCCCCGGGCCGCACCCGCGAGCTGGGTGAGGGCGGCGGGGCGCCAGGGCCGACGGAGGAGGACTTCTACCAGATCTTCCGTGAGTCGATAAAGAGCGGTAACGGCGCTCCGACCCCGCGCGGCTTCATCGCCGACGTCGAGGCGATCTACGGCGTCACCCTCGACGAGGCCGAGTCCAAGCGCATGATGAACCGCTTCTCCAACCGCCTGAACGCCGAGCTGACGGACGAGCACATCGCCTGACGGACACGACGCAGGGGGCGCCCGGCGAAGACCGGGCGCCCCCTGCGTCGTGGAACGGCTTACTCCCCGAGCAGGGCCTGCACCCTGTCCTGCCCCACCGCGAGCAGCAGCGTGGGCAGACGGGGACCGGTGTCGCGCCCGACGAGCAGGTGGTACAGCAGCGCGAAGAACGACCGCTGGGCGGTCTTGATCTCCGGCGGGAGCTCCTTGGGCGTGGCGTCGGCGGAGAACCCGGCCTGGACCTTGGGCACGCCGTAGACGAGGTGGGTGAGCCCGTCGAGGGACCAGTGCTGCTCGAGCCCGTCGAGCAGCAGCCGGATCGACTCGCGCGCCTGGTCGTCGAGGGACTTCAGCAGCTCGGTGTCGGGTTCCTGGCGGACGATGGTGCGCTGGTCGGCGGGGACGTGGGTGTTGATCCACGCCTCGGCCTTGTCGTAGCGCGGGCGGGCCTCGTCCAGGGAGGTCAGCGGGCGGGACGGGTCGAGCTCGCTGAGGATGCGCAGCGCCTGGTCCTCGTGGCCGGCGGTGATGTCGGCGACGGAGGCGAGGGTGCGGTACGGCAGCGGGCGGGGCGTCCTGGGCAGCTCACCGCTCGCCGTGCGTACCGCGCGGGAGTGCGCGGCGACGTCGGCGGGCAGGGCGGTGCCGTCGGCGACCTTGGCGTCGAGCCGGTCCCACTCGTCGTAGAGGCGCTGGATCTCCTGGTCGAAGGCGATCTTGAAGGACTGGTTGGGCTTGCGGCGGGCGTAGAGCCAGCGCAGCAGCTGCGGCTCCATGATCTTCAGCGCGTCGGCCGGGGTGGGCACCCCGCCTCGCGACGACGACATCTTCGCCATGCCGCTGATGCCGACGAAGGCGTACATCGGGCCGATCGGCTGCTTGCCGCCGAAGATGCCGACGATCTGTCCGCCGACCTGGAAGGAGGACCCGGGGGACGAGTGGTCGACGCCGCTGGGCTCGAAGATCACGCCCTCGTAGGCCCAGCGCATGGGCCAGTCGACCTTCCAGACCAGCTTGCCGCGGTTGAACTCGTTCAGCCGGACGGTCTCGGAGAAGCCGCAGGCGGTGCAGGCGTAGGTCAGCTCGGTGGAGTCGTCGTCGTAGGAGGTGACGGTGGTGAGGTCCTTCTCGCAGTTGCCGCAGTAGGGCTTGTACGGGAAGTAGCCGGCGGAGCCGGAGCTGCCGTCGTCCTCGGCGGCGGCGCCGGAGCCCTCGGCGGCCTCGATCTCGGCCTCGTCGACGGGCTTCTGCCGGGCCTGCTGCTTCTTCTGGTCGGCGGGCTTGGGCTTGGTGCGGTACTGGTCGAGGATCGCGTCGATGTCGTGCCGGTGCTTCATGGCGTGCAGGATCTGCTCGCGGTAGGCACCGGAGGTGTACTGCCGGGTCTGGCTGATCCCGTCGAACTCCACGCCCAGTTCGGCCAGCGACTCGATCATCGCGGCCTTGAAGTGCTCGGCCCAGTTCGGGTGCGGGGAGCCCTTCGGGGCCGGGACGGAGGTGAGGGGCTTGCCGATGTGCTCGGCCCACGTCTCGTCGATCCCGGCGACGCCGGCCGGCACCTTGCGGTAGCGGTCGTAGTCGTCCCAGGAGATCAGGTGCCGGACCTGGTGGCCGCGGCGGCGGATCTCGTCGGCGACGAGGTGCGGGGTCATGACCTCGCGCAGGTTGCCGAGGTGGATGGGGCCGGAGGGGGAGAGACCGGACGCGACGACGACAGGTTTGCCCGGGGCCCGGCGCTCCGACTCCTCGATGACCTCGTCCGCGAAACGGGAGACCCAGTCGGTGGTCTCGGTGCTCTGACCCACGATCGGCACGTCCTCTTTCTCTGAATTTCTCTGAATTCTCTGCAGCTGGTGGGAGGGTACTGACAGGTACTGACCACACCATTCTCCCAGACCACCACGCGCCCGGGAAAACGGCTTTACCCCCCGTGGGATACTGGCCGGGTCTATCCACCCCACGAGGAGAACGGCACCCTTACTTATGGCCCCGGTCACGTCCCTCAGCGACACCGTCCAGCAGCAGCTCGCGTCCGCGATCTCGGCCGTCCGGCCGGAGGCGGCCGCGGACCCGCTGCTGCGACGAAGCGACCGGGCGGATTTCCAGGCCAACGGCATCCTGGCCCTGGCGAAGAAGGCGAAGGCCAACCCGCGGGAGCTGGCGACCGAGGTCGTCGCGCAGGTGGTCACCGGTGCGGTGATCGAGGACGTCGAGGTGTCCGGGCCGGGCTTCCTCAACATCACGATCGCGGACCGGGCGATCACCGCGAACCTGGCGGCGCGGTACGCGGACGACACGGGCCGCCTCGGTGTGCCGTACGTGGAGCAGCCGGGCACCACGGTGATCGACTACGCCCAGCCGAACGTGGCGAAGGAGATGCACGTCGGTCATCTGCGTTCGGCGGTGATCGGCGACTCTGTGGTGAAGCTGCTGGAGTTCACCGGCGAGAACGTGGTGCGCCGGCACCACATCGGCGACTGGGGCACCCAGTTCGGCATGCTGATCCAGTACCTGGACGAGCACCCGCACGAGCTGGACCACAAGGACGCCGAGGTGACCGGTGAGGAGGCGATGTCGAACCTCGACCGCCTCTACAAGGCCGCGCGCAGGCTGTTCGACTCCGACGAGGAGTTCAAGACGCGGGCCCGGCGCCGGGTGGTCGACCTCCAGGCGGGCGATCCGGCCACGCTCGCCATGTGGCAGAAGTTCGTCGACGAGTCGAAGATCTACTTCTTCTCCGTCTTCGAGAAGCTGGACATGGAGATCCGCGACGCGGACATCGTCGGCGAGTCCGGCTACAACGACATGCTGGCGGAGACCTGCCGGCTGCTGGAGGAGTCGGGTGTCGCGGTGCGCTCCGAGGGCGCGCTGTGCGTGTTCTTCGACGACATCAAGGGCCCGGACGGCAAGCCGGTCCCGCTGATCGTGCAGAAGTCGGACGGCGGTTACGGCTACGCGGCGACGGACCTGTCGGCGATCCGGGACCGGGTGTTCAACCTGAAGGCGGACAGCCTCATCTACGTGGTGGACGCCCGCCAGTCGCTGCACTTCAAGATGGTCTTCGAGACGGCCCGGAAGGCGGGCTGGCTGAACGACGACGTGAAGGCGTACCAGCTCGCTTTCGGCACGGTGCTCGGCAAGGACGGCAAGCCGTTCAAGACCCGTGAGGGCGAGACGGTGCGGCTGGTGGACCTGCTGGACGAGGCGATCGACCGGGCGTCGGCGGTCGTGCGCGAGAAGGCGCAGGACCTGTCGGAGGAGGAGATCGCCGAGCGGGGCGCCCAGGTGGGCATCGGCGCGGTGAAGTACGCGGACCTGTCGACGTCGGCGAACCGGGACTACAAGTTCGACCTGGACCAGATGGTGTCGCTGAACGGCGACACGTCGGTCTACCTCCAGTACGCCTACGCCCGGATCCGTTCCATCCTGCGCAAGGCGCCCGAGGACGTACGCCCGGTGGCGCACCCGGAGCTGCCGCTGCACGAGGCGGAGCGGGCGCTGGGCCTGCACGTGGACGCGTTCGCGGAGACGGTGGCGGAGGCGGCCCGGGAGTACGCCCCGCACAAGCTGGCGGCGTATCTGTACCAGCTGGCGTCGCTGTACACGTCGTTCTACGACAAGTGCCCGGTGCTGAAGGCCGAGTCGCCGGACCAGGTGGCCAACCGCCTGTTCCTGTGCGACGTCACGGCGGCCACGCTGCACCGGGGCATGGAACTGCTGGGCATCCGCACCCCGGAACGCCTCTGAGCTCCGCCCGTACGGGCACGGGTGCGGCCCGTCCTCTCCCCCGAGGCGAGGACGGGCCGCGGTCGGTGTCGGTCCTGGGGCCGGCTCAGCAGTACGGCTTGGAGTCGGCGGCGAAGTCCTTGAACGCCGCCTTGGTCTTGGCTCCCGCGATGCCGTCGATCTTGCCGGTGTAGCCGTGGTGCTTCTTCAGGTCACGCTGCAGCGCCTTGATCGTGTCGGGGCCGACGATGCCGTCGATCTTGTCGCCGTAGCCCCAGTGCTTCTTGAGCCAGCGCTGCAGCGCCTTCCAGCTGTTGGTGCCGAGCTTGCCGTCGAGGGCGCCCTTGTAGCCCCAGTAGTCCTGGATCCAGCACTGGACGTACCGGGCCTGCGGGGTGCTCAGGCCGAGGTTGTTCACGGCGAGCGGCGCCTGCTGGAGACCGACCGCGCCGGCGCGGGGCTGCTCGGCCGGGGCGGCGGCGCTCGTGGCGGCCGTCGCGAGGCTTCCGCTCGCGATCCCCACGGCGGCGGTGACACCGACGAGGGCCTTGGTCATGGCTCGCATTCGTTTCCCCCTTCGAACGGGCGGCACCGGTCTGTGCGACCGGCTCGGCGACGAGACTGCCGGGCCGGGGCCACCGCCCGCCACGATTGCCGCAGAAGTGACGTCAGAGCGGGACGTCCCATCTCCTGACCTGCGCTGACGCGGTGCGCCGGGACGGTGTCGCGGGACGGCTGCGACAGAGCTGTGGCCGATTCGGTGCGGGTACGGGAACCGCTGTCCGGGGCGTGCCGTGGATGCTGTTGCAGAATGCGACGGGGACGGACCGTGAACGCGAATGGGGGGAACATGTCGCGTTGGAAAGGGCTGCCCGCTGAACTCGACCCGCGTGTGCGGCACTTGGTGGTGCTCTTACGCCGGCTGAAGGACCACAGCGGACTGAGCATGCGCCAACTCGCCGCCAAGACGGGGTACAGCGCGTCGTCGTGGGAGCGGTATCTGGGCGGCAGGTCACTGCCCCCGAGGGAGGCGGTCGAGGCGATCGCCGCGATCACGGGCGAGGATCCGACCCGCCTGGTGGCCCTGCGCGAGGTCGCGGCGGCGGCGTGGACGGGCGGACAGCAGCGCCCCGAAGGGGCGCACGACAGTACCGGGATGCGGCTGGACCACGAGGCGCGACCGGCCTCGGACGACCCGCGACCCGCACACGACCACCCCGTACCGCACGGCCCGCGGCCCGCGCACGACCACCCCGCACCGCACGACCCCCCACCCCGTGGGCGCTCCCTCCGTGTCACGCTCGCCGCCGGCGTCGTCGCGCTGGTGGTGGCGGGAGCCTCGGCGACCGTACTGGTCGCCCGGCTCACCGGGGACGAGGGGCACGCCGCGCGGACCTCCGCCTCGGCGTCCGCACCGGCCGCACAGGCGCCCGCACGGTCGGCACCCTCGTACACATGCCGGGTGGAGCGGGTCGACGGCCACTGGTACGCCGGCCACAGCCGCACCCGCGACGCGATCCTGTGGACCGGCCACGCGGGGCCGAAGGTCGCCGAGGCTCAGTGCCTGCTGCGCAGGGCGGGCTTCTCGCCGGGCGACATCGACGGCATCTACGGCCCGCTGACCGAACGGGCCGTCAAACGGCTGCAGAAGAAGGCCGGCCTGGTGGTCGACGGCATCGTCGGCCCGCACACCTGGGGGGCGTTGCGCAGATGACGCCCTCACCGGAACGCTCGGAACTGACGGCCGCGCTGCGGGAGCTGAAGCGCCGCACCGGCCTGAGCCTGACCCGCCTGGAGGAACGCACCCCGTTCAGCAAGTCCTCCTGGGGCCGCTACCTCAAGGGTGAGACCCTGCCTCCGCGCGAGGCCGTACGGGAGTTGTGCCGGCTGGCGGGCGAACCGGAGGGCCACTGCCTGGCGCTGTGGGAGCTGGCAGAGTCGGAGACCAGGGGCCGCGCCGCCCCGGCGCCGGCCGAGACCCCACGGGAGCCGCCAGCCCAGCCGTCACCGGCCCCCTCACCGGCCCCGGCACCCGAGCCTGCGCCCGAGGACCCCGCCGTCCCGCCTCACAAGCCCACCCGGCACGGATCACGGCGCATCGCGGCGGTGACGGCAGCCGTGCTGACCGCTGCCCTGGCCTCGGCGGTGACGGCGGTGCTCGTCCTCTCGGGGGACCCCGCGCCCGAGACCCCCCGGGCGCCCACCCCACCACCGGTCACCCCGCCCGCGGACCCCCGCTGCCGTGACGCCGCCTGCGAGGCGAGGGACCCCATGAACATGCGGTGCGGCTCGGGCACCCGCACCCTCGCCACCCACCGCACCGCCACCGGCGCACACCTGGAGCTGCGCCACAACCCGCGCTGCGGCGCGAGCTGGGCCCGCATGTGGTCCACCGAGGTGGGCGACCGCCTGGAGATGACCGCGGCCGGCCCCACTCACTCCGCCGAGGTGGTGGACGCGCTCGACGCGCGGAACTACCTGTACACACCCATGACGACGACGGACCCGGGCACGGTCGTACGGGCCTGCTTCCGGCCCGCGAGCAAGGCGCCGCGGGAGTGCTTCGAGGCCACCGTCCGCTGACGGTCCGTCTCAGCCCGGCAGCCGCACGCCGTCCGGTGCGTCGACGCCGAAGTCCTCGCTGAGCAGGCGCCGGATCCGCGCCCCGTCGGTCACCTCCCGCCGCGTGACCGTGCCGTCGGCGCGGGTCTCGGTGAGGCGGGTGCCGTCGATCAGGAGGTGACGGTCGGGGGTGAGGCTCTGGACGTAGACGCGGTGGCTGAACGGGGAGCGGGGGTTGGTGGCGATGTGCCAGTTGATGACCTCGAAGTCGGCGGGCTCGAACGGCTCCACGGTGAAGGCGTACTGCGCCTCCCAGCCGCCCGCGCAGGCCCCGTACGCCTCCAGGACCCACAGCTCCAGCGGTCCGGTGTGCGGTGCCTGCACCAGCCGGTGCCGGCGCCCCATGTCGTGGAACTCGGTGCCGGTGACGAGCGACACCGGCTCCAGCAGCGCGCCGATCGCGCCGAAGCCGACGTCCGCGAGGTGGGGCCGGTCGTCGCCGGGGACGTCGACGAGCAGCGCCATGTGGGTGCGCGGGCGGCTCTCGATACGGTCGGCGCCGACGACGACCCGTGCGGCCAGCCGGGTGACCCGGAAGCCGAGCGTCTCCAGGGCGGCCGCGAAGAGGGTGTTGTGCTCGTAGCAGTAGCCCCCGCGCCGGCTGTGCACCAGCTTCGCCGTCAGGTCGGCCAGGTCGAGGGAGGGAGCCACACCGCGCACGGGGTCGAGGTTCTCGAAGGGGATGGCCCACGCGTGAGCGGTCTGCACGCCCCGCAGGGTCGCGAGATCGGCCCGCCGCTCCCCCTCCCAGCCGATGCGCTTGAGATAGGCGTCGAGGTCGAAGGACGTCGTCGATACGGTCTCAGGCATACCGCCACCGTACGAACGTTCCCGTCCCGCACACCTGCCCCACGGACGGGTCCGCCCTCGTCCCTTGACCCTAGGGCCTCGGCCTCAGCCCCGCTCGGAGCCTGCGCAGGCCCTCCGTGATCTCCTCCGGGGTCTGGGTGACGAAGCACAGCCGCAGGGTGGCGCGGTCGGGGTCGCCGGCGTAGAAGGGGGCGCCGGGGACGTAGGCGACGTTCTGGCGGACCACCTGCGGGAGCAGCGCGGTGGTGTCGTACGGCTCGGGAAGCCGGGCCCACAGGAACATGCCGCCCTCGGGCCGGGTCCAGGCCGAGCCGTCCGGCAGTGCGGCGGGCAGTCCGGCGAGCATGGCGTCGCGACGTGCGCCGTACACGGTGGCCACGCGCCGGACGTGGGCGTCCAGGTCGTGGTCGGCGAGGTAGCGGGCCGCGGCGAGCTGGTTGACGGTCGGGGTGTGCAGGTCGGCGGCCTGCTTGGCGACCGCGCAGGCCCGCCGCAGGCCGGCGGGGGCGCGCAGCCAGCCCAGGCGCAGGCCGGGCGCCATGACCTTGGAGAAGCTGCCGAGCAGCACGGTGCGGTCCTCGGCCCCCGGCAGCGCGGCGATCCACGGCGCCCGCTCGCCCTCGTACCGCAGCTCCCCGTAGGGGTCGTCCTCGACGATCCACAGCCCCCGCCGCGCGGCCACCTCGGCGACGGCGGCCCGCCGCTCGACGGGCAGGGTGCGGCCGGTGGGGTTCTGGAAGGTGGGCACGAGATACAGCAGCTTGGGCCGTTCCCGCGCCACCAGTTCGTCCAGCGCGACCGGATCGAGCCCGTGTTCGTCCCCCGGCACGGCGACGACGCGCGCCCCGGCCAGCCCGAAGGCCTGAAGTGCCGCGAGGTAGCAGGGGCTCTCGACGAGCACGGTGTCGCCGGGTTCGATCAGGGCGGTGGCGAGCAGGGAGAGGGCCTGCTGGGATCCGGTCGTGACGAGCAGGTCATCGGCGTCGGTGGGCAGTCCGCGGGTCCGGCTCCGCTCGGCGAGGGCGGCCCGCAGCGCGGGCTCGCCCTCGGTCGTGGAGTACTGCAGCGCCTGCGCCGGCGTCTCCTCGAGCACGGCCCGGTACGCCGCCGCGATCCCGTCGGCGTCGAACAGCTCGGGCGCCGGCAGCCCGCCCGCGAAGTTGATCACCTCGGGCCGCCCGGTCACCGCGAGGATGTCCCGTACGGGTGACCCCCCGACGGTCCGGGCCCGCGCGGCGAGCTGCGGCACGGGGGCGGTGGCGGACGCGGGCTCGGTGACGGTCATGACACGGCTCCTGGGGCTGGGGCGACGGCACGTCCCCGCAGCCTAGGAAATACCTGCCTCCTACACGCACACTTTCCGCGATCCGGACGCGCTCCGCCTCACTGTCCGGCGCCGAGCTTCTGCGCGACCTCCGTCGCCCAGTAGGTGAGGATGTTGCGCGCACCGGCCCGCTTGATGCCGGTCAGGCTCTCGAGGACGGCGCGGTCGCGGTCGATCCAGCCCTTCTCCGCGGCGGCCTCGATCATCGCGTACTCGCCGGAGATCTGATACGCCGCCACCGGCACGTCCACCGTGTCCGCGACGCGGGCGAGGATGTCGAGGTAGGGGCCGGCCGGCTTGACCATCACCATGTCGGCGCCCTCCTCGAGGTCCAGCGCCAGCTCCCGCATCGACTCACGGACGTTCGCCGGGTCCTGCTGGTAGGTCTTGCGGTCACCCCGCAGGGAGGAGCCGACGGCCTCCCGGAAGGGGCCGTAGAAGGCGGAGGCGTACTTCACGGTGTAGGCGAGGATCGCCACGTCCTCGCGGCCGATCTGGTCGAGGGCGTCGCGGATGACACCGATCTGGCCGTCCATCATCCCGCTGGGCCCGACCACGTGCGCCCCGGCGTCGGCCTGCACCTGTGCCATCTCGGCGTACCGCTCGAGGGTGGCGTCGTTGTCGACCCGGCCCTGCGCGTCGAGCACGCCGCAGTGCCCGTGGTCCGTCGTCTCGTCGAGGCACAGGTCGGACATGACGAGCAGGTCGTCCCCGACCTCGGCCCGCACGTCCCGCAGGGCGACCTGGAGGATGCCGTCCGGGTCGGTCCCCGGCGTCCCGACCGCGTCCTTCTTCGACTCCTCCGGCACCCCGAACAGCATGATCCCGGAGACCCCGGCCGCCACGGCCTCGGCCGCGGCCTTCTTCAGGCTGTCCCGGGTGTGCTGCACCACCCCGGGCATGGAGGCGATCGGCACCGGCTCGCTCACCCCCTCGCGGACGAAGGCGGGGAGGATGAGGTCGGCGGGGTGCAGCCTGGTCTCGGCGACCATCCGACGCATCGCGGGAGTGGTCCGCAGACGCCGCGGCCGCGTGCCGGGAAAGGATCCGTACGTCGTCATACCGCCTACGCTACGCCCGCCCGGGCACCACCTTTGCCGACGCGGAGTCGGCGCGGAGCGGTGCGTGAACCCAAGGGCCGCCCCGCATGCGCCCCACGAACCGGGGGCCCATCCTGGTGGGAGGAGCCCACGCCCGGCCCCGCCCTGGACGGACCCCGACGGCCGCTCGCCTCGCGCCGTACCGCGGCGTCTGACCAGCAGTCCGCCGCCGTCCCTCCGTACACGCGTCACGGAGGACGAGATGACCACCGCCCCGCACCTGCCCGATCTGTTCGCCCTCTCGGAGATCCGCGGCCCCGTCCTGCGCCCCGGCGACGACGGCTACGCGGAGGAGGTCACCGGCTTCAATCTGGCCGCCCTGCGCACCCCCGACGTGGTCGTGGGCGCGACCGGCGCCGACGACGTCGTGACCGCGCTGCGCTGGGCGTCGGCCACCCGCACCCCGGTCGCCGTCCAGGCCACCGGTCACGGCGCCAACTTCCCCATCGACCACGGTCTGCTGATCAGCACCGCCCGGATGACGGACGTGGAGATCGACCCGGAGCAGCGCACCGCGACCGTCGCCGCCGGCGCGAAGTGGCGGCACGTCCTGGACGCCGCCGCGGAACACGGGCTGGCCCCCCTCTGCGGCACCTCCACGGACGCCGGAGCGGTCGGCTACACCGTCGGCGGCGGTCTGCCGGTGCTCGGCAGGACCTACGGCTACGCCGCCGACCTCGTCCGCTCCTTCGAGGTCGTCACGCCCGACGGGACAGCACGCGTGGCGGACGCCGAACACGAACCCGAGCTGTTCTGGGCGCTGCGCGGCGGCAAGGGAAGCGTGGGAGTGGTGACGTCCCTGGTCACCGGCCTGGTCCCGCTGCGCACGGTGCTCGGCGGCGGCATCCACACGCGCGGCGAGCACGCCGAGGCCCTGCTGACCGCCTGGGCGGCGTGGACCCGCACCGTGCCGGAGGAGATGTGCAGCGCGTTCGCCATGATGCGGCTGCCGCCGATCCCGCAGATCCCGGAGCCGCTGCGCGGCGGCTTCTGGGCGCGCGTCGCCGTCGCGTGGACCGGTGACCCGGCCGAGGGCGAGCAGTTGCTGGCTCCGCTCCGCGCGGCGGCACCGGTGGAGGTCGACACGGTGGAGGAGATGCCGTTCACGGCCGTCGACGGCATCCACATGGAGCCCCAGGACCCGCTCCCCGCCCGGGAGTCGTGCTCCCTGCTGCGCGACCTGACCCCTGACGCCGTCCGGGCGTTCCTGGGCCAGGTCGGTCCCGCCGTCCCGGACTGCCCGCTGCTCTTCGCCCAGCTCCGTCACATGGGCGGCGCCCTGTCCCGCCCCGCCGCGACGGAGGACGCGATCTGCGCCCGCGACGCGGACTACCTCCTGGAGGCCGTCGCCGTCCTGGGCGCCCCGCCGGACGCGGAGGCGGTCGAACGCGCCACGGCCGCCCTGCACACCGCGATGTCCCCGTACGGCACCGGCCGCACGATGGTCAACATCCACGGCACCCCGGGCGACGCGTCCGACCGCGCCCGGGCCTGGACCCCGGAGACCTGCACCCGCCTACGCCGAGCCAAGGCAACGTACGACCCGACCAACCTCCTCCGCTTCGGCCACACGGTCCCGCCGGCCCCGACCGCTACGTAGCTGCGGGCAGTCGTGCCTCCCCCAGTGTCTTAAGGGCCTGGGAGGTGCCCCCAGGGCGATGGGGGTCCCCCCGCTCGAGCGAAGCCGAGAGTGGGGGAGGGTGGGCGCAGCGGCACCCTGCGAGCGCGGGCAAGCGACACCTACCCCGGCCGCCCCCAACCCCGGCGTCGAACTCAAGCAACCCTCGAGCAACGCCGCGTCACCGCCGACGCCGATGCAACGCAATCGCCGCCGCAGTGCCACCGGCAACCGCCCCGACCCCCGCAGCCGCCGGAATCCCGACCTTCGCCGCTTTGCGCCCCGTGCGGTAGTCCCGCAGCCGCCAGTCCATCGCACGGGCATGCTTGCGCAGCTTGGTGTCGGGGTTGATCGCATACGGGTGCCCGACCAGAGACAGCATCGGGATGTCGTTGTGGGAGTCGCTGTACGCGGCGCAGCGCGAGAGGTCCAGCCCCTCCGCCGCGGCCAGCGCCCGCACCGCCTCCGCCTTCGCCGGGCCGTGCAGGGGTTCGCCCACCAGCTTGCCCGTGTACACGCCGTCGACGGACTCCGCCACCGTGCCCAGCGCCCCGGTCAGTCCCAGCCGCCGGGCGATCACCTGGGCGATCTCCACCGGCGCGGCCGTGACCAGCCACACCTTCTGACCGGCGTCCAGATGGGCCTGGGCCAGCGCCCGCGTGCCCGGCCAGATCCGCTCGGCCATGTACTCGTCGTAGATCTCCTCGCCGATGGACTGCAGTTCGGCGACCCGGTGTCCCTGCACGATGGACAGCGCGGAGTCCCGCGCCTCCTGCATGTGCTCGGGGTCCTCGACGCCCGCGAGCCGGAACCACGCCTGCTGCCAGGCGAACCGCACCAGCTCGCGCGTCTCGAAGAACTTCCGCTTGTACAGTCCCCGCCCGAAGTGGAAGAGCGCCGCGCCCTGCATCACCGTGTTGTCGAGGTCGAAGAACGCCGCGGCCCGCTCGTCGCCCTGAACCGGGAACTCCGGTTCACGGTCGGGAACTTCGCGGTCGAGGACGTCCGTCGTGGATTTGCGTGCTGCCTCCGCCGAGGCCTCGCCTGCCAACACGCTCCGCGCCGTGGCGGAGCGCCTACGGGGAGTGAGCCATCCGAGAGCGGCCATGGCGTGAGCATAGCCAGTCAGTTCGGTGTTTCCGGAGTCGAGAGGTTTGAACGTCGTGAACTCTACGCGTCCGTGTCGTTAAAGCGGGCGCGGGACAATGGCGGACATGAGCCCCCTCTTCAACCGCAGGACGCCGCGGGATCACCTCGTCACCCTCATCCGCAAACCCGGCTGTCACCTCTGCGACGACGCACAGGTCGTGATCGAGAAGGTCTGCGCCGACCTCGGCGTGCGCTGGGAGCAGAAGGACATCACCCAGGACCCGGAGCTGCACGAGCAGTACTGGGAGCAGATCCCCGTCGTCCTGGTCGACGGCCGCCAGCACACGTTCTGGCGCGTGAACGAGGACCGCCTCCGCAGGGCCCTCGCGGACTGACCGGCCAGTACAAACTGGCCGGAATGTCGCTTAGGATCGATGGCGGCTAGGTCTCGGGGGCGGGATTCACAGAGGAGAGTGTGCTGTTTTGCCCCCGGAAGAAAAGGAACGGCTCGGTGCCCGTGCCGGTTCCCCGCCACACCGCCGGACCCGCGTGACTCGGGTCACGTTGGCCGGGCAAATCGGACACCATCTTTGTGCACGCGTTCACAAAGACATAGCCTGCTGTCGACGGGGCGGTCCTGGGACGTTCGACCGCCTGAAGCCCCGCTCTACCCGCAGGAGCACCGTGGCAACTGGCCGAACTCACCGACCGGCGACCCGTAGCCGAGGGATTCCCGAGGCCACCGTCGCCAGGCTTCCGCTGTACCTCCGCGCCCTGACCGCGCTCTCGGAGCGCTCGGTGCCCACGGTCTCCTCGGAGGAGCTGGCGGCGGCCGCGGGCGTCAACTCCGCGAAGCTGCGCAAGGACTTCTCCTACCTGGGCTCCTACGGGACCAGGGGCGTCGGCTACGACGTCGAGTATCTCGTGTACCAGATCTCCCGCGAACTCGGCCTGACCCAGGACTGGCCGGTTGTGATCGTAGGAATCGGTAACCTCGGCGCCGCCCTCGCCAACTACGGCGGCTTCGCCTCCCGCGGTTTCCGGGTCGCCGCGCTGATCGACGCCGATCCCACGATGGCCGGAAAGCCCGTCGCCGGGATCCCCGTGCAGCACACCGACGAGCTCGAGTCGATCATCCGCGACCAGGGCGTGTCCATCGGTGTGATCGCCACCCCCGCCGGCGCCGCCCAGCAGGTCTGCGACCGGCTCGTGGCCGCCGGGGTCACCTCCATCCTGAACTTCGCGCCGACCGTGCTGTCCGTCCCGGACGGCGTCGACGTGCGCAAGGTGGACCTCTCCATCGAGCTGCAGATCCTCGCCTTCCACGAGCAGCGCAAGGCCGGCGAGGAGGCCGCGGCCGAGACCGCCGCCGGAGTGCCGGCCCCCGCCGCCACACAGCAGACCTCCGCCACCGACCAGGGGCCCGACGGGGACGTACCCGCCGTGATGCCGGCATGAGCCTTCTCGTCGTAGGGCTGAGCCACCGCAGCGCCCCGGTCAGCGTGCTGGAGCGGGCCTCACTGAGCGCGGACGCGCAGGTGAAGCTGCTCCAGGACACGGTCGCCGCCGAACCGGCCGCCGAGGCCGCGGTGCTCGCCACCTGCAACCGCATCGAGCTGTACGCCGACGTGGACAAGTTCCACGCCGGTGTCGCCGAGCTGTCCACGCTCCTCGCCCAGCACAGCGGGGTCGGCCTGGACGAGCTCACCCCTTATCTCTATGTGCACTACGAGGACCGGGCGGTCCACCATCTGTTCTCGGTGGCCTGCGGGCTGGACTCGATGGTCGTGGGCGAGGGCCAGATCCTCGGCCAGATCAAGGACTCCCTCGCCCGCGCGCAGGAGCTGCACACCGCCGGGCGGCTGCTGAACGACCTGTTCCAGCAGGCCCTCAGGGTCGGCAAGCGCGCCCACTCCGAGACCGGCATCGACCGCGCCGGGCAGTCCCTGGTCACCTTCGGCCTGGAGCAGCTGGCCCTCGGAGCCCCGGTCGAGACCTGGGCCCGGGACAAGAAGGCCCTGGTCATCGGCGCGGGTTCGATGTCCTCGCTGGCCGCGGCCACGCTCGCGCGGGCCGGGGTCGCCGAGATCGTGATCGCCAACCGCACGCCCGACCGCGCCGAGCGCCTGGCTCAGATCCTCACGGAGGGCGACGACACGGACGTCCTGGCCCGCGCGGTCCCGATGGGCTCGGTGCCGTTCGAGCTGACACGTGCCGACGTCGTCGTCTCCTGCACGGGCGCCACGGGCCTCGTCCTGACGGCCGACACGATCGCCGCGGGCGTCGAGAGCCGTACGGGCGAGCAGCCCGCCGACCTCGGCGACGAGCCGTCCGCGCAGACCCCCCTGCCGGCGACCTCCGCCGGCACCGACGAGGGCTGCCCGCTGGACCTGTCCGCCGTGCAGCCCGGCTTCTCCGTGATGGGCGAGGCGGCCGTGGCCGGCATGGACGCGGCCACCCTGGAGCAGCACGCGGCCTGGGTCGCCGGCGGCGCTGTCGACCGGCGGGGTGGGGGTACCTCCCACGCCGTTCAGGCAGTGGGGGAGGGGCGCCGCGGGCCCGAGGCGGACGCCGAGCTGATCGGCGCCCTGGCCGCGACCGCGGCGAGCGTCGGCCGGATCCCCGAGCGGCGCCGCCCTGAGCCGGTGGCCGAGCCGCCGCGCCCGGAGCCGGTGCTGTTCCTGCTGGACCTCGCGATGCCGCGGGACATCGACGCGGCCGTGCACCGCCTGGCCGGGGTGCGGCTGGTCGACATCGAGTCGCTCGCGGAAGCCTCCGCGGACGCTCCGATGGCTGCCGATGTGGACCAGGTCAGGCGTATCGTCTCCGACGAGGTCGCGGCGTTCGGGGCGGCTCAGCGGGCCGCGCACATCACGCCGACCGTGGTCGCCCTGCGCACCATGGCCGCCGATGTGGTGGCCGGCGAGATCGCCCGGCTGGAGGGGCGGCTGCCCGGCCTCGACGACAAGCACCGCGCGGAGATCACCCAGACCGTGCGGCGCGTGGTCGACAAACTGCTCCACGCGCCGACCGTACGGGTCAAGCAACTGGCCGCCGAACCCGGCGGCGCCGGGTACGCGGACGCGCTGCGCACCCTGTTCGACCTCGACCCCGAGACGGTGGCCTCCGTCTCCCGGGCCGAGGACAGCACCACCGAGAAGGACCGAGGGCCGGCATGACTGACAAGGCACTGAGGCTCGGGACCAGGCGGAGCAAGCTCGCCATGGCCCAGTCCGGGCAGGTCGCGGAGGCGGTCGGCCAGGTCACCGGGCGGCCCGTGGAGCTCGTCGAGATCACCACGTACGGCGACGTCTCCCGCGAGCACCTCGCGCAGATCGGCGGCACCGGCGTGTTCGTCGCCGCACTGCGGGAGGCGCTGATGCGCGGCGAGGTCGACTTCGCGGTGCACTCGCTGAAGGACCTGCCGACCGCGCAGCCCGAGGAGCTGGCCCTGGCCGCGATCCCGGTGCGCGAGGACCCGCGGGACGTGATCGTCGCCCGGGACGCCCTGAAGCTGACCGACCTCCCGCGCGGGGCGCGCATCGGCACCGGTTCGCCGCGCCGCATGGCCCAGCTCAACGCGTACGCCCGCACCCACGGCATGGACATCGAGACCGTGCCGATCCGCGGGAACGTCGACACCCGGATCGGGTACGTCCGCAAGGGGGAGCTGGACGCGGTCGTCCTGGCCGCCGCCGGGCTGAACCGGATCGGGCGCAGCGACGAGGTGACCGACTTCCTGTCGGTCGACACGGTTCTGCCCGCCCCCGGCCAGGGGGCACTGGCGATCGAGTGCAGGGCGGGGAACACCGCCCAAGACGCTGACCTGATCGCCGCGCTCGCCGAGCTCGACGACCCGTTCACGCGGGCCGCCGTGACGGCCGAGCGATCACTGCTCGCCGCCCTGGAGGCCGGTTGCAGTGCACCTGTGGGTGCGCTGGCCGACCTTCTGGCCGACGGGCAGATTGTCAAGGAAATGCGCCTGCGGGGCGTCGTCGGCACGACCGACGGCTCGACGCTGGTGCAGCTGTCCACCACCGGTCCCGTGCCCGAGACGCAGGAGGCGGCGACGGCACTCGGTCGCGAACTCGCCACCGAGATGCTCGCGCAGGGCGCGGCCGGTCTGATGGGGGAGCGAGCACATTGAGCCCCACCACCCTTCCCGCCCCTCCGGAACACGGGCACGTCACCTTCCTCGGTGCCGGACCCGGGGATCCGGGACTGCTGACTCTGCGCGCCGTGGAGGCGCTGGCGAACGCGGACGTCCTCGTCGCCGAGCACGAGGTGCTCGACGTCGTACGCCGGCATGCCAGGCAGGGCGTCGCCGAGGTGCACACCGACACGGACGCGGCGGACTCCTCCGCGGCTTCCGCTCCGGGCACAGGCACGCCTCAGCTGACGGTTGTTGACGGCGCGTCAACAACCGCCGGCGGCCCCGCTGTGCGGGATGCCGCACATCTTGTCATGGAGGCCGCGCGGGGCGGCAGGCGGGTCGTGCGTGCGGTGTCCGGCGATGTCGGCCTGGACGCCTACGCCGCCGAGGAGATGCTGGCCTGCGCCGCGGCCGGGGTGCCCTTCGAGGTCGTCCCCGGTATCGCGACCGCCGTCGGTGTGCCCGCGTACGCCGGTGTGCCGCTGCGGGACGCGCAGGGCGCGGACGTCCGCTTCGTGGACGCGCGCACGGCGTCCGACCGGTGCTGGACGGAGGTCGGGGCGTCGGACGGCACGGTGGTCGTCTCCGCCACGCTGGACTCCGTGGGCGCGGCCGCGGGCGAACTGGTGTCCGCCGGTCGCAAGCCCGACACCCCCATGACGGTGACGGTCGCCGGTACGACGACCCGCCAGCGCACCTGGTCCGCCACCCTCGGCACGATCGCGCAGACGCTGAAGCAGGCGAAGGTGCTGCCCTCCCCGGAGGGCGGCCGGCCGGTGATAGCCGTGGTCGGTGAGCGTTCCTCCGCCGCCCAGCGCGACCAGCTGGCGTGGTTCGAGTCCAAGCCGCTGTTCGGCTGGAAGGTGCTCGTGCCGCGCACGAAGGAGCAGGCGGCGTCGCTCTCCGACCAGCTGCGGTCCTACGGTGCCGTGCCGCACGAGGTCCCGACGATCGCCGTCGAACCCCCGCGCACGCCCCAGCAGATGGAACGGGCGGTCAAGGGCCTGGTCACCGGCCGCTACGAGTGGATCGCCTTCACGTCGGTCAACGCGGTGAAGGCGGTCAGGGAGAAGTTCGAGGAGTACGGCCTCGACGCCCGCGCCTTCGCCGGCATCAAGGTCGCCGCGGTGGGCGAACAGACCGCCAACGCGCTGATCGCCTTCGGCGTGAAGCCCGACCTGGTGCCGAGCGGCGAACAGTCGGCGGCCGGCCTCCTGGAGGACTGGCCCCCCTACGACCCGGTCTTCGACCCGATCGACCGCGTCTTCCTCCCCCGCGCCGACATCGCCACGGAAACCCTGGTGGCCGGCCTGATCGAGCTGGGCTGGGAGGTCGACGACGTCACGGCCTACCGCACGGTCCGCGCCTCGCCGCCCCCGGCGGAGACCCGCGAGGCGATCAAGGGCGGCGGCTTCGACGCGGTCCTGTTCACGTCCTCGTCGACGGTCCGGAACCTGGTCGGCATCGCGGGCAAGCCGCACAACGTCACCGTGATCGCCTGCATCGGCCCGGCCACGGCGAAGACGGCCGAGGAACACGGCCTGCGCGTCGACGTCATGGCCCCGGAGCCGTCCGTCCACAAGCTGGCGGAGGCCCTGGCCGACTTCGGCATGCGCCGCCGCACGGCAGCCCTGGAGGCAGGCGACCCGGTGACGCGCCCGAGCGAGCGGAGGCCGGGGGCGCGCAGGCGCCGGTCGACGACATGAGGTCGTACGCGTGAATTGGTGGCGGAACCCGTCGTAGCAACGGGTTCCGCCATCGCGCGTTGTGGTCCTGGACAGGTGGCCGAGGGGCGACGGTGGACGGTTTGCCCGTCGGCCCGTCCAAAACCGCCGGTGACCTGCGCTCTGCGCAGCGCATGCGCTGAGCATGACGTCGGATTCCTCAAAACGCTTGTCAACCATCCTTGTTCATGTCATTCTGCAAGGCTTTGCTCATCGACATGGCGACCAGAAACCTGGGGGGAAGCACATGGTGACGGCGGTGGTTGGCGGTCCGTCCGGCGGGGACGACAAGCAGGTCGCACGGTTGGCCGCGGGCTCGCCCAACTTCGGTCACCTGCTGGGGCACGAGCCTTTACTGGTGACGCTGGGCTGCTCCGCCGAGTCGTACGTCCACACCGATCCGCACGCGGCCATGGTGAAGGCCCGCCTCTTCGGCGAGGTCATGACCCGGCACCTGGTCACGCTCCTCGGCCTCACCGTTCCCGGGCCCCGGCAGGTTGACCGGATCAACGCGCTCACCCGGTCCGGTGTGCTCGTTCCGCAGGTGAGGGCTTGGTTCGAGGCGATCCGGACCACGGGCAACAGGGCCGTTCACGAGTACTACGCCAACGTCCGCGAAGCGCTCCAGTCCGTGGAGCTGTGCTTCCGCCTCGGTGACTGGCTGCACCGCTCCCTCGACCAGTCGGACACCACGCACAGGGTGTTCCTGGCGCCCGCACCGCCCTCCGCCGCGCCGGCGCCCACGACCGTTGCCGACCAGCACGAGCTGGAACAACTGCGTACGGAACTCGACGCCTACCGCCGTAAGTTGGAGGAGGCCCGGCTCAGCTACGACGGTAAGCAGAGCCGCCTGGAGCGTGAGCAGGCTGCCCGTGAGCAGGCCGAGGCGGAGTTGGCCCGTGCCGAGGCCGAACGGGCCGCACTGCACGACCTGATCGCCGAGCTGAGCGACAAGATCACCGAACTCACGGCTCCGGCCATGGAGTCCCGTTCGGCCGCCCGCCCGCTGGACGGCGCCTCCCAGCGTGACGAGTTCATCGCGCACGCGCAGAAGGCCGCCCGCCCGCCGATGAGCGAGGCTCAGGTCCGGGCGGAGCTGGACCGGATCCTGGAGAAGGCGGGCTGGGTCGTCCAGGACGACACCGCCAAGAACCTCTTCGCGGGTAAGGGCGTCGCCGTTCGGGAGGTCTCCACCGCTGTTGGCCGCGCCGACTACCTTCTGTACGTCGACCAGCGCCTGGTCGGTGTCATAGAGGCGAAGCGGGAGGGGGCCGACCTGGAGGCCGCCATGGAGCAGGCCTCCCGTTACGCCACCGGCCTCACCCGCAGCCAGCAGCTCAGCGCCTGGCGGGCCAGCCTGCCCTTCCGGTACGTCGCCGACGGCAACACCGTCCGTTTCCACAACGCGCTCGACCCGTCCCCGCGCACGCGTGAGGTCTTCGCCGTGCACCGGCCGGACACGATCGCCCGCTGGATCGAGGAGGCCGAGGCCGACCCGACCGCGCCGACCCTGCGCGCGCGTATGCGCCGCCTGCCGCAGACCTTCCTCGACCCGGAGGACCTGCGTCCGGCCCAGGTGAAGGCCATCAATGGTCTGGAGCGCTCGCTGGCCAAGGACGACCCGCGCGCCCTGATTCAGATGGCGACCGGCGCCGGCAAGACGTACACGGTGGTCAGCGAGAGCTACCGGCTGCTCAAGCACGCCGGTGCCAAGCGCATCCTCTTCCTGGTCGACCGCAACAACCTCGGCAGCCAGGCCGCGACGGAGTTCGAGAACTTCGACACCCCGGACGACGGCCGCAAGTTCACCGAGCTGTACGTCGTGCAGCGGCTGGCCGGGGACACCGTACTGGGCTCCGCGCACGTGGTGGTCTCCACGGTGCAGCGGCTGTGGCTGGCACTGACGGGTCGCGAAGTCCCGAGCGCCGACAGCGAGGACGCGGCCCTGGACCGCTACGACTTGGTCGACGAGCCGGTGGAGGTCGGCTACAACCCGGACCTGCCGCCCGAGTCCTTCGACCTGATCGTCGTGGACGAGTGCCACCGCTCCATCTACGGCAAGTGGCGCGCGGTCCTGGAGTACTTCGACGCCCACCTCGTCGGCCTGACCGCCACCCCGGTCAAGCAGACCTTCGGCTTCTTCTTCCAGAACCTGGTCAGCGAGTACCCGTACGAGCAGGCCGTCGCCGACGGCGTCAACGTCGACTTCGACGTCTTCCGGATCCGCACGGAGCTCGGAGAGAACGGCGGGACGATCCCCGCGGAGACGGTCGTCCCGATGCGGGAGCGCAAGACGCGGCGCGAGCGGTACCAGGAGCTGGAGGAGGACCTGGAGTGGAAGGCGTCCCAGCTGGGCCGTCAGGTCATCAGCAAGGGGCAGTTGAAGCTCGTCGTCGAAACCTTCCGCAAGCACCTGTTCACGGACATCTTCCCTCCGGTGGGCGAGGGGGAGCTCCAGCGGGCCCGGACGCACGTGCCCAAGACGCTGATCTTCGCCGTGGACGACAACCACGCCGATGAGATCGTCCAGATGGTGCGCCAGGTCTTCGGCGAGAGCGATGACTTCTGCCGGAAGATCACGCACGCGGCGAAGCGACCGGCCGAGCTGATCAAGGCGTTCCGCAACAGCCCCGAGCTGCGGATCGCGGTGACCGTCGACATGATCGCCACGGGAACCGACATCCCGCCGCTGGAGTGTGTCTTCTTCCTGCGGGACGTCAAGAGCTGGGCCTACTTCGAGCAGATGAAGGGACGGGGCTCCCGGACGATCGACCCGGCGGAGTTCCAGGCCGTCACGCCGGACGCCGAGGTGAAGGAACGGTTCGTGATCGTCGACGCGGTGGGCGTGACGGACTCCCCGCGCGTGGACGCGCGCCCGCTCGTCAGGGTCTCCGAGCGGAAGATCCCGCTGGAGCGGCTGATGGCGAAGACGGCGGGCCTGGCGATGACCGAGGACGAGGTCGCCACGCTGGCGGGCCGCCTGGCACGCCTCGACCGGCAGCTCACGCCCGAGGAGCGCGAGGAGGTCGAGGAACTCGCCGGCCAGCCGCTGCGGGAAATCGTGGGCGGGCTGGTCCGGTCCGTCGACCCCGACCAGCAGGAGCGGGCCCGGCGGATCGGCGGGCAGGCGCAGGTACGGCAGGAGATGCTGGACGCGCTGAAGCCGATCGCGTCGAACCGTGAGCTGCGAGACCGGCTCATGTCCATGCGTCGCGCCCACGACATCGTCATAGACGAGGTGAGCGTGGACGAGGTGAAGGAGGCGCGCGGCATCACGGCCGATGAGCTGGCGATGCGGCGGGTGACGTCCTGGCAGCAGTACATCAAGGAGCACCAGGACGAGATCGCGGCCTTCAACATCGCGTTCAGCGAGCGGCGCGATCCGAAGGAGGTCTACCGCCGGCTGAAGGACCTCGCCCGCAAGATCGAGCGTCCCCCGTTCCAGTGGACTCCGGGACGGCTGTACGACGCGTACGTACAGCTGGGCAAGGCGGCTCGGCATCCGCGGGGGGCGGCCGGCGTGGTGGATCTCATCGGACTGCTGCGGTTCGAGCTGGGGCTGGAGGAGGAGGTACGGCCGTACCGGGCGCTGGTGGAGGAACGGTACGCGGCGTGGCGGGCGCGTCAGGAGCAGGCGGGGGCGGTGTTCACGGAGGACCAGGTGTGGTGGCTCGACCGCATGGTCGACGTGATAGCGACGGATGCCGCGATCGAGCCCGAGCATTTGAAGGACGTACCCTTCATCGAGCGTGGTGGCGTGGACGGGTTCCTTCGTGAGTTCGGGGCGGATCGGGGGGCTGAGATTTTGGATGAGCTTGGACGGGAGTTGGGTGCGTGAGCGAGGGCGGTAATCCTTCGGAACTGCCGAAGGGGTGGGTCCGGGTCCGGCTGGATCAGGTTGCCGAAGTGCGGCTTGGTCGGCAGCGATCGCCCAAGAACCACTCCGGTACGCAGATGCGCCCGTACCTGCGCGCTGCGAACGTGGACTGGAATGGGCTCAAGCTGGACGACGTGAAGGAGATGAACTTCACGGATGATGAGGTCGCTGTCTACGGGCTGAAGGAGGGAGATATCGTACTGAGTGAGGCGTCTGGCAGCGCCTCCGAGGTCGGTAAGCCCGCTATCTGGAACGGTGAGATCGCTGACTGCTGCTTCCAGAACACACTGATTCGAGTTCGCAGCTATGGGGTTGACCCGTATTTCCTTCTGCATTTCCTGCGGGGGGAAGCCAAGCGTGGAGCATTTGTAGAACATTCGCGTGGCGTCGGCATTCACCACATTGGTGTGGCGCGTTTGGCGGCGTGGGAAGTCCCTGTGCCCCCGTTGGAGGAGCAGCGGCGCATCGTCGCAGCTACTGAGAGCCAGATCGCGGTTGTTGAAAGAGCAGAAGCAGCGATCCAGTCTGCCCTAGATCGCGCGAGTGCACTCCGTCGCTCACTCTTCTCTGTGGCTTTTAACGGGCAGCTCGTCTCGCAGGACCCTGACGATGAGCCGGTTGAGGAACTGCTGGCTCGAATTAAGGTGGCGAGTGAAGCAGCTGCTAAGGCGAAGAACACTCGACGTCGGAGCGCTCGGCCTGTATCCGCTCGGGGCAAGGCGGCCCACAGCGGTGAGGAAAATAGTGATCGGCAGTCGATTGAGGCCAGCCTCGCTGCCACTCAGCCCACCCTTGACCTGGAGATCCCCTCGTGACCACGACCGAGGCCCGTCGGCTCGTCGACAAGCTCTGGAGTTACTGCCATGTCCTGCGGGACGACGGTGTCTCCACCATCGACTACGTTGAGCAGTTGACGCTTCTCGTCTTCCTGAAGATGGCCCACGAGGCACAGTCCCGCCCGCCGATGTTCCGCGAGCAGATCATGCCCGAGGGGTCGGTCTGGGAAGGACGTGGCTGGCCCGAGCTGCTGAACAACGACGGCGCCGAGCTCGAAGCCGCCTACACGCAGCTCCTCGAAGACCTCGGCAACCAGCGCAAGGGCACCACCTTCCACCTGATCTTCAACGGGGCCCGTAACCGCATCCACGACCCCGCGAAGCTCAAGCGCTTGGTCAAGGACCTGATCGACAAGGAGAACTGGTCCGGTCAGAAGACCGACATCAAGGGCGACGCCTACGAGGAACTGCTTTCCCGTGGCGCGGAGGACGTCAAGTCGGGCGCCGGTCAGTACTTCACCCCGCGTCCGCTCATCCAGGCCATCATCGACTGCGTTCGCCCCACCCCGGACGACACGATCACCGACCCCGCCAGCGGAACCGGTGGCTTCCTGCTCGCCGCCGCCGAGTACATCCTCCAGGAGTACGGCAACCGGCTCACCCCTGAGCAACGCAAGCACCTCAGCAGTGGCGGCATCTGGGGCACCGAACTGGTCAGGAACACCGCCCGTCTCGCCGCGATGAACCTCTTCCTGCACGGCATCGGTCAGCCCACCGGGCCCACCCTCATCCATGACCGTGATGCCCTCATCTCCCCGCCCACCAAGCGCGCAAGCCTGGTCCTGGCCAACCCGCCCTTCGGCAAGAAGTCGTCGATCACCGTGTACGGCGACGACGGCTCTGCCGCCCGCGAGGCGATCGCCTACGAGCGCCGTGACTTCTGGGTCACCACGACCAACAAGCAGCTCAACTTCGTCCAGCACATCGCCTCGCTGCTGGAGATCCACGGCCGGGCGGCGGTCGTCGTCCCTGACAACGTCCTCTTCGAGGGCGGCGCGGGTGAGACGATCCGTCGGCGCCTGCTGAAGGAGTACGACGTCCACACGTTGCTGCGCCTGCCCACCGGCATCTTCTATGCGGGTGGCGTCAAAGCCAACGTGCTGTTCTTTGAACGCAAGCCGGCCAGACCCGAGCAGGCGTGGACCGAGAAGCTGTGGGTCTACGACTTCCGTACCGCCCAGCACTTCACCCTCAAGCAGAACCCGCTCACACGGGCCCACCTCGAAGACTTCGTGCAGTGCTACCGCCCTGACGAGGACCGCTCCAAGCGGGTCGAGACGGAGCGCTTCAAGGCGTACACGTACGACGAGCTGATCGCACGGGACAAGGCCAACCTCGACATCACTTGGCTCCGCGACCCGAGCCTCGACGACGCGGACAACCTGCCCGCGCCCGAGGTGCTGGCCGCCGAGATCGTCGAGGATCTTCAGGCCGCGCTGGAGGAGTTCGCCGCGATCGCAGAGACCTTGCAGCAGGCCCGGCGGGAGGGCTCGGCGGAGCAGGCGGCTCCGGTCGCCGACTGATACGCAGGCGTGGCCCGCACCCGTGCATTCGGGTGCGGGCCACGTGCGTTTACTCCGTCAGTACGCGGAGGCGTACGGCAGGAAGGTCGCCCAGGTGGCAGGGGCTAGGGCCAGGCGGGGGCCATCGGGGTTCTTGGAGTCGCGGACGAGGATGTGGCTGGGGATGGCCGCCACCTCGACGCAGTCGGGGCCGTCGGACGTGCTGTAGCTGCTCTTTATCCATTCCGGCTTGGTGCTGGTTGCAGAGGCATTGAGCGTCATGTCCTTGTATCTCCCAGTGCTTTCTCGATCAGCGGCAACGAATCCTGTGGGCTGAGAGCCTGGGCGCGTAGAGCTCCGTAGCGGATGTCGAGGACCGTCGTTTCCTTGGGGTCAGCCGTCACTCTGCTGCTGAGGGGCGATTCGCTGAACGCGACTGTGCCCCCTCCTTTGAGCTTGAGCAGTCGGAATGAACCGCCAGTCCCAGAGTTCACCTCGCGGTCCAGGGGAAGGACCTGGAGGTCCACGTTGCGCAACTGAGCCACCTCCAACAGCCGTTCGAGCTGCTGGCGCATCACCATTCTGCCTCCCATGGGCCTGCGAAGCGTCGACTCGCACTGCACAAAGCTGAAGACGCGCCGTCCGGTCATGAGATCAAGGATTCCCTGTCGTGCCAAGCGTGCCGCGACCTGCTGCTCCACCTCGTCCTCGGTGAGCGCCGGTCGATGTGCGTTGAACACAGCCCGTGCATAGTCCTCTGTCTGCAACAACCCTTGGACGACGGAGTTGTTGTAGGCGCACAGCTCGATCGCATCCGCCTCCAGCTTCTTCAGGTCCCGCACCTTCTTCGGATACCGGACCTCCGCTACATCCTGCTTGAGCGCCGCGATCTTCCCGCCCGCCCCCAACACCTCGTCCGCCGCGTCCAGATACTCGGGCCGGGGAATCCGCCGCCCCCGCTCCACGGACGAGACCAGCTCCTCCCCGTATCCGATCGCCGCCCCGAACTCCGCCTGGGTGAGCCCGGCCGCCTCCCGCCACAGCTTCAACTGCCGTACGACCGTCCGCATCACGGCCCCGGCCTCTTCGTCGTCCAGCCCCGCTTCCCACCCGCTCATGTCCGCCGCCCTCCCGCCGCGCGCCCTTCCCCGGCCCAACTCCGGTCGCCGGCGCCCGGTCACCCCGGGCAGCCCGGACAGAACCCGGACATCTCACGGACAGCCACCGGTCGCACGGGCCGCCCGCCTTCACAGGCTACGCATGCACGAACACTCTGAGTAACGTGAATCAGGAAATCACCGCACCGAGCGCCCCGCTCCACCAGTTCACCGTGCCGCTCTCCGCCACTCGCCGGGGCGCCCGCCTCGCACGTCTGCTCGCCACCGAGCAACTGCGCTCCTGGGAGCTGCCGCTGGACCCGGCCCGGCTGATCGTCGCCGAGCTCGCCGCGAACGCCGCCGTGCACGGCCATGTCCCGGGCAGGAGTTTCCGGCTCAGCATTACCGTCACAGCGCACGCCACCCTCCGTATCGAGGTCACCGACTCCCGGGCCGAGAAACTGCCCACACGGACACCAACGGCCGCCGGGGCGGGGCCCGCCGAGTCGGGCTACGGCCTCCGGCTGGTCGAGGAACTGGCCGACCGCTGGGGCGTACGAGGGGGCCCGGTGCCGTGCAAGACCGTGTGGGCGGAGCTGGACCTCGGTCGGTGACGGGCTGTCTGTCAACCGCGCGAGCCCGAGGGGATGCTCTCCAGCACGGTCCAGCTCCAGTGGCGTCCGTGGACCACGCTGGTCGTCTCGGCGGTGATGCGCCATCCGGACATCCATCCGCCACGGCCGTGATTGCGCGCCATGCACGAGCAGGTGCACTCGTAGCCGGAGGCGTTCATGCAGCTGGGGTTGCACCGCTCCGAGCTGTTGTACTCGCGTCCGAGGAGTATGCGGCCGTGCCGCTTCACGAGTGCGCCGGCGAGCTCGATGAAGTGCCGCGTGGCCACGGACCAGGAATCACCGCCGTGGTCCCATTCCGGGCGGGCGCGGCCATGGACGTGGCGATGTACGAACTCCTCGTGCTTCTGCCAACCGTGGCCCGGGACCCAGTAACCGAGACGGCCGCGAGCGGGCAAGGTGATCACTGGGGCTTCGGCGTCTTCCAGCAGCGGAACCCACGAGGGCCTGGGGACCGGCACCTCCCGGATGGTGCTTACCGGCCGGGGCGGGCGCCTGGTGATGACGGACGGGTTCAAGTCGTACAACAACTCATTCGGCGACCCGGGGCGATATCGGGGCTTGCCCGACTCCGGGCACTGCACCCGCGCGTCAGCACGGCGATGGGGATAGACCTTCCCGCTCCGCCTGTCTATCTGTATGGCGCTACCGCAGAGGCGGCATCGTCCGCTCGCCGAATAGGAGGACGGTGGCACGCAGTCCCCTCTCAGTGATCGAGAAAACCTGGGTCGTCTGCCCCGTCAGGCAGGTAGCCGCGCTTCGACGATGACCGTGCCCGGCGCTTGGTCGGTGGGCGCGGGAAGACACTGCGCCCGGACGTCACGGAAGCCATGCTCGCGTGCGATGTCGGCCCATGCCTCGGCAGGATGACACCAACGGTCCACACTCATCTCCCTGCCTGCCGGGCCCTTCCCATACATGGGTTGGCGACCAATGAGGTGCCGGGGGGTCTCGCCGTGCGAGAAGACGAACACCCCGCCCGGTGACAGCCTCTCGGCCACCAGCGGGAAGAGCTCGTCGGGGTCGGTGAACCACGTCGCCCCCCAGACCGAGTAGACCGCGTCGTACGTCTGGTCGCCCGCGCGGAGGAAGGCGCACGCCTCCCCCTCCTCGATCGTCAGGCCGGGAACGTCCTTCCACCACCTGCGTGCCCGCTCGACCTGCACGGGGGACATGTCCAGGGCCGTGACACGCACTCCTCGGCGCGCCAGCCACGACGCCTCCCGGCACTCGGCGGCCCCCAGTTCCAGCGCGGTACGCGGCCGGCCGAGCAGTTCGGCTCCCGGGCCATGACCTTCGTACTGCGTCCACTCGAAAGCCGTCACGTCAGGAGGCGGGGACGGTCCGTCCCGTTCCGGCTTGTAGCGGTCCCAGAAGAGGACGGGATCGTGTGACATGCGGGGCATGGGTGTCCTTGCGGGGAGCGGGCACGGCGCTGGAGCACCGTAGCCGTGGCCCGTCCGCGACACGCCATGAAGACAGGAACGGGCCCGGATGCCCGCCGAGGACACCCGGACCCGGCCGGTCGCGACCGATCAGTGGCAGTTCTCGCCCGGCCTGCACGGACCGCACTTCGCGAAGTCCCGCTCCCACAGCTTCCAGTCCACCGGGAAGCCGTTCTCCGCGATGATGTGGGCCGTGCGCTCCACCGAGCCGTCGTACTTGAACTCGACCTCCGGGATGTGCTCGAGGAACCGGCCGCCGAAGTGCTCGGCGCAGAACTCGCGGTAGTTCTTCGTGTCCAGGATGAAGACGTGGACAGCGATGTCGACAACCCGGCCGCAGCACATCTCCAGTCCCTCACCCCACTTCTCCATCGCCGTGATCAGGTACGAGATCGCCGCGCTGAACAGCCGCTCGGCCATGACCTCGTCGAACGGGTGGTCGCGCATCAGGAGCTGGACCTCCCGCTCCCAGACCTCCGGCCTGACGTAATTCCTGGGATCCCGAGTCGTGGAAGCCGTCTCTGGGGTGCTCTCAAGGACCGTTGCCACAGTGGCTCTCCTCCCGTGTGCCGCGGCCCGCTCCCTGCCGGCGGGCCCGCGACACCACGGCACCACGCCGTGCATCCGGGTCGTCGTCAACTCGCAACTCACGCAGGCGGTGTGCAGAAGATGCACGCCCCATGGGCCTACCGTTGCGCAGCCCTTACCGTGGACAGACGGTCCTGCTCCTGCCGTGGGGGAGGCGCGATGCAGCGCACCACCGACCCGTTGTGGAACTCGTCCGGAGCCCGCTTACTCATGGAGCGGTCCGACCCCGGAGGGTTGATCAAACTCGGCCGCATTTCACGGGGCTGGCGCCAGGCCGATCTCGGCCGTCGCCTCGGCTGTTCGGCGTCGACCGTCTCCCGGCTGGAGAAGTCCGGCCGAGTCAGCGATCTGCGTCTGTTACAGCGGGCTGCGTACGAAGTCGGCGTGCCACCGGATGTCCTGGGTGCGGCACTCGGGCTGACGGGCAGGCAAGCCACTAGGGTTGCGCCAAACGGTCCACACCACACCGAGGAGGACCCGATGCGACGCCGTACGCTGCTCGCAGCGGCAGGGCTGGCCGTCCCCACGTCCCTTCTGCTCGGCGTGGAATCGGCGCTGGCCGAGATGCCCGCACCTGAGGGTTCGCCGGTGCCTCTCGATACACGTCTCGCCCGCGGGCGTGCGCTGTTCGACACCGGCAAGTACGGCGATCTTCTGAAGGCATTGCCGGACCTCCTGGCAACGGCCCACGCTCGTATCCAGGATCGTGCGGAGATCGACTACGCCCGTCTGTCCGCCTGTTACTCGTTGACGGCTCAGGTGCTCATCAAGGTCGGCCGGTACGACCAAGCACGGCTCACCGCGGACCGCGCGAGCCTCTACGCGGAGCTGTCAGGTTCCCCGCTGGTATCGGCGGCTGCGGCACGTGAGCTAGGCATCGTCCTGCGCCACCAGGATCAGGCAGACGCTGCACAGCGGCTGGTGCTCAAGGCAGCATCCGACATCGAGGCCACAGGCCTGACCACCCAGGCACAGGCTGCGGCGTACGCTCAGCTGCTGTGCACCACGTCGTACACGGCGGCTCGCGCCGGTGACCGTGATCAAGCATTGTCGATGATCGAAGATGCTGCGCGGGCTGCACGTGATCTGCCCGGCGTAGCGCCGGCCGGGCGTCTCTTCGCCATCACCCCCGCATCCGTACGCCTGTACCGAGTGGGCGTCCACTGGGCGCTCGGAGACGCCGGAGCCGCGATCAGGGCAGGTGAGCAGCTCCGCCAGGAGCAGTTCACCACAGCAGAACGAAAGGCCCGCTTGCACACCGACATGGCTCGCGCCTGGTGGCAGTGGGGGAAGGCCGAACAGACAGCGCAGTGTTTGCTCAACGCCTTCCGCGTGACACCTGCGGAGGTCCGGGACCGGCCCAGTATGCGAGCGATCGTCCGAGAGCTGCACCGCTCCCACCCTCGTGTCAGCGGTGTGCGCGAACTGTCCCACGCTGTCCGCTCCCACGAGGCGTAGACCGGCATAGATGGTCAGCCTGACCGGCGCCCGGAAATCCGGACACCGGTGAGCCAGGGGCCGGTGCGGCGGGCTATCGCTACGGCGAAGCCGTTGCTCTCCTCACCGGCCTGCGCGGTACCGACTACCGCCTGACGCTGTCCTGCGCGACGTACGCCGTCTGGCTCCCGCCGTAGTCACCTGGTTCGACAACGCCCTAGGCAGAGCCGCCGTGCGCCACGCCCTGACGGCAGCCCTTCCCGCGATCGGCAAGCATCCAGCCGGCCTCCTGGCCCACCGCCTGCAGCACCCAGCACGGCTTCCGGTCGGCAGGGCCCTGCATGACATCGGTCAACCCAGGTACCCACGCCCGACCGGCCGATCACTCACGCCCAAAGACACCGACCCACCCGAACACGCGGCCAATCCAACTGCCGTACCCCGCAACCCCCCTGTCCAGTCCTGTTGGCTGCACACGGCCACAACATGTCCTGGATGAACCCGGAATCCGAAGCAATCCGGTCAGCAATCGATCACTCTGCGATAGCTGATGAGGCGTCAACCGGTTACGGAAGCGACGTAATCGATGATTTGAGCAACTCGGTGTAGCAGTGCCTGTACGAAGCGTTATTCTCCTCAGACGCAAACCGGTACCCCTCCGTCGCTACGACGGGTGAACGGTCCCGCACTGCACGTGATGGAAGCTCTGCCTCTGGGAGTCCCGTGTACCCACACGTCGGGGTTGACGCCTCGGGCCTGGCTACGCTGCGCGCGACGGTCGCCACGGCCCGAGACATGTTGCGCGGCTTCGTCCCCACCGCGTACGCCGTCCCCGCCTTCGCCACCGCACCCGTCGGCCCGTGCTACGCCCTCGCCGACGGCAGCGCCGCGGTCGGCAGACGCGGGCGCTCCACGGGGGCGGCCACCGCACGCCGGCCCGCCGCGGACAGCGACAGCGCCAGGATGATGGACCTCGTCGAGCGCGCCCAGGCCGGCGAGGCCGACGCCTTCGGACGGCTCTACGACCAGTACAGCGACACCGTGTACCGCTACATCTACTACCGCGTGGGAGGCAAGGCGACCGCCGAGGACCTCACGAGCGAGACCTTTCTGCGGGCCCTGCGCAGGATCGGCACCTTCACCTGGCAGGGCCGCGACTTCGGCGCCTGGCTCGTCACCATCGCGCGCAACCTGGTCGCCGACCACTTCAAGTCCAGCCGCTTCCGTCTGGAGATCACCACCGGCGAGATGCTCGACGCCAACGAGGTCGAGCGCTCCCCGGAGGACTCCGTCCTCGAGTCGCTGTCCAACGCCGCCCTGCTGGACGCCGTGCGCCGGCTCAACCCCCAGCAGCAGGAGTGCGTCACGCTCCGCTTCCTGCAGGGCCTGTCCGTCGCCGAGACCGCCCGCGTCATGGGCAAGAACGAGGGCGCCATCAAGACGCTCCAGTACCGGGCGGTCCGCACCCTCGCCCGGCTCCTCCCGGACGACGCCCGCTGAGCCGATCACCCTCGGCGACTCTCAACTCACGTTCCGTGAGGCCGCGTTGACTTCTCCATCCGATGCCCCGGCGTCCGTAACCCAAGTGCCGCACCGCTCGTTGTGCGAGATGCAGGCTCCCTGTGGTCACCCCCTGGCCAAGTCCGATCACTCGATCGTGTGGATGTGGTCAGAGGATGCAACCCTCAGGACCCCCTGGGGAGTCGACCGTCATGACGAGAGGAGGTGCCGCCAGTGATCGCGAACGTATCGGCGCACCGGCGGGCGAGCGCCTTCGCCCAGGCCCTGGAGGAGCAGTCCGACCGGGGCACGGCGGCCGAGCAGTCCGAAGGACCGGCACCGGCCGCCGCGGAGACCGAGCAGACCCGGCTGCTCGAGCTTGCCGGCGGGCTCGGCGCGCTGCCCAAGCCGGAGCTGGACCCCGAGGTCAAGGTCGTCCAGCGGGCCCAACTGGTCGCCGCCTTCGAAGCCATGCTGCGCGAGGGCACCGCCGCGGGTGACACGGCCGACCCGCCCGTGCCCGAGCAGCGCTCACGCCGGGCCCGCGGCGCCCACCGGGCGACACCCCTGAGCAAGCTGCGCCCCCGCTCCCGGCTGGCCAAAGGGCTCACCGCGGGCGGACTCAGCGTCGGCGTCGCCGCCGGAGCCCTCGGCGGAGTAGCCGCCGCCAGCTCCGACGCCCTGCCCGGGGACTCCCTCTACGGCCTCAAGCGAGGCATCGAGGACGTCAAACTCACCCTCGCCGACGGCAACGACGAGCGCGGCCGGGTCTACCTCGACCACGCCTCCACCCGCCTGAGCGAAGCCCGCCGCCTGATGGAGCGCGGCCGCAGCGGCCCCCTCGACCACGAGTCGCTCGGCGAGGTCCGCCGCGCCCTGTCCAACATGCGGCACGACGCCTCGGAGGGCCACCGCCTGCTGCGCGAGGCGTACGAGCGCAACCCCGACTCGCTCGGCCCCATGCAGGCCCTCTCCTCCTTCTCCCACTCGCACCGCGAGCTGTGGGGCGACCTGCGCGAGCGGCTGCCCCTGCAACTCGGCGACGTCAGCGAAGAGGTGTCCTCGGTCTTCGACGCCATAGACGAAGACGTGGCCCCGCTGCAGTCCCTGCTCCCCGAGTCCCCGGCCCGGGAGAGCGGCGACGACGGGCAGCGGCACGGCTCGGGGTCGACGCCCAGCGACTCCTCGGGACCGGGCCGTTCCGAGGAACCCGGCAGCACCGGCGGCTCCGCCGACGAGCGGGGCTCCGACAGCGACGGCCCCAGCAGCTCCGCCGACTCCGGCAAGGAGAGCGACGGCCTGCTCGGCGGCAACACCGGCGGCCTGCTCGACCCGCCGAAGGAGAGCGGCGGCAGCAAGACCTCGCCGCCCGTCACCGGCGGAATCACACCACCCGCCGAGCCCGACGTCACCCTCCCGCCGCTCCTGCCCGGCCTGCTCCCCGGCCTGGGCATCGAGGGCGAGGACGCGGAGTAGGGCACCACGCCGAACGGGGCGCCTCCTCGCGAGGGGGGCGCCCCGTCGTCGTACCGAAGTAGCTGCGTCGTATCGAAGCGCCTGCTTCGGTACGACTGCTGCGTCGTCCCAACGTGCCTAGAAGAACACCGACCGCCGCTGCACCAGCAGCTTGTACAGCGTGTGCTGGATCTGCTCCCGCACCTGGTCGGTGAGGTTGAACATCAGCATCGGGTCCTCCGCCGCCTCCGGCGGATAGCCGTCCGTCGGGATCGGCTCGCCGAACTGGATCGTCCACTTCGTCGGCAGCGGGATCGCACCCAGCGGTCCGAGCCACGGGAACGTCGGCGTCAGCGGGAAGTACGGGAAGCCCAGCAGCCGGGCGACCGTCCGCGCGTTGCCGATCATCGGGTAGATCTCCTCGGCCCCGACGATCGAGCAGGGCACGATCGGCGTGCGCGCCCGCAGCGCCGTGGAGACGAAGCCGCCCCGGCCGAAACGCTGGAGCTTGTAGCGGTCGGCGAAGGGCTTGCCGAGGCCCTTGAAGCCCTCCGGCATCACCCCGACCAGCTCCCCCTGCTCCAGCAGCCGGGCCGCGTCCTCCGCGCAGGCCAGCGTGTGGCCGAGCTTGCGGGCGAGCTCGTTGACCACCGGCAGCATGAACACCAGGTCCGCCGCGAGCAGCCGCAGATGACGCCCGGCCGGATGGTTGTCGTGCACGGCGACCTGCATCATCAGGCCGTCCATCGGCAGCGTCCCGGAGTGGTTGGCGACGATCAGGGCGCCGCCCTCCGCCGGGATGTTCTCGATGCCCTTCACCTCGACCCGGAAGTACTTCTCGTACAGCGGGCGCAGGAGGGACATCAGGACCTGGTCGGTGAGCTCCTCGTCGTAGCCGAAGTCGTCGACCTCGTAGTCCCCGGTGAGGCGGCGGCGCAGGAACGCCAGCCCGCTCGCGATACGCCGCTCCAGCCCGCCGGTGTCGTCACCGGCCGGCTCCTCGGGCCGCTCGTCCTCACGCGTCACGGGATCATCCTCCCGCGCGGACGCCATGCCGGGCAGGGGCTGGACCTCACCGACCGCGGGCTGCGCCCCGCCCGGGCGGCGGTTTCCCGCGCCACGGCGACGCGACGGGCGCTGCGTGGAGCCGCCGCGGGAGCGGTCGTCGTCGAAGGGAATGACCTTGGCGTCCGCCATCGTTGCTGCGCTCCTCAGTTGGCGCTCTGCTTCGGGGGGTGGGAGCTGCCCGGCAGGGACAGCGCGGCGATCCGGTCGACGGCCCCCGCGAGGGCCTCCGGCGGGAGCAGCCCGGGGCCACGGCTGCGCGCGAAGTCCGCAAACGTTTCGGCAGTCGTGTACTTGGGGGTGAAGCCCAGCGTCTCGCGCATCTGGTCCGTAGCCACCACCCGGCCATGGGTCAGCAGCCTGATCTGCTCGGGCGAGAAGTCCGTCATCCCCAGGGTACGCATCACCGTGCCCGCCCAGGTGACCGCGGGCAGCAACAGCGGCACGGTGGGCCGGCCGAGCCGCCGGGAGCACTGGGACAGCAGCAGCACACCGTCACCGGCGATGTTGAACGTGCCGCTGTTGAGCGTGCCGCGCCGCGGCTCGTGCGAGCCGATCCGCAGCACCTCGATCACGTCGTCCTCGTGCACGAACTGCAGCCGGGGGTCGTAACCGAACACGGTCGGCAGGACCGGCAGGGAGAAGTACGAGGCGAGCGGGCTGTCCGCGGTGGGGCCGAGGATGTTGGCGAACCGCAGCACGCACACGGCGACGTCGGGCCGGCGGCGCGCGAAGCCGCGCACATAGCCCTCGACCTCGACGGTGTCCTTCGCGAAGCCGCCGCTGGGCAGGGACTTGGGCGGGGTCGTCTCGGTGAACACCGCCGGATCGCGGGGCGCGGAACCGTAGACGTTCGTACTGGACTTCACGACCAGCCGTTTGACGTTCGGGGACTTCTGGCAGGCACCGAGCAGCTGCATGGTGCCGATGACGTTGGTCTCCTTCAGCGCGGCCCGGCTGCCGCTGCCCAGCGGGGTGCCCGTGACGTCGAGATGGACGACCGTGTCGGCGCCGGTCTCGGCGAGCACACGGGCGATGGTGGGCTGGCGGATGTCGGCCTGGATGAAGTCGGCGCCGCCCAGATGGTGCTCGGGCGGGACCGCGTCCACGGCGACGACCCGGTCCACCTCGGGGTCACGCTGGATCCGCCGGACGAAACGGCCCCCCAGCTGACGGGCCACTCCGGTCACGAGCACGACCTTTCCCAAGATCAGCGCCTTCCTTTCGCCCTGGTCCGTGGGGGCCAACCTACCCGGTCGTCGTCGCTCTGTGGTGTCCCCCCGATGCACGAAGTGACGACAGTCCGGATCGCTCCCCTCCGCTCCCCTGGGAGTACCCCTACAGCAGTGGCCCCCCACCGGATGCGGTGGGGGGCCACGGGACACGCTCTCGCGCTGCCGCTTACTTCTTGTTGCGACGCTGAACGCGCGTGCGCTTGAGCAGCTTGCGGTGCTTCTTCTTGGCCATCCGCTTGCGCCGCTTCTTGATAACAGAGCCCACGACTACCCTCGCTCACTTCTCATCACTCGGTGTTTGGGCGCCATGGGCCCACACGACCTACGAGGGGCTAGCCTACCCGCCCGAGCGCTGAGGTCGTAATCGAGGTGACCGGGGAGAGCCCATGAGTGCCCTGTGCGGGCGCTCCCCGGCTCGCCGTCAGGCGGGTTCCACCCCCACGTAGCTCTCGCGGAGGTACTCGTGAACCGCTTGCTCGGGGACACGGAAGGACCGCCCCACCCGGATCGCGGGCAGATGACCGCTGTGCACCAGCCGGTACACGGTCATCTTCGACACTCGCATCACCGAGGCGACCTCCGCCACGGTAAGGAACTGAACCTCGTTCAGAGGCCTTTCGCCAGCTGCAGCCATGACACACCTGAACCTTCCGCACTCGACGGCCACCGGCTTCCCCTTCCGGTGACTCTTCGTCGCTGCGTGCTCACTCCCCAATGTAGGGGCGGGTGATGCGAGTGGGGAAGAGGTGCACCCATCGGCGGCCTACTGTGACAGACACGCTCGATTGAGTACGTAGCGGGTCAGCGGCAGGTAGTAATCGGACCGCACACCGTCATCAAGTGGAACGACGACCGACACGCACCCCTCGGCCTCCCCCACGAACGGTGCCGGGTCGTTCACATCGGCCAGAGCAATGGTCTGGAACCCCAGCTGACCTGCTCCGCAGGCCCAGCCGTGGTCTCCGATCACCAGCTCGGGAAGCGGCCCGCCGGCCGCGGCCGCCGCGTCGAGCACGGTCCGAACCGGGAGAGGGGAGTGCGTGTGTGCGCCGGGCTCACAACCGGGGCGTTCGGGGTCTCCCCGGCGGACGAGCGCGACTCCTCGTACGTAGCCGAGGTTGTACGTACGTAGACCGAACCGGGTCGTTATGTCGACACAGCGACCCTGCGCCGGGGTGAGGACGGTACACCCCGCCGCCGACAGGGCGTCTGCCAGTGCGGCGTAGAAACCGAGCAGCCGATGCGGGTGGCCGGTCCCGAGCAGCACGGCCGCACGACGCTGCGCGGCGACCGCGAGCCGTTCCGCATAGGCGTCCAGAGCGGCGAGCGTCCGCCCCGGGTCGATCACCTCCTGACCGGAGGTATGACGAGGATCGCGCGAAACCCCGCACCGATCCGCCATCAACTCGATCAGTTCCCGCTGCCCCCAGCTCCACACAGGATCAATCCCGATCAACACCCGAGGATCCCGAGCAGCGAACAGCCGATAACTCCGCAGACTCTCCTCCCGCGTGGTCGCCACGACCCCCGCGAGCCGGGCGTCGAGAAGATGCGCACGAAGGTCGCCGACGGTCAGCACGCTAGCGATCCTCCGCCACGGGAGCCCACAGAACCCCGAATTCCCCGAAACACCGCACGGTCGGCGTACACGCACTGCGGCGCGCACAGCTACCGGCGGGTCTCTGCCCGCGTAGCTGCGGGCAGTCGTGCCCCGGCGGCGCAGGCCCAGGCACGCCCTCGCTGCTCGCCGCGTAGCTGCGGGCAGTCGCGCCTCCCCCGGTGCCTTAAGGGCCTGGGAGGTACCCCCAGGGCGGCACGGGTGGGCGCAGCGGCACCCCGCCAGCGCGGGCCAGCGAAACCCACCCCCGCCCAGCCTCCACGCCGGGTCACCGCGCAACGAACCCGAGCGGAACCCCTACGGCAACATCCCCCGCAGCGGAAACACCGCCCGACGAGTCGCCAGCACCGCCTGGTCCAACCGATCCGCGGGGTCGTACCCCTCCTCCCACGACGCCCACGACACCGGCCACCGCCCATCAGTCATCCGCACCGGCCCAAGCTGCCGCGTCCGCGCATACACCTCCTGCCGCCACCCCTCAGGAATCACCGTCTCCGGCTCCACCGCCCGCTCCGCCGCGATCCCCACCAGATGCGTCCACGACCGCGGCACGACCTCCACCACCGCGTACCCGCCCCCACCGAGCGCCACCCACCGCCCGTCGGCGTACTCGTGCGCCAGCTCATGGCACGCCACCTGCACCGCCCGCTGCGCATCCAGCGACACCGCCAGATGCGCCAAGGGATCCTCGAAGTGCGTATCGGCCCCGTGCTGCGTCACCAGCATCTGCGGCCGGAAGTCCGCCAGCAGCTCCGGCACCACGGCATGGAACGCCCGCAACCACCCCGCGTCCCCGGTCCCCGCCGGCAGCGCGACGTTGACCGCACTCCCCTCCGCGCTGTCCGCCCCCGTCTCCTGCGGCCACCCGGTCTGCGGGAACAGCGTGCGCGGATGCTCGTGCAACGAGACCGTCAGAACCCGCGGATCCTCCCAGAACGCCGCCTGCACCCCGTCCCCGTGATGCACGTCGACATCGACGTACGCGACCCGCTCGGCCCCCAGCTCCAGCAGCCGCGCGATCGCCAGCGCGGCGTCGTTGTACACGCAGAAGCCCGAGGCCGCCCCCGGCATGGCATGGTGCAGCCCGCCCGCGAAGTTCACCGCGTGCGGCGCCTCCCCGCGCCACACCGCCTCCGCCGCCCCCACCGACTGCCCCGCGATCAGCGCCGAGACCTCGTGCATCCCGGCGAACGCGGGATCGTCCAGCGTGCCGAGGCCGTACGCCTGGTCGGCCGCCGCCGGATCCGCCGACGCGGCCTTGACCGCGTCGATGTAGTCCTCCCGGTGGACGAGCCGCAGCGTCGACTCCCCGGCCGCCTTGGCGGCGACCACGTCCACCTCCCGGTCGAGCCCCAGGGCACCGACCAGACTCCGGGTCAGCGCGAGCCGGACCGGGTCCATCGGATGGTCCCGGCCGAAGTCATAGCCCGTTACTGCCTCGTCCCACATCAGCTGTGCGCGGCCGCTCATGCCCGCCACCGTATCGGTCCGGTTGAGGCGCGAACGACCGGGCATACACGAGTGTCACCAGCACCAACACCATCGGTACGAGCATCGCCCCGCGGTAGCTCCAGGCATCACCGAGCGCCCCGACCAACGGTGAACCGATTAGAAAACCCACGTAGTTGAAGACGTTCAGTCGTGCGACGGCCGCATCCGAAGCCCCCGGCCCGTGCAGCTCATGGGCCCGCCGCCCCGCCGCCGCGAAGGTCTGCGGCACCAGCACACACAGCCCGAGGCCCAGCAGCGTGAACCCCAGCATCCCCACCCACGCCCCCGGCGCGACCGCCACGACCCCGAAGCCGCCCGCGGCGACCAGCGCACCACCGCGCACCACCGCCACGGCCCCGAACCGCCGCACCCCGAAGTCCCCGATCACCCGCCCGAGCAGTGTCGTCACCATGTAGACGTTGTAGGGAACCGTCGCCATCTGCTCGCTGCTCCCCAGCACGTCCTGCAGATACTTGGCGCTCCAGTTGGAGACCGTCGAGTCCCCGATGTACGCGACGGTCATGACCAGACACAGCGGAAGCAGCCACCGGAACGACCCCGCCCCCGACTCCCCCGCTGCCTTCTCTCCCTGAGGCCCGGCGTCCCCGTCGACGTACCACCGGCTCCCCGCCAGCGCCGCCGGCATCAGCACCAGCACCACCGGCAGATACGACACCCACAGCGCCAGCTCCCAGTGCGCCCCCACCCACGCCAGCGACGCCCCGACGATCCCGCCCAGGCTGTACGCCGCATGGAAACCGAGCATGATGCTGCGCCCGTACGCCCGCTGCAGGCTCACCCCGAGCATGTTCATCGAGGCGTCCAGCGCACCCACGGCCAGCCCGAACACGGCCAGCGCACCGGCCAGCACCGCCATGTGCTCCCCCGCCCCGACCCCGAGCAGCGACAGCAGCACCACCGGCTGGGACCACCGCAGCACCCGACTCGGCGGGACCCGGCGCACCAGCCGTTCGGTCGCCACACTGCCGAGGCCGGCGAGGATCGGCACGGCCGCGAGGAAGACGGGCAACAGCGCGTCGGACACCCCGTACCGGTCCTGAATGGCCGGGATCCGCGTCACCAGCAACGCGAAGGCGACGCCCTGCACCAGGAAAGCGAACGCCAGCGAGGCCCTGCCGCGCCGCAGCACATCGGTCATGGCGGCGAGCGTAGGGCCCTGGCGTACCGGTGGGTAGATCCGGCCAAAGATGAATTTCCTTCAGCTTCAGCGGGGTTCAGCTCAGACCTCCGGCCCTGGTCGGCGGGCGGCATGACAATGGTCAGCAGCCAACCCCTGCCGGGAGTCACCCCAGCAGCCCGGGCAACTCCCGCATGTCCGCGAACAGTCGAGTGGCTCCGCCGAGCTTCTCGGCGGGCGTCATCGCGGTGAACCCGTACACATCCATCCCGGCCGCCACCGCCGCCCGCACACCCAGCGGACTGTCCTCGACGACCACACACCGCTCCGGAGCGACACCCATCCGCTCGGCCGCGTACAGGAACAGATCAGGCGCCGGCTTGCCCCGCCCCACATCCTGCGAGCTGAAGATCAGCTCGTCCCCGAACCACCGGTCCAGCCCGGTCGTCCGATGCCCCACCCGAATCCGCTCATGGCTCCCGGACGACGCCACGCAGTACGCCGTCCCGTCGGCCTCCAGCTTCCCGAGCACGTCGACGGCGCCGGCCACCGGCTTCAACTCCCGCTCGAACGCGGCGAAGACCCGGGCATGGAACACATCGTCGAAGTCCGCCGGCAGCCGCCGCCCCGTCCGCTCCTCCACCAGGTCGTGCACACGGTGCATGGCGGACCCCATGTAGTCACGAATGGAGTCCTCGTACGACGTCGGATGCCCGAGCTCGGTGAGGTAGGCGGCGAGGAGCCGGTTGGAGATCGGCTCACTGTCCACGAGGACGCCGTCGTTGTCGAAGATGACGAGGTCATAGCGCATGCCTCGACCCTAAACGCAGAAATCCCCCGTACCGAATGGCACGGGGGATTTCTTTGAATAATTGTTCGGCGGCGTCCTACTCTCCCACAGGGTCCCCCCTGCAGTACCATCGGCGCTGTAAGGCTTAGCTTCCGGGTTCGGAATGTAACCGGGCGTTT